>NZ_JBVISM010000045.1:0-1085 GCF_055575515.1 Streptomyces sp. NPDC034086 | reverse complement strand
GGCTAGGTGTATTGATCACGAGCGTTGTTGACACTCGGCTGGTCTTGAACATGGCGAAGACCTCCGGTGTGGTGGGAGCTGTCTAGGAACTCACCGCACGGAGGCCTTCGTGTCCCACCGTAATGCCCGGCTGACCGTCTTCGGTAGGCGGCTACTGGTCGAGCGAGTCCGCTCGGGCCGCCCTGTCGCGCATGTCGCGGCCGAGATGGGCATATCGCGGGCCACCGCCCACAAATGGGTCCGCCGCTGGCGCACGGAAGGCGACGCTGGACTCCACGACCGTTCCAGCCGCCCCCGCACGACACCCCACCGGACGTCGCCCGCGATCGAGGCCCGAGTCTGTGACCTGCGTCGAAGCCGCAAACTCGGCCCCGCACGGATCGGCCCGATCCTCGGCCTGCCCGCCTCGACCGTCCACCGGATCCTGGTCCGGCACAGCCTGCACCGCCTGGCCTGGCTGGACCGGCCCACCGGAGAGCCGATCAGGCGTTACGAGCGTGCCCGGCCCGGCGAGCTGGTCCATGTCGACATCAAGAAGCTCGGCAACATCCCTCACGGCGGCGGATGGCGGGCCGTGGGCCGAACTGACGGCGACCGCAACCGGCAGGCCACCACCACCGAGCGCAAGAGCTCCACACCCGTGATCGGCTACAGCTACGTCCACTCCGCCGTCGACGACCACTCCCGCCTGGCCTACAGCGAAGTCCTCACCGACGAACGCAAGGAGACAGCCGCCGGATTCTGGCAGCGGGCCAACACGTTCTTCCAGGCCCACGGCATCACCGTCGAACGCGTCCTGACCGACAACGGCGCCTGCTACAAGTCCAAGCTGTTCACCCAGACCCTGGCCGCGGCCGGCATCACCCACAAACGCACCAGGCCCTACCGGCCACAGACCAACGGCAAGGTCGAACGCTTCAACCGCACCCTCCTGGACGAGTGGGCCTACCTGCGGCCCTACACCTCAAACGACGAGCGGACAGCGGCCCTGGCAGACTTCCTCCACACCTACAACCACCACCGCTGCCACACCGCACTCGACGGACACCCACCCATCAGCCGCGTCAACAACCCTGCGGGTCAAT
>NZ_JBVISM010000044.1:0-1336 GCF_055575515.1 Streptomyces sp. NPDC034086 | reverse complement strand
CCACGCAGATCAAGTGGGGCCTGGACTACATGAACGACCGCTACGGCAGCCCGGTCGGCGCCTGGAACTTCTGGCAGGCCAACCACTGGTACTAAGCCACCGGTACCCCACCCCCCAGCACGCGAGACGCCCGCCCGGGACACCCGGGGCGGGCGTCTTCGCGTGCCGCGCCCGCCGGGACGGGGCGAGTGAGCCGCCCCGTCAGGTTCGCCGGTGACGCCTACAACGTGTGGAACGAATCGCGGGCGGTGAAGTGGTAGAGGCCGACCTTCGGGCGGGCGACGGAGTGCGGGGCGGCCAGCGGAAGGCTCACGCCGTCCGCGTTCGGCATGTGCCCCGGGTCGGCCAGGATGTTGATCTCGTCGGCGACGGGGCCGCTGCCGCCCGACGGGTTGAGGTCCACGGCCGCGTACGTCGTCGCCCCCGGCCGCACGGGATGGGCCGGTGCGCCGCCGAGGCCGCTGGGAGGCGTCGCCTGGATGCCGAGGGCGGTGCCCTGGGCGCTGAAGCCCACGGCGGGGTGGAAGTCGAGCCCGCACACGGTGGAGCCGTTGTTCGTCACCGTGATGACGCGGACGGTGGCGGGGAAGCCCTCCGGCGAGGTCACCTTGACGGTGATGTTCCGTGCGGAGCACGGGTGGGTGTACGCGTAGCTGTCATCGGCGGCCGCGCCGCCCGCGCCGCCCGCGCCCTTGCCGTCCGGGCCCGTCGGGGCCGGGCTCGCGGTGGCGGGCGGCGTCCCGGCAGCGGTCGGCGTCGCCGTCGGGGCGGGGCCGGCGGCCGCCGGGCGCCCGCTGGACGCCGGGGCCGGAGGAGGAGCCTTGAGCGACCGGTCCGTGGAGCCGCCGCCGCAGGCGGTCAGGGCCAGGGTGAGCCCGAGGAAGGTGGCCAGGGCCGCGGAACGGCTCCGGTGGGTGCGCATGAGGGAACTCCGTGTCGTACGTTCGGGGCGGAAACCGCCCGAGGAGGAACCATCATGACCGAGTGTCAGCTGGGGCCGGCACGCGCCCCGGTCACCTTGTCACGGCGAGTCCGCCGCGGGGTGCGCGGAGCCGTCGCCGTGCCCGTGCCGGGCGGGTGGTGACCTTGCGGCGCGGAGACTTCCCCTCCTCGGGCGACGCGCTGCCGGCCGGCTGGATCGGGACGGCCGCCTTCGCCGGGTACGGCGTCCCCCTGGCCGTCGCGGCCGCTCGTACTGGCTGCGGACCCGCCCCGTCCGCCGGACGGATGCCGGCGTGCCGTAGGTGTATTGACCCGCAGGGTTGTTGACGCGGCTGATGGGTGGGTGTCCGTCGAGTGCGGTGTGGCAGCGGTGGTGGTTGTAGGTGTGGAGGAA
>NZ_JBVISM010000043.1:0-1339 GCF_055575515.1 Streptomyces sp. NPDC034086 | reverse complement strand
GCCAGCGGCTGGGCCTGCGCGTACTCCTTGCGGATCGACATCAGACCCGGCATCTCGTGCTCGGCCAGGGTGATCTCCTTGCGGCCGAAAGCGGCGAGGGAAAGGTCGGCGACCTTGAAGTCCGTGAATTCGGCGGGCATGGGCGGTGCTCCTTGCACTCGTACGGAACCGGAGGTCATCGGCGGCCTCCCGCGTTGAAGTAGCCGGCCTCGGGGTGGTGGATGACGATGGCGTCGGTGGACTGCTCGGGGTGGAGCTGGAACTCCTCGGAGAGGTGGACGCCGATCCGCTCGGGCCGGAGGAGGCCTGCGATCTTGGCCCGGTCCGCCAGCTCGGGGCAGGCCGGGTAGCCGAGGGAGTAGCGGCAGCCCTGGTACTCGGTGCGGAACATGCCGTCCATGGCCGCCGGATCGGCTCCGGCGATGCCGAGCTCGGCGCGGACGCGGGCGTGCCAGTACTCGGCCAGGGCCTCGGCGAGCTGGACGGACAGGCCGTGCAGCTCCAGGTAGTCGCGGTAGGAGCCGGACTCGAAGAGCCTGGCGGTGGCCTCGCCGATCCGCGAGCCGACGGTGACGACCTGGAGGCCGACGACGTCGGTCTCGCCGGAGTCGTCGGGGCGCACGAAGTCGGCGAGGCAGAGCCGGCGGCCGCGGCTCTGGCGCGGGAAGGTGAACCGGGTCCGCTCTCCCCCGTCCTCGTCGAGGACGATCAGGTCGTCCCCCTTGGAGACGCAGGGGAAGTAGCCGTAGACCACGGCCGCCTCGAGGAGCCGCTCGGTGTGCATGCGCTCCAGCCAGCCGCGCAGCCGGGGCCTTCCCTCCGTCTCGAGGGAGGCGGCGTCCTTGAGGCCCCACTGGCCCTTGAAGAGCGCCTGCTCGTCCAGCCATCCCGCGTAGTCCTTGAGCGGGATGCCCTTGACGACCCGGGTGCCGAGGAACGGCGGCTCGGGCACCGGGTTGTCGACGGCCACGTCCGAGCGGCCGGCGTCCTCCGGCTCGCGCACATCGAGGACCGCGGTCCGCCGCGGCACACGGCGCTGTTTGAGGGGTGGGAGTTCGGCGCCGGGGACGCCGCGCTTGACGGCGATGAGGGCGTCCATCAGTCGCAGGCCTTCGAAGGCGTCGCGGGCGTAGCGGACCTCGCCCTCGTAGATCTCGTGGAGGTCCTGTTCGACGTAGGCGCGGGTCAGGGCGGCGCCGCCGAGGATGACGGGGTAGTCGGCCGCCAGCTTGCGCTGGTTGAGCTCCTCCAGGTTCTCCTTCATGATCACCGTGGACTTCACCAGGAGCCCCGACATGCCGATCACGTCGGCCTTGTGCTCCTGCGCCGCCTCCAGGAT
>NZ_JBVISM010000042.1:0-1563 GCF_055575515.1 Streptomyces sp. NPDC034086 | reverse complement strand
CTTCAGAACTAACACAGTGGACGCGAGCAACTGAGGACAAGCCCTCGGCCTATTAGTACCAGTCAGCTCCACCCGTTACCGGGCTTCCACATCTGGCCTATCAACCCAGTCGTCTACTGGGAGCCTTACCCTCTCAAGGAGGTGGGAATACTCATCTTGAAGCAGGCTTCCCGCTTAGATGCTTTCAGCGGTTATCCCTCCCGAACGTAGCCAACCAGCCATGCCCTTGGCAGGACAACTGGCACACCAGAGGTTCGTCCGTCCCGGTCCTCTCGTACTAGGGACAGCCCTTCTCAATATTCCTACGCGCACAGCGGATAGGGACCGAACTGTCTCACGACGTTCTAAACCCAGCTCGCGTACCGCTTTAATGGGCGAACAGCCCAACCCTTGGGACCGACTCCAGCCCCAGGATGCGACGAGCCGACATCGAGGTGCCAAACCATCCCGTCGATATGGACTCTTGGGGAAGATCAGCCTGTTATCCCCGGGGTACCTTTTATCCGTTGAGCGACGGCGCTTCCACAAGCCACCGCCGGATCACTAGTCCCGACTTTCGTCCCTGCTCGACCCGTCGGTCTCACAGTCAAGCTCCCTTGTGCACTTACACTCAACACCTGATTGCCAACCAGGCTGAGGGAACCTTTGGGCGCCTCCGTTACCCTTTGGGAGGCAACCGCCCCAGTTAAACTACCCATCAGACACTGTCCCTGATCCGGATCACGGACCGAGGTTAGACATCCAGCACGACCAGAGTGGTATTTCAACGGCGACTCCACAACCACTGGCGTGGCTGCTTCAAAGTCTCCCACCTATCCTACACAAGCCGAACCGAACACCAATATCAAACTGTAGTAAAGGTCCCGGGGTCTTTCCGTCCTGCTGCGCGAAACGAGCATCTTTACTCGTAGTGCAATTTCACCGGGCCTATGGTTGAGACAGTCGAGAAGTCGTTACGCCATTCGTGCAGGTCGGAACTTACCCGACAAGGAATTTCGCTACCTTAGGATGGTTATAGTTACCACCGCCGTTTACTGGCGCTTAAGTTCTCAGCTTCGCAACCCCGAAAGGTCACTAACCGGTCCCCTTAACGTTCCAGCACCGGGCAGGCGTCAGTCCGTATACATCGCCTTACGGCTTCGCACGGACCTGTGTTTTTAGTAAACAGTCGCTTCTCGCTGGTCTCTGCGGCCACCCCCAGCTCAGAGAGCAAGTCTCATCACCAGGAATGGCCCCCCTTCTCCCGAAGTTACGGGGGCATTTTGCCGAGTTCCTTAACCATAGTTCACCCGAACGCCTCGGTATTCTCTACCTGACCACCTGAGTCGGTTTAGGGTACGGGCCGCCATGAAACTCGCTAGAGGCTTTTCTCGACAGCATAGGATCATCCACTTCACCACAATCGGCTCGGCATCAGGTCTCAGCCTTAACGTGTGACGGATTTGCCTACCACACGGCCTACACCCTTACCCCGGGACAACCACCGCCCGGGCTGGACTACCTTCCTGCGTCACCCCATCGCTTACCTACTACCACCTTGGATCGCCGGCTCCACCACTTTCC
>NZ_JBVISM010000041.1:0-1655 GCF_055575515.1 Streptomyces sp. NPDC034086 | reverse complement strand
ATTCCGTTGTCGTGCATGCCGAACGCGGGTCTGCCGGTGCTGACCAAGGGCGGTGCGCACTATCCGCTGACCGCTCCGGAGCTGGCGGACGCGCAGGAGACGTTCGTGCGGGAGTACGGGCTGTCCCTGGTCGGGGGCTGCTGCGGTACGACGCCGGAGCACCTGCGGCAGGTGGTGGAGCGGGTGCGCGGTGCCGCGGTCACCGCTCGTAGTCCGCGGCCGGAGCCGGGTGCGGCGTCGCTGTACCAGACGGTGCCGTTCCGGCAGGACACCTCGTACATGGCGATCGGTGAGCGGACGAACGCGAACGGGTCGAAGAAGTTCCGTGAGGCCATGCTGGAGGGCCGTTGGGACGACTGTGTGGAGATGGCCCGGGACCAGATCCGTGAGGGCGCGCACATGCTGGACCTGTGTGTGGACTACGTGGGCCGTGATGGTGTGGCCGACATGGAGGAGCTGGCGGGCCGGTTCGCGACGGCGTCGACGCTGCCGGTCGTTTTGGACTCGACCGAGGTCGCGGTGATCCGGGCGGGTCTGGAGAAGCTCGGCGGGCGTGCGGTGATCAACTCGGTGAACTACGAGGACGGTGACGGGCCCCAGTCGCGGTTCGCGAAGGTCACGGCGCTGGCGCGCGAGCACGGTGCCGCGCTGATCGCGCTGACGATCGACGAGGAGGGCCAGGCGCGCACGGTCGAGCACAAGGTCGCCATCGCGGAACGGCTGATCGCGGATCTGACGTCGAACTGGGGGATCCGTGAGTCGGACATCCTGATCGACACGTTGACGTTCACGATCTGCACGGGGCAGGAGGAGTCCCGTAAGGACGGGATCGCGACGATCGAGTCGATCCGTGAGCTCAAGCGCCGTCATCCCGAGGTGCAGACGACGCTGGGTCTGTCGAACATTTCCTTCGGTCTGAATCCGGCCGCGCGTGTGCTGCTGAACTCCGTCTTCCTCGACGAGTGCGTCAAGGCGGGTCTGGATTCGGCGATCGTGCACGCATCGAAGATCCTGCCGATCGCGCGGTTCGACGAGGAGCAGGTGCGCACGGCTCTGGACCTGATCTACGACCGGCGGACGGAGGACTACGACCCGCTGCAGAAGCTGATGGCGCTCTTCGAGGGCGTGAACACCAAGTCGTTGAAGGCCGGGCGGGCCGAGGAGCTCCTGGCGCTGCCGTTGGAGGAGCGGCTGCGGCGGCGGATCATCGACGGCGAGAAGAACGGCCTGGAAGCCGATCTGGACGAGGCGTTGCGGGCGCGTCCGGCGCTGGACATCGTCAACGACACCCTGCTGGAGGGGATGAAGGTCGTCGGTGAGCTGTTCGGTTCGGGTCAGATGCAGCTGCCGTTCGTGCTGCAGTCGGCGGAGGTGATGAAGACGGCGGTCGCCTACCTGGAGCCGCACATGGAGAAGACCGACGACGAGGGCAAGGGCACCATCGTGCTGGCCACCGTCCGCGGCGACGTCCATGACATCGGCAAGAACCTGGTCGACATCATCCTCACCAACAACGGCTACAACGTGGTCAACATCGGCATCAAGCAGCCGGTCTCCGCGATCCTGGAGGCGGCGCAGGAGCACAAGGCCGACGTGATCGGCATGTCGGGGCTCCTGGTGAAGTCCACGGTGATCATGAAGGAGAACCTGGAGGA
>NZ_JBVISM010000039.1:0-1985 GCF_055575515.1 Streptomyces sp. NPDC034086 | reverse complement strand
CCTTGACCGACCGTCCCGCCCCGGAAAGACAAGGACTGCCGAGAACCCCCCAAAGAAACGGGACGGTCCAGAGGGGAAGGACTCCCGTATCAGCGGTGAGACGGGGTGGTCGGGCCCTGCCCGTGTCCCGCATGCGGGCCCCCAGAGACCCCCGGCCATCCACCCGGGCGCGTCAGATCGCTACGTGCTCCCCATGGCATGGCGTCCGGCGACCGTCCGGGGCTGATACCTGCACGCGATGTCGATCAGAGCCCCTTTCGGGAGCGGTGGGCGCGTCAGATCGCTACGCGCTTCTCGCGGCATAGCGTCCGACGACCGTCCGGGGCTGATACCCGCACGGAATGTCGATCAGAGCACCATCCGGGACCGGTGGGCGCGTCAGATCGCTACGCGCTCCTCCCGGCATAGCGTCCGGCCGCCGTCCTGGGCCGGTACCCGCACTTGATGTCGATCAGAGCGCCATTGGGGAGCGTTGGGCGCGTCAGATCGCTACGGGCTCCTCGGCGGTCGGTGGCGCGTGCAGCCGCCAGGTGACGCCCGTTGCGTCCTGCGAGGACAGCGTGAATCCCAGGCGCTTGGGGACGGCGGCGCTGGCGGAGTTGGCCGGATCGTGCGCGATCTCGACGTACTCCACGCCCGGCAGGGCGAACGCCTCGCGGACTGCGGCCGCCGCTGCCCGGGTGGCCATGCCCCGGCCGGTGGCGGCCGGGTGCAGCCAGTAGCCGACCGCACGTCCCTGTGGTTCGTCGGCGAGGTAGAGGGAGAGGCTGCCTACGGGCCGGCCGTCCACGGTGATCGCGTAGTTGTACGCCTCGCCGCTGCGCCAGTTCGGATCGCAGCCGGCGAGGAAGTCCCGTGTGTGCTGCGGCGTGTGGGAGCGTGCCCACGGCATCCACGGGCTCAAGTGGTCGAGGGATTCCTCGCTCAGGCGGAGGAGGGCGTCGAAGTCGCTCTCCTCCCGCCAGCGCCGCAGGACGAAGCCTTCACAGTCAATGGTGTCTTTCGGCTGCTCCATAGGCGCATCGTTTCGCCACGGAGGTGATCACCGCAATCACATTGACCGTTAGCCTCTCCGGATGATCGCTGAAGCCGACGTATGGAACCGTTTCGTCCGCCTCTTGCCGGAGGCTGAGGGGCGTGAGGTCCAGGTCTGCTGGGACATCGGCGAGCAGGAGGCCGGACTGGAGCTGCTGGTGTGCGGTCTCCTCGAACACCAGGTGGCCATCAGTGAGACCACGCGGGTGGACATCTCCGTCATCGCGGAGAGCTGGGGTGTGCGGCGCGACATCGCTTCCCGTCTCCTCGCCTGCCGGGGCGACGGTCTCCCCAGTCCGGTGGAAATCGTCGAACACCCCACCACCGCGCCCCTGACGTACCCGGACCTGGCCGATCTCCTCGTCATCCCCTGGATCCGGCACACTTCCGGCCGCCTCCTCGCCCGCGCGCACGTCAAGGAGCCCTGGGGCGACCCCTCCCTCATCCCGGCGAACTACGCCGTCCTGGTCTCCGAACAGGGCCCGACCCTCCGCCTGCTCGAGTCCTTCTCCGCGAGGGAAGCCCTGGAAGCCCTGCATTCCACGCATCTGTGAGACACGGCCCCATGAGGGGCCCGTAGCGATCCGACGCGCCCACCGCTGCCGAAGGGTGCTCTGATCGACATCAAGTGCGGGTACCGGCCCAGGACGGCGGCCGGACGCTATGCCGGGAGGAGCGCGTAGCGATCTGACGCGCCGACCGCCCCCGAAAGGGGCTCTGATCGACATTTCGTGCGGGTATCAGCCCCGGACGGTCGTCGGACGCTATGCCATGGGGAGCACGTAGCGATCTGACGCGCCCGGGGGCCCGTCAAGGGTCTCTGGGGGCCCGCATGGGGACACGGGCAGGGCCCGCCCCACCCCGCCTCATCGCTGATACGGGAGTGCTTCTCCTCTGGACCGTCCCGTTTCTTTGGGGGGTTCTCGGCAGTCCTTGTCTTTCCGGGGCGG
>NZ_JBVISM010000038.1:0-3152 GCF_055575515.1 Streptomyces sp. NPDC034086 | reverse complement strand
GCGTCAAGCTCACCACCCTGCGTCCGGAGCAGGCCGCGTACATCGGCGTCAAGGTCGAGGGCCCGTACAAGCCCGACCACTACCGCTACTGATCCACGACGCCGACCCCGGCGGATCCGCAGCACTCCAGGCAGGCCCCCGGCACCCGCGCCGGGGGCCTGCCCCGTACCCGAGGACCACAGCCATGCCCCGCGGCCGCTACTCGCTCCACGACCCCCACGACCGCACCCCGCTCGGCGAGGAGCACTTCCACTGCGCCCCCGGCCCCTCCGGCTGGCGCTACGTCGCCCAGCTGACCACCCCCGACGGGGGCCACCGCGGCTCGCTGGACCTGGCCATCGACGCACTCGGCCGCCCCATCCGCCTGGAGGCGAACGCCGCGAGCTGGCAGGTGCGCGGCGCCGCCATCGACGGCGTCACCTGGGTCCGCACCGACCCCACCGGAGCCGAGGCCACCGAGGGCAACGTCGCCGCGCCCGGCTTCACCGGCAGCTCCCCGGCCTTCCTCATCGCCACGGCCCGCCTGCTGCGCCTGCGCCCCGGGGCCCCCGCGACCCGCGTCCGGCTCCTCGCCCTGACCGATCCGGTCCTGGCACCCCGCACCGTCGACCAGGCCTGGGCCCTGCTCTCACGCGCCGGGCACCCCACCGACAGCGGCCCCCTGGTGGTGGACGAGTACCAGGTCACCGCCCTCGACACGGGGGAGGTCCACACCGTGCACATCGCGGGGGACGTGGTCCTCTCGGCACCCGGCATCGAACTCGAACACCTGGAAACCCCACCGTCCTCCTTCGAGGACCAGCCCGCCTCCTCGGCCTAGGCGGGCGGAGCGAACCCGGTCCCGCGCGCCGGCGGGGCCACGGGGACCACGGGCGCGGGAGCGGGCGCCGGCATGGAGGCCGCCGCGGGGACGACGGCGGGGGGCGCCGGGGCCACGGCCGCGGCCCGGCCCACCGCGAAGGCCCGCGCGGCGTCCCGGGACTGCCGCTCGTGCACCACGGCCATCAGGAACGCGGCGGCCGGCACCCCGGCCGGCGCCGGCGTCCCCGTCCGCGCCACCACGTCGTCCGCGAGCCGCACGGCCATCGCGGCACCCGTGTGCGGGTCCAGCTGGCCCATCCGCGTCAGGTACTGCCGGATCGCCAGCCACAGCCCGTCCGGCACCGCCGACAGGTCCAGCGCGGCGAACCGCCCCGCCAGCCACGGCGGCGGAGCGGGCACCGGCATCACCCGGGCCCCCGGCACCCGCTCCCGGACCACCAGCGTCCCGGCGAAGACGTCGCCCAGCCGCCGGCCCCGCTCCGACATCAGCGAGGCGATACAGGCGACCGCCCCGAACGAGAACAGCAGCTCCACGACCCCCATGGCCCCGCGCACCAGCGCGTGCCGGAACCGGATCGGCCCGCCGTCCTCCCGCACCACCCGGAGTCCGCACGCCAGCTTCCCCAGCGAGCGGCCGTGGCTCAGCGTCTCCACCGCGATCGGCACGCCGACCAGCACCAGCAGGAAGCTCGCCACGCTCACCGCGGCCTGCGCGGCCTCGTCGAGGCCGGAGGTCGCGTAGAGCAGCCCGACCAGCACCGCCACGTATCCGATGACGTACACGACCAGATCGAGCAGGACCGCGAGCGCCCGACTCGGCAGCCGCGCCGGCCGCAGACCCAGGACGACCGCGTCTCCCGTCACCAGATCACTCACCGAGCGCACCCTTCCCCGACCTGACCCACCCCTGCCCACCCCAGTCTGCCAAGCTGACGACAGGAGAAGTAAGCCGTATCGGGTGGCCAGGGGCAGGGGAGCGGTAACCGGATGGATCTCGACGTCTTCGTGGCGGCCCACCAGACGGAGTGGGACCGCCTGGAGCAGCTCCTCGGCCGGGGCCGCCGCCTCACCGGGGCGGAGGCCGACGAGCTCGTCGCCCTCTACCAGCGCACCTCCACCCACCTCTCCCTGGTCCAGTCGAGCGCACCCGACCCGATGCTGACGGGCCGCCTCACCCAGCTCGTCGCCCGCGCCCGCTCCACCGTCACCGGCACCCGCCGCGCCGGCTGGCGCGACGCCGCGCGCTTCTTCACCGAGGGCTTCCCGGCCGCCGTCTACCGCAGCCGCCGCTGGTGGATACCCACCGCACTGCTCTCCACGGCCCTCGGCGTGCTCATCGGCTGGTGGATAGCCACCCACCCCGAGGTGCAGAGCGCGATCGCGGCCCCGGAGCACCTCAAGGAGCTGACGCGGCCGGGCGGCGAGTACGAGACCTACTACTCCAGCCACCCGGCGGCCTCCTTCGCCGCCCAGGTCTGGACGAACAACGCCCAGGCCGCCGCCGTCTGCCTCGTCCTCGGCGCCTTCCTCGGGCTCCCGGTGCTCTGGATCCTCTTCCTCAACATGGCGAACCTCGGCGTCGGCCTCGGCCTGATGGCCTCCGCCGGCCGCCTCGACGTCTTCCTCGGGCTGATCCTCCCGCACGGCCTCCTCGAACTGACCGCCGTCTTCGTCGCCGCCGGTACGGGCCTGCGCCTCGGCTGGACGGTCATCGACCCGGGTCCCCGCACCCGCCGCACGGCCCTCGCCGAACAGGGCCGCGCCGCCCTCGGCATGGCGATCGGCCTGGCCGCGGTCCTGTTCGTGTCCGGCCTGATCGAGGGCTTCGTGACCCCCTCGGGCCTTCCCACCTGGGCCCGCGTCTCCATCGGCGTCCTCGCGGAGGCGGCGTTCCTCGTCTACGTCTACGTCCTGGGAGGCCGGGCCTCCCGCGCCGGCGAGGCGGGCGACGTGGAGGAGGCCGACCGCACGGCGACCCTCCCGACCGCGGCCTGATGTGCGTACGAGCGGCCTGAGCTGCTAGTCTCCTCGTCGTCCCGCAGACCGTTGACACGGCAGCTGTGGGGAGGTAGATTCGAACGGTTGCCTCGAACTGGACAAGTTCGGCAGCGATGGTTTAACATCTCTCTCGCCCCCAAATGGAATTGAATTCCCGTGGGGCACAGCCGACTTCTCATTCAGGAAGCCGAAGCCCGGGAAATCCGGTGGAAAGCTTCTGATAGAGTCGGAGCCGCTGGAAAGGGAAAGCGCGAAAGCGCAGGACCTCGAAAGCGCCGAGGAAATCGGACACGAAAGAGTCTGATAGAGTCGGAAACGCAAGAACGAAGAAC
>NZ_JBVISM010000037.1:0-3994 GCF_055575515.1 Streptomyces sp. NPDC034086 | reverse complement strand
CCCCCCACCAGCTCCACCACCTCGGCACCCGACGCCGACAACACACCCACCAGCCCGTCACCCACCCCCTCCGCCACCACCAGCCACCGGCCCGAGAGGTGTACGGGGGCGTCCGCGGCCGTGGGTTCCCAGACCGCCCGGTAGCGCCAGGAGTCGACGGTGGACCGCCGGCGGTGTCCCGCACGCCAGGCGGTGAGTACGGGCAGGGTGGTCTCCAGGGCGTCCAGCTCCGGTCCGGCGGCGCCGAGTGTGCCGGACAGCGCGGGCAGGTCGGCGCGTTCGACGGCCTCCCAGAAGGCCGACTCCGCCGGGTCGGACCCTGCCGGGCGGCCCGTGCCGGGGCGGGGCCAGTAACGCCGGCGCCGGAAGGCGTAGGTGGGCAGGTCGACGTGGGCCGGGCCGGCACCGGGGAAGGCGGGCGACCAGTCGACGGCGACGCCCCGCACGTGGGCCTCGGCCAGCGAGAGCAGGAACCGCGCCGGTCCGCCGTCCTGACGGCGCAGCGATCCGACGGCGCCGTCCCCGAGGCCCTGGACCAGCACCGGGTGCGGGCTGCTCTCGACGAACACGCCGAACCCCTGCTCGCGCAGGGCGCGCGTGGACTCCTCGAAGCGCACCGTCCGGCGGGCGTTGCGGTACCAGTACTCCGCGTCCAGTCCGGCGGTGTCCTGCCAGTCGCCGGTGACCGTCGAGAAGAAGGGCACGTCCGCCGGGCGCGGGGTGAGCCCGGCGAGGACGGTGAGGAGTTCGTCCCGGATCTCCTCGACGTGGGCGGAGTGGGAGGCGTAGTCGACGTTGATCCGGCGGGCGCCCTCGGTCGCGGCGAGCAGTTCGCCGAGCGCCTCGGGGTCGCCCGAGACGACGACCGAGCGGGGTCCGTTCTCCGCGGCGATGGACAGCCGCTCGTCGAGGCCGGCCGCCACCTCCTCGCGCGGCAGGGGGACGGACACCATGCCGCCGCGGCCGGAGAGGGCGAGGAGGGCCTTGCTGCGCAGGGCCACCACCCGTGCGCCGTCCTCGAGGGAGAGGCCGCCCGCGACGCAGGCCGCGGCGATCTCGCCCTGCGAGTGGCCGAGGACGGCCGCCGGTTCCACCCCGTACGAACGCCAGAGGGCGGCGAGGGACACCATCACCGCCCACAGGGCGGGCTGCACCACGTCGACGCGGGCCAGGGCGGCCTCGTCGGTGAGCACCTCGCGCAGCGTCCACGGGACGAACCGGGACAGGGCCCGCTCGCACTGCTCCATGCGGTCGGCGAAGACGGGGCTGGTGGCGAGCAGTTCCGTGGCCATGCCCGTCCACTGGGAGCCCTGGCCGGGGAAGACGAAGACGACCTTGGCGCGGCCGTCGGGTGCCTGTCCTTCGACCAGGTTGGCGGCCGCTGTGCCGTCGGCCAGCGCCGACAGCGCGGTGTCGAAGGCGTCCGGGTGGCCGGCGACGAGCACGGCGCGGTGGTCGAAGGAGGTCCGCGAGAGCGCGAGCGAGCGGCCGACGTCGGCCGGCGCGTGACCGGGACGGGCCGACAGGAACGTCCGCAGTTCGCGGGCCTGGGCCCGCAGCGCGTCGGCCGACTTGGCGGACAGCGGCCAGGGCAGGACCGGGGAGGCGGAGGGGGCGGCGCAGACGGAGGGGGCGGTCTCGGCGGTCTCGGGCTCGGGCTCGGGCTCGGGGCCGGGGCCGGGTATGTGCTCTTCCAGGATGACGTGGGCGTTGGTGCCGCTCATGCCGAACGAGGACACGCCGGCGCGGCGCGGCCGCCCGTCCGGCGCGGGCCAGTCGAGGTTCTCGGTCAGCAGCCGCACGGAGCCGGCCGACCAGTCGACCCGGGGGGTGGGCTCGTCGACGTGCAGGGTGCGCGGCAGGACGCCCTCCCGCATCGCCATGACCATCTTGATGACGCCCGCCACCCCGGCGGCTGCCTGCGTGTGACCGATGTTCGACTTGACCGACCCCAGGCGCAGCGGCCGGTCCGCCGGGCGGTTCTGCCCGTAGGTGGCCAGCAGCGCCTGCGCCTCGATCGGGTCGCCGAGGGTGGTTCCGGTGCCGTGCGCCTCGACGGCGTCGACCTGGTCCGGTGTCAGGCGGGCGTCGGCGAGCGCCTGGCGGAGTACGCGCCGCTGGGACGGGCCGTTGGGGGCGGTCAGGCCGTTGGAGGCGCCGTCCTGGTTGACGGCGGAGCCGCGGATCACCGCGAGGACGGGGTGGCCGTGGCGGCGGGCGTCGGAGAGCCGTTCCAGTACGAGCACTCCGGCGCCCTCGCCCCAGCCGGTGCCGTCGGCGGCCGCCGCGAACGGCTTGCAGCGGCCGTCCGGGGCCAGGCCCCGCTGGCGGCTGAACTCGGTGAAGGTGGTCGGGCTGGCCATGACGGTCACGCCCGCCGCGAGTGCCAGGGTGCACTCCTGCCGGCGCAGCGCCTGTGCGGCGAGGTGCAGGGCGACGAGGGAGGACGAGCAGGCGGTGTCGACGGTGACGGCGGGCCCCTCGAAGCCGAACTCGTAGGAGATCCGGCCGGACAGCACGCTGGTGGCGTTCCCGGTCGCCAGGTATCCGTCGACCTCCTCGGGGCCGCCGACGAGGACCGTGCCGTAGTCGCTGCCGTTGGTGCCGACGAACACGCCGGTACGGCTGCCGCGCAGGGCGTCCGGCGTGATCGCGGCGCGCTCCAGCGCCTCCCAGGAGGTCTCCAGCAGCAGCCGCTGCTGGGGGTCCATGGCGAGGGCCTCGCGCGGGGAGATGGCGAAGAAGCCGGCGTCGAAGTCGGCGGCGTCGTGGACGAACGCGCCCTGGCGGACGTACGAGGAGCCGGGGCGGTCCGGGTCCTCGTCGAACAGTTCCTCCAGGTTCCAGCCCCGGTCGGTGGGGAACGGCGACACGGCGTCACGGCCGGCGGCGACCAGGTCCCACAGTTCCTCGGGCGAGCGGACGCCGCCGGGGAACCGGCAGCTCATCGCGACGATCGCGAGGGGCTCCCGGGCCGCCTCGGTGAGCCGCCGGTTCTGTTCGCGGAGCCGGTCGGCCTCCTTGAGGGAGGTCCGGAGCGCGGCCACGAGCTTCGCTTCGGGCGTCACCGTGCCGGATGTCACTGCTTCGGGCGTAACCATGTGTCAGCTCCACACTTCCCGGACCGTCAGGAGTCCGTGTTGTCCATGGCGAGACGGATCAGGGCGTCGGCGTCCATCGCGTCGATGTCCTCCGGGGCCGTGTCGTCCGGGTCGGCCGCCGCTTCCCGCGTGCCGCCCGCTTCGGGGCCGGCGAGGTCCAGCAGCACTTCCAGCAGGCCGGCCTCCCGGATCCGGGAGAGCGGCGTCGAGGCGAGCGCCCGGCGGATCCGGTCCTCCTCCGGGTCGGTGTCGCCGAGGTCCCCGCACAGCTCCGTGAGGAGGTACGCGGCGAGCGCGGCCGGACTGGGGTGGTCGAAGACGGCGGTGGCGGGCAGGGCCAGGCCGGTGGCCCTGCCGAGCCGGTTGCGCAGCTCGACCGCCGTCAGGGAGTCGAACCCGATGCCCTTGAACGGCTGGTCGGCGGCCACGCGCTCCGGCGAGCCGTGGCCGAGTACGCCGGCCACGTGTGTGCGGACCAGGTCCAGCAGTACGTCGGTCCGCTCGGCGGCGGACGGCAGCGCCGCGAGTCGCACGGCGAGGCCGGCGTCGGCGCCGTCCGGTTCGGCGGGACGGGCGGCTTCCGGGATCCCGGCGAGGAGCGGGCTCGGGCGGGCGGAGGTGAAGCCCGGCGCGAACCGCTGCCAGTCGATGTCGATGACGGTCAGGGTGTCGTCTCCGCGGCCGAGGGCGCGGGCGAGTGCGGCGAAGGCCGTGTCGGTGGCCAGTCCGGTCATGCCGGCCAGGCGCATGCGTTCGGCGACGGTCTCGTCCGCGGCCATGCCGTTGTCGGCCCACGGGCCCCAGGCGAGGGAGGTGGCGGGCAGTCCGTCGGCCCGCCGCTGCTCGGCCAACGCGTCCAGACAAGCATTCGCCGCCGCGTAATTGCCCTGACC
>NZ_JBVISM010000036.1:0-4566 GCF_055575515.1 Streptomyces sp. NPDC034086 | reverse complement strand
CAGGGGGCGCAGCGTGCGGGCATGGGGCGTGAGCTGTACGACGTCCAGCCGGTGTTCGCGGCCGCGTTCGACGAGGTGTGCGCCCACTTCGACGTTCCGTTGAAGGAGATCGTCTTCGGGGGCGGGGACGAGGTCCACCGCACCGAGTACACCCAGCCGGCCCTGTTCGCCCTCGAGGTGGCGTTGTACCGGCTGGCGGAGTCCGTGGGCCTGCGCCCCGACTTCGTCGCCGGTCACTCCATCGGCGAGATCACCGCCGCGCACGTGGCGGGGGTGCTGTCCCTGGCGGACGCGGCCCGTCTGGTGGCGGCGCGCGGTGCGCTGATGGGTGCCCTGCCGGAGGGCGGCGCGATGGTGTCCGTCCGCGCGGGCGAGGCCGACATCCGTCCGCTGCTCTCCGCCGACGTGGACGTCGCGGCCGTCAACGGCCCCTCCTCGGTAGTGATCTCGGGCACCGGGACGGCCGTCCATGACATGGCCGAGCGGCTCGCCGCCCAGGGGTACAAGACCAAGCGCCTCACCGTCTCGCACGCGTTCCACTCGCCGCTGATGGAACCGATGCTGGAAGCGTTCCGCGAGGTGGCGCAGTCCCTGACCCACCACGCCCCCGCGATCCCGGTCGTCTCGAACGTCACCGGCGAGCAGATCACCGCGTTCACGGCCGACCACTGGGTCCGTCACGCCCGCGGCACCGTCCGCTTCGCCGACGGCATCCGGTACCTCGCCGAGCAGCAGGGCGTGGGCCACTTCCTGGAGCTGGGCCCCCAGGGCGTCCTCGCCGCCATGGCGGGGGAGTCCCTCCCGGAGGCCTTCCCGGGACTGCTGACCCCGCTGCTCCGCAAGGACCGCCCCGAACCGGAGGCCTTCCTCGGCGCCCTCGCCGGAGCGTGGACCCGCGGCCTCCCCGTCGACTGGACGCCCCTGCTCCCCGGACGCCGCGTCGGCCTGCCCACGTACGCCTTCCACCGGCAGCGCTACTGGCCCGGCACCGGCACCGGCCCCGGCCCGGCCGGCGCGGCCGAGCCGGCGTCCCCGCTGTCCCGGCGCCTCGAAGCGGCCGACGACCCCGGACGCGTCCTGCTCGGCCTGGTCCGCGACACCATCGCCACCGTCCTCGGGCACACCGCACAGGAGACGGCCGACCCCGAGCGGTCCTTCCGCGACTTCGGCTTCGACTCGATGACCGCCGTCGAGTTCCGTACCCGGCTCGCCACCGCCACCGGGATCGCCCTGCCCGCGACCCTGGTCTACGACCACCCGACCCCGGCCGCCCTCGTCAGGTTCCTGCGCACCGCACTCCTCGGCGGCACCGGCACCGGCACCGGCCCGGCCCCCGTACGCCGCGCTGCCGGCAGCGACGAGCCCATCGCCATCGTCGGCATGAGCTGCCGCTTCCCCGGCGACGTCGGCTCCCCCGAGGACCTGTGGCGCCTCGTCGCGTCCGGAACCGACGCGATCTCGCCCTTCCCGGACGACCGGGGCTGGAACACCGGCGCGCTCCACGACCCCGACCCCGACCACCACGGGACGACGTACACCCGGCACGGCGGCTTCCTCCGGCACGCCGCCGGCTTCGACGCCGGCTTCTTCGGGATCTCCCCGCGCGAGGCCCTCGCCATGGACCCCCAGCAGCGGCTGCTGCTGGAGGTGGCGTGGGAGGCGTTCGAACGCGCCGGACTGCCCCCGGACACGGCCCGCGGCACCGGCACCGGCGTCTTCGTCGGCACCAACGGCCAGGACTACACGGCCCTGGTCGCGCAGTCCGCCGAAAGCCTGGAGGGCTACCTCGGCACCGGCGGCGCCGGCAGCGTCGCCTCCGGCCGCATCGCCTACGCCCTGGGCCTCGAAGGACCCGCCCTGACCGTCGACACGGCCTGCTCGTCCTCCCTCGTCGCCCTGCACCTCGCTGCCGAGGCGCTGCGGCGCGGCGAATGCGAACTGGCCCTGGCCGGCGGCGTGACCGTCATGTCGACCCCCCAGTCGTTCATCGACTTCAGCCGCCAGCGCGGCCTGTCGCCCGACGGCCGCTGCAAGCCGTTCGCGGCCGCCGCCGACGGCACCGGCTGGTCCGAGGGCGTCGGCATGCTCCTCGTGGAACGGCTCTCGGACGCCCGCCGCAACGGCCACCAGGTCCTCGCGGTGATCCGCGGATCGGCCGTCAACCAGGACGGCGCCTCCAACGGGCTCACCGCCCCCAACGGGCCCTCCCAGCAGCGCGTCATCCGCCAGGCCCTCGCCAACGCCGGCCTGACCGCCCGGCAGGTCGACGCCGTGGAGGCACACGGCACCGGCACCCCGCTCGGCGACCCGATCGAAGCGCAGGCGCTGCTGGCCACCTACGGCCAGGACCGCCCCGGGGACCGGCCGCTCCACCTGGGTTCCCTGAAGTCCAACATCGGGCACACCCAGGCGGCCGCGGGCGTCGGCGGCGTCATCAAGATGGTGATGGCGATGCGCCACGGCGTCCTGCCGCGCACCCTCCACGTCGACGAGCCCACCCCGCACGTCGACTGGACCGCCGGCACGGTCGCCCTGCTCACCGAGAACCTGGCCTGGCCGGAGACCGGGCAGCCGCGCCGCGCCGCCGTGTCCTCCTTCGGCATGAGCGGCACCAACGCCCACCTCGTACTCGAACAGAGCCCCCTCGCCACCCCGGACGCGCACGCGGAGACCCCCGGCACCCCCGGCACCCCCCTGCCGTGGCTGCTGTCCGCCGCCTCGGCACCGGCGCTGCGCGACCAGGCCCGCCGCCTGCGCGACCACGTCGCGGACCGGCCCGCCCTCGACCCGGGCGCGGTCGGCCGCGGCCTGGCCACGGCACGCACCCTGCTCCCGCACCGCGCCGTCGTCATCGGAGCCGACCGTGCCGAGTACCTGACCGCCCTCGACGCCGTGGCACGCGGCGAAGCCGACACCGACCTGTTCCGGGCACCGTCCCCGTCCGCGTTCCTGTTCTCGGGGCAGGGCGCGCAGCGGCCCGGGATGGGCCGCGGGCTGTACGCGGCGCAGCCGGCGTTCGCGACCGCGTTCGACGAGGTGTGCGCCCACTTCGACCTGCCGCTGAAGGACCTGGTGTTCGACGGCGGGGACGAGGTCCACCGCACCGAGATCACCCAGCCGGCCCTGTTCGCCCTCGAGGTGGCGCTGTACCGGCTGCTGGAGTCCTACGGCGTCCGCCCGGACTTCGTGGCCGGTCACTCGGTCGGTGAGATCGCGGCCGCGCACGTCGCCGGTGTCTTCTCCCTCGCGGACGCCTCGGCACTGGTCCGGGCCCGCGGCGCCTTGATGGGCGCCCTGCCGGAGGGCGGGGCGATGGTCTCCGTCCAGGCCGGCGAGGACGAGGTCCGCCCGCTGCTGCCGGCGGACGCCGACATCGCGGCGGTCAACGGCCCGCGGTCCGTGGTGGTCTCGGGTGCCGAGCAGGCCGTCCTGGCCGTGGCCGCACAGCTGGCGGACCGGGGCCGCAGGACCAAGCGCCTCGCGGTCTCGCACGCCTTCCACTCCCCCCTCATGGCACCCGTGCTCGACGCGTTCCGCGAGGTCGCCGAGTCCGTTACCTACTCCGAGCCCGGGATCACGGTGGTCTCCGCCCTCACGGGGGACATGACCTCGCCCGACTACTGGGTACGCCACGTCCGCGAGGCCGTCCGCTTCCACGACGCCATGCGCGCGCTGGAGGCAGCCGGTGTCGGCACCTACCTCGAACTCGGCCCCGACGCCGTCCTGACCGCCATGGGCCAGGACTGCCTCGACGAACCCGCGACCTTCCTGCCGCTCCTGCGGCGCGACCGCTCCGAAACGCACACCCTGCTCGCGGCCCTCGGCCGCGCCCACGCGCGCGGGGTCACCCTCGATCTGCCCGCCCTGTTCGCGGGCGCACCGGCGGCCCCCGCCGACCTCCCCACGTACGCCTTCCAGCACGAGCGGTACTGGCCGCGCCTCGCGGAACGGCCCGCGGTGCCCGGCTGGCTCGTACCGCGACGCGGTACGGACACCCTCGACGACCTCCTCTACCGGGTCACCTGGCAGCCGGTGGACACGGCGCGGGCCGCTGCCCTTTCGGGCCGGTGGCTGGTGGTGGCGGAGGGGGTGGGTGACGGGCTGGTGGGTGTGTTGTCGGCGTCGGGTGCCGAGGTGGTGGAGCTGGTGGGGGGTGGTCGTTCGCGGGGTGAGCTGGCGGAGGCGCTGGCGGGTGTGGGTGTGGTTGTGGGTGTGGTGTCGCTGCTGGATGTGGCGGGTTCGTTGTGTTTGGCGCAGGCGTTGGGTGATGCGGGTGTTGTGGCGCGGTTGTGGTGTGTGACGCGGGGGGCGGTCTCGACGGGTGTTTCGGATCGTGTGGTGGATCCGGTTCGGGCGCAGGTGTGGGGTTTGGGCCGGGTGGCGGCGTTGGAGTGGGGTGAGCGTTGGGGCGGTCTGGTGGATGTTCCGGAGGTGGTGGACGAGCGGGCTGCCGCTCGCTTGTCGGCGGTGTTGTCGGGTTCGACGGGTGAGGACCAGGTGGCGGTGCGTGCTGGGGGTGTGTTCGTGCGTCGTCTGGTGCGTGCGCCTTTCGTGCCGGTGGTGGGG
>NZ_JBVISM010000035.1:0-4716 GCF_055575515.1 Streptomyces sp. NPDC034086 | reverse complement strand
GCAGGGGGGACCCTGTGGGAGAGTAGGACGCCGCCGAACAATCATTGTGGGAAAGCCCCGCACCTTCTGGTGCGGGGCTTTTCTGCGTTCACGGGCTTTTGCCAGTCGGCAACCGGGGACGCCTGGAGGGAGCCGACCGCCACGCTGGGCGGGGCTCGTTGTGGTGCGACCCGGGCTGAAGCGCCCCCGTTCATAGCTCCCGGGCGCCCGGGTAGTGGCGGCGAAGCTCGCTGAGTACGCCCTCGTCGACGGCCCTGACGTCCCACAACGAGCTGTCGAACTCGGTCAGGACGATCACCAGCTCGTCCTCGGCGAACCCGCGTGCTTCGGCGTCGATCAGTTGGAGGAACGGGGTCGTGAGCGACAACAGCGTCAACGTGTCCATGCCGGCGTCGGCGGACCGTCTCTCCATCTCGACGCAGCGAGGATCGACGATCTCGTCGCACTCGACGCGCCACGTCAGGTCCAGGCCGAAGCTTCCGAGACGAACCAGTAGCTCAGCCAGCGTCACATAGTGCTTTCCGTGCCAGGCAGGAAACGTGATCCCCTCCATGCCCGTCCCCGCTTCAGCCGTACCGTGCGGCATGCGACCCCCTTCGTTCGGAGAACACTAGAGCGCGTTGCGGAGGGTCGTGCGGGCCTCCCCGGCCATGCGTTGAGGGCAAGGCCGTGCGAGTGGGCGACGGCCCGGACCGCGCGGTGGAGTTTCTGCCGTGCCGGCGGCAGTCGCGGAGGATCTTGTCCTGCTTCATGCGGGCAAGGCGTGCTCGACTCGGGGCCGGAACTTGCGATGCGGACCGGCGGAAGTCCCGGAGGCATCTGGTGAGTTTCAGAGGAAGGCCAGTGGGACGCCCTTCCGGACGCAGAACCGCAGGACGCCCGCCAGCTGGCGGGCGTCCTCGATGTGCTGCTGGAGGAGTTGGTCGCCTTCCTTTCGTGTCCACTGGTCGGTGATCGCCTCCAGGCGGGCCAGAACCGACGCGCACTCGGCGGGCGAGAGACCCTCACCGCCGACATCGGGATGATCGAGGAGTGGCTCCAGAGCGGTGGACACCTCGCTCCAGGGGCGCTCACCGCCGAAGCCCCGCATCTCCGACAGGGTGACCCCGTCGGCCTGAGCCAGGCGCCGCCGGAACGCGGCAAAGCCGCTGTGGGACCAGGACGCATCCGGACTGCTGTTGTCTCCGTCGTCCGGGAAAAGAACCAGCCCCATGTGCCCTCCTGCTTGTCGAGCACACAGGATCGAGGTTATGGGCCGGGCTCGGCAACCGCGCCCTCCGCAGCGGACACCCTTCTCACTGCGGACGCGGGTTCGTTCACGTCGTTGTGCTGCGACAACTTCGGGGTGGCGGGCGTTCTGGTTGCGCCTACGCAGGAGGCGTCGAGGGCCCGGGTTTGGGGCCGTGTGGTTCGGGCGATTCGAGTTGGCCGGGGCGAACTGCCGCAGCGGCCCGAAGGGGGCCTCGGTGTGGTCGGCCGAAGAGGCGTAGGTCGGGGTGAAGCACAGCTCGACCTTGTTCTTGGTCGCCCACTTCTTCAGCCGGCGGTCTGTGGGGGCGGAGAACACTGTCGAGGATCACGTCGATCGGTGCGCCGTCCGGGCGGGCGGCCCGGATGGTTCGCACGGTCGCCCAGGTGCGATCGATGCTTTTGCGGCGCCGGTTGATCTCCCACACCTGGTCGTCGCCAACGGAGTAGCAGCCGCGGAAATAGGTGATCCTGTGGGTTCGGCGGAACATCGCCGGCAGTCGGGCTGGCCGCCCTGTTCTGCCCAGCACGAGCCAGCGGTCGGGCGGATGCCCAGCAGCGCCTCCCAGCCGAGCCGCACGGGCCGGGCGATGAGGGTTAGGCATGGGAGCCCGATCTCGTTGAACGCGTGGATCACGTCGAGAACGGTGTCCTCGTCCGCCTGGACCAGACGGGCTATGACCGGGACCGCGCTGCCCGGCCGAGGCCAGCAGCATCATCGCCTGCCGGAACCGCACCGAGAGCTCCTACTGCCTCGCCGGACGATGTGCTCGAGCTTCTACCCCTCCTGTTCGGTCAGCCCGTGACCCCGGACGGGTTGCCCGATCCCCGCCTCCCCACCTGGCTGGAGAAGTCATTCGCAACCAACACGGCGAGCAGCCCGGTGAACCTTCCCGGTCACAGCACTAGCCTTATGTTCGATCCGCGACCACAGCGTCACCGCGCGGTCGATCCACCAGGTTCCCGCACTGTCGCGAGCGCGGCCAGGCCGACCTCCAGCGGTGGAAAGCGGAAAACGAAGTGCCACAAGCAGGTCCGGTCTTGGGCCGGGGATGTCTTCATGCGGATGAAGACGTGGAAGATGCGCGACTGCCGTCTGAAGGACGAGGGGGTTGACCACGCCGTGTTCGGCATCCCGGATGCACAACCTCACCTCGCCGGATGGCGAAGGGCCCGGGTCGCTCGCGCTGCGGGTTCGCCAGGAAGCTCTACGCGAGCGCGGACTGCGGCTGCCGCACGGACGCTGTCCCTGGGCGCCACGCCAGGTCTGCGGCTGGACCGGTCCAGTCCAGAGCGGTCGTGCCGGACGAGATCCGAGGGCCCATACGCGGCCCGGGGACCACGCAAATGAAGCCAGGCAGCGTCGCGGCCAGCAGGGACCAGGCCCAGGACGGTTCTGCGCTCGCGGCAGTCGTGCTCGATGCGTCGGCGGACTTTCGCGAGGGGCATGAGGCTAGCCGGGTCCCCCGAAGGACGAAGTGCGGGCTCATCGCCGCTCCTGAGCCCTTGCTCCAGGTGATGGTCGGCTACCGCTCGGTCCGGTGCCGGACGCAGCGTGGACGTTGAATCGGGTTTGTCCACCACCCGTACCTACGGCCGTCCAGCCGCACCCCGCGCAGGTACAGCGAGAGCCCTTCAACCGTCGGTCTCGCCGCACCAGCGGAACCGCGCCTTGCCCGCCGTCCAGGCGAGGTCGGTGCCGACCGCCGCGCGCGGCGGGGCCGAAAACAGGTCGCGGCTCCAGGGGCCTCGAGCCGAGACTGAGGGGCCGATCACATCCGACGGGAAGAGAGGCCGGCGCTGACGTACAACCGTGACACCCTTCCCTTCCCCGAGAACCGCGTGCCTCCCGTGACGCACGAGAGCGTTCGGAACTGGGACGACTTCGACCCCGCCCGCCATCCCTTCGTCTGGGACGAGGAGGAGGAAGACCGCCTCCGCTCGCTGGTCCGCTCATGGGTGCCGCCCGTGCTCTCCGGCATGGCCGGCTGGTGGCAGGGCGAACGCTGGTGCGAGAGCCAGATCGACGCGGTCATCCGGGAGCGGTACGGCACCTGGGCCTGGGGGTGGAGCTGGTGCTACCGCTACGGCGGGCCCATCGGCAGCTGGGTCTGCGGGCCGAGCTCGGTGACGACCCCCGATGAGACCGCGGCACGCGTCGTAGCCGCTCTGCTGGAGTGGCGGGAGTGGCTGGAGGAGACGGCCCAGCGCTTCGCCGAACTGGCACCCCCGCCGGACGCCTCACCCCAGGCCGCAGCTGGCACCTGGAACGGGCCTGCGTCCGGCTCGTGACCCACACGCTGGACTCGGGCGCGGAGGGCGGCTGGCACGGTCAGGCGTCGATCGTCCTGTGCTGGTTCCTCACCAGCACCGGCATGGACCGAGCCGAAGCCGCGCGAGCGGTGGAGCGCGCGATCGGCGGCAGGTTCAAGAGCTGGGTCGAGCCGAAACGGTCTTTGATCGAATCCGTCGGCGAGGACCTGGCCACTGGACTTACCGGCCACGCGCCGTTCCAGGAACACGGGGAGAGGGCGGCTCTGGAGGATCTCCATGACCGCCGCCGCTGACAGCCTCGCGGTATGGCTGCGCGTGCGCCGGGAGGCCGACTGGCAGAGCGCACCGGCCCTCCAGCGGATCACGCACGCCCGCGATGGGTTCCGGCGCTGGTGCCAGGGGCCGGTGCGCCGACGTGATCCGATGCGCGCCGAGCGTCTGCTCGCCGCCTACGCGTTGGCCCGCAAAGACGCCGCACGCCGTGCCCCGCTGGACTTCGGCCTGCTCGCCGGCTGGCAGCGCGCAGTCCTCGCTGTGCCGGAGGCACCGTTCCGCGTGAGCGACGCCTACGCGAAGGACGGCCGCGAGCGCTACGGTCTGACCCCGCGCACGCGGTCCGACTTCGATTCCTGCCTGCACGAGACGACCGACCCCGACGTCCCGTTGGCGGCCCGGGCGGCCCGCGCCTACCTCGATGTGGCGTTCTTCCATCCCTTCACCGATGGCAATGCCCGAGCCGCGCTGTTGACCTTGGTGCACGTCCTGGCACGGGAGGAGGTCTTCCTTCCTGAGGTGGGGCCCCTTCAGACCACCCGCTACGCGGACGACCCGGTCGGTGCAGCGGACCTTGCCACCCTCATCGGGGTCCTCAACCACCGCCGACCCCCTGGTGAAGGGGCTGCGTCGGCGTTTTGACACCCCTGGAGCAGGGTTGTAGAGTTAAACGGTTGCCTCGAACTGGACAAGTTCGGCAGCCACCACTCCACACAGGATCTCGTTCCGGGTGGAGTGCATTCGACTCTCCATTCGGAAACGTTGAAGCCGGGAAAACCGGTGGAGAACTTCTGATAGAGTCGGAACCGCCGGAAAGGGAAAGCGCGAAAGCGCAGGACCTCGAAAGCGCCGAGGAAATCGGACACGAAAGAGTCTGATAGAGTCGGAAACGCAAGAACGAAGAACGAAAGCCCGGAGGAA
>NZ_JBVISM010000034.1:0-7697 GCF_055575515.1 Streptomyces sp. NPDC034086 | reverse complement strand
CCGCTACGACAAACGCGCCTACGTTTTCCACGGCACCATCACCACAGCAGCCATCAGACTCTGGCTCCGCGAATGATCCGCCGGACACAACCTAGCCGTCACCCTCGCCTCACTCCTGATGTGGGCGTGACATTTGACGACAGAACCTAGTACCAACGCTGGTTTTCGCTCCAGTGGCAGTCCCACTGGGTGGCCGGGGCACCGTTGTCGGTGCGCCAGCCGCCGATCTCCAGGCATTTTCCGCTGTTCACGTTGACCAGGGCCACCGTGTAGTCGCTCGTGGCGCGCAGCTGCCACAGCTGGTTGGCGCCCCCGTGGCAGTCCCACTGGTCGATAGCTGCGCCGTTGGCGGTGGACCAGCCCTTGACTTCGAGGCACTTGCCGCTTTGGGCGTTGTAGATGAGCCTGGCGTTTCCGTAAGCGGCCCCGTACCACTGCTGGTTGGCGCCGCCATGGCAGTCCCACTGGGCGACCCCGGCGCCGTTGGCGGTGGACCAGCCGCTCACTTCCAGGCACAGCCTGCTGTTGAGGTTGAGCAGCAGGTCCCACTTGGACAGGTCCACGGCGGCGGCGGGGGAGGCGGGCAGGGCAACGGAGATGAGCACGGCGCCGACGGCTGCGCCCAGGGCGCGGCGGACGGACTTGATGATGTTCAGGCGCACGAAGAAATCCCCCTCATAGGGCCGGTCACGGCCCACACGAAATCGACGCTGACCATACTTGATCTTGACGCGGTCACCAAGGCGTCTCATGCGTCGGTCGTTGCCGACTACGCCGGCTCCGATCGGCAGACGGCGCTGCTGGCGAGCACCCGGGCCTGGCCCCCGCGCGCGGCCCGCACAGCCGACGCCGCCCCCGGCCCGGAAGGCGAAGCGGAGCTGCGGAGCGGCCGAAGGCCGGGCTCGCGGCAGCCGGGCCCGCCCGGGCGGCCATGCTGGAGATCTTTCATCGCTCTCGCGGA
The DNA here is from genome assembly GCF_055575515.1 of Streptomyces sp. NPDC034086. Lineage (NCBI taxonomy): Bacteria > Bacillati > Actinomycetota > Actinomycetes > Kitasatosporales > Streptomycetaceae > Streptomyces > Streptomyces sp. NPDC034086. The sequence goes on along the minus strand of NZ_JBVISM010000034.1, from coordinate 6,736 downwards.
AACGGGGGGGTCTTCGTACATGTGATGACGGCGGGCGGTGACCTGCTCGTGGAGCAGGGCGGCCGCGCGAGGTGTCCCCCGCGTCGATCAGGGCACGGGCGAGGGTGTCCTGGACGATCTCCCGCTCCACCCGCACCCCACCCAGACGCCCCACCTCCCCCTCCAGGTCCCGACAGTTCCCAGTCGGCCGGCACTGGGAAGAGCACGGGACGTGGCTGCGCCCGTTGCCTGCTGACGCTCGCGATATTCCTCAAGGCCGCCCTGACCGGGGCAACGGAGGCAACACGAGGGGAGGCCGTTGCAACGGAAAGTCACCAGGCCTGCCGCCCCCAGACTCGTATGGAGCCTGGCAGACAGGTCACTCCCCGGAAAGCCCGGGATAGTAGCCGCGTTCGTAGTACTGCAGGGTGGCCGCGTGCTTTTCGCCGGCACCACGGCAGATCGGGCACACCCGGTCCTGATGGCACTCCGGACACCTTCGCCGCCCCCGCTCGACGTCCGGTATCCAGCTACGTCCCCAGCACGACGAACACCAGCCCAGGCCATCGCACTCGTAGCACAGCACATACCCCGGCCTGAGCGTGTCGGGTGTCCGCACGGGGTCGGGCTTGACCATAACTTCAGCCGTGCGAAAGGCCAATGACGGGGTTTTCGCCTGGTAGAGCACCACGTTGGAAATCTTGGAGATCCGCACCTGGACAACGACGCCGTCGTACCTGCCGGTGATGAAGTGTGCCTCGGTGACCTCTTCCTCCACAGCCCAGCCCGCGGCGGCCAGAGCTTTCGCCGCCCGCTGTCCCATCTCCGCGGGAGACACGGATTCAGGCCTGGCACCACGGAAGGTCATCGTGTGGTGAAACTGAAGCGGCTCATGCCAGTCAGAGACGGAGGGCACTCCCAACTCCTGCGGAGAGACCCTTGCTTCCGGCGTCAGGCGGGACACCAGTTCACGCACCTGCACGTGCATGAACAGACCCAGCCGCTCCAGCTCTTCGCGTGCACCCGGTATATCTGTCATCAGCACCCCTGCAGCACGCTAACTCAAGGGCAGCAGCGTGCCTAGACAAAGCCCCACCCAGCCGCGACATCGTCGACGTTCTGTGGACTGCTGATGTCGTTGCGCCACCACTCGGGCAGCTCCCCGTTCCACCGCGCCGCCAGCGCACAGCGTCCTGCACGCTGCCGTCACCCCAGCGCCAGACGGGCCGTCGCCAGTTCCACGCAGGACACGACGGTCTCGCAGCGTATGCCGACGTCAGAGCCACGGAGCTCGCTGAGGCAACCATGTCCTTCGGGTCCTCGCCAGCCTCCAGGAAGACGGGCTCGATGATGCGGGCGATCTTCGTGGTGTCGTTGCGGTTGAGGCGGAGGGCGCGGCCGATGTTCTGGACGATCTCGGCCTGGGAGCCGCGGGTGTCGGTGAAGCGGATCGCTTCCACGCCCCGCTCGCTGGTGATGTCGACGCCTTCGCCGAGGAGGCGTACGGAGGCGAGGAAGGCGCGGTGTACGCGGCGGTGTTCGCGTCGATGCGCCGGGCGTGCACACCTGCCAGGGCGGACATCGTTTGTTCAGGTGTCAGTGCAGAGCAGGCGGGAGAGCGGTGGCCGTGGAACGCTGGTCGGCGTGGCAGGTCGATGAACACGCGCGTGAGCAGCGCGAGAGGTGGGCGCGCGAGGAACGCGAGCGGGAGGCCCGGCAGCGGGAAGAGGACCGGGTGGACGCTCGACCCGGTGGACTTCCTGGCGAGCCGGTTAGCGCCGGGGCGGGTCCGGTCCATCGCCAGGCGCCCTGCCCAGCCGCTCGAAAGTGACCTGCTGGAGGCGATGGAGGTCCGGCCCTGCGTGGTCTGCGGGGCGGACGCCGGCGAGGCGTGCGGGCCCATGGCCGGCACACCGAGGTGCTCCGGCCTGACCCATCTGGCCAGGCTGCGGAAGCTGGGGCCGGGTGAGGACTCGCTGACGGCGATCCGGGCGCGGGTCGAGGAGGCTCGGCAGGTGGAGGAGGAGTACGAGATGTGGGCGCTGGGCGAACGCTGCTGGTGCGGGGCTGAACCGGGCGCGGTGTGTCGTCTGGTCAGCGGGGCCAAGCGCGTCGGAGCGGTCCACCGGGACCGCCTTCTGGGCTCGGGCACCCGCTTCGGTGACGGGCCCGGACTGGCCCGTCGCGGTGAACCCCCGCGCGTGCCACTCACGGACCCCGGCCGCGTCGGCGGCTGCGGCTCGGTTGTCGGGCGCTGGGGAGGTTCAGCCGTGGATCTCGTCCACCAGCATGCGCAGGGTGAGGCTGTGCTTTTCCGGGGGCAGGGCGTTCATGGCGGCGGTGGCGTGGGCGATGCCGTCCGTCTTGTCGCCGGAGCGGGTGAGCATGAGCGCCTGGTGCAGTTGCAGGTGGGTGGCGAAGCGGGGCAGGGCCGCGGGGAATTCGGCCAGCGCCTGGTCCTGCGCGTTGGTCGCGGCGTGTTCTTCGCCGAGGCGGGCGAGGAGCAGCGAGCGGAAGACGTTCAGCCGCCACCAGGGCACGGCGTAGTCGGAGGTCTGCTCATGCGATCCGGCCGCATCGAAGATGCGCCGGCCCCGCTCATCCAGGGCCAGGGCGGTGGTCCGGTCGCCGCGCAGCGCGGCGGCGTGGGCTTTGCCGTAGACGGCGTTCAGCAGCCCCAGCGACGGCTGGTCGCCGGCCAGGGCCAGCGCCTGGTCCGCGAGGACGTCCGCCACCCCCAGCGAGGCGCCTTCGTACCCGAAGGCGATGGCGGCCCCGCACCCACACCCGGACCGCAGGGGCGGCGGACTGGTCGGCGGCGGTCGCGGCCATCCGGTACCAGCGCACGGCCGCGCTGCCGTCGCTGCCGGGGAAGGTCTTGGCGTACAGGGTTATCAGCCGGGCGGCCGCCGACCACAGCCGGGGCGTCTCGAGCTGCTGCACCACGACGAGTTCGCCCGCGACCCTGCGTTGGATGTCGGCGGCGCCCATGGACATGTAGTCGGTGCCGTAGGCGGCCAGCTTCGCTTTCCACTCCTCCTCCGAGGGCCCGCCGGCCAGCCGGGCGGCGAACCCCCGGGCGAGGAGATTCGACATGGGAGCATCCCGGTGTGCCACCGCCTTTCCGCTCCAGGTACTGCTGGAGGGACGGTTCGCATCAGCTGGCTCTGTGGCGGGTTCGGCTGAGAGGCTTCTGACCTCCACCCGCGCGGGGGTGCCTGGTGGCTTCGGGTTTCAGGTGCAGATGATCGCCTTGATCTTCGCGAGCTCCCGAGGGTTCGTGACCAGATCCTTCAGGACTCCGATGTCCTTGAGGGAGAGTGTGCTGAGGTCCAGTTGGAGGAGGGGGTTGCCCTCGCTGGTGCAGATCTGGTTCTGGTTCGCGCACAATGTCACGACAAGCGCGTGGGAGAGATCAGCGCGGGCTTCCGCGAGCTTGTGCTCGCATTCGGTGTCCTTGGCGGTGGTCGTTACGGACGCGTTTTGGGCGGTTGCTGCTGCGGCGGTGGGGGCGGTGAGGCCGAGGCCGATGAGGCTGGCGAGGGCTGTTGCTGCGGCGGCACGCTGGAGGTAGTGCACAGGTGTTCTTCCTTTCGGGGAGGTACGAGGCCCGCTGGGGTCGCGGGGCGTACTTCCTGATCCTGTGAGGCCCCGTCACCGGACGCACGCCGACGTAGGCTGGTTGAGGGAGGGCGGTGGATGACCCGCGAGTGCTTGTGCGGCCGGCCGCTGGGGTCCCCATAGCTGCTTCAGGCCCTTCGGCTCGGCTCGGCCTGGCCGGGCAGCCGCCGTTCCTCGGCTGCCCGGCTGTCATGGGCGTGCCTGTTCACAATCGGTCTGTCCAGGTGGGGCCCACACTCGAGCCAGCGTGTCAGCGTCAGGCCCGAGCCAGTGGAGGGGTGCAATAGGCAGTGCGGGAAGTCGCCTTCGGACCGGCCGCTCCCGGCCCCCATGGCGCTGCCGACCGCGGGCAGGTTCCCGGCTGCCGTCACACGTCGCCGGGGCACCGCCCCGGTCGGCAGCATCCACCCCCGCTCCTGAGGCCGACAGGGTTGTGCCCTGATGTCCTGCGTCTGGTGCTAGGCAAGGCGTTTCTTCGGTCGGGGTTGGGCGTTGAGGAGGGCCCACCAGGCGTGGCCGTCGTGGTCGGTGTGGGAGCCGCAGGCTTCCACGGTGCGCAGTACCGCCACCTCCGCCGGTACCTGGCGCACGGCGTCCTGCTCGTCAATCTGATGGTTGAGGACCATGACGAGAACCTTCGCGTCCTGGTCGGCGAGGTGGACGCTGACCCGCTTCCCGCCGGCTGCCACGGCCGCGCAGACCAGGCCGTGCACGGACTTGAGGAAGTCGTGTTCGTCCAGCAGCGGGTAGTCCCACTCGGCGACGGCCAGCGCAGCCTGCCCGGCGGCCTTCTTCGCCGCCCACTGGTCCGCACGGAACGCCAACACCCTGGCCCGCCGGCTGGTGACGACCAGCCGGGGCGGCACCCCGGTGAGCGACTTCGGCTTCGTCGCCGGCTGCGGCGCCTCCACCGGCTTCTTCTGCGGCGGCGGCGACTTCGGCGGATAACTCGGCGGAACCTTCGGACCCCTGGCTTCCACAACCTCACTCATACCCCACCACGCTACGCCCGTTGACCACCGCAGTGCACCGGCATCGACCACAGCGCTCCACCGCGACACGCGACGGATCGCCGTGCGAGACCCGAGAATTTCCGAGCCGGGCGCCCCCTTGGAGGGTGGCGTTCTCCCCGGATCCGCGTCGTCGGCCGGGTGGGTGCGGCACGCTGGAACCGGCCGGCGCCGGGGCCGGCCAGCACGCCGTACGACGGGAAAGAGGGTGGGGAGCCGTGGATCAGACGCTGAGGGACCTGGGGGCTGCGCACGAGGGTGCGGTGGGGGTGCTGCTGGAGGACGGCAGTGAGCCGGGCCCGGTGTACTTCGACGTGGGCAGCGGCGGCCACATGCCGTCGTCGACGGCCTGGCACGCGTACGACGGCCGGTTCGGCCGCCCGAGGGCCGCGCTCCTGCGCGGGGCGTGTCCCAACGACTCCGGAGGCCGCGTGTACGACCTCCTGGTGCTCCAGGTCGGCACGGCTGGCTGACCGGCGCGTGCGCGTTCGCGGTGGCGCGGGGCGGTACGACGGCGCGGCAGTGCCCGCCGTCTGAGGCGCCCCGGTCTCCGCCCGGTCTCGGCGCACGGGCCTTCTCGGCTGCGGCCACGAACTTTCCGGCCAATGACAGCGGAAATTCGGCAGCACAGCGCGCGAATCGGCCAGACTCCGCTCAGACCCGACACGATGGAAGGACTGTGGCGACGATGCGCCGAGCGAGCCGGCTTCGGGAAGCGGACGACTACCTGTTCTCCTTCATCGACCGCTGCCGCGCAGAGGCGAAAGGAGAGGGGAACGATGTCATCCCGCTCGGCGTCGGGGACTGCGACCTGCCCGCCCCACCGCACATCGTGATTGCCCTCCAAGAAGCGGCAGACGAGGTCTGGGCGCACCGCTACCCCCCGTACGAAGGCACACCGGCCCTGCGTCGGGCCGCCGCCGCCTACCTTGCGCGCCGCTTCGGGGTCACGTCGGACCCCGGCACCGAGGTACTGGTCACCCTCGGCAGCAAAGAGGCCATGGCACACCTGGCGCTGGCCTGCGTGGAGCCGGGCGACGTGGTGCTGGTGCCCGACCCGGCGTATCCCGTCTACGCGACCTGGGCCCGGTTCTGCGGAGCCGAGGTCGTCACGATGCCACTGCGCGAGGAGAACGGATTCCTGCCCGACCTCGCCGCGATCCCGCCCGCCGTCGCCGCGCGAGCGCGGCTGCTGTGGGTCTGCTACCCCAACAACCCCACCGCCGCGCTCGCCACCAGTGATTTCTACGCGGAGCTGGCCGCCTTCGCCCTCCGGTACGGGATCACGGTCGCCTCGGACGCCGCCTACAGTGAGATCTACTACGGCTGCGAACCACCGCCCTCGTTCCTGGAAGCACCGGGAGCGATGGATTGCGGTGTGGAGTTCCACTCGCTGTCCAAGACCTACAACATGCCCGGCTGGCGAGTCGGTTTCGCCGCCGGGAACACCGACGTGATCGCAGCGTTGCGCGAGGTCAAAACACATACCGACTCGGGCACCTTCGCCGCGGTCCAGCACGCCGCCGTCGCCGCCCTCACCGACACCACCGGCTACCCCGACCACCTGCGCGCCGTGTACGCCGGACGCATGCGGCTGCTCTGCGACGGGCTGGAGGCCGCGGGCCTCGACGTCCTGCGACCCCAGGCCACCTTCTACTGCCTCGTCCGCACGCCCGCCGGGCTGGACAGCGAGACCTTCGCCAAGCGCCTGCTCACCGAAGCCGGCGTACTCGGCATTCCCGGCACCGGCTTCGGTCCCGGCGGCGAGGGCTTCCTGCGCCTGACCGTATGCGCCGACGACACCACCATCGCCGAGGCAGTGAAACGGATCACGGCTGTCAACTGGCGCGCCTGACAGAGCGTCACCGCCAGTGGGGGCTCAGCGCTGGGCGTTGGCGGTCTTGGGGGCGACGAGGCAGGTGCCGGTCCAGTCCTGGCTGACGCTGGTGGAGGCGGTCTGGGCGAGGTCCGCGAGGGGGACAGCTTCGGCTATGCCGGAGGGCTCGAGGTGCCCCTCGCGCCCTGTTTTGGGGGCAGCCTGTCACGCCCAGTCGACGCCCAGCTGCGCGAGGGCGGCGTGTTGGTCGGTGGTGAGTTTGTCGCGTTGGGTTTTGGTGTTGGAGATC
>NZ_JBVISM010000033.1:0-11210 GCF_055575515.1 Streptomyces sp. NPDC034086 | reverse complement strand
CCGGAGCCGAGACCGTGATCTCGTGCTCCACCTCCCGCAGACCGGACTGCGACATGCTCATGACTCCTTCAGACTCGGGACGAACCGTTCGGGGATCAGAAGTTGCCGAGACCACCACAGACGTTCAGCGCCTGCGAGGTGATGGAGGCAGCGGTGTCCGAAGCCAGGTAACCCACCAGCCCGGCGACCTCCTCCGGCGTCGAGTAGCGGCCCAGGGGGATCTTCGCCTGGAACTTCTCCAGAATCGCTTCCTCGGTCGCGTCGTACGCGGCGGCATAGCCCTGCCGCACCCGCTGCGCCATCGGCGTCTCCACGTACCCGGGGCACACCGCGTTCACGGTGATGCCCGTCGGGGCCAGCTCGTTGCCCAGTGCCTTGGTGAAGCCCACCACACCGTGCTTGGAGGCCGAGTACGGAGCACCCAGGACAACGCCCTGCTTGCCCGCCGTCGACGCGATGTTGATGATCCGGCCCCAGTTCTTCGCCCGCAGACCACCCGTGGTCAGCGCCTCGCGCGTCACCCGGAACACACTGTTCAGGTTCGTGTCGATGACGTCGTGCCACAGTTCGTCGTCGATGTCGGCCGTCACACCACCGCCGGAACGGCCCGCGTTGTTCACCACCACGTCGACACCGCCGAAACGGTCGACGGCGCCCTGGATCCACGTCCGGACCCCCTCGGCGGACCGGACGTCCACCACCGCTCCGTCCACCTCGAGGCCCTCGTCCTGGAGCTGCTTCACGGTCGCGGCGACATCGCCCGCGTTGCGGGCACCGATGAACACCCGGTGCCCCTGACCGCCCAGCAGCCGGGCCACTGCCAATCCGATCCCACTGGTCGCACCCGTGACGACAGCAACCCGCCCAGCCTGCTCCGACATTCGAACTCCTCGATGCTCAACTACGTGACCTACGGGCAGGCTCCGGGCCCCCGCTGGAGGCCAACTCGAGCCGGCCTCGGAATCGCCCGCGTCAGCACTCCTGGACAGCGGCCCGGCCGTCCCACCATCAGGGTTCGATCAGGCATCGAGTGGGGTTTCCCAGGCTCGGACGGCAGCAGGTTGCGAGAGGCAGGCGCGCCGCAAGCGCCGTACCGAATGCTCAGCAGAAGGACTCACTCGTGAAGGACACTCAATGAGCCGACGCGTCGTCATCACCGGAATCGGCGTGGTCGCACCCGGGGGGGTAGGCACCAAGGAGTTCTGGTCCCTCCTCACCGCCGGGAAGACCGCCACCCGCGCCATCAGCCTGTTCGACGCCTCCGCGTTCCGCTCCCGTATCGCCGCAGAGGCCGACTTCGACCCCCTCGACCACGGCTTCACCGCCGAAGAGGCCCTGCGGCTCGACCGGGCCGCGCAGTTCGCGATCGTCAGCGCGGACGAGGCCCTGCGCGACAGCGGCCTCGCCGGCGCCGACCTGGACCCGACGCGCACCGGAGTCACCCTGGGCAGCGCGGTCGGCTGCACCACGGGACTCGACACCGAGTACAACGCGGTGAGCCGGGGCGGCAGCACCTGGCAGGTCGACCACACGCTGGCGGTCCCCCACCTGTTCGACTACTTCGTACCGAGCTCGATGGCGGCCGAAGTGGCCTGGCGCGTGAACGCCCAGGGCCCCGTCTCCGTCGTCTCCACCGGCTGCACCTCCGGCCTCGACTCCATCGGCCACGCCGTCGAGCTGATCCGCGAGGGCAGCGCCGACGTGATGATCACCGGCGCCACCGAGGCTCCGATCTCCCCGATCACCCTCGCCTGCTTCGACGCGATCAAGGCCACGTCTCCGCGCAACGACGACCCCGAGACCGCCTCCCGGCCCTTCGACGCCACCCGCAATGGCTTCGTCCTGGGCGAGGGCTCCGCCGTCCTGGTGCTGGAGGAACTGGAGAGCGCCCGCAAGCGCGGCGCCCACGTCTACGCCGAGATCTCCGGCTTCGCCAGCCGCTGCAACGCCTACCACATGACCGGCCTCCGGGCCGACGGCGTGGAGATGGCCGAGGCCATCAAGGTCGCCCTCGACGAGGCCCGCCTCGACGCCACCGCCGTCGACTACATCAACGCGCACGGTTCGGGCACCAAGCAGAACGACCGCCACGAGACCGCCGCGTTCAAGCGCAGCCTCGGACAGCACGCCTACGAGGTCCCGGTCAGCTCCATCAAGTCGATGATCGGCCACTCCCTCGGGGCGATCGGCTCCCTCGAAGTCGCCGCCAGCGCCCTGGCCATCGAGTACAACACGGTGCCGCCCACCGCCAACCTGCACACCCCCGACCCCGCCTGCGATCTGGACTACACCCCGCTCACGGCGCGCGAACAGCGCACCGACACCGTCCTCAGCGTCGGCAGCGGATTCGGTGGCTTCCAGAGCGCCATGATCCTGACCCGCCCGCGCCTGGGAGATGCCGCATGACCACCGAAACCGCAGCCCGCCCCGGCGGCACGAGCCTCTCCCCGGCCGCCGCGCCCGTCGTCACCGGCATCGGTGTCACCGCCCCCAACGGGCTGGGTACCGAGACCTGGTGGAAGGCAGTCCTGCGCGGCGAGAGCGGCATACGCCCGATCACCCGCTTCGACGCCGGGCAGTACCCGGCCAAGCTCGCCGGCGAGGTCCCCGGCTTCAACGCCGCCGACCACATTCCCAGCCGCCTCCTGCCGCAGACCGACCACATGACCCGGCTCGCGCTCACCGCGGCCGACGAGGCGCTCGCCGACGCCGGGATCGACCCGGCCGAGCTGCCCGACTTCTCCGCCGGGGTCATCACGGCGAGTTCCGCGGGCGGCTTCGAGTTCGGGCAGAAGGAACTCGAAGCCCTCTGGAGCAAGGGCAGCCAGTACGTCAGCGCCTACCAGTCCTTCGCCTGGTTCTACGCGGTCAACACCGGCCAGATCTCCATCAAGAACGGGCTGCGCGGCCCCAGCGGCGTGCTGGTCACCGAGCAGGCCGGCGGTCTCGACGCGGTGGCCCAGGCCCGCCGCCAGCTCCGCAAGGGGCTCCGGCTGGTGGTCACCGGCGGTGTGGACTCCTCCCTCTGCCCCTGGGGCTGGGCGGCCCACCTCGCCGGCGGTGAGCTGACCACCAGCGAGGACCCCGACCACGCCTTCCTGCCCTTCTCCCCCGACGCCGACGGCCACGTCGCCGGCGAAGGCGGTGCCCTCCTGATCCTGGAGGACGCGGCCGCCGCCCGCGAACGCGGCGCCGAGATCTACGGAGCCGTCGCCGGTTACGCCACCACCTTCGACCCCGCGCCCGGCTCGGGCGGCGCACCGCGGCTCCGGGCCGCCGCCGAACTGGCCCTGCGCGAGGCCGGGCTCACGCCCGCCGACGTCGACGTGGTCTTCGCGGACGCGGCGGGACGGCGTGACGCGGACCGCGCCGAGGCCGAGGCCCTCACCGCCCTCTTCGGGGAGTACGGCGTCCCGGTGACCGCCCCGAAGACGATGACGGGCCGGCTCGCCGCCGGAGGCGCTTCCCTCGACCTGGCCGCCGCCCTGCTCTCCCTGCGCGACCAGGTGATCCCGCCCACCGTCAACGCCGGCCCGCCCGCGGCGGACTGCCCGGTCGACCTCGTGACGGAGGCCCGGCCCGGGCGGCTGCGTACCGCTCTGGTCCTGGCCCGCGGCCGGGGCGGCTTCAACTCGGCCATGGTGGTCCGCGCCGACCGTTAACGGCGTTAACGCCACGGCGGCCCCGGCGGGCGGCGTCCCCCGGCGTTAACGCCGTTAACGCCACCCCGGCCCTCGGCGGAGGAGCCCGGGCGTTAACGCCGTTAACGCCGCCGTGACGCACACGTCCCGGCCGCCCCACACCTCACTCTCCAAGAGCCAGGAGGACCGTTGCCCCCCATCGACCCCGTCGACTTCGCCCGCACGATGGCGCACGTGCCCACCCCGGTCACCGTCGTGACCACCGTGGACCAGGCCGGACAGCGCTGGGGCTTCACCGCCAGCTCGTTCAGCTCGCTGTCCCTCGACCCTCCCCTGGTGCTGGTCTGCCCGGCGAAGACGGCCTCCTGCCACGAGGCCTTCGTCACCGGCGACCGGTTCCTGGTGAACGTCCTGGCGGCGGAGCACGCCGACATCGCCAGCAGTTTCGCCCGCTCGGGACACGACAAGTTCGCCGGAAGCCCCATGGAACCGTGCGAGTTCGGCCTCCCCGGCCTGCCGGACGCCACCGCCCGGATCGCCTGCACCCTCCACGACGTACTGGACGGCGGCGACCACAGCATCCTCGTCGGCCGCGTGGAATCCGTCTCCACGGGAGGCGCCGAGCCGCTGGTCTACTACAACCGCCTCTTCACCAGGCCCGGGGTGAGCCCGGTGCTCGCCTCCACCCCCTGAATGCCCTCGACCAGGAGAGAGCAGTGACCGAACGTTCACCGTCCGTCCCGCGGCTGCAAGAGGTCGCCGAAGACGTCTACGCGTACATCCAGCCGGACGGCGGCTGGTGCCTCAACAACGCGGGCCTGATCACCGCGGGCGGCCGCCCCGCGCTGATCGACACGGCCGCCACCGAGTCGCGGGCCCAGGCGCTGAAGGACGCGGTCGCGCGGGTCACCCCGCACGCTCCGGGCTTCGTCATCAACACCCACCCGCACGGCGACCACACCTTCGGCAACCGCCTCTTCGCGGACCAGGCGGTGATCATCGCCCATGAGGCGACGCGCGCCGAGATGGACCTCGCCGGTCTGCACCTCACCGGCCTGTGGCCCGAGGTCTGCTGGGGCGACGTCGGCGTGGAGCTCCCCTCCCTCACCTTCCGCGCCCCGATCACCCTCCACCTCGGAGACATCCGGGCCGAGGTGATGCACCTGGGCACCGCCCACACCAAGAACGACTCCGTCGTCTGGCTGCCCGAACAGCGCGTCCTGTTCACCGGCGACATCGTGATGTCCGGCGCCACGCCGTTCTGCCTCACCGGCTCGGTCTCCGGCTCCCTCGCCGTCACGGAGAAGCTGCGCGCGCTCGGCCCGCGGACCATCGTCTCCGGCCACGGCCCGGTCGGCGGGATCGAGCTGCTCGACTCCACCGAGGCCTACCTGCGCTACGTACAGGATCTCGCCGCGGCGGGCATCGCGGCGGGCCTCACCCCGCTGGAGACGGCGCGCGAGGCCGACCTCGGCCCCTTCGCCGAGCTCCTCGACAGCGAACGCCTGGTCCCCAACCTCCACCGTGCCTACGCGGAGGCCGCGGGCGCGGAGCCGGGGCACCACCTCGACATCGGGGAACTGTTCTCCGAGATGGTCGACTTCCACGGAGGCCTGCCCGCCTGCGCCGCCTGACACGAACCGCACGGGGGCGTTAACGCCGTTAACGGCGTTAACGCCCCCGTGCGGTTCGTGTGCGTTCAACGGTGCGGTTCACATATAGGCTGCTGCCGGAGGTACCGATGACCGAGATGAACGAACAGGCCACGCTCTTCGCAGCGGTCGACGCCCTGCTCGAAGAGGCAGCCGCACAGGACGGGCTCCCCCACCCCGACGAGCGCAAGCGCCTGCGCGAGGCCGCCGGTCTCAGCCAGGACCAGATCGCCAAGGCCCTCTCCGTCCGCCGCGAGACGGTCACCTCCTGGGAAACCGGCCGCACCTCACCGCGTCCCCCGAAGCGCGCGGCGTACGCCCGCCTCCTCGAGGGCCTCGCCGCCCGCCACCCCGTCGACGCCGTTGACACCCCCGGCCCGCGCCCCGCCGACCCCACCAACGGCGTTAACGCCGTTAACGGCACCACCCCCCGCCCCGAGCCCACACCCCCCACCGTTAACGCCGTTAACGCCGCACCCCACCCCGCCGCCGAGGAACCCGCCACGGCGGCCCCCCCGGCCACACCCCCGACCGTTAACGCCGTTAACGCCCCCGCGCCCGAACCCACCCCCGAGCTCCCGCCCACCGTTAACGCCGTTAACGCCCCGGCCCCCACCCGCCGCCCACCTCACCGCCCCGCCCCCACGCCCGCCCCCTTCGCGGGCAACGGCCCCCTCGCCGTCCTCGACGGCACGGGCCACGCCCACGCCGCCGGCGGCCTCCTGCTCCCCCACCCCACCTCCGACCTCCCCTCCCTCATCGCCTGGGCCCTCGGCCCCGACGCCGACCTCCGTTCCCCCCGCCTCCACCGCAACGGCAGGGACGGCGACCCCCTCCTCGTCCTCACCGCCCCCGCGGCCGAGCGCCTCGGTCTCCCCCTCGTCCTCGAAGACCGCCGCGCCCTGCGCCTCCCCGACAACCACCCCGTCGTCAAGCAGCTCACCAAGGCCAAGTGGCAGCTCACCCGCCGCGGCTTCGGCCCCTGGGCCCGCGTCTACCGCCCGGCCTCCCCCACCACCGGCCGCCAGTGCGTCCAGCTCGCGGTCCTCCCGTGGGGCGCCCTCGACCCCCGCGCCTGGGGCGAGGACACCGCCGACCTCCCCGCCCCCGAGCTCGCCGAGCTGCTCACCACCTACGCCGCCCGCGTCCTCACCCCCCGCGGCTCCACCGCCGTGACGGGCCTGGAACTCATGACGGCCCTGCGCCCGCCCACCCGCGCCGCCCGCAACCCGCAGACCAACGCCTGGGAGTCGGCACCCGTCCCCGGCTCACTCACCCGCCCCGTCGACCCGGCACCGCCCGAGGCCCCGGACGAGCACCCGGTGGTCGCCGCCCTCTACCCCCGCGCCCACCAGCGCACCCCGGACGAGGTCCTCGACGAGGAGGCGTACGACTGGATCCGCAATCCGGAGCTCCTCACCGACGCCGAGTGCGCCCGCACCCACGCCGTCGGCATCGACGTGAACATGGCCTTCGCCGCGGCCGCGAACCGCCTGACCGTCGGCCTCGGCCCCGCCGTCCACACCACCGCCCCCCGCTTCGACCCCAAGCTCCCCGGGTGCTGGCTCGCCGACCTCTCCTCCCTCTCCCTCGACCCGCGCCTCCCGAGCCCCTTCACCCCCCACGGCAAGCCCCCCACCGGCCCCGCCTGGTACGCGACCCCGACCCTCGCCTACGCCCAGGAGCTCGGCCACGACGTCCGGCCCGCCGAGGCCTGGATCCGTCCCGACCACGGCCCCTACCTCGACGCCTGGTACACCCGGCTCCGCGACGCCTACCTGGCCACCATGGCGGACCTCGGCATCACCGCCTCGCTCACGGAGTCCGAGTTCCTCACGGCCATGACGGCGTACAGGACGAACGTCCCCCGCACGGCCACGGCGGTCCTGTCCGCCATCAAGTCCACCGTCAAGGGCGGCATCGGCAAGCTCCGCGAGCGCCCCCAGGGCGCCTCCTACCGCCCGGGCGAGGCATGGCCCGCCCTGGAGCGCCCCACCTGGCGCCCCGACATCCGCGCCGCCGTCATCTCCACCGCCCGCGTCAACATGCACCGCAAAATGCGCAAGCTCGCCACCGAGGCCGGCCTGCACCCCGTCGCCGTCCTCTCCGACTGCGCGGTCTACCTCTCCGACGGCCCCAGCCCCCTGGACTTCCTCCCCCGCACCCCCGAGGGCAAGCCCCTCCCCGGCGGCTTCCGCCTCGGCGTCAGCCCCGGCATGGTCAAGCACGAGGGCACCCAGCCCCTCCTCTGGGCCGTCCAGCTCCTCGACCAGCACCTCAACCCGGCCCGCCACATCAAGGGCCACGACGCGGCAGCAGACGGCGAGTAACCGATGTCCGACATCTCCGACAGCCTCACCAAGGCCGACGAACCGCACTTCACCCGCCCCGTCCCCAAGTCGGCGGGCGCCCAGATGCGCTTCCTCGTCAAGCAGCTCAAATCGACGAAGGCCGTGGCCGCCACCCTCGGCATCTCCCGGCGCACGGTCGAGCGCTACGTGAAGAACGAGATCAAGCAGCCCAAGCCGGCCCTCGCGGCCCGCCTGGAAGCCGAGGTGCGCCGCCGCTGGCAGCCCCTGGTCCGCAAGCGCGCCCGCGAGCAGGCCGCGCGCACCACCGGCCTGGTCATCGAGACCCGCGCCCGCTTCGGCTTCACCGCCGCCCCCGGCACCACCGACGACGGCCGTATGCGCCGCATCACCCAGCACTTGCCCCCGGAGTACGCACGGCGCCTCTTCGCGGCCCAGGAAGCCGGCGCCACCGAGGCCCAGCTCCGCCACCTCACGGCCGAAGCCCTCCAGGAGATCTACTTCAAGGACAACGGCGCCCGCGCCGCCAGCCTCCTGGTCGAGTTCACCGACATCGACTACGTCGACTTCGCCTTCTAGCGCAGGGGGGACCCACCCCCACCCGAAGTCACAGAAGCCCCCTCAAGCCCCTGAAAGCCTTGGAGGGTCCCGGAACATCACCGGGACCCTCCAAGGCTCTTGAGCCACCCTCAGAGCCCTTCACAGGGCCCTCTTCACGCCGCACTCATCCCACGGCGTGCAACGTCCGCCGCCGCTTCGACTCCGCGGCCTTCTTCGCGGCGGCCTGGGCCGCACGCTTCTTCCGCTGCTCGGCCAGCTGGTCCTGATACTCCGCCACCGCCTGGTGGTAGCTGGCGACATAGCCGCGCGCGTCCAGCCGCTCGTCGGTGGCCATCTCGTTCACGGCCGCGACAGCGTCCTCGAAGGAGTTGTACCCGGCCAGCATCGGGTTGATCTGGTACACCCCGTTCCTGACCTTCCGCACGAGCTTGGCGAGCTCCAGGCTGCGCAGAGCGGCGTTGACGCTCGGCCGGCTCAGCTCCAGCATCCCGCCGATGGTGGCCTGGTCGATGAGGATCCGCCCGCCCGGCTCGCTCAGCGAACGCAACTTCAGCAGCACACGGTACGCGGCAGGCGGAAGGTCCAGGTCGGAGAGAAGCCCGTCGGCGTTGACCGCAGCGAATCGCAAGGTGCTCACTGAGCTGTCCCTTCTTCCTTGCGCTGTGCCCGGCTCAGCCGGCGCGCAGCGCGCTCTTTGGACCGTTCGGCCCGCAGTTCCTCGATTGCCTGCCGCATGTGGTCCAGCGACGGGAACCGCACCAGGTCGGGCAGGCTCGTGTCGCTGCGAATCTGCGAGATGGTGCTGTGCTGCTCCACCTTCACGAACTCACCCGCCGTCTCCGTCCCCGGGATGAACTCGGCCACCCGGTAACTGTAGGGCGGGTTGAACTGGTACACACCCCGCCGCACCTTGAAGACGATCCCATGAGACATGACGGTGTGCAGAGCCTCCGACGTCTTTGTCCGACTGACGTCCAGGATCGTAGCCATCTCCTCCTGCGTAAGTGGAATCCGCCCTCCCGCCCGCTGGCACGCGATCAGCAGCAGGATGAGCCTCAGGGGCAAGGCTTCCCTGAAGTACTGGGCAATCACCAGGAAGAACTCGAGGCTGTCCATCGAGAACGCATTTGGCTGACTCTGCGTCCCGTAGAACTCCAGCGGCTTGCGCTCACCGTCCAGCGTGAGCTTCCGGCTGGGATACCGCTTCGCCAGGCTGTCCAGATCCTTGACCGGAGCCAGCGGCTGACTCCACGCCGAGATCGCGTCATCAACGGGGAGATCAGGACGCGGCGCGCGCGACGGACTCGGCCGACGGCGCTGTGGCTCTGATGACACGAGGATGCTCTCCACTTCGTTGATCTGCAGAGAGAGTATGTCAACAAGGGTGACACTAATGTCACGCTCGTTGACGTTCGGCGTGTCTTGTGTCCCCCCAGGAGGGACACATCTCGGCCACGGCCCCTCTCCGGCCCCTCCCGGACCCCCGCACCCAACCCCTCCCCGCCCCCAAGCAGTTCGGCGACGTATCTCCACCAAAACGTCAGCCTACCCGACGTTTTGGCCCAAAAAGCGTCAGCCTCACTGACATTTTGCAGGAGTTCTGTCCCCCTAGAAGCGACACATCCTCCGAGTTATGTCCCTTCTGAGGGGACATAACTTTCCCCCCGTACCCCCTCTGACCTGCGGCAACGCATCTCCGTACCCTCTATAGGCCGTCCCCTGCCGCGCTGCGCGCACTCAATGCCGCCCTGAACCCGCTCCCAGACGTCGTTTCCTGACGCCCCACCACCAGAACGCAGGGACCCGAGTCCCCCGGACACCCTGTCCATAACCACGCAGAATCTGACTGATTCCTATCTCTATCCCCACATCACTTTGAATCACCCCGTCCTCCACCATTAACGGCGTTAACACCCGGACCCCTACCTCCAACAACCCTCCAGTGAGCCTCAAGCAACCCTCAGGACCCCCTCCACCAGAAAACCCCCAACAAAGTCGACACTCCCCCTTCAGCCAACGTCCGGGCCAATCACCGAACCGGAACAAAAACGCCCAACGAAAAAACCTTCACGAACTGGTGACAGCCACCCCTCCCCCAGGCCCACACAGCTAAGCGGAACCACCACACACCAGCTCTCAGCCACGAGGCAAAGTCCGAGAATCAACGCACACACAACTGCTCCAACTTGCCCTCCACCCCAGAACAAGCAGCCGCACAAGCCTCAACCCCACACCACCAGAACAACAACAAGCCCGCTTACCAGGGCCAGACCCCTCACCAACCAAAGCAAGGACCCTTCGACCTCAGCGGAGCCCAAGCCATCCTTCCGCCCCGGTACCGAGCGGACGGGCTACAGCCAGAGCAGAGCAAAGGACCGCTCTTCTCTTCCCAGAGCAAACGAAGGAGTCATGGCTGAAGCGGAGCGGAGGCCCCTTCGCTTCTCTCCCGAACGAAGCGAAGGCCGAAGTGAAACGGAGGAACTACACCCGGAGCGAAGCGGAGGTCAGAATCCTGGGTGGGGAAAGTCCACGGGCTTTCCCAAGCGAAGCGAGAGGTCTTCGGCTGGAGCGAAGCGGAGGCCAAGCCGCTTGGGTCAGCAAAGCCGACCCTTCCTCCAAGCGGAGCGAGGAGGCCTTCGGTCGGAGCGAAGCGGAGACCTAATCCCTGGGTGGGCGAAGTCCACCCTTCCTCCGAGCGCAGCGAGGAGGCCTTCGGCCGGAGCGAAGCGGAGGCCTGACTCCTTGGGGCCGGAGGCCCCTTCCCCCCGAGCGCAGCGAGGGGCCTTCAGCCGGAGCGAAGCGGAGGCCTGACCTTTTGGGTCGGCCAAGCCGACCCTTCCTCCGAGCGCAGCGAAGAGGCCTTCGGCCGGAGCGAAGCGGAGGCTTGCCCCCCCCCTTCCCTGAGCGCAGCGAAGGGCCCTCGGCCGGAGCGAAGCGGAGGCCGGCCAGGCCGAAGGCCTGGCACTGGCCGCGCAGCGGCCACCTCCGAGCGCAGCGAGGAGGCTTCGCTTCCCAGGCGCGCAGCGCCTGGGGTCCCGCTCCGCGGG
>NZ_JBVISM010000032.1:0-13023 GCF_055575515.1 Streptomyces sp. NPDC034086 | reverse complement strand
CCCGCGGAGCGGGTCCCACAGCGCTGCGCGCTGTGCCAACGAACCGCTTCGCTTCGCTCAGCGGGAGGGCGCTTCGCGCCCTCGGGGCCGGCCCTTCGGGCCGGTGTCCTTCGCTTCGCTGCGGACTGTTCGGGGTTCCGCTTCGCTCCACCCCAGATTGCCCTGCTCCGCAGGCCCGGACCCCGTTTCACGGGGTCCGGGCCTGCGGCCCGTTGGGCGGGTCCGCTCCGCTCCCCCGCCCGGGTCCTTCCGGCTCCGCCTCCAGGACCAGCCCGCTCCGCGGGCGGCTGGCAGCAAGGGGGGTGCGCCGCCTGGGACTGGATCGGTGTTAGTGGTGGCGGTTAGGGTCCCTGATGACGGGGCTGGTTCCGGAGCATCCAGCACTGGAGACTCAACGGCAGTCCTCCCGGTCTGCGCGGGGGTGGTCACGGCCTAACCGGCGCCGGAAAACCAGGGCCTCTAAGCAAGCTTGCCAGACCGGCCCCGTCGCTCTAAGCAGCCTACGCATCATGCCTTCGATAGTCGGCCTGAAACCAGGATGCTTCAAAATTCTGTTCGGATCGGCTCTGGATCTGATGCCATGGTCCTCTCCGCTGACCGTGTGCTGTTGCAGCCCAGTGAAACCAGACGAGGGTGAGCACCGCACAGGGGGTATCGCTCGCCAACCAGTGCCAGCGGCGCGACCGGCTCGACACCGTGGGCCGACTCGTAACCGCCGTCCCGTCCCCGGCTGGGCTCGTCACCGGGCTGGGCGGGCAGCTGGCTGCTGGCCCGGCTGCCGAGGATGAAGAAGTACTTCACCGTCGGCGGCCGGGCCGCATCGGTTCAGCCCTGGAGCCACTTCCCCGCCTGCGGGCGCTCCAGCGCCTTCAGACGCCGCCAGGCATACACCCAGTCCTCCGTGCCCCGGATCCCGCACACCTGAAGGAACGTCCGGCACCACTCCAGCGAGGGGATCTTGCCGAGTTTGCGGACCCGCTCCACGTTCAAGGCGTCGCTGATCGTGGACCGCTTCAGCGCACCACCGCTTTCGATCTCCAGCTGGCGCATCGAGGGCGCCCCCGCCCACACATGCACCGCCCCGAGCATCTCCACGAAGTCCACGGGCGTGGAGATCAACAACGGGTCCGGCTTCCCCGCCTGCGATACCACCCGGGCCCCCATACGGCCGCCCGTAAGGCCACGCACCTCACGGCCGCGGTCCCGGACCACGGTGTCCTGGAGCTCGTAGCGGTGCTGGGCCAAGTGCCTGTTCTGGCTGCTCGCAGAGGGCTGGGGCGTCTGCCTCGGCAGGTCCGGATGCCGGTTGTCCCTAAGGGCCGCGAGCAGCAGAGCCCTCGCGCGCTCGCCCGGCTGCGCCGTTCCACTCTCGATTTCCTCGACCATGGCGATGGGCACACCCGCGCGGCGGGCGAGCTCCGGGACCGACAGCTCCCTCTGCTGCCGCTCCTGCCGCAGAGCAACCCCGAAGCCAGGCACTCGGGGGGACTCGAAAAATCGCTCCAGCGTAGTGAGCAGATGCTCACGAACCTCAGGGGGCGGCTTGACCCGCCCCTTCTCAATATCGTCAAGCCTTCGCGCGCTCATTCCCGCCGCAGCGGCGAACCGCGCGCGAGAAATGGCGAGGCGGTCACGTGCGGCGTGGAGCATGAGGCCGAAGACGGAGCTGCCCTCCTCCTCTGCCGCCGTCGCCGCCATCAGGCGTCACCGCCGCGCAGACGGAGCCCCGCGGCCACACGCAGAACCTTGAGGGACGCGAAGACACGCTCGCGCAGGACATCCACGAGGACCGCTGCGGCGACGGCTCCGACCACCTCGACGTGGTGACCGGCGGCCCACATCCAGCCCAGGAGCAGGATTACAGCGAGGACGCCCGCCACACGGGCCGTACTGGCGAGGCCGAAGGAACGGGGGACGGCGGGGGTGATCACGCACCCCTGGAAGGTCGGCGCGGGCGACTGGAGAACCCAGCCGCGCCCCGGGGCGTAAATCCACAGCATGAAGCCACTCCTGAAGAAGTGTGAGCCCGGACGGATGACACAAGGGGATTCGCAGTCCCCTACACACACCGACGGCGGCGAGTGCCCCACCAGCATGAAACACCCGCATCACCGTTATCAACCGACCTATGACGCACCCCAGTTGGCCACCAACAACCGGAAGCTCCTCCTCCACGGTTCGACTGTCCGGCGTGCCGATTCCAAAGCCCACGCGAGCGTCCGCCACTGTCTGCCAGCGTCCGAGAGCCCTTCCGCATACCTCTACCGAAAACGATTCAGCAGCGCGGACTCGCAACAACCACACAGGTCACGGCAGTGAATCCACCCGGCGGGTGTCCGGAAGCCTCCGGGAGCGTCCGAAGTCGTCCGAAGGCCCTATCCATGCGACCCCTACTACCTCATGGTTGTCCGAGAGTCGCTCCACAGCCCGGACGGCTTCACGGGGTCCCGTTCGCAGCGGACGACCCCACTGTCGTGACGCAGATCACAGATCTGCACCTGTGGCCCGTGTCTCTCGGACACGGGCCACAGGCATGTCATCAACCTCCTCCGCCCGCCGCTCGAGAAGCCGCTCCGGCCACCGCGGACCGGCTCAGCCCGGCACAGCTGACCGCGTTCGCCGAGCTCGGCGTCGACTGGGCCCGGCGACCGGGGCGGGTACCGTTCCAGACTCCACAGACCGCCCGTGTACGGTCCGTCCACGCCCGGGCGCCCCGCCGTCCGGGCACGGGAGCCTTCGCCGTCACCGCGTACGCCCTGCGCCCTTGGCCGGTGCGGCCTGCTGCCGGTGGGCGGGGACGGCGGCTTCCGTCGAGGCCGGCTGGCCGGGGGCCGCGGCGGCCAGGGTGGTAGTGGAACGGGAGCGGGCCGCCGTCGGGGAGACGCGGACTCGGGACTCGGGCGCGGCAGGCGCCGAGGGCGGTGTCGTCAGGGAGCGCAGGGCCGCATCCACGAGCCAGCCGACCGTGGTGGAGGTGGGGTCGTCCTTCCAGCTGGTGTCGGTCCCCAGGCGGGCCAGGTGCGCGGCGAGGAGGCCGGGGCCGCCTTGGTCGCGGATCTGGTTCATGCGGGCCGCGAGCAGGGGCCAGGGGCGGGAGCCGACCAGGAGAGCGACCTGCGTCTCGGGCAGCACGTCCTTGATGAGTCCGACGATCGTGGCGTGCCCGAGCGGCTTGACGCCGAGCTGTTCCAGCGCCTTCGCGCGGTCGCTGAGGTCCAGGTCCCGGGGCACGGTCAGCCCCTCGGTCAGCGGGCCCCAGGAGCGCTTCGCGTCCCGGCTCGCGGGCGGCGCCCACGGATCGACGGCCTCCCGCACCGGCGCCGCAGGAGCGGACGCGGCCGCTGCAGCGGCAGTGGGCGCGGTACCCGGCGCAGCGGCGGGTGCGGGCACACGGGCATCGGCCGGAACCAGAGCCGGAGCCGACGTGGGGGCCGAGGCGGCAGCGGGGCCGCCGCTGGCGCGGACGATCGCCGCGTCCGTGGCCTGCCGGTCGCCCATCAGGGCCCAGCCTCCTGCCTCGCGGGCATGGAAGAGGGCCAGGAGGCGGGGTGAGCCGAGGTGGCGAGCGGCGGCCTGGGCGCCCTGCGCGTTCGCGACGGCTTCACGGGGGGCGGCCCTGGGCTTTGGCCAGCAGGGACAGGCAGCCGAACGCGTGGGCTTCAAGGGCGCGGTCGTCGGCGATGCGGGCGGCGGCGAGGGCTTCGCCGTAGAGGGAGTGGGCGTCGGCGGGGCGGCCGGAGTCGTAGGAGAGCCAGCTTCGCACCCGGCCGCGGTCACCGGGTGGCCGCTGCCGCCTCCTGGCGGGCGAGGACATCGTTCGCGGAGGTCGTCCTGCCCGAGGATGGCGAGCATGTCCGCCAGCGGGCCGGCCAGGTCGGCGGCGGCCTCCGGGTCCTGCTTCCGGAGCCAGTGCCAGGAGGCATGGGCGTTGCGGGCCGTGCGCACCGTGTCGGCCTCGGGCCGGTACCGGGCGGCCTGGCAGCGCAGGGCGGTGGTGATGAGCAGTTCGGTGGTCCCGTGCCAGTCTCTGCGCTGGCAGAGGGTGAGCCAGGCGCGGGCGGTGAGCACGGTGACGGTGGCCGCGTCCTGGTCTCCGAACCAGCCCTTCAGGGCAACCTCCAGCTGGTAGGCGGCGGCAACGCAGCGGGCAGGTCCGCCGCGTGATGCGCTCACACCGCCCACTCGGCCGGAATGGATACGAGGGCCCTGGCCCGCTCGTTGGGGGCCAACGGAGAGGAACCTGCGGGTGGTGCGGAATGTTCCACGTACGCGGTATGGACGGGGTGTTTCGGCGACAGCGACCACGGTGAAGTGCCTCTGCTGCCGACGCAGGACAGCGTCGGCAGCAGGCGAGCAGACGCTAAGAGCTCCGCTCAGAAGGTCAGTCGAGGATGTCGGGGATCGGGTCGGTGTTGCTGCGCTGGAGGGCGTTCTTCGAGCCGGCGGCCGGGCCGAGGGCCCAGTCGGAGAGAGCCATGGAGTCCATGTAGCGCTCCTCGTCGTTCAGCAGGACCCCGATGATCGTCTTGCCGTTGCGGGTAACGGAAAAGACGAGGCACTTGCCGGCTGCGGTGGTGGTGCCGGTCTTGACGCCGAGCGCGCCCGGGACCGCGTAGCCGGTCGGACGCGGCTGGATCAGGAGGTTGGTGTTGCTCCAGCTGGCGACGGTGGCGGTGCCGCCGGTGCTGTACGTGGTGGTCTTCACCAGGGTCTGGAACAGGGAGTCCTTCATCGCGTGCTGGGTGAGCTTCGCGAGGTCGCGCGGGGTGGAGACGTTCTTGCCAGTCGACGAGATGCCGTCGAAGGAGTCGAAGACGGTGTTGGTCATGCCGAGTTCCTGCGCCTTAGCGTTCATCTTGGCGATGAAGTCTGCCGTGCGGGCCGCCATGGTCGTACCGGTACCGAGGGCGTCCGCCAGGGCGTACGAGGCGTCGCAGCCCGACGGCAGCATCATCCCGTACAGCAGCTGACGGATCGTCGGGGTCGCCCCGGCCTTCAGCTGGGCGGAGCTGGCGCCCTGTCGGTAGACGTAGTCCAGGTACTCCTGCTTGACGGTGACCTTCCGTTCGAGGTCGAGGCCCGGCAGGGTGGTGACCACCACAGCGGTCATGATCTTGGTGGTGCTGGCCATCGGGCGCTTGGTGTCGGCGTCCTTGGCCATGAGCGTGGTGCCGTTGGTGCCGTTGATGACGATCGCGCCGGCTGCGGTGAGGGTCGGTGCGGGCGCGGCCTGGGCGGGAGCCGTGGCCGTGAGCAGGGCACCGGTGGCGATGGTCACTGCGAGCGCACCCTTGGCGCGCCGCATCAGGTTGGAGATCACTTCTGTCCTTGATCGTGTTGAAGAACCCCGGACGGGAGACGCCGCAAAGCTGCTCCGTCCGGGGAAACGCATGCCGGATCGCGGCGTTGCTGTCAGCCGAAGCCGTCGTGATCCGGTGGGCGGGCGCCGCCGCACCGCAGCAGGTGTCCCTTCTGCGTGGACGGCGGGCCGCCGGGTCCTGGGTCAGAGCTGGACGCCTACGCCCTCGAAGGTGCCGTTGCCCCTGCCGCGGTGGAAGGACATCTTGTTGCCCTTCCAGCTGACGATGTCGAGCTTGCCGTCGCCGTCGACGTCACCGGTGACGATCTTCAGGTCCGTCCAGGTGCCGGCCGCGGCCAGACCGCCGGAGTCCAGCGTTCCGCCGGCGTTGCCGGTCCAGCGGACCAGGGCGCCGTTCTCCCAGACGCCGACGACGTCGTCACGGCCGTCGCCGTTGAAGTCACCGGTGCCGAGGATGATGACGTTCTGGAAGGAGGCGTCGGGCCAGATCTTCTTGCCGCCGCCGAAATCGAGCTGACCGTTGCTGCCGACCTTGTAGGCGTACAGGTCGCCGTTGGGCCGGGTGGCCAGGACGCCGTCCTTCGGGCTGGCAGGGTCGAGCTTGTAGCGGGTGAGGTGCTTGAGCTGCGCCCAGGTGGCGTTCTGCGGGCTGAGGGTGACGGTGGTTGCGAAGGTGCCGTCGCCCTTGCCGCCGTGCAGGAGGATGCGGTCGCTCTCCCAGACGGCAGCGATGTCGCGCTTGCCGTCGCCGTTGAAGTCACCGGCGAAGACCCGCTGGACCGTCTTCCACACACCCGGGGTTCCCACAGCCGTCGGGGTCGGCTCGAAAGTGCCCTCGGCGCGACCGCGGTAGACCTGGAGGGTGTCGTTCTTGTCAACGGCGACCAGGTCGGCCTTCCCGTCCCCGGTGAAGTCCGCCAGCGCACGGTGGTCGGTCAGGTTGCTGGTGTCGGGACCCGGCACGGTAACGCCGGCCTTGATCCACTGACTGAGGTCGTCGACTCGGACGGTGTAGGCGCCGACGGTGGGGTTGGCGGCGTCCAGGCAACCGGTCTGGCCGGAGCGGGCGGTGATGCCGACGAGGGCCAGCTTGCCGTCTTCTGTTCGGACGGCTGGGCCGCCTGCGTCGCCCTGGCAGATGGTGGCGTCGGCGGGGGCCTTGGGCGCGAGGAGCATTCCGGTGGCGTCGGAGGCACCCGTGGTGAAGGTCGCGGCGTGGAGCTTGGAGGGTACCCAGTCCGTCTTCGTACGGCCGAAGCCCGCGATGGTGATGTCCTGGCCAGCTGTCGGAGCGGCAGTGGACAGTGCGACCGGGGTGACGGTGGCAGCGGGCTTGTCCAGGCGGGCCAAGACAAGGTCGCGGTCAGCGCGGGGGACGAGTTCGACGATGTCCGTGGTGTGGCCGCCGGACGTGGTCAGGTCGGTGCGGCCGACAGTGACGGTCGTCTTCTCCTTGGGTGTGCCTGCCGTCACGGTGCTGGTGTCCGCGGGGTTGTCCGCGAGGCAGTGTTTCGCGGTGAGGACCCAGCG
Source organism: Streptomyces sp. NPDC034086 (assembly GCF_055575515.1). Classification (NCBI taxonomy): domain Bacteria; kingdom Bacillati; phylum Actinomycetota; class Actinomycetes; order Kitasatosporales; family Streptomycetaceae; genus Streptomyces; species Streptomyces sp. NPDC034086. The sequence continues at coordinate 6,173 of NZ_JBVISM010000032.1, read as the reverse complement.
GGGGTCGACCAGGGTGGCGGTGCAGGACCGCTTCCCTTCGCCGATGGTGATCTTGCCGGTGAAGGCGAGGGTGGTGTCCCCGGTGGGTGCGGGCGGATTGGTGTTCTCGCTGGTGACGCGGAGCTCGATCAGGGTGGAATTGACGCGGTCCGAGGTTGCCTCGCCGTAGCCGGTGAAGTCGTTGGCGGGGGCGTCGATGACGGTCTTGGCGCCGTTGGTCTCGATGGTGGTCTTGACCGGGTAGGCCCCAGTCCAGATCCCGAACGCGGACGGCAGCTCAAGGGAGAGATAGGCAGGCTTCGCCTTGACGTCGAAGCAGTAGTCCTTCAGGCCACGGGTGTTGACCATCATGTCCTGAGTACCGTCACACGCCTGCAGCATCAGGTTGCCGTCACCGCGCTTGAGCGTGACACCCTTCTCCGCCTGGATGGCCGCCGCGCCGGGGTAGGAGAAGTCCTCAACCGCGTACGACATCGCGTCCACGCCCGGCAGGACAGTATCAGCGCTCGCCGGGGGTGCGGCGGCAAGCGCCAAGGCGGTCAGTGCGAGCGCTGACGGAACATTCACGATCAGATATCTGCGCGCGCGGGATATAGCCATCATGGACCTTCCATAAAGCAGGATGCGGGACACTCAAGGTCCCATGAAATTTCCCCAACAAGCTAATCACAAGCATGATCAAAATCCCGCCGAGTAATCGATGATCAACATCTCAAAAAAACATTGCACCGGCGTACAACCCTCGCCACTACTGACTAGTAGTCAGATAAGCGACCTCCGTCCACACCGGGAGGCGCCCCCCGACACACCCGCTCATGGCCGAGATCGTATGGCTGAAAGTGCAGGTCATCGAGCTAGAAAGACGTCGAGGCAGGGTGCAGAGGAGGTCGCTCGCGGCTGTACGATCTTCCGGACCGAGCCCCTCTCGAACGGCACGACAGGCAGCCTTCAGCCGCCTACACCACAACCCAAAATTCCGACCAGCCAATCTCCTTGGGTTAATTCCACGCCGTTCCGGAGGGTTTAAGTTCGATATTCCAAAGGGGGCGCCGCATGAGGCGGCGAATATCCTCCCGACCAATTAGTTCGGGAGCATTGAAAAGTTTTTCCGCACGCAACTTCGGCCTACGGGGGCTTCTAGCGGTCGGCCTGCTGTCCGGGCTGCTGGGTACGCCTGCGGCAGCAGCCGTGGAAGCCCCGCCCCTGCCGCCGCAGGAGGTGCGGGCGCAGATCGTCACCCTCTGGGAGACCGGCGGCCCGGGTATCAAGGAGGCCGCCGAGCAGGCGCTGCTGGGCGGGCCGGAGTCGATAAGGAAGTTCCTGGACGAGGCCGGGTCCATCGAGCATGACGACAACCGGGTCGATGCGGCCCGGATGGCCATGGCCGGCGGCCCCGGGGTCCGGCAGGCCGCCAAGGACGCCATGCGCGGCACGCCCGCCGCCTTGCAGACCTTCCTGCTGTACGGCTACGAGACTCCGCTGGATGACGACCGCAGGGTCGACATCGCACGGATCGTCACCTATGGCGGTCCCGGCGTCCGCGAGGCCGGCAAGGCGGCACTGCAGGGCACCTTCGCCGACCGCGAGGAGTTCCTGGACTCCGGCCAGTACGCTGCCCAGCAGGACGACAATCGGGTGGATGTCGCCCGGATGACGAACACCGGTGGCCCGAACGTCAAGGCGGCGGCGAAGGCCGCGCTGAAGGGCACGCCCGAGGACATCGTCGAGTTCCTTGAGGTCGGACAGTTCACCGCTCGCAGCCGCGACCAGGTGCACGCCTCGATCGAAGAGCTGACCGAGCAGGCCAAGCAGGCCGGCAAGCAGGCCGAGGGCGCGACCAAGCTCGCTGAGGAAGCCTCCGCCAAGGCCGTCACCGCGGCGGAGCTCGCCAAGAACGCGGCCCAGAACGCCGCCCGGGAAACCCAGGCTTCCAAGAACGACTCGCAGCGAGCTGCGGTGAAGGCCAAGCAGGCCGCCGACGCCGCACGGGCTGCGGCCTCTGCCGCGCAGGAGGCGATCGGTTCGGCTAACGCCGCCAACCGCGCTGCCCGGCGCGCCGCACTGGCCGCGGCCCAGACCGCGTCGGCGGCCGCCGCCGCTGCCGACGCGGCTAACCGGGCCTACAACGCGGCAATCGCCGCGGCCGGGAATGCCGGCCAGGCCGAAGGCGCCCGGGCCGCTGCCGCCACCGCGCGTGCCGCAGCCCAGTTCGCGCGCCAGTCCGCCGCCGCGGCGGACTCCGCAGGCAGGGCCTCTCAAGCTGCTGGTGTGGCGTCCAGCGCGGCCAAGGGCGCGGCGGCGAACGCCGACGCCGCAGCCTCTGCCGCCGAGGAGGCGAACGGATACGCGGACCAGGCCGGCGTCCACTCGGGTGAGGCGCGGCAGGCCGCGGGTGAGGCACGCCGTCACGCCAACGCCGCGCGTGCCGCCGCCGACCGCTCGTCCTCGTTGGCGAGCCGCTCGGCCAGTGCGGCCTACAGTGCGAGGGACTCCGCGAACTCCGCAGCCGCGCATGCAGAGAACGCCGCTGACTTCGCCGAGGAAGCCGCCCGCCAGGCCGGCAACGCCGCCACGTACGCGGACCGGGCCAAGAAGAACGCCGACGCAGCCAAGACCGCAGCGGAGACGGCCTCGGCCGCGGTGAAGAAGGCCAGGGAGGTCTTCGACCTCGCCAACGAGGCCGAGGCTGCCGACCTGGCCTCCCGTACCGAGGCCGCCATCGAGCGGGCCCGCTCGGCGAAGTCCGTCAGTGACCAGGCGATCTCCGCCTCTGCGGCCTTGCAGGTCCAGGCCCTGGGCCTGCAGGACACCGCCACCGCCCTGGCCCAGGAAGCGGCCCGACCCAATGTCGATGTCGTGGCCACGGCAAAGAAGGGCCGTGAACTGGCGATGCAGGCGATGAAGCTCCTGGGCCCCTGGCACCAGGAAGCCGCCGCCCGCGCGCTCGCCGGCACCGACCAGGACGTCCTGGACTACCTGCGCACCCGCTGGAAAGAGGCCGAGCAGCAGGACGTTCGCCAGCGTGTCCTGAACCTCAGCACCCAAAGCCCCTACGCCGGGGTACGCGCCGCAGCTGTCGAAGCCTTGAAGGGCGCGCCCGAGCAGATCCACGGCTTCTACACCACCGGCCAGTACGCCGCCGGCGCCGACGACATGAGGGTCGACGTCGCCCGGCTGACCAACACCGGTGGCCCCGGTGTCAGGGAAGGGGCCAAGGCGGCCCTCGCCGACGGCACCGGCAAAGCCCTCGGGACCTTCCTCCAGATCAGCCAGTACACGCACCGCCTTGACGACGAGAGGGTCATCGCCGCCCAGCTCGCCACTGCGGGCGGGGACGAGGCCAGGGCCGCCGCCAAGATCGCGATGGTCGGGCCTGCCGACCAGCTGCACGAGTTCGTCGCCACCGGCCAGTACATGGCCCAGCGCAAGGACGACCTCGCCGACCACCACAAGAACCAGATCGAAACGCTCCTCGCCGAAGGCGACGCGGTCGCGGCCAAGGCACAGGAGAACCGCTGGAAGGCCGCCGAAGCAGCCTTCAGGGCCAAGCAGGCCGCCGCGGAAGCCAACGACGCAGCCGTCCAGGCCCAGCAGTCCGCGAACCAGGCGGCCGGACACGCCGCCTCGGCGAAGTCCTCAGCCGACAAGGCCGCCGCCAGCGCCACCGCGGCCGCGAACTCCGCCGCCACGGCACGCGGCGCCGCCAACCGGGCCGAAGCCGACGCCTCCGCAGCGGAAGGCTCCGCCTCACAGGCCGAGTTCTCCGCCAGCTACGCCCGCCAGTCCGCCCACGACGCGAACAAGTCAGCAGACAGCGCCCGCGCCTCCGCGATCGCGGCCGGCAAGAGCAGCGAGGCCGCCGAGGCCGAAGCCCAGCAGGCCCGTGCCGCCTTCCTGATCATCCGCGAGCGGGAAGAAGCCGAAGCACGCCGCCAGGCCGAAGAAGAGCGGAAGCGGCAGCAGGCGAAGAAGCCCAAGAGGATCTGCACCCCGCATCCCACCCGCGAAACCATGGCCCCGATCATGGCGTGCGCAGCGGACCCGGAGAACTCCGAGATCCGCGCCGTGCCTGAGGACAATCCCACGATCCGCAACATCGTGTGGGAGCTCATGGGCATCAACGACATTGTTGACTGCTACAAGACCCCCACACTCTTCGGCTGCACGATGGCGGCTGCCGGCGTCCTACCGGTCGGCAGGCTGAAGCTGCTGACCAAGGTCGATGACGCGATCGACGGCATCCGGCACATGCGCGCGTTCCGGCGAGCCCCCGACTGCCTCAAGACAAAGGCCCCGCATAGCTTCCCCGCCGGCACCCAGGTATTGCTGGCTGACGGCACCCGCCGGGCCATCGAACATATCCAAGTCGGCGACCTCGTCACCGCCACCAACCCCACCACCGGGGCTACCGCCCCGCAGCCGGTCACCCAGACCATCACCACCCCCGACGACCGGGACTTCACCGACGTCACCTTGACCGACGGCTCCAGCCTGACCTCCACCGACCACCACCCGTACTGGGCAGAGAACCGCAAGCGCTGGGTCGACGCCGTCGACCTCCGCATCGGCGACGCGCTGCGCACGCCCGTCGGCACCGCGATCCAGATCGGCAAGACCAGCCACTGGAAGGGCCTCCAGCCCGCCTACGACCTCACCGTCGACAACACCCACACCTACTACGTCAGCACCGGCACTACCGACGTCCTCGTCCACAACACCGACGGCCCGCCCTGTCCCGCCTGGGTATCCGGCATCCAAGACCAGCTGCCTAAGTGGACCAGAACTAACGCAAGTAAAGCTGACAAGACTGTGGGACAGCTCCGCGCTCCGGACGGAACTCACTTCCCTAATATCCCGAAAGAGCTCCGCGAAGTAATCAGCGGGGAAGTCCTTCCGGACGGCAGTCCTGACCCTTGGTACATGAAGGCCAAGAAATTGATTTACACTTCGGATGCCGGTGACTTCAAGAGGCCCAGCAAAGTCATCCCAGGGTATCCGCCAGCATCGCACGTGGAAGGAAAATACGCGGCCTGGATGGCAGAAAACGGAATCAGCGAAGCGTCCGTCGTGATCAATAACAGCGAAGGTGTCTGCAATAAGGCTCTCAACTGCAGCATGGCGATCGAGGCGATCCTGCCCGACGGACACAAGCTGCACGTGTACTACCCTGGCGACAACTCGCCCAAGACACTGGTCGGCAAGAGAAAGAATCCGGTGCGATGATCTTGTTTATTCATGTCGATGAACCCCTCGTCCTTGCTGACGAGCCCGAGGCGCTCGAGGCGGTCAACCGTGTGCTGACGGAACGGATCAGCAGTCTCGGCTGCGATACCGCCTCCTTCCTCTACAGGGAGGAGACCAACCTGTCACGCACTGAAGCTTCACTTACCGTATCGGTGAACCACGAAAACGGATACGGCGGCCTTGCCTGGTTTGCCGACGGAAACACCGCCAAACGCTTGATGGATACCAAGGGCGAAGAGTTCGCTGATTCCATCTGGGTCTCCATGAACCCCACCCCCCCAGAGTTCGATCCGGAGATTCTTAGCGACCCCTGGGCGCCAACATACATTCATCGAATCAGCGCTCTCCCGATCCCGACGCTACGTGCAGCTTTGGAAGAATTCTGCAAGGCCGGGACCGGCGATCGACCGGAGTGCGTCAATTGGGTGGAGGGCAACTTTAATGGGACACTGCTCAATCCTCCCGTTGAATAGCTCAAATCCTGTGGCTTGAGTTAGATGCGGGGAGCCGCCTCGGTGGCGGTACCCCCGCACGCGTGTCTACCGCAATCAGAGTGCTGCGACCGCATAGGTTCACCGGGTTGCTCGTTGTGCTGGTTGGAAGCGATCTCGCTTCCAGCCAGCAGGTGAGGCGGGATGGCACCACCGGTCAAGGTCCGGAGGCTGACAGAGCAGGAGGGGCAGAAACTCCAGCAGATTGGCCGAACCTTGCCTGCCTGGGCTGCGATCTGCCGGTCGGAACGAGGATGGACGACTGCGGGTGCTGGCAGGTCGTCCGGCTCGTCCCGCAGGCGGTAGTGCGGCTGCACGGCCCGCCAGAACGGCCGATCATGGACTAGTGACCTGAGTCGGAGATTCACTGTTAGTCGGGCATGAGTCGTCCAGGTCCGAAGATTCCGCCGTTGTTGGTTACGGATGCCCAGCGTGCGG
>NZ_JBVISM010000031.1:0-21469 GCF_055575515.1 Streptomyces sp. NPDC034086 | reverse complement strand
CCGAATGTGATCTGCCTCCTGTGGGGCGCCTCACCGCCCCACCCCCCGAACCTCACCCCCCGCATCCACCCGCACCCCCTGCGATGCGTGACCCGCACCACTCCGGTACCCCGAAGCGGGAGCGCCGGCCGGTTGGCCGTCGGGGAGGCCCGCTCAGAGCGCCGTGCCCCCGTCAGGCAGATACTGTGAAGTGTGATCGAGTCCGGACGGCCGCGGCTCCGTCGGCGCCCCGGGCCGGGAAGACTTGTGCGGCTGTCGCCGGTCGCCCTGACCGTCGTCATCGCCACCCTGGCCTACAACACTCCGCCGGAGATGGCCTTCAGCCGCCTGCTCCCGGCGGCGCCCGCCCTGGCCGCTGCGATGTGGCCGGTCCTGCCCACCGTCCTGCTCGGGACGGTCTGCCTCATCCTGATGATCGGGCTCAGCCTCGTCTTTCCCGATCTGGGAACGTGGTGGACGGCCGCCGGCATCATCGCGGTCACCGTGGCGGCGGCCTACGGGAGCCACGTCCGGCTCCAGCGGGAGCGCACCCTCTTTCAGGTGCGGCTGGTCGCCGACGCGGCCCAGCAGGTGGTCCTGAGTCCCATGCCCCGCCGTCTGGGGGAGGTCGAGATCGAGTCGCTGTACCTCGCGGCCGCGGCGGAGGCCCGCATCGGCGGGGACTTCTACGAGGGGGTCGAGACGCCGTACGGAGTGAGGCTGCTCATCGGTGACGTGCGGGGCAAGGGACTGCCCGCCGTGGGAGCGGCCGCGGCGATCGTCAACGCCTTCCGGGAGGCCGCGTACGGCGAACCGGACATGGTCGACGTCGCCCGCAGGCTGGACGCCAGCAGCACCCGTTACAACGCCGCCTTTCCCCCGGACGGACCGATGGAACGTTTCGCGACCGCCCTGCTCGTCGAGATCCCGCACGGAGGCGGACGCATCAACGTCCTCAACTGCGGACACCCTCCCCCCATGCTCCTGAACCGCAGGAGACTGCGGGTCCTCGAGCCCGCCACGCCCGCACCACTGCTCAGCCTCGCGGAGCTGATCGGTGACCACTACTGCGTCGACACCTACGACGTCGCCCCGGGCGACCTGCTGCTCCTCTACACCGACGGCATCGCCGAGGCCCGCGCCCGCGACGGCGAGTTCTTCCCGCTGGCGGCCTGGATGCGCCGGCAGCCCCCCGCGCCGCCCGCCGAGCTGCTCGCGGCTCTTCACCGCGACCTCCTCCGCTACAGCAGGGGACGGCTCGACGACGACATCGCAGCCCTCGCCGTACGGCTGTGAGGGCCCGGGCCCTCCGGCACCACGGATGCCGGGCGGACGCCCGTCACCGCGCCGGCGCGCGGGGCTCGTCGGCAGTCATCGGACCGGCGCCCGTCCGGGCCCTGCTCCAGCGGTGCGGGGGGGGGTGTCGTGCGGGCCGTCGCCGTGGCAGGCCGTCGCTGCCGGTCCCCCCGGGCTCCCGGCGGCCTCGCGACCGGCCGCGCGCTGGGCGGCGGCGGCGTCCCGGAGCGCGTCTCGCAGCAGCCGCCCGGGCTCGGCCGTGGCGTGCGCGTCCTGGCCGGCGGAAGGCGGGCAGCGGCTTTCGGCGAGTTCGAGGAGGCAGCGCGGCTGGGGCTGCCAGCCGTAGCCGCAGAAGGCGATGCCGCGGCCCTCGAGCCCGTGGAGCAGCCCGAGCAGGGCGTGGAGACCCGCGACGTCGCAGAAGGTGAGGCGGCCGGCGTCGCAGACCAGGACGGCGACCGAGTCGTCCAGAGCCGCCTCGACGTCGGCGAGGGCCGGCCCGCTGTCGAGGTCGAGCTCGCCCGCCAGGGTGATGTGCACGGTGGACCCCAGGCGCTGCACCGTGATCTGGAAGTCGTCGTCCATACCGTCTCACCTCACCCCGAAACGGCCTGCCGCGTGCGGTCACGCCCCTGGCGAGGGCTGCCTCAATCGATGGTGCCGCCGGCTGCGAATCCGCCGCAAGCCCCGGGCACGGCGCTCGGCGGCGGACTGTCCGACGGCCGTGCTCCCGCAGGTCAGGACACGCGCACGGCCCTGCCGCACGGCCGGGGTTCAGGGCAGTGAGCAGGGGTGGTGGTCCTGGCGCGCCCGGCGGACTCCCGCCGCCCACTGGGTCAGCGCACGCGCGTCCACGGCCCGCCGCAGGGCGACGGCGTTGGGCGGCGACGAAGACGGCCACAAGGGGACGGGCCGTGTCGGGCAGGAGCCGCAGAGCACCGACACGGTGACCTGGCGCCCCGAGGCCCATGCGCGCAAGGCGCCCGTGACCGCGGGCACGTCGGGCGCGGGGATCCGGTCCGCGTCCAGGACCAGCGACCGGACGGACGCCGGGATCAGTGTGAGGACCCGGTCCAGGCGCTTGCGGCAGCCGGCCGCCGAGGATCCGTCGACGCCCGGGCAGAGGGTGAGTATCGCGAGGGAACCGAGGAACTGGACCTGGGCGACGTACGGTTTCATGCGGCCTCTCCCTCATCGGGGCGGCAGCCCGGGGAACCGGGCCCGCGGGGGCCGCGGAGTCCGGTCGCACGGCCGGAGCCGTGTACGTGCCCGGCGTTCAAAGCCGCGACGGCACCACCATGCCGAGGCCCACCGAAGGGGCGGGAGAAAGAAGCCTCAAGCGACGGAACCAGGCTGTTCCATCCCTCTCACCATCTCACAGCCGCGACCGGCGGTGTGGGCGGCCGGGCCTTCGGCGTCACCGACGAGCCAGCCCAGCATGGCGGGGGTGGCGTCGAAGTGGCCGCCGTGCCCGGCGTCGGCCTGCGTGGTCAGCGTCGCGGACGCGATGCGCGCGGCCAGCCACTCGGCGTGCGCCGGCGGCACGAGGGTGTCCAGGCCACCGTGCCACAGCCGGGTCGGGACGGCGACGGCCGCGGGGTCGAACCCCCAGCCGGTGCCGAAGAGCGCCATGACGTCGTCCGCCCAGCCGTCCAGCCCCGGACGGACCGCCTCGGCGAAGGCCTCGCCCAGCATGGCGCTGACGTCCGGCCGGGAAAGCACCCTCTGTTCGACCTCCGGCAGCGGCGGCAGCCCGGCCGTTCCGACGTTCGCGAGGTGTTCCACGACGGCATGCCGCCCGGCCAGGGCCGCGGCGGCGCTGCGGCGGTTGCCCTCGCTCATCCCGGCGGTCCAGTCCAGCCCGGCCGCGTCGCGCGGAGCCAGACCGGCCAGCACGCCGGCCCGCGTGACGTGGCCGGGGTGCGCGGCGGCGCACGCCAGCGCGTGCGGGCCGCCCCCGGACACCCCGAGCACCGCGAAGCGGCCCAGACCCAGTGCGTCGGCGACGGCGGCCACGTCGGCGGCGGCATCGACGACGCGGCGCCCCGGCGAGGGTGTGGAGCACCCGAAGCCGGGCCGGTCGTAGGTGATCAGGCGGACGCCGAACCTGCGGAAGAGAGCGGCGTCGGGGTGGCGGGCCAGCCGGCTCATGGGGCTGCCGTGCAGGTAGACGACGGGCAGCCCGTGGGGCACGCCCCACTCCTCCACCGCCAGCGTCCTGCCGCCGTCCGTGATCACTTCGCGCATGGCGGCCAACCTAGCGAGCCCCCGGCCGACGGCCAAGGCCTTTCTAAGAGACGACCTCATGGCTCGCGAGTTCGCCGCTGAGCTTGCGGTGGAGGTCCGCGCTCGGATCGTTCAGGCCGACGATCTCGACCGACTTGCCGCGCTGGGCGTACTTCGTCTCGATGGCGTCGAGGGCCGCCACCGAGGAGGCGTCCCAGACGTGCGCCGCCGACAGGTCGATGACGACCTCGTCGGGGTCGGTCGCGTAGGCGAACCGGCCGACGAGGTCGTTGGAGGAGGCGAAGAACAGTTCGCCCGTCACCGTGTAGACCACCCTCCTGCCGTCGGGTGCGGTCGTGGCGGTGACGTCGGCGAGACGGGCGACGCGTGCGGCGAAGACGACCATCGCGGTGACGGAGCCCGCGACGACGCCGACGGCGAGGTTGTGGCTGGCCACGACGCAGACGACCGTCACCACCATGACGGTGATCTCGCCGGCCGGCATGCGCCTGAGGGTCTTGGGGGCGACGGAGTGCCAGTCGAAGGTGGCGAAGCAGACCATGACCATGACGGCGACGAGGGCGGCCATGGGGATGTCGGAGACGACCGGCCCGAAGACGACGCAGAGCACCATCAGGAACGCCCCGGCGAGGAACGTGGACAGGCGGGTGCGGGCCCCCGACACCTTCACGTTGATCATCGTCTGTCCGATCATCGCGCAGCCGCCCATACCGCCGAAGAAACCGGTGACGATGTTCGCGACGCCCTGGCCGATCGACTCGCGCGTCTTCGAGGAGTGCGTATCGGTGATCTCGTCGACGAGTCTGGCCGTCATCAGGGACTCCATGAGGCCGACCAGCGCCATCGCGAACGCGTAGGGGGCGATCGTGGTGAGGGTGTCCACGGTGAAGGGGACGTCCGGCAGACCCGGGACCGGCAGGGAGGAGGGCAGTGCGCCCTTGTCGCCCACCGTCGGGACGGCGATCCCGGCCGCGACGGTGATCACGGTGAGGACGACGATAGAGACGAGCGGGGCCGGGACCACGGTGGTGACCCTGGGGAGGAGCACCATCAGGAGCAGGCCGCCCGCGAGCAGCGGATACACGGGCCAGGGCACGCCGTGCGTTTCGGGCACCTGGGCCATGAAGATCAGGATCGCGAGGGAGTTGACGAAGCCGACCATGACCGAGCGCGGCAGGAACCGCATCAGCTTCGCGACGCCCAGCGCCCCGAGCGCGATCTGGAAGGCTCCGGCGAGGATGACGGCGGCGACCAGGTAGCCGAAGCCGTGCTCACGGTTGAGCGGCGCGATCACGAGGGCGACGGCTCCGGTGGCCGCGGAGATCATCGCGCGGCGGCCGCCGACGACCGAGATGACCACCGCCATCGTGAACGAGGCGAACAGGCCGACCGCCGGGGCGACACCGGCGATGATCGAGAACGAGATCGCCTCGGGGACCAGTGCGAGCGCGACGACCAGGCCCCCGAGGACCTCGACGCGCCAGACCTTCGGGTCGCGGAGCCAGTCCGGGCGCAGACCGCGCAGTCGCGCGACGGGGGACGTCGGCATAGCGGAAGACGACGTCGGTATAGCGGAAGACAAGGGATCGGGAACCTGTCGTGCTCGGGCACACCCGCTGCGGGCGGGCCGGGGGGTGTGCGGCAGGACGCGGGAAGCGCCCGCGAGAGTCGGATCTTCGCCGGGGACGCCTTCGGCCCCGGCACCGCGACGGGCGGGACCGCCTCGGCCGTCCTCGCCCTCGGGAACTCTACCGTCGCGCCGCGCCGGGCGTCCCGGTCAGTCCCGGGACGGGGGCAGGGGGTCGGTCGCGAACGGTCGCGCGCTCCCGGCCGTCCGCAGCGGTCGGCGCAGCCGCTGGAGGCGGTGGGTGCGCAGGACGGTGCGCGCCGCGTTGGCCCCCGGGGCGCCGTGTACGCCTCCGCCCGGGTGGGTGGTGGCGGAGGCCAGGAAGAGGCCGGGCACGGGGGTGGTGGGGCGGCCGCCGCCTGGGAAGGGCCGGAAGAGGAGCTGCTGGTGGAGCTGGGTGGTGCCCTGGTTGACGGCTCCCCCGTGCAGGGCGGGGTTGAGGTGTTCGAGGTCGGGCGGGGTCAGGACGCGCCGGGCCCGGATCGTGGCGGTGAATCCGGGGGCGTAGCGCTCGACCTGGGACTCGAGGCGGTCGGCGATGGCCTGGCGGTCCCGTTCGTCCCAGCGGCCGGTGATGCCGTCGGGGCCCGCGTCGCCCGTGATGTGCTGGGGGACGTGGGTGTACGCCCATGCCGACTCGGTGCCGGCCGGTGAGCGGGTCGGATCGGCGGTGGTCATCTGGCCGAGTACGGCGAAGGGTGTGGCCGGTACGTGGCGGGTGGCGATCTGGGCGGCGAAGAGGGTCAGCTCGTCGACGCTGTCGGCCAGGTGGACGGTCCCCGCGGTGCCCGGGCCTTCGGTGCTCCAGGGGATGGGCCGGGAGAGGGCCCAGTCGACCTTGACGGTGGAGAAGTCCCACTGGAAGCGCCGCAGGTCCGCCCGGAGCCGGTCCGGGAGCCGTTCGGGGGCGAGCAGGCGGCCGTAGAGCGTCGGGGCGGGGACGGCGGCGAGCACGGCCCGGCGGGCCGGAACGGGTGTGCCGTCCTCGGTGCGCACTCCGACGGCCCGGCCTCCGCGTACGACGACTTCGGCGACCGGGTGCCCGCACCGTACGGCGCCGCCGTGCGCGGTGAGACGGCGCACGAGGGCGTCGGTGAGGGCTCCGGCTCCGCCTTCGGGGACCGGGAAGCCGTACTGCTGTCCGAGCATGCACATCAGCCAGCCGAAGCCGCCGCCGAGGGACGACTCGGGGGCGAGGTCGGCGTGCAGGGCGTTGCCGGCGATGAGGAGGCGTCCGCCCTCGCCGGCGAACTCCTCCTCGCCGAAGCGCCGGGCCGGCAGGAGCATGGTGCGGGCCACCCGCAGTGCCTGCCCGTAGCCGAGGCGGGCCGCGAGGCGCAGGCCGGCGCGGGCGGGCGGGAAGGGGGTGAACAGGCAGTCGAGCAGGTCGGCGCCGGTCTTCTCCCACAGCGCGTACAGCCGCTCCCAGGCGGCCCCGTCGCCGGGTGCGAATCCGTCGAGCGAGGCGGCCGTGGTCTGCGGGTCGGCGGCGAGGACGGCGCACCGGCCGTCCTGCCGGGGGTGGGCGACGACGGCGGGCGCCCGCCTCCAGCGCAGGCCGTACTCCTCCAGCCGCAGGCCGCGGATCACCGGCGAGGCGGCGGCGAGGGGGTAGAAGGCGCTGAAGAGGTCGTGGACGTAGTCGGGGTCGAGGCCGCGGTCGCTGCGTACGGCGCCGCCGGGCAGGGGCTGGGCCTCCAGCACCAGGACCCGCCAGCCGGCGTCGGCCAGCAGGTTGGCGGCGACCAGGCCGTTGGGGCCGGAGCCGATGACCACCGCGTCAGGATCCGCCACCGCTGCCGTCCCCTTCCTCGCAGACGCGGGCCAGGCGGGCCAGCATGAGGCGGTGGCGCACCTGGACGACGGCGTCGACGGCGGCGTGGTGGAAGGTCCAGCCCCGGCCGCGCAGCGGGTGTTCGTCGACGATGACGAGCGTGTCCTCGCCCCAGGGCCGTACGTCGAAGGCGATGCGCGCGCTCACCTCTCCGGCGATGGCTTCGAGTTCGAGCCGGTCGGGCGGCTGGTGGACGCGGACGACGGTGCGTCCGTCGTAGGTGAACGGGCCGATTTTGAGCCGGTAGCGCAGGGCCGCGCCCTCCCGGGGCCAGCTCCCGTCCTGCTCGCGGGCGTCGTGGGTGCCGACGACCCAGCGGTCGTATCCGCTGCCGTCGCCGAGGACCTCCCACACCCGCTCGGGCCGGCACCGCACGAGTCGGTGCTGTACTGCCATGACCTCGCCTCCGTCCAGCTCTCAAGGGTCCGGAGAGCCGCGTCTACCCGGGCTGACCGGGATCAAGCCCGGCAGCGGCCCCGTGGCTCCGCCCGGCGCAGTGCCGCGCGGGCCGCGAGCAGTACGCCGGCGACGGCTCCGGCCCGCCTGCCGGCGGTGCGCAGGCCCCCGTGGCGGCCCCCGTGCACGGCGGCGCTCGATCCGGACGGGGTGTGGAGGATTCCGGGGCCGGGGGCCGCGGTGCCCTCGGGGCCGAGGTAGGCGTGTTCGGTGCGCAGGGCCATGGCCCTGCGCAGGACGGCCGGGGCCAGTGCCTGTCCGGCGGCCAGGGTGCGGGCGTACGGGCCGACCGGGACGCGGGGGCGGGGACGGCGGACCGCGCGCACGACGGCCCGCGCGACGCGTTCGGGTGTGGCCAGCGGGGGCACGGACCGCAGTTCCCTGCCGGCGCGGTTGGCCGCGTGCCGGAAGAAGGGAGTGTCCACCCCGGCGGGCAGGACCGTGCAGACGGAGATCCCGTCGTCCCCCAGCAGGGCGAGTTCCTCGCGGAGCACCGCGTCGAAGGTCACCAGGGCCGCCTTCGACATGGCGTAGCCGCCCATGTAGGGCGCTTGGACGCGTGCTCCCAGGAGGGAGGCGACGTCGATGACGACGCCCCGGCCCTGGTTCCGCATGACGGGGATGACGGCGCGGGCGGCGTGTACGGCGCCCAGGACGTTGACCTCCAGCAGTCGCCGCAGCTCGGCCGGCGGCACCTGGTCGAACCGTCCGAGGATGCCCACGGCGGCGGCGTTGATCCAGACGTCGATGCGGCCGAACGCGCCGACGGCGGCGGCGGCCAGCGCCTCCACCGCCCGCTCGTCGGAGACGTCCGTGGGTACCGCCAGGGCGCCCGGCCCGCAGGCGCGGGCCACCTGGCGCAGCTCGGGCAGGCTGCGGGCGGCCAGGACGAGCCGCGCGCCGTGCTTGGCGCACTCCAGGGCGGTGGCCCGGCCGATCCCGCTGGACGCCCCGGTCACCACCACGACGGCGCCTTCGATGTCCACCCCCGACGCCTGTCCGGTCAGCGCCGCTTCATGCCGCCGGGCGGACAGCCGGGCTCCGCGTCCGAGGGGGGCCGTGACGGGAGGCCGGTTCGGCGCCGTACGGGTGGTTTCCCGGTCCGGGGCGTCGGTGGGACGGGAGCGGCGGGAAGGGGGCTTGCGGACCGTCCCGAGTGAGGTGGAGAGGCATATGGACGCGATCGTGCTGCTGCGTGACGACCACAAGACGGTGGAGAAGCTCTTCAAGCAGTTCGAGAAGACCGGCGACGACGACACGGCGGACCGCCGGCGGATCGCCGACCAGGTGATCGAGGAACTGACCGTGCACGCATGGATCGAGGAGCGGATCTTCTATCCGGCCGCCCGCGAAGCCGCCCCGGACACCACCGACCACATCCTGGAGAGCGTCGAGGAGCACCACGCGGTGGTGTGGATGCTGTCCGAGCTCAAGGGCATGGACCCGGCCGACGAGCGCTTCAAGGCCAAGATGAGCGTGCTGATGGAGCAGGTCCGCCACCACGTGGAGGAAGAGGAACAGGAGTGGTTCCCCGACGTGCGCAAGGCCATGGGCCGCAACCGGCTCACCGAACTCGGTGCCCGGCTCGAGCAGGAGAAGGAGAAGGCCCCGCGGGATCCGCTGGCCGTCCCGAGCGCGACCGGCGCGTGAGGGGCTGAGGGGCCGGGGCGGGCCCGGGTTCCGTCACCGGCCCGCCCGGACGGGGTCCCGGCCGCGCGGCCGGGACCCCGGACCGCAGCGCTCGTCCCGGCCGCGCCGCGGGCGCGTCAGGCGGGATGTGCCAGGAGGAGGTGGCGCTCGTCCGGGGTCAGTCCGCCGCGGACACCGTGCGGGATGCGTTCGGCCAGGGCCTGGCGGCGGCAGGGCAGACGGACCGGGCAGCCGCCGCACACCGCCTTCGCGGCCTCCTCGCGCGCCCGGGCGGCCACGGGGTGCTCGTACGCGGCCCGGGCGAAGACCTCTCGCTGCGCGGAGCGGCACGGTCCGTCCAGGGGTCCTTCGTGGCGGGGCTCGAGGAGTACGTCCGTACGGGTGCTGTCGGTCACTGCTGCGGCTCCTTCCGACCGGGGCGGTCCGCCGTGACCGCCCTCCACCGGTCGTATGACCGGCATTCGCTCATCCATGTGCCGTCCGGGGATTCCAATCCGGATCCCGGGGGTTCCGCTGCCGGTTCCCCTCGGCCGGGCCGGCCCGGAACAGCGGTGGGGCCGTCCGCGTACCGCGGCCGGCCCCGCACAGCTGCCCGGGCGTCACATGCCGGAGGTGCCCGTCCGGCCCTCTTCGCCCGTGTCGTGGGTGCGCTTGCCCTGCTGCGACGTCGAAGTCGTCTTCCGCTGGCCGCCCGTTTCCTTCTTCGGGACGGACTTCTCCGACTGCTCCTGCTGACGGGTCTTCTGCCGGTCCTGGCCCTTCTTGGGCATGGTCACTCCTGTCGTCCGGTGGGGGCGGCACCGATGTGCCGCCCCCGCCATGCCCTCATGCCGGGCGCCCGGCCGCACCCCCGGCGCGGCCATCCGGCCCAGTCGCGGTCACCGCACGGGGTTGCGGTCCCCGGGCGGGCCGCGGTCCGTGCCCGTGGCCGGGGTCAGTCCATCCGGCGGCGGTCCTCCTCGCTCCACGCCCGCGTGTCGCGCGGCTGGACGTAGGGCTCCTCGTCCTCGGGGAGCCCGCCGGCGATGGCGCGCTGACGGGTCAGCTCCGCGTCGAACTCCAGGCCGAGGAGGATGGCGAGGTTCGTGATCCACAGCCACACCAGGAAGATGATCACGCCCGCGACGGTGCCGTACGTCTTGTTGTACGAGGCGAAGTTCGCGACGTAGAACGCGAAGCCGGCCGAGGCGGCCATCCAGATCACCAGGGCGAGGAGGCTGCCGGGGGTGATCCACTTGAACCCACGGCCCTTGGCGTTCGGCGCGGCCCAGTAGAGCAGCGCGATCATGACCGTGACGAGCAGCACGAGGACCGGCCACTTCGCGACCGACCACACCGTCAGCGCGGAGTCGCCGATGCCCAGCGCGTCGCCGGCCTGCCGCGCCAGTCCTCCGGTGAAGACCACGATCAGCGACCCGGCGCAGGCGAGGACCATCAGGGTCACGGTGAGCGCCAGCCGGAGCGGCAGCACCTTCCACACCGGGCGGCCCTCGGCCACGTCGTAGACGGCGTTGGAGGCGCGGATGAACGCGCCGATGTAGCCGGAGGCGGACCAGAGGGCCACGAGGAGACCGACGACCGCCAGGAGGGACCCGACGCCGCTGCGGCCCTGCAACTGCCGCACCGCGTCGCTGAGTACGTCCCGGGCCGAGCCCGGGGCGAGGTTCCGCAGGTGGTCGAGCACCTGCTGGGTCGTGGACTCGCCGGCCATGCCCAGCAGGGACACGAGCACCAGCAGGGCGGGGAAGACCGCCAGCACCCCGTAGTAGGTCAGGGCGGCGGCGCGGTCGGCCAGTTCGTCGTTCACGAACTCCTTGACCGTCCCCCGCAGCACCGCCCTCCACGAGCGCTTCGGCAGTTCGGTGGGCCCGTCGGGGGCGCGTTCCTCGATCCCGGGGGCGGGACCCGCCCCGGTGGCCCCCCCGGTGGTCCCGTGCTCGGGCTCTCCGCCGTCGCGGTCCCGCTTCGCGATGTCCGTCATGCCTTGCGGGTTTCCCCGTCCGGGGAGGTCATGTCTCCCGGGAGGAGGAAATTCCGGCCGGTTCATCCTTCCTCGCGGAGCACGCGGACGCTCTTGACCTCCGTGTCGACGGCGTCGGGCACGACCATCCCCGCGTCGACCCCGGACCGCAGGTAGCGCAGCACGGCGCCGCTCAGCCGCTCGCCGGGCACTGCGGCCGGGATGCCCGGCGGGTACGGCGTGAGCATCTCCGCGGCGATCCTTCCCTCCGCCCGCTCCCACGGCACCTGTTCCGTGGGCCCGAAGAAGGCGTCCCGGGGCAGCACCGCCTGCTCCAGCCGCAGCCCGGCCGGCGGGGGGACCCGTACGGGCCGGCCGGTGCGGAGCCCGGGCGCGTGGGCCGCGAGGTCGGTGAGCGCCGACACCAGGGCGTCGGCGGTGCCGGTGTCGTCGGCGTGCGTGATCTGGGCGCTGATGCGCCGGTGGTCGGCGACGTGGAGGTTGATCCGGTGATGGCGGCGCAGCCAGTCGGCGGCACGGTAGCCGGTGACCTCCCAGGCGCTGATGTCGATGATGATCTGGAGGGGGTCCATGTCGGCCGCGAGGCCGGGGCCGCAGAAGTCCTCCCTGCCGTGGACGCGGGCGCCGTCGATGCGGGAGATCCGGTCACGGATCCCGTCGCAGAGCGCGAGGGCCTCCCCGTAGAGGGTCTTGCCCTGCTCGACCATCTGGCGGCGCCAGCCGTCGAGGGCCGCGTACACCAGGACGGAGGGGCTGGTGGTGCCGAGCAGGTCCTCGCGGCTCCTGAGCACCTCGGGCCGTACCAGGTCGCCCTGGAGGTGGAAGACCGAGCTCTGTTCCAGGCCCGAGCCCATCTTGTGCACGGAGGTGACGCAGACGTCGGCTCCGGCGTCCATGGCCCAGGTCGGCAGGTCGGGGTGGAAGGGCAGGTGGGCGCCCCAGGCCTCGTCGACGATGAGGGGCTTGCCGCGACGGTGGCAGACCTCCGCGATGGCCGCGAGGTCCGAGCAGGTGCCGTAGGGGGTCGGGGTGGTCACGAGCGCGCCCCGGGCGTCCGGGTGCGCGGTGAACGCCGCCTCGAAGGCCTCCGCGGTCGGCGGGTGGGCCAGATGGCGCTCGGCGTCCCACTGGGGGTCCACCCAGACGGGCCGGATGCCCGAGAGGATCAGGCCCGACACCACGGACTTGTGGGCGTCCCGCCCGATCAGCAGTTCCTCGTGCGGTCCGGCGACGGAGAGCATGGCGGACTTCACGGAGAGCGAGCTGCCGCAGGTGGAGAAGAAGGCGTGGTCGGCGCCGACGGCGTCCGCCATGAGCGCCTCGGCCTCCTCGACCACCCCCTTGGAGGCGGTGCGGTCGTCCAGGCCGCTGGTGGCGAGTACGTCGGAGGTGAACACCGCGTCGCCGAGCACGGCCCGCACCCGGGGGTCGGCGCCGCGGCCCTGTTTGTGGCCGGGGGGTGTGAACGGGGTCTGGCCCTCGGCGTGGTAGGCCGCCAGGGCGTCGAGCACGGGGGTCTTCGACTGGTCCATGGCGACCGTGTGCCCTTCGCCGCCGGGCGAAAACGGACGGGCCGGGGTCGCCGTCCCGGTGCCGTGGCGCGCACCCGCGGGCATTCCGGGGCCCGTCCGGGAGGCGTACGAGTGATGTGGACCCGTGATGTGCAAGGGACGCGATTGCGGGTAGGCGCAGGCCCATGATCGCCTCTGACGCCCTAGCGGCTTCCGGTTCCCCGTCCCTCCTGCTGATCCTGGCCGGCGTGGTCGTCGCCGCGCTGCTGGTCGGCGCCTTCTGGTACGGCAGCAGGCGCGCGGCGGCCCGCCGGGACCCCGGCGCGCGGCCGTCGGACCAGAACCCCGCGGCCCGGTCCCGCCAGGATTCCTGGCGGGAGCCGGACGGCCCCGGGGCCGGCCACGACACCCCGCAGCGCCCATGACCCCTCGTCCGTTCCCGGCCGCGGCTCCGTCCTCGCCGACGGGGTCCGGCCCCCAGGAGGTACCCGTGCCGAGCACCGCGTTGACGTACACCGACCCCTTGCCCCGCCTGATCGCGCTTCCCGGCGTGTACCGGCCCCAGGCCGACACCCTGCTGCTAGCCGGCGCCCTGGCCCGGGAGGAGCTGCGCCCGGGCGCGGAGGTCGTCGAGATCGGCACGGGCACCGGTGCCCTCGCCCTGCGCGCGGCGGCCATGGGCGCCGAGGTGACCGCCGTCGACGTGGCCTGGCCGGCCGTACTGGCCGCCCGGCTGAACAGCTGGCGCCAGCGCCTGCGGCTGCGCGTCCTGCACGGCGACTTCGCCGCCCGTACCCGGGGGCGCCGCTTCGACCTGGTCCTGGCCAATCCGCCCTACGTACCCTGCCCCGACGCCCGTCTGCCCACCGCCGGGGCGCAGCGCGCCTGGGACGCGGGGACGGACGGCCGGGCCGTCATCGACCGGATCTGTGCGGCCGCCCCGGCCCTGCTGCGGCCCGGAGGCGTCCTGCTGATGGTGCACTCGGGGATGTGCGGGGTACGCCGGACCCTGGAGCTGCTGGAGCGGCAGGGCCTGTCCGCGCGGGTCACCGAGCGGGCCTCGGTGCCGTGGGGGCCGGTGCTGCGCTCCCGCAGGCTCTGGCTGGAGCAGCAGGGCCTGGCGGAAGAGGGCACCGAGCAGGAGGAACTGGTGGTCGTCCGTGCCCGGCGCCCCTGAGCCCCGGCGGGTGTGCGTGGAGCGCTGCGGCCCGGTCATGGTGGAGGGGCCGGTCGAGATCGTCCTGGACGACGGTACGACCGCCCGCTCGGACCGGTTCATGGTCGCCGTGTGCACCTGCCGCCGCAGCCGTACGTACCCCTGGTGCGACACCAGCCACCGACCGCGCGAGCGCGCCGGCGCGGCGCCCGAGGACAGGAGCGACGGATGACCGCCCCCGCCCCCACGACCACGGGCGCCGCCCCGCCCCCCGAGCCCGCCGCGGCACGCGGACCGCTGTCCCGCGCCGTGGTGGACTCGCTGCGCGGCGGCGGCGCCCCCGCGCACACCACCACGGCGGTCCTGAAGGCCGACCCGTGGGGCGAGGACCTGCACCTCGCCCTGTACCTGCTGTACGAGCTGCACTACCGCGGTTTCGCGGGCGTGGACGACACCCGCGAATGGGATCCGGACCTGCTGCGGCTGCGGCGCGGCCTGGAGGACCGTTTCCTCCACGCCCTGCGGACGTCCACGGCCGGGTCCCCGACGACGGTGGCGGAGGCGTTCGGGCCGCTCCTCGTCGAGCCCGTGGACCTGAGCGGCAGCCTCAGCCACTACCTGGAGACCGAGGGCGAGCTGTGGCAGCTGCGCGAGTACGCGGCCCTGCGCTCCCTGTACCACCTGAAGGAGGCCGACCCGCACGCCTGGGTGATCCCCCGGCTCAGCGGCCGCGCCAAGGCGGCGATGGTCGCCATCGAGTACGACGAGTTCGGCGCGGGCCGTGCGGAGCGCATCCACGCCCGCCTGTTCGCCGACCTCATGGAGGACCTCGGCCTGGACAGCTCGTACGGCCACTACCTGGACCGGGCTCCGGCAGTCCTCCTCGCCACGGTCAACCTGATGTCGCTGCTGGGTCTGCACCGGGCCCTGCGCGGGGCCCTGGTCGGGCACTTCGCGTGCGTGGAGGTGACCTCCTCCCCCGGGTCGAGGCGCCTGGCCAAGGCCATGCGCCGCTGTGGGGCCGGACCGGCGGCCGAGCACTTCTACGCCGAACACGTGGAGGCCGACGCCGTCCACGAGCAGGTCGTACGGCACGAGGTCATCGGCGGTCTCCTCGCCGACGAGCCGGGCCTGGAGGCCGATGTCGCCTTCGGCTGCGCGGCGACGCTCCTGCTGGAGGACCGCCTCGCCGCGCACATCCGCGGCGCGTGGGAACAGGGACGCTCGGCCCTCAGGGAGGGCCCGGCGCCCGCAGGGGGGTCGTGACGGCCGGGCACCGGTCCGCGGGGCCCGGGCGCGCGGGCGCCCCCGCCCCGGCACCGGCCCGCCCCGGCACCGGCCATGGAAGGAGATCTCTCATGTCAGGCAACCGTCCCCAAGCCCTCCTCGTCTCCGCGGCGCTGGTGGGCGGAGCATTGCTGACGACCGCGTACCAGGCCCAGGGCGCCGGCACCGCGAGCGGCGGGCACGAGCGGGCCGAACGGGTCTGCGGCGCCGCCGACCTCTCCTGGAGCGCCAGGCCCGAGAGCCGCGCCGGCGGATACCTCCTGGTCACCGCCAAGGCCAGGCCGGGGGTGACGTGCACCCTCCCGGCCGCGCTCCCCACGGTGGCGTTCGGCTCCGACGGCACCGAGGCGGGCCCCGCCGAGCGGACCGCCGCGGAGCGGATCACGCTGAGCGGCGCCACCACCGTCTACGCGGGGGTGAAGCCCAAGACCACCCCGGGTACCGACGGCAAGGAACTCGAGAGCATCATCGTCGCCGTCGGTGACGAGGACCCCGAACCGGTCTCCCTGCCGGTCGGTACCATCATCGTCGACAAGCCGGTGGTCACCCACTGGCACGCCTCCCCCGAGGACGCCGTGCCCTGACGGGATGACTGATGACCGCCGGCCGGGCGGTTCCCCGCTCGGGGAACCGCCCGGCCGGCGTCGTCAGGCGGTCGGTTCCGCGTCGTCGTCCGTCCGCCCGTGCGGGGCGGACCGCTCCGGCGGACGGAAGCAGGCCGTGATCGTCTTGCCGCCGTGACAGGCGTGGGCGTCCCACCGGTCGGCGAGGGCGTCGATGATGGCCAGCCCCCGGCCGGAGGTCGCTCCGGCGGAGGCCTGCATGGGGGCGGGCAGCTCGGGATCGTCGTCCGCCACGCTGACGTGCAGGCAGCGGCCGTCCCAGGTCAGAACGAGCTGGGCGCTGCTGCGGGCGTGCACGTGGGCGTTGGTGACGAGTTCCGACACCGTGAGGAGGACGGAGTGCACCGTGTCGGGCGCGTCCTCGGTCCACGCCAGGGTGTTCAGATGCTCCAGGCACCATCGGCGGGCCTCACGGACCCCCCGGTGGACGGGGAACGACCGGGCCCAACCCACCGCACGAACCGCCACGGTCCCACCTCACCCTCACTACCTCGCTCGAACGGATCGATCGTCAGCCGCGGCCGGCGCGGTGGCGGGCCCGGCGGCCGTCACCGCCCTTGAGCAGCAGCAGTGCCAGCAGCATCGGTGCGATCAGCAGGATCATGGTCCCCATGGTGACGCGCCTCCTCACGGTCGGTACCTCTTGGGCCCGTTCGGCCCGTTCGGCCTCTTCGCGTGTTTCCGTCCGCACCCGGCCGAAACCCCCCGGCCGGCGGACGGTTCCCCGCCTGTCGGGCGTTTCCGCGTGCAGACCGGCGTCCCGCGGGGAAGGCGGGGGTGGAACCTGCCAGGCGCGAGAAAGGACGGACACCGTGGTACGACCGAGGATCCTCGTGGTGGGAGCCGGCTTCGCCGGGGTCGAATGCGTCCGGCGGCTGGAGCGCAGGCTCTCGCCCGCGGAGGCTGACATCGCCCTGGTGAGCCCCACCTCCTACCAGCTGTACCTGCCGCTGCTGCCGCAGGTCGCCTCCGGCGTGCTGACCCCGCAGTCCATCGCGGTCTCGTTGCGCCGCAGCAGCCGTTACCGCACCCGGATCGTCCCCGGCGGTGCCGTGGGCGTCGACACGCAGGCGAAGATCTGCCTCGTACGCAAGATCACCGGCGAACTGACGGAACACGCCTACGACTACCTGGTGCTGGCTCCCGGCAGCATCACCCGCACCTTCGACATCCCCGGACTCACCGAGCACGCCCGGGGCATGAAGACCCTCGCCGAAGCCACGTACCTGCGCGACCACGTCATCTCGCAGCTCGACCTGGCCGACGCCAGCGAGGACGAGGCGGAGCGGGCCGCACGGCTCTGCTTCGTCGTGGTCGGCGGCGGGTACGCCGGCACGGAGACGGCCGCCTGCCTCCAGCGGCTCACCCACCACGCCGTGAAGCGCTACCCCCGGCTGGACCCCCGCCAGATCAGCTGGCACCTCCTGGACCTCGCCCCGAAGCTGATGCCCGAACTCGGCGACCAGCTGGGGCGCACGGCCCTGGACATCATGCGGCGGCGCGGCATCCAGGTCTCCCTCGGTGTCAGTGTCGCCAAGGCGGGCCCCACGGAGCTCACGCTGACCGACGGCCGGGTCCTGCCCAGCAGGACCCTGATCTGGACGGCCGGAGTCGCCGCGAGCCCGTTGATCGGCACGCTCGGCGCGGAGACCGTCCGGGGCAGGCTGCTGGTCACCCCGGAGATGACCGTGCCGGGTGCGCCCGGCGTCTTCGCCCTGGGGGACGCGGCCGCCGTGCCCGACCTCGCCGCGGGGAAGGAAGGGGCGGTGTGCCCGCCCACGGCGCAGCACGCGTTGCGCCAGGGCCGCACGCTCGCGGACAACCTGATCGCGACGCTGCGGGGCCGGCCCCTGCGGCCGTACGTGCACAAGGACCTGGGGCTCGTCGTCGACCTCGGGGGCACCGACGCGGTGTCCAAGCCGCTGGGCGTCCCGCTGCGGGGGCTCCCGGCCCAGGCCGTCGCCCGCGGGTACCACTGGTCGGCGCTGCGCACCAACGTCGCCAAGACCCGCGTCCTGACCAACTGGCTGCTCAACGCGGTGGCCGGTGACGACTTCGTCCGGATCGGGACGCGTTCCGCCAAGCCGCCGACCCTGCGGGAGTTCGAGTACACCGACGCCTACCTGACTGCCGATCAGGTCAGGGCCCACACGGCGGCGCTGCGCGCCTCCGGCTGAGGGAGCAGGCCGGGGGGTGGCCCGTCCGCGTGCGCCCGCGCTGCCCGGCGGCTCGGCCCCCTCCCCGGGTCCGCCGGTGCGGTGGCCGGTGTCCCCGGCCCACCGCGGGACCGGTCGTTCCGGGCCGGATTTCGGCGGGGGCCTTCGCCGCGGGCCCCGTTCGGCCGACCATGGGTGCCGGCGGCCGAGGGGCCGTCGCCGAGGGAGGAGTGCGCGATGACGGCACCGACCGGTCCGGCAGGCAGGCTCGGGATCGAGCCCGGCATGGTGGTCATGGAGCTGGGCTACGACCATGACGTCGACGACGACGTCCGCGATTCCGTGGTCGAACGCACCGGCCGCCCTCTGGTCAGCGACGAGCACGAAGAACGCGTGGACGCGGTGCTGCTGTGGTGGCGCGAGGGGGACGGTGACCTGATGTGCGAACTCGACGACCTGCAGCGGGTGCTGACGGACCGTGGTGCGGTGTGGGTGCTCACGGCTCAGGCCCGTTTCGTCGGGCACGTCGAGGCCTCGGACATCGCGGAGTGCGCGCGCGGAGCCGGCATGCGGCCCTCCGCGCCCGTCGACGTGTCGGGCGCCTGGACCGGGACCCGCTGCGCGCCGCCGGGCGCCGGGGACATCGCCTGAACCCGCCGGCACCGATCCCACCCACCGTCAACTGTGCTGTGGTGTACGTGCGTTGCTGCCCTGCAGGTGTGGAGCCGGCCGCTGACGCGCCGCCGAGGCGAACGGATCGTTAGACAGTCGAAGGGTTTCACTACATAATCCTTAGACATGGGAAAGACTTACGAACGCATCGACGGCCGGCTCCGTACCTTCATAGAGCAGCAGCCGGTCTTCTTCACCGCCACCGCCCCGCTGGCAGCGGACGGCACGGTCAACCTCTCCCCCAAGGGCCTCAAGGGTTCCTTCGCGGTGCTCGACGAGCAGCGGATCGCCTACCTCGACTTCGCCGGCAGCACTGCCGAGACGATCGCGCACCTGCGGGAGAACGGCCGGATCACGGTCATGTGGTGCGCCTTCCAGGGGCCGCCCAACATCGTCCGGGTGCACGGCCGGGGCGAACCCGTCTTCCGGGACGACCCGCGCTTCAAGGACCTGCTCGCCCACTTCCCGGACATCGACCCGACCCCTCCACGGGTTGCGCGCGATCATCGTGGTGACGGCCGAGCTCGTCCGCGACTCCTGCGGGTACGGCGTCCCCTTCATGTCGTACGACGAGGACCGCGACCTGCACGGCAAGCGCTTCTCGCGCGAGGACGACGCCTCGCTGAGCGCGTACTTCACCAAGAAGGACCACATCGCGCAGAGCATCGACGGGCTGCCCGGGCTGCCCCTCCCGCTGCCGCCCGGCGACTTCTGAGCGGTCGCCGCCCTCCGGCGGTGGCCGGCGGCCGGTGCGGGTGCGATCGTGGATGCCAGGGGTACGTTCGCGCCCCGCGGGAGGCGGCCGCCGCAGCTTCCGCGTCGCGCCGCCGCGGCTTCCGGAGGCCCGTGATGCTGATCCACCACGTTCTCGACCACGACACGCTCAAGGTCAGGATCCAGGGCGGGCTGGACGTCACCAACCGGGCCGCGGCAGCCCTGCGGATCGAAGCGCTCGTGGCCGCCCACCGTCCCGCCCGGGTCCTGCTCGAACTGCCCACCGGCGACCCGACCCCGGCCACGCTCGGCGCCCTGGCCCGCGCGCAGCGGATGTGCCGCAGCCTCGGCGTCGCCTTCACGGTCTCCGGTACCCGTTCCCCGGGGCGGCACATCCCCACCTCGGACCCGGCGCACCGGCTGGAGGCCGGGGCGCGCCACGACCACTGAACGGGGCGGGGCCGGGACCCGGGAACGGCGGAGGACGATGAGCGACCGGACCGCGCGCCCCGTCACCGAGGGCCGTTTCCGTCACCGGGGCGCCGAGCTCGCGTACGAGGACACCGGTGGAGGGCCGCTCGCCGTGTACGCCCACGGCGGCTTCACGAGCCGGGCCCAGGAGGACGGGACGGGCCTGTTCGACTGGGGGCCGGTGCTGGCCGCCGGGCGGCGTCTGGTCCGCTACGACGCCCGCGCCCACGGCAGGTCCGGCGGTGGACCCGTGGTCACCGACTACACGTACGCCGCCCTCGCCGACGACCTGCTGGCCCTCCTCGACCACCTCGGGGCCACGGCGGCCGTCGACGCCATGGGAGCCTCCATGGGCTGCGGCACCGTGCTGCACGCGGCGGTCCGTGCCCCCGAGCGCTTCTCCCGCCTGGTCCTGCTCATCCCGCCCACGGCCTGGGCGACCCGCGCGGCGTACGCGCGAGAAAACCGGGAGGCGGCCGCCGCCGTCGAACGGGAAGGGGTGGACGCCTGGTGGTCGGCCCGGCGCGGCAGGCCCCGCCCGGCGGTCGTGGCCGATGTCCCGGACATGCCGCCCACGCCCCCGGAGCGGGTACTGCCGTCCGTACTGCGCGGGCTCGCGCTCAGCGACCTCCCCGCGCCCGGGGAGGTCGCCGCACTGCGCCACCCGGCCCTGATCCTCGCCTGGGCGGACGATCCCGGCCATCCGCGGTCGACGGCCGAAATCCTGGCCGACCGCCTGCCGGACTCCCGGCTGCGCGTGGCGCGGACCCGCGCCGACGTGGCGGCGTGGGGAGGACACGTCGCGGAGTTCCTCACCGCGCCGAGCGCCCGCGTCCCGTGATCAGCGGCGTCGGACGCGGGCGCCCCTGGCACCGCCGACGCCGGCGACGTGGAGGGCCAGCACCATCAGACCGAGGATCATGATGTTTCCGGACGAGAAAACGTGGTTCGTCGAGATCTCCGCCGCGTTGATCAAGAACGCGATGAAGAACAGCACCGCGGCCGCTATACCCAGCATCACTGCTCCTTCCAGAAGGTGCCGGGCGTATACCCCCGCATCGTGACCGCACGCCGGCCCGCGCCGGGCGCTCCGGCCGACCCGCCGGAGCAGGCCGGACGGGGCCGTCAGTCGTCGGCGATCTGGAGGGCCAGCACGAAGTGCTCCCCGTCCGTGCCGGCGAGCAGGCTGTCGAACAGCGGGGTGAGCCCGTTCACGGCGCCGCATCCGGCGTCGTGGTTGGTCCACCAGCTGCCCTCGGGCCCGAGTGCGGACACCACCCGGTGCGCCGCGCGCTCGGCGGTGGCGGCGGGCAGGTGCCGGTAGGACGGCCAGACCAAATCGACTGACGCGACCTCGGCCAGGAACGCGGCGGCCTCGGGCGGCTCCAACGGTTCCAGAGCGGCGCAGACCCCTGGAACGGACGGCGGGGCGTACGCGGGCAGGAAACGCCGCCACGCCTCGTCGGCCGCGACCGCGGTCAGCAACGCGCGGATGCGGTCGGCCAGTTCGGGCAGATCGGGTTCCGGCTCGGTGAACCGCCCGGCCACCGCGTACACCCGCGCCGGCGTGGCCAGCTCCGCCACGCACGCTTCCAACTCGGCCAGTTTTCCCTCGGACTTCACGTGCGCATCCTGCCGTACGGTCCCACGGGAACGCGAAGACGCCCGCCGGGGTGTCCCGGGCGGGCGTCTTCGTGTGGGGTGTTGCCGCAGTGTCGGTTTAGTACCAGTGGTTGGCCTGCCAGAAGTTCCAGGCGCCGACCGGGCTGCCGTAGCGGTCGTTCATGTAGTCCAGGCCCCACTTGATCT
>NZ_JBVISM010000030.1:0-23072 GCF_055575515.1 Streptomyces sp. NPDC034086 | reverse complement strand
GGCCGGGTCCAGTTCCGGATCGGCCGACACCCGCTCCAGCAGCCGGCCCGCCTGCGCCCGCACCGCCTCCCCGTCCCGCCCCGACAGCACCCAGACGGGCAGTGCCGGTGCGGGGGTGGTGCCGGTGGCGGCGGCGGGCTCCCGCGGGGCCTCCTGGAGGATGGTGTGGGCGTTGGTGCCGCTGATGCCGAAGGAGGACACGGCCGCGCGGCGAGGTTCGCCGGTCTCGGGCCACGGCACCGGCTCCGTCAGCAGGCGCACGGCACCCGCCGACCAGTCGACGTGCGGGGTCGGCTCGTCCACGTGCAGGGTCATCGGCACCACGCCGTGGCGCATCGCCATGACCATCTTGATGACGCCGGCCATGCCCGCCGCGGCCTGGGTGTGGCCCAGGTTCGACTTGACCGAACCCAGCCACAGCGGCCGGTCCTCCTCGCGGTCCTGGCCGTAGGCGGCGAGCAGGGCCTGCGCCTCGATGGGGTCGCCGAGGGTGGTGCCCGTACCGTGCGCCTCCACCACGTCGACCTGCCGTGCCGCCAGCTGCGCCTTGGCGAGGGCCTGTTCGATGACGCGCTGCTGCGAGGGGCCGTTCGGGGCGGTCATGCCGTTGGACGCGCCGTCCTGGTTCACCGCCGAGCCCCGCACGACGGCGAGGACCTGGTGCCCGTTGCGGCGCGCGTCGGAGAGGCGTTCCAGCAGGACCATGCCGACGCCCTCGGACCACGAGGTGCCGTCCGCTCCCGCGGCGAAGGGCTTGCAGCGGCCGTCGGGGGCCAGGCCGCGCTGGCGGCTGAACTCCACGAAGGTCTGGGGGCTGGACATGACGGTCACGCCGCCGGCGAGGGCCATGGTGCACTCGCCCTGCCGCAGGGCCTGGCCGGCGAGGTGCAGCGACACCAGGGAGGAGGAGCAGGCCGTGTCCACGGTGACGGCGGGGCCTTCGAGGCCGAGGGTGTAGGCGATGCGGCCGGAGGCGATGCTGCCGGCGCTGCCGTTGCCAGCGTAGCCCTCCAGGCCCTCCTGGTCGTGGAGCAGGTTGACGTAGTCGTGGTACATGACGCCGGTGAAGACGCCGGTGCGGCTGCCGCGTACGGAGGCCGGGGAGATCCCGGCGTGCTCGAAGGTCTCCCACGCCGTCTCCAGCAGCAGGCGCTGCTGGGGGTCCATGGCGAGGGCCTCGCGCGGGGAGATCCCGAAGAACACGGGGTCGAAGTCGGCGGCCCCGTCGAGGAAACCGCCCTCGCGGACGTACGAGGTGCCGGGGTGCGCGGGGTCGGGGTGGTAGAGGGAGCCGATGTCCCATCCCCGGTCGGCGGGGAAGTCCGCGATGGCGTCGCCGCCGGCGAGCACCAGCCGCCACAGGTCCTCGGGGGAACGGACCCCGCCGGGGAAGCGGCAGCTCATGCCGACGATGGCGATCGGCTCGTCCGCGGGCAGCGGGGCGGCCGGGGTGGCGGGTGCCTTCTCGTCGCCGGTGTCGACGAGGCGGGCCTCCAGGTAGGCGACGAGGGCGGCCGGGGTCGGCTGGTCGAAGATGAGGGTGGCGGGCAGCCGCAGGCCGGTGACGGCGCTGAGCCGGTTGCGCAGTTCCACGGCGGACAGCGAGTCGAAGCCGAGGTCCTTGAACACCTGCGTCGGCTCCGGGGCGCCCGGTGCGCGGTGGCCGAGTACGGCGGTGACCTCGGTGACGACCAGGTCGTGGAGGGTCCGTGTCCGCTGGGCTCCGGGCAGGCCGGCCAGCCGCTGTCCGAGGGGGGAGCCCCCGGTACGGGGCGCCGCGCCGGCGGTGGGCCGCGCGGGAGGTGCCGCGGCGAGCCCGCGCAGGACGGGCGGGAGGGCGGGGCCGGTGGGGAGCGCCTTGAGGTCGAGGCGCATGGGGAAGAGGACGGCCCGGTCGTGTGCGGGGGCCGCGTCGAGGAGTGTGAGGGCCTCCTCGGTGGTGAGGGCGGCCATACCCCCGCGCCGGATGCGGTCGACGTCACCCGCCTCGAGGGCACCGGTCATCCCACTGCGCTCCGCCCACAGACCCCAGGCCAGGGAGACACCGGGCAGACCCAGGGAACGCCGGTACTGGGCCAGAGCGTCCAGATAGGCATTGGCCGCCGCGTAATTGCCCTGACCGGGCGCACCCAGCAGACCCGAGGCCGACGAGAACAAGACGAACGCCGACAGCCCCAGACCAGCCGTCAGCTCGTGAAGGTTGAGGGCGGCATCCGCCTTCGGACGCAGCACCGCCTCGAAACGATCCGCAGTGAGAGACTCGATCACCCCGTCATCCAGGACCCCCGCCGTGTGGATCACAGCCGTCAGCGGATGCCCGCCCGGGACGGTGGCCAGAAGGGCGGCCAGGGCCTCGCGGTCGGCCGCGTCACAGGCGGCGACCCTCACCGAAGCACCCAGCCCCGACAGCTCGGCCACCAGATCCCCGCCACCACCGGAACGCGAGGCCAGCAGCAGATGGCGGACGCCGTGCACCCTCACCAGATGCCGGGCCACCGCCCGCCCCAGAACACCCGTACCGCCCGTGATCAGCACCGTCCCCTCCCCGGCGAACGACAGACCCCCAGAGCCCGGAACGGGGACGCGGACCAGGCGCGGGACCCGTGCCTCTCCCCCGCGCACCGCGAGCTGCGGCTCCGCGCAGGTCAGATAGGGGCCCGGGTCGACGTGCCCGTCCTCCAGGTCCAGGAGGTGGAAACGGCCCGGGTGTTCGGACTGCGCCGAACGCACCAGACCCCACACCGCCGCACCGGCGAGGTCATGCGCCTCGTCACCCACGGCCCCCCGGGTCACGAACACCACACGCTGCTCCCCGGGGCTCGCCAGGGAGCCCTGAAGGACTTCCAGGGCCCGGTGCAGGGCGGGACGGACACCCTCGGAGGTGTCCACCTCGCACACCGTGCCCGCGGACAGCGGCCCGGCCGCGAGGGCCACCGGGGCCGCGACCCAGTCCACCGCGAACAGCGTGTCGGCGGTCCGGGTCAGCCCGCCGGGGGTCATCGGGCGCAGGGTGAGGGAGGCGATGGTGACCACCGGGAGACCGGTCTCGTCGGTGGCGGTCAGTGCGACCGCGTCCTCGCCGGCCGGAACCAGCCGGACGCGCAGGGTGCGCGCGCCGGTGGCGTGCAGGGCGACCTCGCGCCAGGCGAACGGCAGCCGGGCCTCGCCGCTGTCGGGGAGCAGGCTGCCCGCGCCGGCCGCCTGGAGGGCGGCGTCGAGGAGGGCGGGGTGGAGGCCGAAGCGGCTCGCGGCCTCCTGCCGGTCGCGGTCGAGGCCGACCTCGGCGTACACCTCGTCACCGAGCCGCCAGGCGGCGCGCAGGCCCTGGAAGGCGGCCCCGTAGGCGAATCCGGCGCCGGCCAGGCGGTGGTAGAAGGGGTCGAGGTCGACGGCCTCGGCTCCGGCGGGGGGCCAGGTCCCGCCGAGGCCGGTGGCGGTGGCGGTGGGTGCGGCCGGGGCGAGCACGCCCTCGGCGTGCCGGGTCCAGGCGCCGTCCTCGGGGCGGGCGTACGCGGTGACCGTGCGCCGGCCGTCCGGGCCGGCGGGGCCCACGGCGAGCTGGACCTGGACGCCGCCCCGCTCGGGCAGCACCAGCGGGGCTTGCAGGGTCAGTTCCTCCAGCAGCCCGCAGCCGACCTGGTCGCCGGCCCGGACCGCGAGCTCCACGAAGGCGGTGCCGGGCAGCAGGACGGTTCCGGCCACCGCGTGGTCGGCCAGCCAGGGCTGCGCGGTCAGGGACAGGCGGCCGGTGAACAGGAGTTCGTCGGAGCCGGCGACCGTCACCATCGCGCCGAGCAGCGGGTGCCCGGCCGCGTCCAGGCCGGCCGAGGTGACGTCGCCGGCCGTGCCGGTGCCCTCCAGCCAGTACCGCTCGCGCTGGAAGGCGTACGTGGGCAGGTCGACCCGCCGGGCGCCCGGGTACAGGGCGTTCCAGTCCACGGTGACGCCCTGGGTGTGGGCTTCGGCGACGGCTCGGACGAAGGCGGCCGGCTCGGGCTGGTCGCGGCGCAGGACGGTGCTCCAGCGGATGCCGCTGTCCTCGTCGAGGCAGTTCTGCCCCATGGCGGTGAGGACTCCGTCGGGGCCGAGTTCCACGAAGGTGGTGACGCCGTGGTCCGCGAGGGTGCGGACGCCGTCGTGGAAGCGCACCGTCCGGCGGACGTGGCGCACCCAGTACTCGGGTGAGCCGAGCTCTTCGGCGGTGGCGATGCGGCCGGTCACGTTGGAGACGACGGGGATGGCGGGCGGGCGGAAGGTGAGCCGGGCGACGACCGCGCGGAACCGGTCGAGCATCGGTTCCATCAGCGGGGAGTGGAACGCGTGGCTGACCTTGAGCCGCTTGGTGCGGTGGCCGGCGGCGGCGAGGTGCGCGGCGGCGTCGAGGACGCCGGTCTCGGTGCCGGAGAGGACCACGGACGTCGGTCCGTTGACGGCGGCGATGTCGACGCCGGGGGTGAGGAGCGCGCGGACGTCTTCCTCGGCCGCTTCCACGGCGACCATGGCGCCGCCTTCGGGCAGTGACTGCATGAGCCGGCCGCGGGCGGCGACGAGGGCGGCCGCGTCGGCGAGGGGGAGCATGCCCGACACGTGTGCGGCGACCAGTTCGCCGACCGAGTGGCCGAGGAGGAAGTCGGGGCGCAGGCCGTGGCTCTCGGCGAGGCGGAACAGGGCCACCTCGAGGGCGAAGAGTCCGGCCTGGGTGTATGCGGTGCGGTCGAGGAGCGGGGAGCCGTGGAGGACGACGTCCCGTACGGGGGTGTCGAAGGAGCGGTCGAGGTGGGCGCAGGCCTGGTCGAAGGCCTCGGCGAAGACGGGGTACGCGGCGTGCAGTTCCCGTCCCATGCCGGGCCGTTGCGCGCCCTGGCCGGTGAACAGGAACGCCGTGCGGGGGTCGGGGCGGGCCGTGCCGTGGACCAGGTTCTCGGCGGGCACGCCGTCGGACAGGGCCCGCAGGCCCTCGCGGAGTTCGGCGGCGGTGGTGCCGACGATGACGGCGCGGTGGCCGAGGGCGGCGCGGGCGGTGGCGAGGGTGTGGCCGGTGTGGGCCACGGGGGCGCCGTCGGTGGTGTGGTCCAGCAGGCGGCGGGCCTGGGCGCGCAGCGCTTCGGGGCTGCGGGCGGAGAGGGGCCAGGCCGCGGCCGGGGGCGGGGCCGGGGCGGTCGCCGGCTCCTCGTCGGGGGTGTGCTGCTCGGGCCGTTCGAGGATCAGGTGGGCGTTGGTGCCGCTGATGCCGAAGGAGGACACCGCGGCGCGGCGGGGCGCTCCGGTGTTCGGCCAGTCGGTGTTCTCGGTGAGCAGGGAGACCGCTCCGGTGCTCCAGTCGACGTGCGGGGTGGGTGCGTCGACGTGGAGGGTCCTGGGGAGGACGCCGTGGCGCATGGCCTCGACCATTTTGATGACGCCGGCGACGCCGGCGGCGGCCTGGGTGTGGCCGAGGTTGGACTTGACGGAGCCCAGCAGCAGCGGCCGGCCGTCGGGGGTGCGGTCCTGGCCGTAGGTGGCGAGCAGCGCCTGGGCCTCGATGGGGTCGCCGAGGGTGGTGCCGGTGCCGTGGGCCTCCACGGCGTCGATGTCGCGCGGGGTGAGGCGGGCCTGTTCCAGGGCCTGGCGGATGACGCGCTGCTGGGAGGGGCCGTTGGGGACGGTGAGGCCGCTGCTGGCGCCGTCCTGGTTGACGGCGGAGCCGCGGATGACGGCGTGGACGGGGTGGCCGTGGCGGCGGGCGTCGGAGAGCCGTTCCAGCAGGAGGAGGCCCGCGCCCTCGCCCCAGCCGGTGCCGTCGGCGGCCGCGGCGAAGGGCTTGCAGCGGCCGTCGGGGGCCAGGCCGCGCTGCTGGCTGAAGTCGACGAACAGGGCGGGGTCGGCCATGACGGTGACCCCGCCGGCCAGGGCCATCGTGCATTCGCCCTGGCGCAGGGCCTGGGCGGCCAGGTGGAGCGCGACGAGGGAGGAGGAGCAGGCCGTGTCGATGGTGACGGCGGGGCCCTCGAGGCCGAGGACGTAGGAGACGCGGCCGGAGGCGACGCTGCCGGCGTTGCCGCTGCCGAGGTACACCTCGACGCCTTCGGGGAGGTCGCGGGGGCCGGAGGCGTAGTCGTGGTGCATGACGCCCGCGAAGACGCCGGTGCGGCTGCCGCGCAGCGAGGTGGGGTCGATGCCGGCGCGTTCGAAGGCCTCCCAGGCGGTTTCCAGGAGGAGCCGCTGCTGCGGGTCCATGGCGAGGGCCTCGCGGGGCGAGATCCCGAAGAAGGCGGCGTCGAACTCGGCGGCTCCTGCGAGGAAGCCGCCGTCGCGGACGTAGCTGGTGCCCTGGTGGTCGGGGTCCGGGTGGTAGACGGCGTCGAGGTCCCAGCCGCGGTCGGCGGGGAAGCCGGCCACGGCGTCGCGGCCCTCCGCGACGAGCCGCCACAGCTCCTCGGGGGAGCTGACGCCGCCGGGGTAGCGGCAGCTCATCGACACGATCGCGATCGGTTCGGGTTCCTCGGCGGTGCGCAGCCGCTCCCGGGTCTGGTGGAGTTCGGCCGTCATCCAACGGAGGTGGTCGAGCATCTTCTCTTCGTTCGTCATGACGTTCCGGTACTCCCGTTGATCAGGTCGAAGCGGCTGCCCCCGGCGGTGGACCGGGCGGGGCGGCCGTCAGCGTCGCGACTGCCCCACATACTGCTCGGCGAAGTCGGTCGCCGCGGCAGTGGAGCCGGTCAGGTGGTCGAAGCGCGCCCGGCGCAGGCCCCGGTCGAAGGGTGTGTCCGGGCCGGTGTGCAGCAGGTCGGTCATCCACCGTGAGAACTCCTGGCCGAGCCAGGCCCGGCGCAGGGCGGTGGCCGAGTACGCGTCGAGGGCGTCGCGCCGCCCGGTGCGGTACCAGACGGCGAGGGCCCCGGCGAGGAGTTCGGCGTCGGCGACGGCCAGGTTCAGTCCCTTCGCGGCGCTGGGCGGGACGATGTGGGCCGCGTCGCCGAGGAGGAAGAGCCGCCCGTGCTGCACGGGTGCGCAGAGGAAGCCGCGCAGCGGGACGAGGGTGCGTTCCAGTACGGGTCCGGTGGGCAGGGTTCCGCTGCCGCCCGTGAGGCGCCGGTCGAGTTCGGCCCAGATCTCCTCGTCGGAGCGGGTGTCCGCGCTCTCGCCGGGCGGGACCTGGAGGTAGAGGCGGCTGACGGTGCTGGAGCGCATGCTCTGGAGGGCGAAGCCGCGCTCGCCCGTGGCGTAGACGAGTTCGGGGGACATCGGCGGGGCGGCCGCGAGGATGCCCAGCCAGGCGTAGGGGTAGGTGTGGGTGCTGGTGGTGAGGGAGGCGGCGGGCACGGCGGTGCGGCTGACTCCGTGGAAGCCGTCGCAGCCGGCCACGAAGTCGCAGGTGATCTCGGCGGGGCGGCCGTCGAGGGTGCAGGTGACGGTGGCGCCGTCGCCGGCGAGCCGGCCGACCCGGACGTCGTCGACGTCGAAGTGCAGTGCTCCGCCGGTGGCGGTGCGGGCGGCTATGAGGTCCTTGACGACCTCCTGCTGTCCGTACATCCACACGGACTGGCCGGTGAGCTTGGTGAAGGGCAGGCGGTAGGTGTCGCCTTCGAGGCGGAGTTCGAAGCCTTCGTGGACCAGGCCCTCCCGGTCGAGGCGTCCGGCGGCGCCGGCGCGGCGCAGGGCTTCGACGGTGCCCTGTTCCAGGAGGCCCGCCCGGACGCGGCGTTCCACGTGGTCGCGGCCGCGGCGTTCGAGGACGACGCAGTCGATGCCGTTCAGTTCGAGGAGCCGCGCCAGCAGCAGGCCGGCGGGACCGGCGCCGATGACGCACACCGGGGTGTGGATCCGCAGGGGGGCCGGGGTCACGGGCTCACCGTTCCGGCCGGGTCGACGTGGACGGTGGCGGTGAGGGGGAGGTCGGCGGAGGAGCGGCCCACGGAGACGGTGCGCGGGCCGGCGGCGACGGTCCAGGCGCCGGTGGCGGTGTTCCAGTACTCGAAGCGGCGGGCGTCGAGGACGATCTCCACGACGGTGGACGCTCCGGGCTCCAGGTGGGCGCGGGCGTAGCCGGCGAGGGCCTTGGGGGCCTGGGGGGCGGTGACGTCGGGGCTGCTGCCGAGGTAGACCTGGACGGTTTCGTGGCCGGCCCGGGTGCCGGTGTTGCGCAGGGTGCAGGAGACCTTCAGTTCGCGGCCCCGGGCGGTGAGGCGGAGGTCCTCGTAGCCGAAGGTGGTGTAGCTGAGGCCGTGGCCGAAGGGGAACAGGGGGGCGACGCCGTGCTCGTCGTGCCAGCGGTAGCCGACGAAGACGCCTTCCTGGTACTCGACGCGGCCGTCGACGCCGGGGTAGCGCAGGGGGTCTCCGGCGACCGAGGTGCGGCCGGCGTCCACGGGGAAGCTCTGGGTGAGCTTGCCGCTGGGGTTGGCGTCGCCGAACAGGAGGGCGTCGGTGGCCTCGGCGCCCATCTCGCCGGGGTACCAGACGTCGAGGACGCCGGCGACGTCGTCCAGCCAGGGCATCGTCGGGGAGGAGCCGGTGTTGAGGACCACCACGGTGTGGGGGTTGGCCTTGGCGACGGCGGAGATCAGGGTGTCCTGGAGGCCGGGCAGGGCGAGCGCGGGGCGGTCGATGAGTTCGGCGAGTTCGTCGTAGGCGAAGACGACGGCGGCCCGTGCTCCGCGTGCGGCCTCGACGGCCTCCTCGATGTCGGCTCGGGCCTGCTCGGGGGTGACCCAGCCGAGGGTGAGGTGGACGGGGTTGGAGGGCATCGGCAGGGCGGAGAGGACCAGCTTGTAGGTGCCGGGGAGGAGGTCGACGGTGAGGCCGGCGGTGTCACCGAACGAGCTGCCGGCGAAGACGCGGGGGTGGCCCTCGAGGTCGATGGCCGCGTAGCCGCCGAGCGCGGTGACGGCGATGCGGTAGCGGCCCTCCGTCTCGATGGTCAGCCGGCCCTCGTAGAAGTAGTCGGGCTCGGTGGAGGGGCCGGCCGGGACCTCGCCCTCGCGGAAGGCGGGGACGAGCGCCGACTCCGGGACGGGGCGTCCGGCCGGGTCCTCGCCGATGCGGAAGTCGACGGCGTCCTCGCCGAGGCGGGCGCGCAGGACCTCGAGCGGGGTGGCGGCGTGCTCCGGGACGACGAGGGCGCTGCCGACGCCGGCGGTCTTGGGGATGGTGGCGGGCCGGCCGATGACGGCGAGGCCGTGCGCGGCGCGGCCCGGCTCGGTGAGCTTGGCGGCGGACAGCGGCAGGACGTTGCGGGGGTTGTGCAGGAGCACCGAGCCGGCGGTGGCCACTTCCAGGGCCAGGGCACGGCCGCGCTCGGGGTCGCGTACGGCCCGCGGGCGGGGGGCGGAGCCGTCGAGGAGGCCGAAGCGGGCCATCTGGCCGACGATGCGGGCGACGGCGCGGTCCAGGACGGCCTCGTCGGTGCGGCCCTCGGTGATGGCCTCGCGCAGCGGCTCCCCGAGGTGGGCGCCGTCGGGCATCTCCTGGTCGAGGCCGCGCTCGATGGCGACGGTGTCGTGGACGGCGTCCCAGTCGGACATCACCCAGCCCTCGAAGCCCCACTCCTCGCGCAGGACGGTGTTCAGCAGGGTCTCGTTCTGGCAGCTGGGGTGGCCGTTGACGCCGTTGGTGGCGCCCATGAGCGCGCCGGCACCGGCGCGGACGGCGGCCTCGAAGGCGGGGAACTCGATCTCGCGGAGGGTCCGTTCGTCGACGCGGGTGTCGACGGCCATCCGGTTCTCCTCCTGGTTGTTCGCCGCGAAGTGCTTCGGCATGGCGATGACGCCCTGGGACTGGATGCCGTTGATCACCGCGGTGCCGATGGCGGTGACCAGCAGCGGGTCCTCGCCGTACAGCTCGAAGTTGCGTCCGCCGAAGGGCTGGCGCAGCACGTTGATCATCGGGCCGATGAGGACGTCCTGGCGTTTGGCGCGGGCCTCGTGGCCGAGGTACTCGCCGTAGCGGGCGGCCAGTTCGTCGTCGAAGGCGCAGGACAGCGCGATGGGGGCGGGCAGCGCGGTGGTGGTCCCGCGCTTCATGCGGACGCCGGCCGGGCCGTCGGTCATCCGCAGTTCCGGGATGCCGAGGCGGGGGACCCCGGGGATGTAGCCGGACTGGCCGAGGCGTTCGGGGTCGTCGGAGCCGTGGACGAACGACAGCTTCTCGTCGAGGGTCATGGCCTGGACGAGCGCGGTCACGTCGACGGGGGTGTGCGGGGTCATCGCTGGTCACTTCCGGTTCGTTCGGGGGCGGGCTGGGTGGTGTCCGGACGGTCCGGGAGCAGCGCGCGGGCGGGGGCGTCGGCCTTGAGGAGCATTTCGTCGTACTCGTCGTGCGGGTCGGAGCCGAGCACGATGGCGCCGCCGGCACCGATCCGCCAGAGCCCGTCGGCGAGGACCATGGTCCGGATGACGATGTTGAGGTCGGCGGTCCCGTTGCAGGAGAGGTAGCCGATGGCGCCGGAGTAGATGCCGCGGGCCCGGCCTTCGAGGGAGTCGATGATCTCGAGGGTGCGCTGCTTGGGCGCGCCGGTCATCGAGCCGCCGGGGAAGCAGGCACGGACGCAGTCGAGTGCGTCGTTGCCGTCCTTGAGGGTGCCGCGGATGGTGGAGACGAGCTGGTGGACGGTGGCGTAGCTCTCGGCGGCCATCAGGACGGGGACGTGGACCGAGCCGACCTCGCAGACGCGTCCGAGGTCGTTGCGCATCAGGTCGACGATCATCAGGTTCTCGGCGCGGGTCTTGGCGCTGGCGACCAGCTCGCGGCGGGCGCGCTCGTCCTCGGCGGGGGTCGCGCCGCGCGGGGCCGTGCCCTTGATCGGCTTGGCCTCGGCGATCCGGTCGGCGGTGATCCGCAGGAAGCGTTCCGGGGAGGAGCAGGCCACCTCGGTACCGTCGAGGCGCAGGTAGGCGGCGTACGGCGCGGGGTTGGCCCGGCGCAGCCGGCGGTAGGCGGTGAAGCCGTCCTCGGTCGCGGGGATCTCGGCGACGTTGGTCAGGCAGATCTCGTAGCTCTCGCCGGCGGTCAGGTACTCCTGGCTGCGCAGCACGTCCTGGACGTAGGCGTCGCGGTTCCGGGCGAGCCGGGGCTCCACGGACGTGCCGGGGCCGTCGGCGGGCGCGGGCGCGGGGTGCGTCCCGGGTTCCCGCCGGCCGAGGGCGGCGGCGGTGCCGGCGAGCCAGCGGGCGGCGCCGGCGGCGGTGTCCGGGTCGGTGCTGAGGGCGAGGAGGTAGGTGCGGCCCTCCTGGTGGTCGACGGCGAGGAACCGGTCCGCGAAGATCCAGACGGCGTCGGGGGTGGGGGCGGAGTACCGGTTGGGGGATCCGCAGTCGCCCTTCAGTTCGTAGCCGAAGTAGCCGACGTAGCCTCCGGTGAAGTCGAAGGGCAGCGGCGGGGCGTCGATCACGCGGCGGGCGAGTTCCCGCTGGAGGTAGTCGAGGACGGGCTCCCGGTGTCTGGCCGGTGTGGCGGAGTCGACCTCGACCACGCCCTCGTCGACCCGGTACCGGACGGTCTCGGCGAGCGGGCCGCGGGCGTCGCCGAGGAAGGAGAACCGGGACAGGCCGGGTTCCACGCGGGCGCTGTCGAGCCAGAAGGCGTGCCGGGACCCGGCGAAGAGCGAGGCGAACGCGCTCTCGGTGTCCACCGCGGCGTCCAGCTCGGTCACGTGCAGCGAGTAGTGCGTACGGTCCCCCGCGCCGGCCGTGTGCCGGACCCGCGGCTCCGGCACGGCCCCGGTGCGGGCGGCCGCGGTGCGGGCGGCCCCGGCGGGTGCGGGGGCGGCGGGGCGGCCGCCCGTGCGCTCGGCGCGGTCGGCCAGCGTCAGGTCCCGGAAGTTGGCGAGCATCCGGCGGCCGTACTCGGTCTCGATGGACTCGGGGTGGAACTGCACGCCCCAGCGCGGCATCAGCCGGTGGCGCAGCGCCATGACGACGCCGTCCTCGGACCAGGCGGTGGCCCGGAGGTCGGAGGGCAGCGGCTGCGCCACGCACAGGGAGTGGTAGCGCACCGCGCCGAACTCCTCGGGTATGCCCGCGAAGAGCTCGTCGCCGTCGTGCCGCACCCGGGCGACCTCGCCGTGCACGGGCAGGGGGGCGGGCACGACCTCGCCGCCCGCCCACACGGCGAGCCCCTGGTGTCCGAGGCAGACGCCGAGCACCGGGACGCCCGCCTTGACCAGGACGTCCCGGGAGACGCCGAAGTCGCGGGAGCGGGCCGGGTGGCCGGGCCCGGGCGAGACCACGATGTTGTCGAAGGCGTCGAGGTCCAGGTCGGCGACGGAGGCGGCGTCGTTGGCGAGGACGACGGGCTCCCGGCCGTTCACTTCGGCCAGCAGCTGGAAGAGGTTGTAGGTGTACGAGTCGTGGTTGTCGATGAGGAGGGTCCGCATGGGGCTCACCTGCTTCGCGAGGGGGTCAGCGGCCGGGACAGCAGCCGGTCCAGGTGGTCCAGGGACTCGGCCGGCCGGTGTGCGGCGGCGAGGTGGGCCAGGTGGCCGTCGGGACGGACCAGGGCGATCAGCGGCCGCCCGCCGAACAGCGGGGCGAGGGCGGCGCGTCCGGACGGCGACAGCCGTGCGAGGTCGTGGACGGGGAGGCGGTCCGCGAGGACGCGGCGGGCGCCGTCCGCCACGGCCGGCCAGCCGGCGGCGGGTCGGCGGCCGGGCCAGAGCAGTGCGATGTGACCGCGCTGGTCGAGGACGGGGGCCCCGGCGTGCCGCCGGGTCCGGTGGAAGAACGGCAGCCGGTCCCCGGGGCGCGCCCTGCGGCGCAGCGTCGAACGCCACAGCGGTTCGCTGCCCGTGGCGGCGTAGCCGAGGCCGATCTGGCTCATCAGGGGTGCCGCGACGTGCCGTAGGAGGCCGGTGCGGTGCGCGGTGGCCACCTTCAGGTCCCGCAGGCGGCGCTCCCGTGCGGTGGGGGCGGCGGACAGTTCCATCTCGGTGCGGATGACCGTGCGGACCTGCTCGACGGCCTTGCGGCGTTCGGTGTCGTACGTGTCGACGATCCGCTCGTCCCAGACGCCGTGCACGACGCCGGCGAGTTTCCAGCCGAGGTTGAGGGCGTCCTGGAGGCCGAGGTTGAGGCCCTGCCCGCCGAGCGGGACCACCGAGTGGGCGGCGTCGCCGACGAGCACGACCCGGCCTTCGCGGAACCGTTCGGCGACGCCCGGACGCGGGTGGTAGGTACGGGTCCACAGGGGTTCGCCGAGCCGGTACGGCAGGCTGGTGCGCTCGTCGACCATCCGCTGCCAGTCCGCCAGCGGGCGGTCCGACCAGTCGGTCTCCCCGGGGGCGACGATCGTCGCGAGCCGGCAGACGCCGTCGGGCAGGTGGACGAGCGGCAGCAGCCCGCTGTCGGCGTAGTGGTACTCGACGGTGGAGACGCGCGGCCCGGTGACGGGGAAGTCCCCGAGCGCGATGCCGAGCGGGAAGGGCACGCCCGGGTAGGGGATGCCGAGGAGCCGGCGGGTGACGCTGCCCGCGCCGTCCGCGCCGATCAGCCAGTCGGTCGCGGCCCGTTCGGTACGGCCGTCACCGTGCCGCAGCGTGGCGGTGGGGAGCGGGCCGGAGACGTCGACCGCGGTCAGTTCGGTCCCGTACTCGATGGTGCCGCCGAGTTCGGCGAAGCGGCGGCGCAGCAGCACCTCCAGCTCGCTCTGGACGATGCCCAGGCCGTAGGGGCGGGCGGCGCCCAGCTTCGTCATCGGTACGGTGCCCAGCCGGCGTCCTCGGGAGAAGAAGCTGACGTCGTCGGCCGGGAACCCGCGGGAGACGAGCTCGTCGGCGATGCCGACCTTCTCCAGGAGTTCCAGCACGCGGGGCCAGATCATCACGGCGCGGGAGTGCGGGTCGTACTCCTCCCGCGGGGACTTGGCGTCGACGATCCGCACCGGCACCGACTGCTGGAGGAGGTCGCAGGCCAGCAGGGTGCCGACGGCGCCCGCTCCGACGATGAGAACGCTCTGCCCGGTCATATCGCGGCCGCCTCCGTCCGCGCGGCGGTGCCCGTGCCCGCCAGGTGCGCTTCGATCGCGGCGGCCGCGGCGGCCGCGCCGCCCGCGGCGCGGCTCAGCCGCCGGAAGCGGGCCGCCGCGGCGGCGGTCGCGGGAGCGGCGCTCACGGTTTCCACCGCCGCCCGCAGGCGCCCGGCGGTGGCGTCGGCCGGGTCGAGGCGCAGGCCCAGGCCCAGCTCGACGACGCGGTCGGCGATGATCTCCTGTTCGGCCATCTGCGGGACGACGACCATCGGCGTGCCGAAGGACAGGGCTTCCATCGTGCTGCCCATGCCGCCGTGGGTGACGAACGCGGCGGCCTGGCTCAGGACGGACAGCTGGGGGACGCTGCGGTGCGCCTCGCAGTGCGCCGGGAGGGGTCCGAGGTCCGCCGGGTCGGCGTGCTGCCCGACGGACAGCACCAGGTGCAGGCCGCTGCCGGCGAACGCCTCCACGCAGGTGCGGTAGAAGGAGGTGGCCCGGTTGAAGACGGTGCCGAGCGAGACGAACACCATCGGACGGTCCGGGTCCTCGCGGCGCCAGGTGCCCTCGGCCTCCCGGCCGCCCAGGCTGGGCCCGACGAAGCGGTAGTGCTCCCCGAAGGTGTGCGCCTCGGGCTGGAACTCCCTGGGCAGGAACGCCAGGTTGAGTTCCTCCTCGAAGTCCATGAACTCCCCGGCGGGGACCCCGTCCAGCCCGGCGTCAGCGAGGAACTCGGCGAGGCGCGCGTCGAACTCGGCGCCGTTGGCCTCGTGGGAGGCGGAGCGGCCGCTGCGGGCCAGCATGGCGTCCATGAGCGCGTAGCCGCGGCTGGAGGCGAGGGAGGGGAAGAACTGCACGGCGCGCGCCCCCCACCCGCGGGCCAGGGCGCGCCCGGCGAAGGGTGCCGTGTTGTCGTAGACGACGAGGTCGGGGCGGTCGGTGCCGACGAAGGACTCCGCCAGGGCGATCCGGTCCGCGCTGCCGTGGAGGAAGAACAGGGGCAGGGCGCTGAGGTCGTTCTCGGCGAAGGCGCGCGGTGACTGCACGGGCGAGGTGGCGACGTCGTAGCGGCACACCTGCGCGCCGAGCCGGGTCAGCTGCTCCTCGAAGGCCCGGGTGGTGAAGTAGGTGACCCGGTGACCGCGCGAGACCAGCTCGGCGACGATGCCCAGGGTGGGCGATACGTGCCCGTGGGCGGCCACGCTGAAAAATGCGATGTGTGCCATCTGTTCCTCGGGGTGTGCGGTGGGGGACGGAAGGGGGACGGCTCAGATGCCGATCTCTCCGTTCAAGATGTCGAACAGCTCCTCGTCGGTGACGTCGTCCACATCGGTCGCGGCCGGGGGCCGTGCCGGCCCCCCGACCTCGGTGAGCAGGGCGCGCAGCCGGTCCTCCAGGTAGCGGGCGGTGACCGGGCCGGGGGTGGTGGTGCGCAGGCCGGCCGCGAGCTCGTCGAGCCGGCGGACCACGGCCGGGTCCGGCTGGTCCCCGGCGGGGGCGGGGGCCAGCTCTCGGTCCAGGAAGCCGGCCAGTGCCAGCGGGCTGGGGTGGTCGAAGACCAGCGTCGGGGAGAGCCGCAGGCCGGTCTCCGCGCCGAGCCGGTCGCGCAGTTCGATGGCGGCCAGCGAGTCCAGTCCCAGTTCCCGGAAGGAGCGTTCCGCCGGTACGTGCGCGGACGTGCCGTGGCCGAGGACGGAGCCGGTCCGGGCGCGCACCAGGTCGACGAGGAGCCTGCGGCGGGTGTCCGCGTCGGCTCCGGCGATCCGGCGGGCGAACCCGCCGCGTTCGGCGGCGGGTCCGCCCGCCGGCCGGGCGGTCCGTGCCGGGGCCGGGGCGGCCACCGGGCGGGCGGCGACCAGGTTGGGTGTGCCGGGCAGCGCCAGCGCCGCGTCGAACAGGGCGAGCGCCTCCTCGTTGGCCAGCGGTACGGTGCCCTGGCGCGCCATCCGGGCGACGGCCTCGGGGCCGATCCGGCCGGCCATGCCGCGTTCCTCGGCCCAGGGGCCCCACTGGAGGGACAGCGCGGGCAGTCCGAGGGAGCGGCGGTGGTGGGCGAAGGCGTCCAGGAAGCCGTTGGCGGCCGCGTAGTTGGCCTGGCCCGGGCTGCCCATGACGGCGGCGGCGGACGAGAACAGGACGAACGCGTCGAGCGCGGTGTCCTTGGTCAGCTCGTGCAGCGCGACGGCGCCCGCCGCCTTGACCCGGATGACCCGTTCGAACTGCTCCTCCGTCAGCGTGCCGAGGAGTCCGTCGTCGGCCACGCCCGCCGCGTGGACGACCGCCTTCAGG
Source organism: Streptomyces sp. NPDC034086 (assembly GCF_055575515.1). Lineage (NCBI taxonomy): Bacteria > Bacillati > Actinomycetota > Actinomycetes > Kitasatosporales > Streptomycetaceae > Streptomyces > Streptomyces sp. NPDC034086. The sequence continues at coordinate 6,845 of NZ_JBVISM010000030.1, read as the reverse complement.
GGCCGGTCCGGGGAGAGACCGGACAGGACGGCCTCCAGGGCCTCGCGGTCGGCCACGTCGCACGCGGCGAGCGTCACCCGGGCGCCGAGTCCGCGCAGGGCCGAGGCGAGTTCCTCGTTGCGCGGGTCGCCGGCGCCGCTGCGGCTGAGCAGCAGCAGGTCGTCGGCGCCGTGCCGGCGTACGAGGTGTTCGGCGACCACCGCGCCGAGGCCGCCGGTGCCGCCGGTGATCAGGACGGTCCCGGCGAACGCGGGCGCAGGTCCGCCGGGCGCGGTACCGGGCCGGCGGACCTGGCGGGGGACGAGCGGCCGCCCGTCGCGGACGGCCACCTCCCGCTCGTCGGTGCCGAGGACGCCCGGCAGCGCGTCCCAGGACCGCGGCTGCCCGTCGAGTTCGACGACCAGGAACTTCCCGGGGTGCTCCGCCTGCGCGGTGCGCAGCAGCGCGCGGACCGCTCCCTGCGTGGTGCCGGCCGGATCCCCCTGCGGGACCAGCAGGACGAGCCGGGCCGTCTCCGCGAGCGGGGACGCGGTCCACCGCCGCAGCAGGCGCGCGGTCCGCCAGGACGCCTCGTGGGCGTGGCGGGCGGGGTCGGGTGGGTCGGCGGGACCGGCCGGGTCCAGCAGGTGCAGGACCGTCGCGGGGGCCTCGGCCGCGCGCTCCAGCGCGTCCAGATCCGGGTACGCGGTGAGGGACGCGCCCGCGGAGGCGGGGACGGCGGCCATGCCGTCTCCGAGGAGCGCCCAGGGGCCGGCGGGGGCCGGGACGGGGTCCAGCGGCTGCCAGTGGGTCTCCAGCAGGGCGGCGGTGTCGCCCGCGAGGTCCTCCGGGCGCAGCCAGCGCAGGGTCAGCGAGGCGACCGAGGCCACCGGTGCGCCGAGGCCGTCGGTGATCTCCAGCGACAGGGTGTCGGCGTCGGTGCGGGTCAAGTGCACCCGTACGGTGGCGGCGCCGGCCCGGTGGAGGGTCAGTCCCTGCCAGCTGAACGGCAGCCGTCCGGAGTCGTCGGACCCGCCGGGCGACTCGATGAAGCCGGTGTGCAGGGCGGCGTCGAAGAGCGCGGGGTGGAGGGCGAACCGTGCGGCGTCGTCGGCTTCCGCCGCGGGCAGGGCGACCTCGGCGAAGATCTCGTCGCCGCGGCGCCAGGCGGCCTTGAGGCCCTGGAACGCCGGGCCGTAGTCGAAGCCCATGCCGGCCGCCCGGACGTACGTGTCGCCCGCGTCGACCGGTTCGGCGTCGGCCGGCGGCCACACGAGCGGCCCGGCCGGCGGGGAGGACGGTGCGGAGCCGCTGAGGAGCCCGCTCGCGTGCCGGGTCCAGCCCCCGTCGGGGGTGCCGGCCGGCCGCGCGTAGACGGCGACGGTCCAGGACCCGGGCTCCCCGTCGGGGCCGGCGGGGGCCAGGAGCGTCTGGACCTCGGCCGCGGCGGCGCCGGGCAGGCGCAGCGGGGAGAGGACGGTCAGCTCGTCGAGGGTGTCGCAGCCGGCCTCGCGGCCGGCGCGCAGGGCCATCTCCACGAAGGCGGTCCCGGGCACGATGACCGTGCCGTTGACGACGTGGTCGGCCAGCCAGGGGTGCGTTCGGGCCGACAGCCGGCCGGAGAGGACCACCTCGTCGGAGTCGGCGCGGGGCAGCACGGTCGTCAGCAGCGGGTGCGCGTCGGCCCCGGGCGCTCCGGCAGGGCGCGGCCGCGGCCAGTGGCGCGTCCGCTGGAAGGCGTAGCCGGGTATGCCGGGTGCCCGCGTTCCGGGGCCGAAGTACGCCGGCCAGTCCAGGTCGGCGCCCCGGGTGAACAGGGCGCCCAGGGCGGCGGCGAGGGTGTGCTCCGCGTCCCTGCCGCGGCGCATCAGGGGGACGAAACCGGACGCGCCGGCGGCGTCCTCGGTGACGCACTGCCGGGCCGTCGCGGTCAGGACGGCGTCGGGGCCGAGTTCGAGGTAGGTGCGCACCCCGGCTGCCTCGAGGTGGCGCACGGCGTCGTGGAAGCGGACGGCCTGGCGGGCGTGGCGCACCCAGTAGCCGGGCGAGGCCAGCTCCTCGGCGGTGGCGAGGGCGCCGGTCAGGGTGGAGACGACCGGGATCACCGGCGCGGAACAGTCGAGGGACTCCGCGACCTCGCGGAACGCCTCGAGCATCGGTTCCATCAGCGGCGAGTGGAACGCGTGCGAGACGGTGAGGCGCTTGGTCTTGTGCCCCTGGGCGGTCAGCCGCTCGGCCACGGCCAGGACGGCCGCCTCCGCACCCGAAATCACCACGGCGGACGGGCCGTTGACCGCCGCGATGTCCACGTCCGCCGACAGCAGCGGGCGTATCTCGTCCTCGCCGGCGCGGACGGACACCATCGCCCCGCCCTCCGGCAGGGCGCCCATCAACGCACCACGGGCGGCCACCAGACGCGCCGCGTCCGCCAGGGACAGCACCCCCGCCACGTGCGCGGCCGCGATCTCACCAATCGAATGACCCGCCACGAAGTCCGGACGCACACCGAAGGACTCCACCAGCCGGTACAACGCCACCTCGAGCGCGAACAGCGCCGGCTGCGTGAACTCCGTGCGGTGAACCTCCTCCCCGCCCCCGAACACCACCTCCTTCAACGGAACGTCGAAGTGGGCGCACACCTCGTCGAACGCGGCCGCGAACACCGGCTGGACGTCGTACAGCTCACGCCCCATCCCCGCACGCTGCGCCCCCTGCCCGGTGAAGAGGAACGCCGTCCGGCCCGGGGTGGCCGCGTCGGTGGCCGCGTCCGTGGCCGCGTCGGCCAGGGCTGCCAGTGCGGCCAGGGCCTCGGTCCGGTCACCCGCCACCACGGCGGCACGGTGCTCGAAGGCCTTGCGGCGCACCGCCAGCGACCGGCCCACGGCCGCGGGGTCCGCCACGGGGCCGGCCGACACCCGGGTCAGCAGCTGCCGGGCCTGCGCGCGGACCGCGGCCGCGTCTCGGCCCGACAGCAGCCAGGGCACGGCGGCGGGAGAGCGGTCCGCCGGGCGGCCGGCGGCGGACGCCGGGGCCCGGACGGCCGGGGCCTCCTCCAGGATGACGTGGGCGTTGGTGCCGCTGATGCCGAAGGAGGACACGGCCGCGCGGCGGGGTTCCCCCGCCGGGGTCCAGTCCAGCGGTTCGGTCAGCAGCCGGACCTCGCCGGCCGTCCAGTCGACGTGCGGGGTCGGCGCGTCCACGTGCAGGGTCTTCGGTACGACGCCGTGCCGCATCGCGAGCACCATCTTGATCACGCCGGCCACTCCGGCCGCGGCCTGGGTGTGGCCCAGGTTGGACTTGAGGGAGCCCAGCCACAGCGGGCGGTCCGCGGGCCGGCCCTGCCCGTACGTGGCCAGGAGCGCCTGCGCCTCGATGGGGTCGCCGAGCGGGGTGCCCGTGCCGTGCGCCTCCACCACGTCCACCTGGTCCGCCGTCAGACCGGCGTGGGCGAGGGCCTGGCGGATGACGCGCTGCTGGGACGGGCCGTTGGGGGCGGACAGGCCGTTGGAGGCACCGTCCTGGTTGACCGCGGAGCCCTTGAGGACCGCCAGGACCTCGTGGCCGTTGCGGCGCGCGTCCGACAGCCGCTCCACGAGGAGCATGCCCGCGCCCTCGGACCAGCCGGTGCCGTCGGCGGCCGCCGCGAAGGCCCGGCACCGTCCGTCCGGCGAGAGGCCGCGCTGGCGGCTGAAGTCGACGAACGCGTCGGGGGTCGACATGACGGTCACGCCGCCGGCCAGCGCCAGGTCGCACTCCCCGCGCCGCAGCGCCTCCGCGGCGAGGTGCAGGGCGACGAGGGAGGAGGAACACGCCGTGTCCACCGTCAGCGCGGGCCCCTCGAGGCCGAAGCCGTACGCGATCCGGCCGGAGACGACGCTGCCGGCGCCACCCGTGCCGAGGTAGCCCTCCAGGTCCTCGGCGGACCGCGAGACCAGGGCGGTGTAGTCCTGTCCGTTGGATCCGACGTAGACGCCGGTGCGGCTGCCGCGCAGCGAGTCCGGGTCGATGCCGGCCTGTTCGAACAGCTCCCAGGAGGTCTCCAGCAGCAGCCGCTGCTGGGGGTCCATGGCGAGGGCCTCGCGCGGGGAGATCCCGAAGAAGCCGGCGTCGAAGTCGCCCACGTCCTCCAGGAAGCCGCCCGCCGTCGCGTACGTGGTGCCCGGCGCGTCGGGGTCGGCGTCGAACAGGCCCGTGAGGTCCCAGCCGCGGTCCTGCGGGAACGGGCCCACCGCGTCGGTGCCGTCCGCCAGCAGGGTCCACAGCCCGTCGGGCGAGGACACCCCGCCGGGGAACCGGCATGCCATCCCGACGACGACCACCGGGTCCGCGGCGTCCGCCACCGGGCCCGCCACGACGGTACGGGGTGCCGTGCCCACCAGCTCGCCCCGCAGGAACTCCGCCAGGGCCACCGGGCTCGGGTAGTCGAACGCGAGGGAGGCGGGCAGGCGCAGCCCGGTGACCGTACCGAGCCGGCTGCCCAGCTCCACCGAGGCCAGCGAGTCGAAGCCCAGCTGCCGGAAGGACCGTTCGGGGGCGATGGCGTCCGGCGTCGGGTGCATCAGCAGGTCGGCGGCGTGTCCGCGGATCAGCGCGACGAGGGCCGCGCGCTGCTCGTCCGGTCCCAGGCCGGCCAGCGTGGCGGCGAACCCGGTGGTCGTCCCCGGCTCCGCTGCGCCGGTGATCGCCCGCAGTACGGGCCGCCGGGCCGCCGGGCCGTGGGCCCGTGCGTACCGCTCCCAGTCGATGTCGGCGGCCAGTACGGCGCTCTCGCCGTGGCGGATCGCACCGTCCAGCAGCCGCAGGGCCCGCCGCGGGCTCATGGGGCGGAAGCCGGTGCGGCGCATCCGTTCGCGGACGGCCGCGTCGGCCGCCGCCATGCCGTCGCCTTCCCAGGCTCCCCATGCGACGGCGGTGGCCGGCAGGCCTTCGCGGCGGCGCTGCTCCGCGAGGGCGTCCAGGGCGGCGTTCGCCGCGGCGTAGTTGGCCTGCCCGGCCGCTCCGATGACGCCGGCGAGTGAGGAGAAGAGGACGAACGCGTCGAGGCCGAGGTCGCGCGTCAGCCGGTGCAGGGTGAGGGCGGCGTCCGTCTTGGCCGCCAGTACGCCGGTGAGCTGCGCGGGGGTAAGGGCGCTGAGCACGCCGTCGTCGAGGACCCCGGCGGTGTGCACGACGGCCGTCAGCGGGTGCTCGGCCGGGACGGCCGCGAGCAGCGCGGCGAGGGCGTCCTCGTCGGAGACGTCGCAGGCCGCAACGGTGACCTCGGCGCCCAGCGCGGAGAGCCCGTCGACGAGTCCGGCGGCGCCGGGGGCGTCCGCGCCGCGTCGGCTGACCAGCAGGAGGTGGTCGGCGCCGGCCTCGGCGAGCCAGCGGGCGACGTGGCCGCCGAGGGCGCCGGTGCCGCCGGTGACCAGGACGGTGCCGCGCGGCGACCAGTCCTGGGCTGGCGCGGACCAGCCGGTCCGCACCAGCCTCCGGGCGTAGGTGCCGGAGGGCCGCAGGGCGGTCTCGTCCTCGCCGGCGCTTGCGGAGAGGAGGGCGCAGAGCCGTCGCAGGGCGTCGGCGTCCAGCTGTTCGGGCAGGTCGACCAGGCCGCCCCAGCCGGCGGGGGCCTCGAGTGCGGCCACCCGGCCCAGGCCCCAGAGCTGGGCCTGGCGGGGCCGTACGGGGCCGTCGTCCCGCGCGTCCACACGGACGGCGCCGCGCGTGACGACCCACAGGGGCGCCGGGAGGCCGTTGTCGCCGAGGGCCTGGAGCAGGGCGAGGGTGGCGGCCGTCGCGTCGGCGCCGTCGGGGTCGAGCAGGGACAGCACGCCGGAGAGGCCGTCCGCCGGGATCTCGAGCGCCAGCCGCCGGGCGAGGACGGTCCGGTCGTGATCGGCGGTGGTCAGGGCCAGTGGTACGACGTCGGCGCCCCGGTCGGCCAGCGCGGCGAGGACGGCGTCGGCGTGCCCTGCCGGGCGGCCGGCGTCGGTGACGACCAGCCAGGAGCCGGGCGCGGCAGGGGCGGAGGGGTCCTCGAGCCGCTCCCAGGTCACCCGGTAGAGCAGGTCGTCCGCGTCGGGGCGGTGGCCGGGCGCGGACGCCATGGGTGCGGCGGGCCAGTAGCGCTGCCGCTGGAAGGGGTACGTCGGCAGGTCGACGCGGCGGCCGGACAGGACACGCGTCCACTCGGGTTCGACGCCGCGGACGAACGCCCCCGCGAGGGCGGACATCAGCGTGACCGTCCCGGCGCGGTCGCGGCGCAGCAGGGGGAGGAGGGCGGCGGGCTCGTCCAGGCAGGCCTGTCCCATGGCGCTGAGGACGGCGTCGGGGCCGAGTTCGAGGTAGGTGCGCACCCCGGCGGCCTCGAGGTGGCGCACGGCGTCGTGGAAGCGGACGGCCTCGCGGGCGTGGCGCACCCAGTAGCCGGGCGAGGCCAGCTCCTCGGCGGTGGCGAGGGCGCCGGTCAGGGTGGAGACGACCGGGATCACCGGCGCGGAACAGTCGAGGGACTCCGCGACCTCGCGGAACGCCTCGAGCATCGGCTCCATCAGCGGCGAGTGGAACGCGTGCGAGACGGTGAGGCGCTTGGTCTTGTGCCCCTGGGCGGTCAGCTGCGCGGCCACGGCCAGGACGGCCGCCTCCGCACCCGAAATCACCACGGCGGACGGGCCGTTGACCGCCGCGATGTCGACGTCCGCCGACAGCAGCGGCCGCACCTCGTCCTCGGCCGCCTGCACGGACACCATCGCCCCGCCCTGCGGCAGGGCGCCCATCAACGCACCACGGGCGGCCACCAGACGCGCCGCGTCCCCCAGCGACAGCACCCCCGCCACATGCGCGGCAGCGATCTCACCGATCGAATGACCCGCCACGAAGTCCGGACG
>NZ_JBVISM010000029.1:0-31020 GCF_055575515.1 Streptomyces sp. NPDC034086 | reverse complement strand
CCCGCGGAGCGGGTCCCACAGCGCTGCGCGCTGTGCCAACGAACCCCCTCGCTTCGCTCGGGGGGAGCCCGCTTCGCGGGCTCAGGGCCGGCCCTTCGGGCCGGTGTCCTGCGCTGCGCTTCGGACGGTTCGGGTTCCGCTGCGCTCCACCCGAACGGGCCCGCTTCGCGGGCCATGATGTTCCCGCTGCGCGGGAGTGACCCTGTTTCACAGGGTCTGGGCCTCTGGCCCGTTGGGCGGGTCCGCTTCGCTCCCCCACCCTGGGTCTTCCGGCTCCGCCTCCAGACCACGGCCCGCTCCGCGGGACCGAGCTGGCAGCAGTAAAGAGACCTGTCGTCGGGCCCGGTGCTCCTCTAACCCAGGCGGGCCAGCAAGTGGGCGTCGAGGAAACCCCGTTCGGAGGCCGGATCGTGGAGCAGCCGGGCAAAGGGCACGAGCCCGGCTTCGGTCAGCAAGTCGGCGAAGCGGTCCGCCGGCCAACTGTAGGCGGGGGCCACCTTGTGGTCGAAGCAGATCGGCTCCGGCTCTTCGGTCGCGAAGAAGGAGACCAGGAGCAGGCCCCCGGGCGCCAGGACGCGTACCTGCTCAGCGAGGAGCGCGGGCAGTTCACCAGGCGGGGTGTGGATCATGGAGTAGTGGGCCAGCACGCCGCCGAGCGCGCCGTCCTCGACCGGCAGGGCCTCCATCCGCGCCTCGTCGAACCGCAGTGCCGGATGAGCCCGCCGGGCATAGTCGACCATACCCGGGGAAAGATCGAGCCCGAAGACGTCCAGCTCCAGATCATGCAGCATGGCCGTCAGATGTCCAGGCCCGCACCCGACATCGGCCACCCGCAGATTCCCCACCCCGCGCACCAACTCCGCAAAAATGCCGATCATCGCCCGCGCGAACGGCTGCGTCTCCAACCGATTAGCGAACATCGACGCATACAACTCGACGACCCCGTCATAGGCCGCCCTCGTCTGCTCCTGGTGGACCCTCACACGGAGGAAGCTAACACCGTCCACGGTCAGAACCATTCTCCGGCCCCATGCCGACTACACCGGTCAGGGGCACAGCCCATCTGACTCAACCTGAATCAGAGCTAGAACCTGGAAAGACCATCCCGTACCAGAACCACCGGTTGCCGACAGGAGTCAGGCCCTGACTGGCCTTCATACCTCGTATGCGCCGGCTCCCTTTGCTGTACCGGATGGCGGTGGGTGCTGTCAGTCGTATGCCGATACAGGTCAGTTGGGTGCCGAAGGGCTGGGATACCTGGAATCGGGGCGGCCGGCTGCGCCGTCCAGTGCTCGGCGCGGAGAGGGGCGGCGTGTGATGGAAAGTGGCGAGGATCCTGTGAGCAGCCCTGCCGCCGTGTTCCCGCCCCGGGCCGGACGGGCTTCCACGATGCCCCGCCTGCTGGACCTCGATGGGCGAGGTGAACTGACGCCCGCTCACGTACGCCTGGTCGCCCAGGCGCTGGGGAAGTCGGAGCGGGCCGTGTGGCGGTGGCCGGCCGCAGCCAGGGAAGACCGCCGTTTCGCCCGGATGGAGGCCTCGCACTTCAGTGTCACCACGGAAGTGAGGCGGCTGCTGGCCCTGTGGGGTGGCAACGCCTCCCGCGTCCACGCCGAGCCGTTGCAGCAGGCAGCCAAAACCCGGGCGCGCCTGCCCCGCCGTCGCTCTCCACACTGCACCGGGCGATCCGACGGGACCTGACCCGCGGCGAGCGGGCCGGACTCAAGAACGTCGAAGCCGCCAGGCGCGCCCATGACGTGTTCGGGCAGTGGCCGGCGACCCACCGCAACGCCGTATGGGAGGGCGACCACAAGCACATCCCGGTCGAGGTCGACGTGGAGGGCGAGCTGGCCACCCCGTGGGTGACCTGGTTCATCGACTGCGCCACGACGGCCATCACCGGAGTCGCGGTCACCGCGCACGCACCAAGCCGGGACGCGGTGCTGGCCTCCCCGCGGATCTCAATCACCCGCACAGAGCCATTCGGCCCGGTAGGCGGCCTGCCGGGACATTGTAAGCCCCTACGCCGACTCCTGCTGGACACTCAGGACGCCGGAGTGACCTCGGATACCACGGCGGCTCTGCTGACTCGGAGAAACCGGGCAGGCTCACGTGCCGTACTCTCGGCCCGTGCGGCTTCCTCAGAACCGCCGATCAGCTCGCTGCGGAACTCGAATGCGACCGGCGCTGAGCGACCGGAGAGAGCGGCGACAAGCTGATCAGCTCCTTTCGAACGCTGGCGTCATCGGACACGGACCCCGGAAGTCGAAGCGAGGCCGCGCGGCGGCTTTCGCTCCTGCGCTGATCGGACGAGAGCAGTTGATCTTCCCTCAGATCGGCCGACCACTGGCGAAACGGGACACCCCTCTGCGGCGCACCCTTGGCCCGACACGAGGTTCGGGTGCCAGGCGATGTATCCAACGGCGGTGACTCGGCCGCCGCTGACGAGGACGTCCACGTCGGCGCGGGGCGGGGTGCCGGTGCCGTATTCAACAGCGTGCGCCGACAACCCTCTTGGGATGATCGTTTTCTCTGACGGCGTGCCACAATGCCTGCTGGGGTCTGACACAAGGAGCCGAAAGACAATGCTGACGGAGACGTCGGGCCGCACGGCCCATGACCTGGCCGCCGAGCTGGCGGGCCTGCGTGGTCTGGACTGGACCTCTGTGTGGCAGGGCCCGCCGCAGGGCGGCTCGTCGGAGTGCCGTACGTGGTGCCAGCGTAACGGCTGGGAGCCGCAGACGGCGGATCGCAACCTCGTCGTACACAGCAGCGCCGGGGGCAGGTGGACGCTCGAAGCGAACGGCAACTGGCACCCGGTCGAGAGTCTCACCCACTGGGCGTGGCACGTGGGTGCGACCGACGCGGCGGAGAACCCCGAGGTCCTCGCGCACGCCGCCAGGATGTGGCCGGAGTTTCTCATGGCAGCCGAAGGGGTACTGGGGCCGGCGGCCTGGAGCGGGCCCTGGGACGCACAGGACTTCCCGGAGCCGCCGCTGACCGGTTTCTGGCCGAGCCGGGACTACCGCCTCAAGACGCGCACCCCGTATCGCATGGCGTTCTGGCAGCCTACGGGTGGTCACCCCGGCCAGCCGTGGTTCGTGCTGGTCCAGTCGGTCTCCTTCGCGGCGTGGACCTCCGACACGCCCGGCGGCTCACGCCTTCGGCTCAGCGTGAACGCCCCTGAAGGGACAGGGCAACAGCTGTGAGGCCCGATGCTCCTCCCACACCGGAGGAAATAGCCAGGGCCTTCGCCTTGCAGAAGCAGCATGCTGAGGCGACTCCCAAAGACCAGGAGGCAGGGGCCGAGGTGGCGGAGAGGATATACAGGGACTACCAGGCGAGCTATCCGGACGGGGGTCCAACTCTGCCGGACTTCATCGAGGGAATCGGGCGAAACGAGTCGGTCACCAATGACGCCCGGGGCCCCCACCGGGCCTTCTGGTCCTACGAGTCCGAGCTCGAGGGCGCGGATACCCCGGTGCCGAACCGGTTCCTGGCGCGGGCCTGCGGCGAATCGCGCGGCCTGCAGGTCTTGGAGGACACTCCGGCCGGGCACCAACTGAATTCCTACGCCCTGGACAATCGTTATGTGCGGGAAGGTCTCGTCGAACACTTCGACTTCGATCCGGTGGAACTGGACACCGTCCACGGCCAGGCATGGGATTCACTTTCGGACCGGTTTGCCCAGGCGACCGAGGGCCTGGCGATCCCCTTCGCCGCCGACGTCACCAGGGGCTCGGTGCTCGGCAAGACCGAGATGCCAGCGCTCCTCAAGAAAGCCAACGTCGGCAAGGAGGGCATCAAGTTCGCGACACCGCTACCCCCGCACGAACATCTGCCGAAGGAGATCCACGAGCTCATCTCCGCCGACCCCGTTCGCTGCCAGCTGTTCAAGGACGACTACGCCTTCACGAAGTCCCCGCAGAGCTTCGCTGGTGCACTGGCCGCCATTGACGTGCCCGAGAGCCACAAGGCGGCGCACAAGCAAGCCGTGGACCAGCTGGCAAGGGCGAAGAGCTACGGCGAACTGAAGCTCAAAGCGCAGGCCAATGCCTTCCTGCCCGGCGTGACGCTCCCGACCAGCGTCACCCAAGCCGCCACCCGTAGCCGTGGCGGGCACGGCGTACTCAACCCGGTGACTGCCGAACTCGCACCGAAAGTCAGCGGGCTCGAGCGATGAGTGCCGACCACGGTCTGCCGTCGCGGAGGGGGCAACTGCGGCGTCCGAGGCTTGGTGGTCTGCGGTGTCTGGAAGGTCGGTTGGGTCGGTTGATCGGATATTCCTGGCCGCGATCGACAAGGACTGGAACTGCCCCTGGCCCCTTGGACTGGCAACGCCACCACCGCGTCCTGGCGGAGCCGTCGACGCCGACGGACAGCTGCCCGACATCGCCCCCGGCGTACTCATGGACGGCAACGACATCGGACGATGGCTCCAGCAACAGAAACAGCCAGCCACCTGGGCCCGGCTCCTGCCCGAACAGCAGGCACGACTGACGGCGCTGGGCGTCGAGCCAGCCCAGGCGCCGCCTCCGGCCCCGGTGGCCGCGCGTACGGCGAAGGGGCCGAGCAATACGCAGCAAGCGTTCCAGCGGGGCCTGGCCGCCCTCGCACAGTGGGTCAAGAGGGAAGGTGCGGACCGGCCAGTACCCCGCGCCCACGGCGAGGAGATCACGGTCGACGGCGAGGCGGAACCGGTGGTGGTGAAGTTGGGCGTGCGGATCTCCAACACCAAAACCCAACGCGACAAACTCACCACCGACCAACACGCCGCCCTCGCGCAGCTGGGCGTCGACTGGGCGTGACAGGCTGCCCGGCTCGTCGTTGAGCGGAGAGGTCAGCGAAGTGGAGGCCCCGGGGCGTCGTGACCCCCGGGGCCTTCGTCTTGCTCCTGGCACCGGACGGCGGTGCAGCACGGAGCTGCAACGCGGGCCCCAGACCGGCCTTCGGCCGGTGTTCTCGCAGGTCAGATGTGCAACGTGGTCACGCGTTGCAGAGCCGGTGTTGCAGACCCGAGCGGGGGTTGCAGTCGCCGGTGTCGCGTCACCGCTTCGAGTGGCTTGTTCATCACCGGGCCCCGGGGAGCCTTGCCGGGAAGCACGCACCCCTGTGGTCCCCGTCAGCTATACCGGAGCGGGGCCGACTGCCCTGCCCGCCGTAGGGGAAGGAGCCCACCGCCTCATGACCGACGCCGCGAACACCCCTCCCATCACCCGCGCCGCCCGCGTGCTCACCGCCGCCTTCGTTGTCATCACCGTCGCCTACATGGGCTTAATGACCTTCATCTCGGTACCTGAGCTCACGGAATACATGAGCGGCCGGGACATCGACTTCCCGGTGTTCCTAGCCATCGCGGCCATCGCCGGCCCCGCCCTGTTCTGGGCCTTCATCGGTCTCGGCATCGGGCTGAGCAAGACGGGCTGGGCGGCCGGACTCGCCAGCACCGGGATCCTCGCCACCCTCACCTACGGGTGGCTCCTCGCTTCCTCCAACGGCCAAGGCTTCTCCTACTGGCTGTTCCTCACCCTGATCGTCGCCACCAACCTCGGCGCCTTCTGCGTCATGCCCTGCGCCCTCGTCCGCGGCACCATCGGACGACGCTGACCTTCCAGGCCGTCCTGCTGCGCCTTACCCCACCCGCGCAAGCCACGCTTAGGACTGCTCAACGCTCTCTGCGTCCCACCTGCCGGCGAACTCCTCCAGGGCGCGCTGCTGCTCCTCGCGGGCAATCTCCCGAGCAAGGACGTCACGGTCGATGTATGGGTCGACAGCGGCCAGGACCAGGCGCTGGAGTTCGTCCGGCTCCAGCGCTTCCACCTCCCACTGCACCGGCTGATCGATGTCGAAGCCGTAGCGGCGGGCGAAGGCCGGCCATCTCGGGTCGTCGCGCTTGCCCTCGGCCGCCGGGAGACCGTACGCGCGGACCTGCTCGTGGGTGAGCAGCACCCGGGTAACCGAGCTCCAGCAGCCGGTCCGCTCCACCCAGTCCCGCTCGATGTCCTCGCCCGAGCAGTCGAAGTCGCCGACCACGGCAAGGTGGGCTCCGCGCTGTTCGTGGGCGACGCGGTTGCGGACGACATCGGCATAGGAATGGGAGCTGAAGCCGCGGACGATGAGCACGGGGATGCCCGCGAACTCGAGCCAGCCGGTCAGCTGCGGCCGAAGGGTGTCCTTCTCCGCTGCGACTTTACCGACCGCAGTTTGGGCTGTTCGTGATGTTCATGATGGCCTGTGACCTGGGCATTCTGGATCAGTTTACCGACCGGGATGTCCGTCACGTTTCGGTGGTCGGTGTGGAGAGTTGTGGCAAGGCAGATAGTGATAGGCGATCTCCGGGTGCAGGAGATCCGGCGGGCCGGTGATCGACGGTCCTGGACGATCGTGTAGAGGCGTCCTGGCGCGAGCGGACCCTGAACGCCGAGGACGGGCTCAAGGCCGCGAACGCCGAGATCCTGGCCCAACGGACCCGCATGGGTGAACTCCTCGGCCAGATACGAGACCTGGAAGCCGAGTGGACCCAGGAATCCATCGCGCGGATCACCACCGAGAACACCTCACTGAAACAGCGGGTCCGCAAGCTCACCGAGGACAGCCGGACCTTGGACGAAGGGCTCAAGGCAGCCCGCTCCAACAACCGCTTCCAGGACCGGCGGATCGCCGACCTCGAAGCCCAGCTCACCGAGACCGTCTGACCGTCAAGGCTCTCCGCTGCCCCGGCCGCTTCCGGCGGCCAGGGCAGCGGAGCCGTCAGAACGCAGATCGGGCGCTGATTCAGAACGGGAGATCTGATGTGTCGCCCGACGTGAAGGTTGGTCCTGTTGCCCAGGGAATGGGGTCGTCCTGGGCATCACAGACCGCGAATGCCTCTCGTTGCCCTTCCAGTCCGGCAGGGTCTTCACCCCATGCGAGGAGAGCGTCGATGGCTCGCTCGCGGTACTGCCACAGTGCACTCACCCCCAGAACGTCCCGCAGCAGTGGCACCAGGGTTGCCCGATGACAGCGCAGCCGGGGATCGTCCAACAGCGGAATGCATGCCGCGATCGCCGCCTCACGCACGTCCGGGTTTGGGTCGTTCAGACACTCTGAGACCGCGGAAAGGAGCATCGGGCGGATCTTCCGGGTGTCCACCGACGGCGGATAGTCGTCAGGATCGAAGCCAAGGTGCCGGCTAGTCGCTGCTGTCTCGTCGTCTGCCGCGCAGGCGACCGAGTTGAGCCAACCCAGCAACTCGGAGCGCAGGGGCCCCGGGAAGTGGTGAGACTTCTTGTCGACGGCCACCGTGGTACGCGGGTCGGCAAGGACCGCAGCCACATAAAGCGCGGCTGGCACGGTTGCTGAGTACAGGGTGTTCTGGTGGTGCACTGCGTGATGAAGGTGATCCAGAGCCCGGGCCCGCGCTGGCTGATCACCATCCAGTAGCGCAACGAGCATCTTCGGGGTGTCGTCTGCAGCCCCGTACGCATGTTCCAAAGAGCCCCAGTCGCTCCCCGCCAACAACTCTGCGGGTTCAGGCAGACCAGCAGCGGAACCAAGGGCGGCATCGTTCATCACGCCCGGAGTATGACAGCGCTTGGCAAGGTCAGTTACAGCGGGACAACCGATTGATGAGCCACAGGACGATCCAGCGTCGCGTATCTCTACCGACGTCATCGCGAACATGTAATCTACTCATCGACGCAGGTCAGATCAGCCAGTCAGCTCCCGACGGTCGGTAAATGCGACGCACAGGGCGTGCTCCTGGCCGGCGGTGCGGTCGAGGCGGAACCAGTCGGGCATCCCGCGTACGAAGGCGTCCGCGCTCGGCCACGCCGGTGGGACGTGGACTTGGCGGACGGTGTCGATCAGGTCGGGGACGCGGCCCTCGCGGCGGGCCTGGGCCAGCCGGGCGAACAGGCGGCGGTACATCAGCGGCGTGTACGGCAGCACGCCCTCGGCAGCGAGCCGGTACATCACCTTCCGCAGCGTGACCTTCAGCGGCCCGTACCTGTCCACGAGCTCCCGAGCGCGGTTTACGACGAGGGGCCACCGGATCCGTTCACGAACCATACCGGTACATGTCCCCCTGCGGTGCCGCCGGCCCCCGGGGCACGGGACAGACCTCTTCGTCCGGCTATCGCGGACAAAGAGGTGTCGTTTTCCGAAGGGGGCTGGTGCGCCTTCCCAGAGGCGGTGCCGGCGTAGCGCCCGTAGTCCCAGACCTCAGGTGCGAGCGGGCCTGGGACATGGTGCCGTTGCCGAGTTAGAAGAGGCGGCCGAGCAAGGCGCAGCAGACGTTCCAGCGGGGCCTGGCGGCCCTTGCGCAGGGGGTGGAGCGGGAAGGGGCGCCCACCGACCGGTGCCGCGCGCCCACCGCGAGAAGGCCGTGAGGGCGAGGCGGAGCCGGTGATGGTGAAGCTGGGCGTATGCGCGCACCCGCGGAGGGCAACGCGCACTGCGGCGGCGGTGCCAACCACGCCTCAGCGCCCCCTTACTGGCCTGTTGCGCGCCTGCGGCTTCAGGGTGCCGGAGGCCTCGGCCGGAGCGTGTCGCACTCCACAGGGCATTCCGCGTCGGAGGGCCAGCATAGATGTCAGCGTCGTTTCCCTGCGCGCGCGGCGGGGGTCCGGGCCTGTTGGCGGCGGGTTTCCGCGCGGCAGCAAAGGCACGGCGACGGCACGCGGTAACGGCCCAGTCCGCGAGATCGCACGCCATGGAGCGCTTGTTACCGCGCCACCATCGCGCAGTTCAGTCGTTGCCTATGAAGTGAACAATTCAACCTGGGCGTCCGCAGGTGCCCTTCTGCGTCTCCATGACGTCCGTAAGGCTTATGGGCGGCGCCCGGTACTGTGCGGGGTAAGCGTGGACGTGCCGCGGGGCTGTCTGCTGGGCATCGTTGGCGCGAACGGCGCCGGCAAGAGCACGCTGCTGCGCATTTTGGCGGGTCAGGCCGCGGGTGACAGCGGGACGGTCCAGTGCCGAGGGCGGATCGGGTACTGCCCGCAGAACACTGTGCTGCACCCGGCGTTCACGGTCGCTGAGCATGTGCGGTCCTTCCAGGCCGCCTACCGGCTCGAAAGCTGTGCGCGCGCGTGGGAGCTGCTGGAGGAGCTGGGTTTCGACGAGAGCCCTCGCAGCCGCATGCACACGCTCAGCGGCGGGACGCGGCAGAAGCTGAACCTGGCCCTGGGTTTGATGCACGACCCTGAGGTGCTGCTCCTGGATGAGCCGTATCAGGGCTTTGACTGGGAGACCTACCTGCGGTTCTGGGACATCGCTCAGGGACTGCGGGAGCGGGGCCGCGCGGTCGTGGTCGTCTCCCACCTCGCCTACGACCGCGAGCGTCTGGACGTGCTGTATCAACTCCAGGACGGCGTTCTGGCCGTCGATCACAGCAGCGCTGCGGGAAGGGTCGCATGAGCCGACGGCAGTCTCCGGTCACCGCTGTGCGCGATGACGCCTCCAGTTCAGCGTCCGCGCTGCTGCAGTCTGCTCGCTCCGTGGGCTCCGGCGCAGATCGGCTGGACTTGGACCGGTTCGTTCGCAGCATCGAGGAGGTGCTGACCGTGTTCGTGGCCGACAAGGTCAGCGGCAGCCGTGCCGAGGAGCCTGGTCTGGAAGAGCTGCTTGACGCGGTGGGTGACTTCACCTCCGCACCGGGCAAGCGGATCCGGCCCTTGTTGTGCGTGCTGGGCTGGTACGCGGCCGGAGGCACAAGCCCCGTACCGCCGGTCTCGGTCCTGCGGGTGGCTGCCTGCCTGGAGATGTTCCACGCGTTCGCGCTCATGCACGACGACGTCATGGACGGCAGCGACCAACGTCGGGGCCGGCCGTCCCTGCACCGCACTCTGGCGGCGTACCACCCGGGCCATCCCAGGGCTGACCGGCTGGGCGTGAACGCGGCTATCCTCGCCGGCGACCTGGTGCTGGTGTGGTCCGATGAACTCCTCACCGGCACGCCCATGACTCCCGAGCAGCTCAAGGCCGTGCTGCCGGTGGTCTACCGCATGCGACGCGAAATCGTCACCGGCCAGTACCTGGACTTGGTGACCACAGGCCGTCCCACCGGCTCCCTGAGCACCGCCTTGCGCATCGCCCGATATAAGACCGCCCAGTACACCGTGGAAGGCCCGCTGCAGATCGGCGCCGCGCTCGCCGGCGCGGATCAGTCGCTCCTGCACGTGCTCAGCACCATCGCCTTGCCCTTGGGTGAGGCGTTTCAGCTGCGCGATGACCTGCTGGGTACCTTCGGCGACCCCCGCCGTACGGGCAAGCCCGCCCTGGACGACCTCCGCGAAGGCAAGCACACCGCCTTGCTCGCCTGCGCTCTGCGCCGGGCGGACCGGGCCGGTCAGGAACTGCTTCTCCGCACGGTCGGCGCGGCGGATCTGGACGCCCATACGGCAGCCCGCATTCAGGGGCTGCTGGAGGAGTGCGGCGCCCGCCAAGCGGTGGAGGACCTCATCGAAGAGCGCCATCACCAGGCCCTGGAACGCCTGGATCACGCCCACCTGCCTGCCGCGGCGGCATTCGCGCTGCGCGACCTGATCCAGGCCGTGCACAACCGAACCGCATGACGGGCGCCGCTCTCGCAGTGACCCGGTCCTGTCACCCGTGCGCACCCCTGGGGCCAGACCCGGCCTCCCACCGCATTCGTGGAGTGAAAGTGTCAACGACCCAGCACAACCCTGGCCACCCGCACCGGTCGCAGGACGGCGTCCTGACCGCCGACCGACGCGGCGTCACCGGGCGTGCCGCATGAGGTGGTGGGGGCGGTGTCTGGGGACAGCGGTGCGCCACGCTGCGCTGGAGCAGGCCCGCAACCGGCTCGCACTCGTCCTGGTGCTCTTCTTCGTTCCGCTGTGGCTGACGCTGGCCTACCAGGTCCTGCCCAGCGACCCGGTCCGGTTCTTCCTGCGCGCGGCCGATCAGCCCGTGGCCCTGGGCGCCAACACGGTCAGCCAGCTGTCCGGGGGGCTGCACTCCCTCGCGCTGATCGTCGGGTTCATGATGTTCCTCGCTGCCAGCCGCTCCGCGGAATTCGACCACCGCATGGTGCTCGCCGGCTACCCGCGCATCTGCCTGCTGCTGGCCCGCAGCACCGTACTGCTCCTCACCGCGGCACTGACCGCCTCGTATGCCACGGCATGGGTGTGCTTCTTCTACCGGCCTGAGCGCCTGGACGTCCTGGCCGCAGCGTTCATGGTGGGAGCCCTGACATACGGGGGCGTCGGGATCCTCCTGGCGGCGCTGCTGCGCAGTGAGCTCGCAGGGATGTTTGCCGTCATCATGCTGAGCTTCATCGATCTGACACTGCAGAACCCCGTCGCCAACCCTGCCGCGGACGGTCCGCTGCTGAAGTGGCTGCCCGCCTACGGGGCGATGCAGTCCGCCGTGTCCGCGGTCGACCTCACCCACACCCCCGGGCGGCACCTGTTGCTCGGCCTGTGCTGGTCGGCAGGGCTGACCGCCGCCGGCCTGGCCGCTTTCACCGCCCGAACCAGCCGGCGTACCATCGCTCAGAGACTCCTGGGCGGGCACGCCACCAGTCCCCGCGCCCGTCAAATCGCCCTGCGTCTACTGCACCCGGTCCGCACGCACATCTACCGCCAAGCCGGTATCCACGACACCACGGTCATCGCCGGCTACGAAATCTGCCGCCGCCTGATGCACCGGTCGGGTCCGGTGGAAGCAGCTCTCACCAAGCTCCTGCCCGGCCGGCTGCGACCGTTGTTCTGGGCCATGTACGGATACGGGCGGCACCTCGACGACCTCTCCGACACCCAGCACCTCGACCGGCGGGAACGAGTCGAACGGGTCAGCCGATTCAGCGAACTGCTGGAAGCCGATCTGCGGGCAGGCCACAGCGAAGTCCCCCTGCGCGCGGCCTTCGTGCACGCCGTATGGACTTGGGACCTGCCCAGCGATGGAGTAACGGCACTCAACGCGGTATACCGCCAGGACGCCAAAGGCCAGAGCGCCCTCACCACCTGGGACGACTGGTACACCTACTGGCGCACCCTCACCTTCCCCTTCGGCGTGAGGCGCCTGATGGCCCTGCTCACCGCCCCCGGCTTGGCCTTCACCCCCGACGACGCCCAGGCGCTGCGCGTGTGGACCGACGCGCTCAACCTCATCGATGTGCTGCGGGACCTACGAGAAGACGCCGCGGAGGGCTTCGTCAAGCTGCCCGCCGTCGTGCTCGTCGAGCACGACGTCAGCCCTGGAGCTCTCGCCCACGGCCGGGCGGACGGCCGGTATGACGACATGGTCCATGCCATGACCGCCCAGGCCCGCCAGTGGCTGGCTCAGGCTGCGACCGTCGGCGCCCAGCACCCACCCATGGCCGCGGCCCTGCAAACCGTCATCGCCCTGCACCTGCTGGAACTGGCCCGCATCGACCGCAAACCCCACGCATTGCTGCAGCGCCGCTCCCGGGCCAACCCGGTCCGCTTCCACCTCACGCTGGCCCGCGGCCGACTCCGTACGGCCAGGGCTTGGCACCGCCACACCCAGAGCGCCGCCACCGCTCCTTCCACCATCCACCTGCCGCACCCCGCCGAGCGCGACCACGACACAGCGCGCACGACCCCTCCGCTGCCACCGGTGCCCCACCCCAGCGGTGTGCAGCCGCCCCAACTGCCCGCCCACCTGGTCCCCCGACACGTGGCGCTCATCATGGACGGCAACGGACGATGGGCCACCCGCCAAGGCCAGCCGCGCACCGCCGGCCACAAAGCCGGCCAGCTCGCGGTGCGGGAGGTCATCTACGGCGCCCTCGAAATCGGCCTGCCCCACCTCAGTCTGTACTCCCTGTCCTCGGAGAACTGGGCACGTCCCGCCGCTGAGATCCAGGCCATCCTGCGCCTGGTCCGAGACGGCCTCGTCATGGAAACCGAGGAAGTCTGGCGACGCGACGTCCGGCTGCGCTGGTCCGGCCTCCCCGAAGGACTGCCACCTGAGCTGGTGCGCGCACTGCGTCAGACCGAGCACCTCACACGCCACCGCACCGGCCTGACCGTCAACATGTGCATCAACTACGGCGGCCACAGCGAAATCACCCAAGCCGCACGCGAACTCGCCCGTCAAGCGGCCGCGGGGACCATCCAACCCGACGACATCACCCCCCGCCACCTCGCCGCCCACCTCCACCACCCCGACCTGCCGGACGTGGATCTGCTCATCCGCACCGGCGGCGAACAGCGCACCTCGAACTTCCTGCCCTGGCAGTCGACCTACGCCGAACTCGTCTTCCTCGACACCCTGTGGCCGGACACCGACCGCACCCACCTGTGGCAGGCCATCGACACCTACACCCGCCGCGACCGTCGCTTCGGCACGACCCCTTCCGCACCCACCAATCCCGACGAACAAGCCCTCACCGGGTGATCATGCGTGTCCCGTACCGGCCACCCTGTCCTTCGAGGACCTCGGCCCCGTCCCGTTCACGGTCGAGGTCCACGGCGACCCCGAAATCACCTGCACCACGGCCAACGCCCCACTCGTGGAATCCCGCTCCCACCCAATCCAGCGTCATCGAGCGCACCCCAGCGCACGACCGTCCCAACCGATCAGCACCGCTGAGCAGACTGTCAAGCGCGTCCAGCGCGCACCCGGCATCTACGAGCTGACCTGGTCCATGGGCGCTGGACCCGCAGGGCGTTCCACCTGGCGATACGGGCCTGCCTTCCGCCCCGGCGTACAGCACGTCATCTGGCGCCGCATCGGCGGACACGACATCCTCGCCGGCCCCTGACGGCATCGGGGTGGTGAGCACGGCCGGTCACCCGCTGGCGGGCTCGGCGCCCGCGCCGAAGGGTGGGATGTCCGCGACGGCGCCGTCCAGCCGGAGCCGGGCGAAGCGCACCGAGTGCCTCCACGCCCCGCGCTGCAGCGCTGTGTCCACCATGACGGCAGCCAGCTCCGGTTCGACCGGCACGACGTCCAGCGGCGTCCGCGACCCCCAGGAGGTGGTGAACCGCACGCCTTCGATGCGCTTCACGAGAACCTCGACCGGTACGACCGTGCCCACCCCGGCCGGTTCCTCACCTTCTGCCATGCGGACTGGAACGGCATCGACGAGCCGGGGCGGCATCGAGCGGATCGTCAGCAGCCTGGAGGAGTCCAAAGAGGCCGGTGCCCGGGGGGCTGAAGGTCTGGAAGACCCTGGGCCTGCTTGGCGGGCCTGTATGCCTCCTTTCGCGCCGACGGCTTCGTCGCGCACCGGTTCACCGAGCAGCTGGTGGATCTGGGCGGGATCCGCATGAACTACGTCGTCGAGGGCGACCCGAGTTCCCCGGCGCTGCTGCTCGTCCCCGCACAAGCCGGGCCTGGTGCGCGGTGCGTTCCTGGAGGACCCGCCGCTGTTCTCCTCCCAGGCCGCTCCCCCGAACGGGCCGGGGATGACGCAAACGCTGGGCCGATCTTCGCCCTGTGGGCCAAGTGGCTCGGCCCGCAGTGGTCGATCGGGGGACTGGACCGGCATGGTCAAGGCCGCCCCACAGGAACTGCCCGCCTCCTGCACCCCGGCATCGGCTTCATGATGGGCGACGGCGACCCCGAAGCCAGCGCCTCCGCCACCCCTGTGCAGCACCTGAAGGAGTACGACCCCGCATGGGGCCGGGCGTGGGCCGTCGACACCGCCAACGCCGGCGTCGACCACGCCACCGTGCTCGCCCAGATCAAGGCCCCCGTGCTGCTCACACACCACTTCCACATGAGCGACCCCCACACCGGTCAGCTGATGGGCGCGATGACCGACATCCAGGCCACCCAGGCCCGCCGCCTGATGGCATCTACCGGCCGGCCCGTCACGTTCGCCCGGCTCGATGCCCCCCATGCACGAGCCCATGGCACAGCAGTATGTCAACGTCATCACCAACTGGATCAAGGCGCTCCCTGAGCACACCACTCCTGCGGTCGGCGCTCCGCCGGGCTCCACCAGGAGTCCGGCAGACAGGCCGCCAGCGCCGGCTTCCACCCTCTTTTAGCGGTCCTTTGGGGCCTGCGCAGTCATGACGAGCGCCTGGTCGAGCAGCTCGCCTCCCGCGGCCTCACCGTCGGGAAGCGGCGAGTGCACCTACGCCGCGAGGAGGGGCGGATCGTCCTGCCCGGCGGCGAAGTCGAGGACCAGGTGGACGACACCGACGCGGCAGTCGAGTCGACGCTGCCACGCTTCTCCTCGTCGTTGGACGCTGCCATGATCGCCGCGTTCTTGTCGATCAACGGCGTGCCCGTTCGAGTGATGGTGCGGGGTGTCGGTGGGGCGCAGTGCGCAGAGCCTCTTTGATGGGGATGCCCGGGGGCTGCCTGGCCGCCGGTATGTGCAGCGTACGAGGAGGCTCATGGGTCGGCTTTCGAAAAGTGTTCAGGCGATGATGGGGCGGCGTTGACCGCGGCCGTCATGATGCAGCCCGCGCAGGCGGCACAGGCAGCGCAGGAGCGTCCTCCGCTGCCCGACACCACGGATGCGGCGTTCAACCAGGAATGCCTGGCGGCCCATAACCAGTACCGCGCCCAGCACGGCGCCCCGCCGCTGGCCCTCGACGACGCGGCCATCGCGCACGCCGTCCAGCGCGCCCAGGCCGCCTCCACGCTGGACGGACTCTCGACGCCGCCGGGGCCCGGGTCGAGAGGTTACGGGGAGAACCGCTACTGGTTCGCCACCTACGAGGACGAGCCGGCCTCCTGCGAGGAGGCAGTGCGGTCCTGGTACGAGGCCCGCTGGACGGGCGGCTACGACTGGGACCGGCCCGGCTACTCGCCCGACACCGCCTCCTTCACCCAGGTCGTGTGGAAAAACACAGACCTCCTCGGTTGTGGCCGGGCCTCCGGATATCCGGACGGAGGGGAATCGCACCAGACGTTCATCGTCTGCAGCTACAGCCGTGCAGGCAACATCATCGGCCAGTTCCGGGACAACGTGGGTGCCCCCGTCAGTGGCTGAGTCAGCGCAGCCTCACGTGACAGTAAGCTGACGCAACGTCATTGATGGAGAGGCCGCTCCGGCGGGGCTCCGTCCGGCGCTGGCCGCGGGGCCCTCAAGGGACCAAGGAAGGCCGGGAGCAAGGGCGAGACGGCGTTCCGGCGCGGCTTGGCGGCCCCGGCGCAGTGGGTGGAGAAGGAGGGGCCGCGGTCCGTCCCGCGCGGCGCGGTCGTTCAGGTCGCGGTGACGGCGAGGCGGAGCCGGTGCCTGTGAAGCTTGGGGTGTGGCTCTTGAACACCAAGAGGGGACTGAGCCTGCCCCTGTCCGCCTGAGCCGCGCCGAGGCCGTAGGTACAGCCGCCCCGGGCAGGCCCGTTCTCCTATAGGCGGGCGGCCCTGCTCGGGCGGCTCGTCCGGCCGTTTCGCGGCGTCGCGGCCTGCGGCACCCCCTGGATCTGGCGCGGCTGTACTCGCCAGAGTGAAAACAAGCGGTTCAGGCCCGGTGGAACAGGTCTCCGGTGTTCACCGGACGCCAACCACCCCACGCTGAACTGGAACGGCGGGGCACTTCTCGGCCCTCGGCAAGCCACTGGCGTTCGACGGTTTCGTAGATCGGCGCGTCGGACACCTGTCGGACCTCCTGAACCAGCCGGGCGAACCCGGCTCGCTCCGCAGGCGAAACGGTTTTCTGCTCCATGCCGGGTTCAACGAACTCGGTCGACCGATGTGGCGGCGCGTGACCGTTCCGTCACGAACCATCGCCGTGAAGGGCGAGTTGCGGAGAGAGTCCACATTCCGACGCAACCACCCCGCCTCGCGGCATCACCCTTGCGGCACGTCCGAAGCCGAAAGAGTGCCGCAGGGCGGGTACCGGAAGCGATCTTGGCCTTCAACACGGTCATCAAGCGGCTGCTCGGACTCGGCTGAGGCGCAGGGGGCAACGCCGCCCGCACGGCCTCCGGGTCGGCGGCCTCCACCACCGCCCGCGACGACAACCCACGGCCCGCGTCGGCGGGCGGAACCAGCCCCGTACCCGCCGCCCACCGCCACGCCGCCACCGGCACCCTCAGCCGGCCCGCACCCGCGTGCTCGTCATAGCTCTCACGCACCAGAGCGCTTCAGTTGGCCCCTGAGGGTGCTGGTTGGCCCGGGCGCACTTGCGGGCCCTCGAACACTGCAGTCCGTGTTCGTGGATCCCCGGAACGCGGGAGGCGAGGCGGTGGTGGTGTGGGAGGGCTCAGCGCGGTCAGCACGAGTCGTACCAGTGATCGAAGGGGCGCTCCGGGCAGGTACGGCATTCGAAGATGTACACCGAGCCCACACCGTTCACATCAAGCCCGGTCGGGTCCACGGGGACCGCCCGACCGCCAGCCTCGTCCCGGTCCTCCAAGGGCAGCCAGATGCGCCACGAGGCTCCGTCGCATTCCCAGCTCGCCACGGTGAGCAGGTGGTCCATGCAGCGGCCGCACCGCTCGCAGTCCACCCACCCGGGCCCTGTGAACCAGGACGGATACCCGCCGATCTTGATGCCCGGTGCCTCGGCGAAGTCGGAGAAGGACAGCAGCGGAAGCGCCTCCTGCCGTGGTATCGCCTCCTGCAGGCGGCGGAAGTCGTCCTGCCACTCGTGGGCCAGGTCTTCCGGCAGATCCCAGCTCGGGTACTCCGTCACCCGCTCCGGGTGGACCACGCACGGCGCCGGAACATGCCGACGGGCCGCCGCCGGATCCGCTGGCGGCGCCGGAAGCACGGCCTGCACCTCGGCGGAGTCGCGCCAGAACACCACCGGCCACGGTGACGCGGGAAATTCGTGGATGAACGGACACCAGAGCACCTGCAAGAGATCCGCGCCCTCAGGAAAAGGCACCACGCCGGGCGGGAGGTCCGAGCGGAAGACCTGCACGACCGGCACCATCGGCACCCTTGAGCTGCTCGGCAGACCGTCGCCGAAGCCGCTGTGCATTTGTGTACATACCGGCCACTGCTCGTGGTCGGGCCACAGCAACGGCCCGCCCACCGAGCTCTCGACATACGACGGCGCACCCTGCCTCGGATGCAGACGCACCGTGTCCCGCGCCCACGCGGCAAGCCCTGGAACCAACTCCACCACGTCCACGGGGCGTGGCGGCGTCCGCCGTCTCGCCACGGCCGCACCGGGCACCAAGTCCTTCAGATCATCATTCATGGGCGGAACCTTGCCAGACAGTGGCTGAGCAATGTGGTTGGCCGGACCGGCCAGCTGCAGCGCTCAGTCACACCCATGGCCACCCCCGTACCGGCCCCAGCCGGCCCAGGCCGGCAACCTGGGCGCCGAGCCAGGCCGGCCCCTGGTCAGGGTCGTGCGCGTCCGCCGCGACCAGCAGAGCCCGGCCCCCGGAGGAAGGCTCCACGGCCGGAGGTCAGCGCTGTTCCGGCGCCGGCGCCAGCCGCTGACGGGCCCGGCGCCGCGCACCGAGGCGGCCAACCCGATCACCTGACAGGCCTCGTAGGGGCCGGTGGCGGAGCTGTCAGGGTGCGCGTCGCGGTGCGGGTGGACTTCCCCAAGTGGCTCGCGCTGCCCGGCCCGTACGCCGAAGGCTTCTGGGCACCATGTGGCAGCAAGAGCGCTGGTGGCGCTTCGGTGATCTTGTTCTGGTCCGCGCCTGGCACCACACCGAGCCGTCTACGTAAAGGGAGACCGAAGGGTCGTAACGCGGTCGATCATGCCGATATCCGTCGCGTAGAGTCGAACCCGATCAAGGTTCGTGATCAAGCACGGGGAGCTGTTGACGAAAATGAAGAAGTGGACTCCGGCGCTCGGCGGCGCCGTCGCGGCAGGGCTGTTGATCCTCGCGAGCGGTACCGCCTCCGCCATGACGGCGCAGACCAGCGTCACGCCGACGCAGGCGAAGGCAGGATGTGTCCTCAACCCGGCCGTGGCCCATGAGAGCGTCAAGATTCGCAAGACCACCAAGGTCAACGCCACCGCGCTCGGTCTTCTCCCGAAGGGCGCGAAAGCAACGTATGTGACCTGTGGCGTGAAGCTCGCAGACAACTACTCGCTCTGCGGCTGGAAGAACGACAACCGGTGGTCCTACATCACCTACCGGGGTATCAAGGGCTACGTGCCGCTCGCCTGCGTCGTGTAGTCCGGCCTCCGCACCGTGAGGAGTTCAGGGCCGTCACCCGTGGGGTGGCGGCCCTTCGGTGTGCTCAAGGGAGGCGGTACCGGCGGACGACAAGCCGCCGGCCCGGTGCCGGTGCGGCCGGACACGGGGCCGGCGCTGCCCCTCTCCCGCCTGCCGGAGCCAGCCCCCCCCCCAACCCCCAACCCCGTGGCGCACACCGGCCCTCCACCCGCCCCGCCCCCGGCCCGAGCCGCCCCGCACCAGCAGCGTACAAGGACGAGGCCGATCACCACCGCCGGGCCGAGGCCCCAGCCCGGCCACGCAAGGCAGCCCCGCCCTGGGCCGCCGTACGCCCCGCCCCCGTAAAGTCGCGGCATCGTAGGCCGGTCCCGCACCAACCGGCACGGCCCGCCCCCGGAACCGGGGCCACAGACATGGCCGCGCGGACCTTTTTCCGCTCCACGGTCAGCCGTGTCGGTGAGAGCGCGGCGACCGCCGCCCGGACGCCGCTGCGATCGCCGCGGTCCTGCGCACCCGGGACTACCGGCCGGCCCAAGTCCCTGGTGTGGTCGCAGAGCTGCCCTTCCCTGCTGCGGTGACGGGGGCGGGCCGCCGGCGCGGCCGCCACCAGATCCGCAAGTCGATCCCCGACGAGGCCTTGCCGACGTCGCCCCGGGACGGTGGCCGTCAGCGCGGTCCGGCCGGTGCGCAGCGCGCTTTGTCAGTACCTGTCGTCATGACGGTGTTGCCGTGTGGGGGTCCGCTGGAGTGCCGGCGGCATCCAGAACCCCCTGCTTTGCCACTGCCGGACCCGGGGTGCTGGTTGTCGGGACGACGGCCAGGGTGGGGGCGTTGTGGGGGCCGGGGAGTTCGACGACCCGGTGGTCGAGGCTGCCTGTGATCATCACCGCGAGCAGGGCGAGGTACTCGCGCTGCAGGTCCGGGCTGAAACCTTCCTCCCCCGGCATCGCCACCAGCGCCTGGTGGCCCTGGGCGAGGAGCCCGCAGGTGTCCTGCACCGCCCGGACAACCGCCTCCAACCGCGCCGGGGACAGCCGGGCACGCGCCATCTCCAGGTACAAGTCCAGGACGTCGGCTCCGCCGGCCTCATCCCGGCTGCCCGCATCACCCGCGACCATGAGCACCAGCCTTCCCGACCCCCGGACCATCCACACCCAGCCTAGGCAGCAGCGCAGGAGGCCGGGGCGCATTCAAGACTCCCCCCAGGCGCTGGCGGAAGGCGGCTGGCCGCGGTAGAGACGGACGCTGTGCTGCGGGGCGCGGGAGCCCGGGCCGGCGTGCGCCCGCGCCCCTGGGCGGAGGCCGCCCGCTGCCGGCACGGCGGGCACGGCCGGCCCGGCGGGCCTGCCCCCAGCACCGATGGGGGTGGCCTCCTCCCCATGTCGCACGGAACGAGTTCCCAGGGGGAGTATCACTCGACCCATCGGGCACTGTCTAGCCTGTGCGCAGGGAGTCGGCGAGGGCTGCGAGGAAGGCGTCGACGGCTTGGCGGTTGTAGCCCGTCTGCCGATGTCCGGCTGTGCTGAAGGCGACGGCGCCAAGCTGGGCCGGGACGACGGCCGGTCCTTTGTCCAGAAGATTCGCCCGGATGCGCGCCACGAAGGCGTCGACTTCCTGACGGTCGTATCCCGGTTGCAGGCGTGACTGCGGGAACTGGACGCTCTCCAGCTCCTGGGCCAGCTGTTCCCGCAGGGTCGGCGGACGTTGCGGGGTGGTGTTCGTGGGCAGGGCCGCGGGCGCGGGCCGCGGCGCAGGCCGGGGTGCGGGCCGTGCAGTGGGCCTCGGGGCCGGCTGTGTCAGGCCGAGCAGGTCCAGGGAGGTAGGCGTGGGGATGGGGGAGGCAGGGGGAGGGGAAGAGGGGGAGGGCTGCCGGCGGGACCTGCGGCGAGCGGCGGAGCGTACCCTCCATACCGCGTCGGCGGCCGGTCCCACGGCCAGGGCCAGCGCTCCGGCACCTGCAAGGACTCCGCCCACGCGGAGTAGCCAGAACGACGCCTGCCCCGCCTCCTCCTGCTTGTCTTCGTAATCGTCGTACGACCCGCTGCCCACACAGGCGTCACCCGGCTTCATGCTCTCGCCGCCGCAGCGGGGGGACTCCGCGTCCATCGCGGCGCAGCCGCCAGCGAGAAGGAGCAACATCCCGAGGGCCAGCCCGAAGCCCCCCAAGCCTCTCCTGGTTTCGCCGTCGCTGCTGTAGCGAGCCATGTCCGCCCCCACCAGGTCGAGTTCGTGATCGGCATCGTGATCAGTGTTCCCGGGGCATGGTAGGGGGTCGCGCTCTCGGGCGTACGGCAGTGTCGCGTTTCCGTTCGGTTTAGACGCAAAGGAGGCGAGGCCAATCAGTCCCGTGCTGGCTCTCCTTCACGCACCGGGTCCAACCCTGCGGCGTGCAGTTTCGTGCATCCGGAGCGGTGCGCGGCCGACGTGCCACTTCCGCGTCGGCAACGCCCAAGCCTTACGTATCGTCGCTGAGGTGCTCAGCAGCGCAGTTCAGGGGACTCAACCGCCGCCCTGGCAGCCTGACCGTCCCGCTGGTCGGAACGCCGCCCGACCTACAGGTCGCCGGTGCATCAGGGGTCTCGCGCCTCTGGTAGGCGGAGTTCAGGCGGACCTGGTGGTCCGAGCAGCAGTTCTTCCTGGGCGGGGAATCGAGCGTAACCGACCTGCTCCCACGCCATGATGACTGTCGGCTCCCCCAGGCGCTGGTCTCCTTGACGAGGGCTCGGATCCGGTGCCACTGGCCCTCGTAACCGATCACGTCTCCGCGTTCAACGAGGGCGGCCAGTTTCGTGGACACGGTCACGGCACGGACCCTATTGGCCCTGCCCCGTGGCCGGACACAGGGCACCCGTCCGACTGGTCACCGTCACCCCGCTGGCACCGACGGCCGCAGAGGGGGCGTCCGCCCACGCGGATCGCCAGAGTCCCCACCGACCGTTCCGGCTGCCACCGGTGACCGCAAGGGTCCGTGGGCAGAGCTTGCCCCACGGATCTCCCTGCGAGGGGCGGGGCAGCCACATCGCAGCCCGGAAACGGCAGAGTGGGGCTGGGGCGATTACAGGTGGCCGGCCGGGCGCTGGGTCGAGGGAGGTGATGGTCAGAGTTCGTCGTCGCACCGGCCCTCCTCGTCGCGCATCACGTCGTCCGCACGGTCCGGCGCTTGGCAGGGGTGGGCCGTGGGCGCCTTGGGCGTAGGTCGTGCTCGTCGTGCCAAGGTCGCCTCCTTTGCACTGTGGTGCCGGGTGCAGCGCGAAGGGGTCAGGGCACCGCCGAGGGGTTGGCGCTGTGGGCGAAGGCTGTGGCGTCCAGTGCTCAAGACCGGTGACTGGTGGGCTGGAAGAGTGGTTCTGCGCCTACCGGCCCCTGGCGCTCTGCGAGTGGTCAAGGGTCCGGAGGTGCGGGCCGGGAAGGGCCCGGCCGCTGCGAGAAGGGGGAAAGTGTCATGGCTTCGTGGAAGCGTTTGCGCGTGGTGGGCGGTGTGGCGGCTGCGGTGACGGCCACTGTGGTGATCGGCGCATCGCCGGCCGCTGCGAGTGGCGACTACAGCGGTCTGTCGTTCGTGCACGGCGGTAGCGGCTTCTCGGACGACTGGAACGACGAGGGCGTCCTTTCCACCAGCCGCCACGCCTCGTCCAACGCCACCTGCCTGTGGCAGAAGGTCCTGTGGGCGGACGGGCACCTCGCGTGGAACCAGATCGACGGCGTCTTCGGTGACACGACCAAGCAGGCCACCATCGACTGGCAGCGCGCCTATGTGGGTTCGCCGGACGGTGTCGTCGGCAAGGACACGTTCACCAAGGCCGGCAGGCGGCTGGAGGACACGGACGGCGACGGCGCGGTGGACACCTACAGGGGTGCTGGCGGTCGTTCCTTCCTGGTGTCCCGTGACGGGGACGGCGACTACACCTTCTACGACCGCAACGGAACCAAGCGCGTGGCGGGCTACAACTACCTCACCTGCGGCTGACACCGGTGAGGACCCGTAGGGCCGGGGTGCTGCCGCCCCGGCCCTACGGGGGTGGCCCCTGACGGCGGAGCTACGGTCGGGCGTTGCTCCGGGCCGCGGCCCGGTAGGCGGTTGGGGTCATGCCGACCACGGCCTTGAAGGCCCGGGTGAAGTCGGACGCCCTTGGAAATCCCCATCGGGCGCCGATCGCGCTCACAGGACGGGCGTGGAACAGCGGGTCTTCCAAGTCCTGTCGGCAGCGGGCGATGCGTTCGCTGCGAATTGCGTCGCTCACGGTCGTTTCGTAGGACTGGTAGGTGCGGTGCAGGGTGCGCAGGGACACGTGGTGGGCGGCGGCGATGGTGGCCGGTGTGAGGCAGGCGTCATCGAGGTTGGCCGTGATGAACGCCATGGTCTCGTAATGGAGAGCGGTGGCCCGAGTCGCGGGGGGCAGCCCACGCGTTTGCTCGGTGTGCCCGGCGACCGCGGACGCTGCGAGCTGTATGAGTGTGCTTGCCATCCTGCTACGGTCGCCCTCGGTGAGGTCGGATTCCGTGTCGGCGAGGGCATGGAGCGTCTGCCGCAGTACGTGCCCGAGCCCTTTGGACACCGTCAAAGGTATCGCGCAGGCGGCGGCGACCAGGTTCTCCGGCAGCGACATCAGTTTCCGGGGGAACTGCAGCAGCAGGGCTCCGGCCGGGTGTCCGTCCGGCCCCGCCACGGCCTCGAATGGGCGGGAGCTGTCGTACACGACGAATTCCCCTGCCTCCAGGGTGGCTCTGCGTCCTGCCTGGCTGATGGCTTGCCGTCCCGAAGTCATCAAGCCCAACTGATACTGCTCGGGGTCCGACCGGCGAATGAGTGTGGCGGACCGGTAGGAGAGCAAGGGCTTGTACGTCATGACGGACAACTGTGCGGGGCCAAGGGCTGTCGCCCGTATGCGGGCGTCGAAGTGCTCGGGATCGGGAAACCGGAACAGTGTCCTCACCAGGGCGCGCGCCGTGGTCTCGGCCCAGGCCTCGATCCGATCCGATTTCGGTAAGCGTGCAGTATCCAGCACGGTCATCATCATCAGCGTCCCCCGTGAGACGTTGGCGGTGTGCGGTCGTCGGCAGCTTGCGGGGCCGAGATCTTTCAGGGACAAGGACCTATCGCCCGGGTTGAGGGACGCCCCCTCGGCGTGCTCGACGACGAGGGGGCCGTGTCGGCCGTAGCGCCGGATGTGCCGCCGCCCGAAGGACCGTCACCCGCGGCGTACCCCCGTCCCGCCAGGGCGGGCCCCCATGCCGCCAGGGCGACGGCCCCCACGGCGCCCCTCGCCAGATCCCGTCTGCTCAGCCCGCTCATCCGCTCTCTCCTCCCGGCCGGCCTTTCCGTAAGGCCGGCCCGGACGAGAGACTGCCGGGGGGCGGCACCGCGCCGCTTGTACGTTCATGCTCACTTCCGCCCCCCGCCGCAAGGCGGAGAACCCGCCAGGAGGGTGCCGGACATGCCCGTGGAGCGCCGCGTCCTCCTCCGCACCGACGACCCCTACTATCAATCGCTACACCATGATCGTTTCGGACCACACCGGGATGGTGCTGGATGTCCTCAACCGCAGCGGAGCCCACGCTGCTCCGGTGGTCGTAGCGGGCCTGAGGGACGGACGCGAGCCCGCCTCCAACCAGCAGTGGCGGTTCAATAGGCCGACTGCCTATCTGTCACCGCTTCTTGGGTCTAACTTCGTCGGCGGCCGCCCGGGCTGATGACCCTGTACGCCAAGAGCTTCCCGGCAGCGACGGCAGCGCGGCCGTGCGCTGGTACCGGATGGCCGCGACCGCCGCCGACCAGTCCGCCGACCCTGCGGCACGGGGACGGGCCGCCATCGCCCTCGAGCACGAGGGAGCCTCGCTGGGGGTGGCGGACGTGCTCGCGGACCAGGCGCTGGCCCTGGCCGGCGACCCGGCCGTCGCTGGGGCTGCTGAACGCCCACTTCGGATGTGTCCCTGCCGGACCGATCGGTAGGATCTCGGGGACGAGAGAAGAGATCCTCCGGTGGCCTCCCGCATCCCCCGCATACGCTCCAAGCTGGCGAAGATCCCGTACCAGGCGCAACGAAGCCACTCCGTGGGCGCGGAGCGCCACCAGTTCCGCCTTGGCCCGCGCATCAGCCCTTCCGAATCCGACGCATTCGAGGCGGAGCACCACATCGTCCTTCCTGCGGCCTACCGAACGTTCCTCAGCGAAATCGGGGGCAGCGGCGCCGGCCCCTTCCACGGTCTTCTTCCGCTGGATGAAT
The DNA here is from genome assembly GCF_055575515.1 of Streptomyces sp. NPDC034086. Taxonomy (NCBI): domain Bacteria; kingdom Bacillati; phylum Actinomycetota; class Actinomycetes; order Kitasatosporales; family Streptomycetaceae; genus Streptomyces; species Streptomyces sp. NPDC034086. The sequence goes on along the minus strand of NZ_JBVISM010000029.1, from coordinate 5,768 downwards.
GCAGGCTGTTCACGATGAACCGGAAACCGGCGGACGGTAGCCCGCGGGGATTCACTCCCGTGAGCCACCCGGACGCGTTGCAGGGCGACCTGTTCCTCCACATCATCGAAATGGGCTGCAGCGATCTATGCCTGATCGGAGTGACCGGCCCCCTCACCGGCCGTGTGGTCACCGGCAACTCGTCCGGCTTCTGGCCTCCGAACGTCTCCTCCGCACAGGACTTCCTTAGCTGGTACGAACGGTGGCTCGACCACATGCGGAACGGCAAGGACAACCGCGCGCTGGGCCTGACCTCCCCGGCAACCGTCGCGACCGCCCCGTGGGGCCCCCGCGCCACAGCCGGCCCTCGCCGACATCACCCTCTGCATCGATAAAGGCACTCCATAACGACATCGCGGAGGAGGAACGGCAAGGAGACAACTCAGGGCCTTCGCCGCGGGGCCCGTCAGACCGCCGACCCGACAGTCAGTGACTCCCGAACTCATCGACGTTGGTGATGCGACGGGGTCACGCAGTGGCTCCCGGAGCCGTCAACAGCACCGTGCCCGTGGAGGTCATCAGCGCGGTCGCGCCGTAGTCGAGGAGCCAAGCGCGGGTCAGGAACGGCACCATCAGTGGGGCCACCGAGCCGACCGTGCCCTGGTGAACGACACTGCCCCAGTAGATCCAGGGCCAGTCCTGCCGTCTCAGCGTCCTGGGAGCGCAAGCGGGCCAGTCGCTCAGGCAAGTCGTGTCCCGAGCCGTAGGCATGTCCGAAGCGGCTCCAGGCCACCTCTTCGAGGAGGAACCCGTCCTTGACGTCCTTCGGCATGCCCGAGATCACCACACGCACGTCGAGCTGCGTTCCCTCGTACACCTCGAATCCGTGAGCCCGTACCTCCTCGTGATCGAAGACCAGCTCCTCGGACGTCATGCTTCTCCCCTGCTGCGCCGCCGGTCGGACCCTTCCTGTCGTATCACGCTGCACCGACACCGCCGACGCCGCACAGCCTGACCGTTGTCCTGTTACAGCGAACCTTGAGTGCGTGCCATCGAAGTTTGATCACCGTCGTGCGGCGGGCCCCGTCGACCCATGGGGCGCGGCACGGCTCGCGAAGCAGGAAGTACCGCTGAGATTGATCTTGGTCACGTGGCATTCCCCCGGGGGCACTGAGGTTCGCGGAGAGATCGTCCGGCGGGTCGCGGCGCTGCCCGAGACGCAGGACCCCAGCGGGCCCGGTCGCCTCCTGTTCGCCTTGAGACCTTTCTCCACGACGACCGACTCGCGGCGACGGAAGATGCACATCGAAGAGGACCGCCTGCGCGATCTTGGCCTCGCTAATGGCGAGTGGTGATGGGTGATGGTGGTGTCCATGCGGACGCGCGAGTCGAGTTGTACGCAGTCCTGCCAGATCTCGTCGGGGACGTTGAAGTCCGCAGCAGTGATGAAGAACTGAATGACGTCCGATCCCTCGAATCCCTCAGCACGCGGGTATACGACGAAGTCGGTGCCGGAACGTTCTTGGAGGGAGCCGGTTGGCGAGGTCAAGGCGAAGAAGGGCAAGGTCGCGTAGCCCTCGTACGAGGCCTCCGCCTCCGCCTCCGGGGCATCGGTGCGGCCGGCTGCCCGGCTTTTGAAGGTAATGAGCAGCTCGCCTTCGGACATCTGCCCGGTCAGCTTGACGGTAGCCAGCTTCTCGTCGTGGTCCGGGACGAAATTCGGTTCCACATGGAGGAGCTCGTCCTCAGAGGCTGGTTCGAAGCTCAGCACGGCTCCCGTCATTGGCTGGCACCACCCCAAGTACCTCCACTGCGCGGTCACCGTGCTCAAAGAACACTCCTCTGCTTCAGGGACGATGTACCCGAAGCCGGCGGTCGGTTCGTCCGTGCCCAACACCGTTGCTCCGGGCTCAACAGGGCTGGGAACGCCGACTGACCGGACGCCCTGTCGTCGGCCGTCCCGGCGCGCTACGGTTCGGAGGGTTGCGGTGACCGATGACGCTCAGGGGGCTGGGGTGCAAGGGCGTACGACATGCGCGTGGCGGGGGACGGCCGTTGCAATCGGCTTGGTGGCCGGGCTGGCCAGCTGTTCCAGCGCGGAGGGCCAGCGGGCAGAGGGCCCCTCGCGGCAACCGGTTGCGACGGCGAGCAGGCCGGCGGCGAAGCCGAGCGCGGAGCCATCCGCAAGTGACCGGCTTGATCAGATGATGCCTACGGCAGAGGAACTGCCCGCGGGCTGGCGGCTCTCCGGGGAGGAGTCTGTCGGCTGGCGGGACGCCGCCCCGGCCATAGACGAAGGCGGGCTGCTGACGTGCGGCGCCCTGCCCCTGGAGGCCGCCGAGCGCTACAGCGGTACATACCAGCTGACCCTGAGCGTGGGCAACGAGGGTGGCGGTGACGGCGCGCACTTCCACCTGGGCCGAAACAACGAGGAGCAGGCCAAACGGAACCTGGGCCTCGTCCGCAAGCTGTTGAATTGCTGGAATCCGAAGGACGCCGGAGTCGGAGACGAGAGCCTGAGCTTCACGACCGAGCGGTTCGCGCATGTCATGCTGCGCGTGGGCGGCATAGAAGCGCGGATCCACACGCCGAAGGAAGGCGCGAGCCCGTCGGCGGAGGCATGGGCGGACGTGATGGCGCGACGGATCCGCTCGGTGCTGGCAGGCGAGCAGCCGACAGCGCGGATCACGACGAGCTAGGTCCCGCCGAGCGTGGGCGGCGCCCTGGAACCCACAGGCCGCCATGGCCCCAGGGCGAGCCGGGCTGTGCTCTCGTATGGCTGCCACCACCTGTCATGTAGCTGTGCGTGGCAGCTGCCACGCACAGTGATTCTCATGAAATGACCACCTGTCGGCTCCCCTCAACGAGATCGGTGTCCCGGTGGCAGCAGCCCGCGGCGCCGTTATCCGGCAGCAGCTTCCGGAGATGCCCGCCCCCGTCGTCGCGGACGCACTCGGCTACCACGACAACACCATCACCCGGCTCCGCAACGAGGTCGGCGGGACGTGGAGCCGATACACCCTCCGGGGAGCACGCACGGTCACCAGCAGGCTGTGTTCCTCGGGGAACTGGCCACGGTGGAATACGAAACCAGTAATCTGCCAGCCGGAACCTGCGGGGAGTCGGCCAGGGCTCAGGGCGCCTCGTGGGCCTCCACCCGCGTGCAGGTGACCACCCGGGGCCTGTCGTCCGCGTATTCGGGGAACGTCAGCACCACTTTGTCGTTGGATCCGCTGACCTGCATCTTTGAGTAGCCCGCGTCCTGGCCGTCGATCAGTCCCCCGGACAGGGTGTACCTACCCTCGAGTGCCTTCTCCACCTTCTCGGGAACGTCGTGGACCACGTACGGGATGCGCCGCTCAAGCGTCACGGAGAGGCGGCCCCCCTCGAAGGACCAGTTGCCTTCCTCCGACCACGGAGTGTCCGTGCCCCCGCCGCTCATCAGCCACCGCCCGTCTTCGGACACGACGATCCGTGCCCCCGCGCCGTTCTCGGCCTCGAACTCCCAGCTGCCCTTCAGGAACGCCCCCAGGGTCTGGAATCTGACGCTGGTGGAACCGCTGCCCGAGCAGGCGGCCACGGTAGCGGCCGCGATCCCCGCCAGCACGTACCGCAGTGCGGCACGGCGCCCCACCACCCGCACGAAATCCCTGGTGTCCATCGGCTCTCCCCCTTCTGTCTCCGCCGTCGCGCACCCGAGTGCGACGCGCATGACCACAACATCGCCGCACTGTCAGCCTCAGACCAGAGGAACAACCTTCAATGACCGAAATCCATGCGACCCGAAGCCGGGGTAACTGGAACCCACCCTGCTGGTGACCACACGCGGTCACCAGCAGGGTGGGTTTCCCGAGGAACTGGCGACAGTTGAACAGGAGACCCCACCAGTACCGAGGCGAGGAAGTACCCAGCTCCCGCCCAAGCCCCTGACCAGCCTTGATCAGACTTCGGTGGCACGAACCCCACATCCATCGAAGGTCGCGGGCACACGCTCAAGGCTCGGTGGCACAGGACAGGTGCGCGATGGTCGCGTGCCACCTCACCAGGTCGCGGCACACGGTGGTCACCCGGCCGCCGACTCCGCCTCCCGGCGGGCGAGGACATCATTGCGCAGGTCGCCCTGCCCGGGGATGGCGAGCATGTCCGCCAGGGGGCCGGCGAGGTCCCCTGCGGCCTCCGGGTCCTGAGCCCGGACCCGGTGCCAGCAAGCATGGGGGTTGCGGGCCGTGCGCACCGTGTCGGACTCGGGCCGGTAGCGGGTGGCTCGGCAGCGCAGGGCGGTCATGATGAGCAGCTCGCTGGTGATCGCGCAGTGAGCGACGAGTGGACTGTCGGCGTACGCCTGGACGTGCTTGGTTGATGATGCGCTGACCACGGGTTCTCGTCAGTCCGCAATGCACGGTCGCGGTCGACAGAGTCAGACGGCCGGGCACTCCTCATGCCACCTTGATGACAACCTTGCCCGAGGTGTGACCGTTCTCGACGGCAGCGAGGGCGGCCGGGGCGTCCGAGAGCGGATGGACCGCGGTAATCACGGGCGCGAGGAGTCCGTCGAGGGCAAGCCGGGCCGACCACTCCAGGTTTTCGCGGTCGACGCGACGCTCGACGAAACGCCCGCCGAGCTCGGGCACAGACATATCCCCCACAGCGATGAGGTTACGGGCTCCTGGGCCAGCGGAGCGACCGTCCGCAGCGAGGTGCCTCCGACCAGGTCGACGATCCCGTCGAAGCCGTCCGGAACCAGCTCGCGTGCCGCGGCGACGACGTCCTCGGCGGTGTAGTCGATGAACCGCACCCCGATGGCCTCGGCCTGCTCGCGTTTGGCGGTACTCCCGGTTCCGATCACACGCAGCTCGCGTCCGATAGCCAGCCGGGCGACGGCGCGGCCGACGCCGCCCCCGACTCCGTTGACCAGGACCGTGGCACCGGTCGGGAGGCCGAGCTGGTCGAGCACGTCCACCGCGGTCGTCCCGGCTACGGGCAGCGTTGCCGCCACGGTCGCGGACAGGCCCTCCCGGATGCGCGCGGTGTTCGGCGCGGCCAACACCGTCGTCTCGGCGTAGGTGCCACCACCGGTGAGTGCGAAGCCGAAGACCGCGTCACCCACCTCGAGCCCGTTGACGTCCTCTCCCCGGGCGAGAACGGTTCCGGCTGCCTCCATGCCCAGCACGCGGGGAAACGGACGCCCGCCGTCGAGCCCGGGGACCAGACCCGAGCGCAGCATGTGGTCGAGAGGATTCACGCCGGCGACGTCAACCCGTATCAGTACCTCGCCGCGGCCGGGGACGGGGTCGGGACGATCGTACGGATTCGACATCACGACCCCCTGACCGGTCGCGCACGGGGCGGTCAGCCCGCCGCTGGACACCTCCAGCGTTATCCACCGCCCGCCACCGCGCACCCCCACGACCCGCGCGCCCCGGGCCGGGTCGGCGCCGGCGGGACGAGTGTGGCGGCGGGATGTCGTGAAGTGCGGGCTGCAGGGCACCTCAAACCAGGACTTGTCGCCGTCCTGGACGCTAGGTCTGGTAGAGGGCGCAGAGCGAGGGTCTGTACTGAAAGTCCTGGTCGCCTGCGGTCTGGCGGCCTTGGAGGGGCGTCGTTGTCAGTGGTGCTGTGCATGATCGGCGCGTGGCTTGGGTTGAACTCGTGATCTCGCCCGGTTGCTCAGGTGGGTCTGATGGCCAGGCCGGGCTAGGTCCTGTCCGGCGGATCTTGTGACTGTCTGCTTGTCCGGTCGTTAGGTGGGGCATGGGGCGGGGTGATCTGACGAATGCGGAGTGGGTGCG
>NZ_JBVISM010000028.1:0-35293 GCF_055575515.1 Streptomyces sp. NPDC034086 | reverse complement strand
TGCGCGTCCGCCAGCTCCGGAGCGGTCAGCGGATAGTGCGCACCGCCCTTGGTCAGCACCGGCAGACCCGCGTTCGGCATGCACGACAACGGAATGCGCGCGTGACGCGCCAGATACCGCAGGTGCTCGCTCATCTCCGCCGGACCCGTCGCGCAGTTCAGACCGATCATGTCGATCCCCAACGGCTCCAGCGCCGTCAGCGCCGCACCGATCTCCGAACCCAGCAGCATCGTGCCGGTGGTCTCGACGGTGACGGAGCAGATGAGCGGGACGGTGACGCCGAGGGCCTCCATGGCGCGGCGGGCGCCGATGACGGAGGCCTTGGTCTGGAGGAGGTCCTGGGTGGTCTCGACGAGCAGCGAGTCCGCGCCGCCGGAGATCAGGCCCTCCGCGTTGACCTGGTAGGCGTCGCGGATCTGCGCGTAGGTGATGTGTCCGAGGGTGGGCAGCTTGGTGCCGGGCCCCATGGATCCCAGTACCCAGCGCTGCTGTCCGGTGGAGGCGGTGAACTCGTCCGCGACCTCGCGGGCGATGCGGGCGCCGGCCTCGGACAGCTCGAAGTTGCGTTCGGGGATGTCGTACTCGGCGAGGGCCGCGTAGTTCGCGCCGAAGGTGTTGGTCTCGACGCAGTCCACGCCCACCGCGAAGTACGCCTCGTGGACCGAGCGGACGATGTCGGGGCGGGTGACGTTCAGGACCTCGTTGCAGCCTTCCAGCTGCTGGAAGTCCTCCATCGTGGGGTCCTGTGCCTGGAGCATCGTTCCCATGGCTCCGTCGGCGACGACCACGCGGGTCGCGAGCGCCTCCCGGAGGGCATCGGCCCGGTTCTGGGTGTCTGCGGGCAGGTTCGGCAACGAGGCCATGGTTGTGCTCCCTGGGCTGCGACGGCTGTCGGCTTTGCACCCTCTGTGTCAAGGGTGCACGCGGTCAGGGTAACCGCGCGGCGGCGGACCCGGTGAGGGCGTCCCACGTGGCGGACTGCATTCTTTGCGCGGGGGCGGCGCGGGAGCCTGCCGGGTGCCTGGTGCGTGCGTCGCGGGTGCCTCGTGGGAGGGTGCGTCGGGCGCGCCGCACCATGGAGCCACCCAACCATGCACGAGGTCGGCATCGACCGATAGTGTTCAGCATTGTCGAACTACGTCAGCAGGAGGCTGCGCGATGGCACGGAACATCCAGTCGCTCGAACGAGCCGCTGCGATGCTGCGGCTCCTGGCCGGCGGGGAACGCCGGCTGGGTCTCTCGGACGTGGCGTCCTCCCTGGGCCTGGCCAAGGGCACGGCGCACGGGATCCTGCGCACCCTGCAGGCCGAGGGCTTCGTGGAGCAGGACCCGGCCTCCGGCCGCTACCAGCTGGGGGCGGAGCTGCTGCGGCTGGGCAACAGCTATCTGGACGTGCACGAGCTGCGGGCGCGCGCGCTGGTGTGGACGGACGATCTGGCGCGGGCGAGCGGCGAGAGCGTGTACGTGGGCGTGCTGCACCAGAGCGGGGTGCTGATCATGCACCACGTGTTCCGCCCGGACGACAGCCGGCAAGTGCTGGAGGTGGGGGCGATGCAGCCGCTGCACTCCACGGCGCTGGGCAAGGTGCTGTCGGCGTACGACCCGGTGGCGCACACGGAGGCCCTGGACGGGGAGCGCGAGGCCTTCACGCCGCGCACGGTGACCGACGCGGCGGGTTTCGAGGAGGTCCTGGACCTCACCCGGGCGCGCGGCTGGGCGGCGGACGTGGAGGAGACCTGGGAGGGGGTCGCCTCGGTGGCGGCGCCCATCCACGACCGGCGCAGGATGCCGGTCGGGGCGGTGGCCGTCGCGGGCGCGGTGGAGCGGGTCTGCGGGGAGTCCGGGGAGCCGCACGCGGCCCTGGTGGCGTCCGTACGGGACTGCGCGCGGTCGGTTTCCCGCGATCTCGGAGCGGGCCGGTTCTGAGCTTGATCTGATCCATTCGGTCCACCCGATGGCTGCTTCGCGCGCCGTTCGGGTGGACTTTGTCATATTTCGATCATCCATTGGCCTGATTTGGGCGATCGTACCGAGTGGTAACGATCCGGTTCTTGACCTGGTCAGGCCTTGACGCGTTCTTCACCCAGGCGGAAAACTGCCGTTCATCGGTCGGCATTGTCGAACACCTACCGGCAATACGCGTTAGGGTATGGCGAGGCCATGGACCGGTGAAGCACTCACCGAGTGTGCGGACGACCGGAGGGACCCGGTGTCCGCCCACCCCTGGACGTAAGACAAAGGAGTCGCGGGTGTCCAGCTCCGACATCTTCATCGGCGAGACCATCGGTACCGCCCTGCTCACACTGCTCGGCGGTGGCGTCTGCGCCGCCCTCACGCTCAAGAGCTCCAAGGCCCGCGGCGCGGGCTGGCTCGCGATCACCTTCGGCTGGGGCTTCGCGGTCCTGATCGCCGCCTACGTCTCGGCGCCGCTCTCCGGCGCGCACCTCAACCCGGCGGTCACCGTCGGCATCGCCGTCAAGACCGGCGAGTGGGGTGACGTCCCCGTCTACTTCGCGGGTCAGCTGCTCGGCGCCATGCTCGGCGCGGTCCTGATGTGGATCACCTACTACGGCCAGTTCCGGGCCCACCTGTCGGACCCGGAGCACATCCGCGACGCCAGGCTGGGTCCCGAGGACCCGCACCCGCACGACGTCGCCGGCCCGGTGCTCGGCATCTTCTCGACCGGCCCCGAGATCCGCAACGTCGCCCAGAACCTCGCGACGGAGATCATCGGCACCTTCGTCCTCGTCCTGGCGATCCTGACCCAGGGCCTCCAGGACGGCGGCAAGGGCCTCGGTGTCATCGGTGTCCTGATCACCTCCTTCGTGGTCGTCGGCATCGGCCTCTCGCTGGGCGGTCCGACCGGATACGCCATCAACCCGGTCCGTGACCTCGGTCCCCGCATCGTCCACGCCCTGCTCCCGCTGCCCAACAAGGGCGGCTCGGACTGGGGGTACTCCTGGATCCCGGTCGCCGGCCCGCTCGTCGGTGCCGCGCTCGCCGGCGGTCTGTACAACATCGCGTTCGCCTGATCAGCTTCGGCCGCGTTCGTAAGATCCGCATCGCCCTCCTGATTCCGCCTACTCAACAGACCTGCCAGGAGCAGCCATCATGACCAGCAGCACCGGCCCCTTCATCGCCGCGATCGACCAGGGCACCACCTCCTCCCGCTGCATCGTCTTCGACCGCGACGGCCGGATCGTCGCCGTCGACCAGAAGGAGCACGAGCAGATCTTCCCGAAGCCGGGCTGGGTGGAGCACGACGCCGTCGAGATCTGGACCAACGTCCAGGAGGTCGTCGCCGGCGCCATCGCCAAGGCGGAGATCACCGCCGCCGACGTGAAGGCCGTCGGCATCACCAACCAGCGCGAGACCACCGTCCTGTGGGACAGGAACACCGGCGAGCCGGTGCACAACGCGCTCGTCTGGCAGGACACCCGCACCGACTCCCTGTGCAAGGAGCTCGGCCGCAACGTCGGCCAGGACCGCTTCCGCCGCGAGACCGGCCTGCCGCTGGCGAGCTACTTCGCGGGCCCCAAGGTCCGCTGGCTGCTCGACAACGTCGAGGGCCTGCGCGAGCGCGCCGAGGCCGGCGACATCCTGTTCGGCACCATGGACTCCTGGGTCATCTGGAACCTCACCGGCGGGGCCCAGGGCGGTGCGCACGTCACGGACGTCACCAACGCCTCGCGCACCATGCTGATGAACCTGCACACCCTGGCCTGGGACGAGAAGATCGCGGAGTCGATGGGCGTCCCGCTCAACGTGCTCCCCGAGATCAAGTCCTCCGCCGAGGTCTACGGCCACGTCAAGGACGGTGTCCTCGCCGGCGTCCCGGTCGCCTCCGCGCTCGGTGACCAGCAGGCCGCGCTCTTCGGCCAGACCTGTTTCGCCGAGGGCGAGGCGAAGTCCACCTACGGCACCGGAACGTTCATGCTGATGAACACCGGCGACAAGATCATCAACTCCTACAGCGGCCTGCTGACCACGGTCGGCTACCAGATCGGCGACCAGAAGCCGGTCTACGCCCTGGAGGGCTCGATCGCCGTCACCGGTTCGCTCGTCCAGTGGATGCGCGACCAGATGGGCATGATCAAGACCGCGGCCGAGATCGAGACGCTGGCGCTCTCGGTCGAGGACAACGGCGGCGCCTACTTCGTGCCGGCCTTCTCCGGCCTGTTCGCCCCGTACTGGCGCTCCGACGCCCGCGGCGTGATCGCCGGCCTCACCCGGTACGTCACCAAGGCGCACATCGCCCGTGCCGTCCTGGAGGCCACCGCCTGGCAGACCCGCGAGATCACCGACGCCATGACCAAGGACTCCGGCGTCGAGCTGGCGGCCCTCAAGGTCGACGGCGGCATGACCTCCAACAACCTGCTGATGCAGACCCTCTCGGACTTCCTGGACGCCCCCGTGGTGCGTCCGATGGTCGCCGAGACCACCTGCCTCGGCGCCGCCTACGCCGCCGGCCTGGCCGTCGGCTTCTGGCCCGACACCGACGCCCTGCGCGCCAACTGGCGCCGCGCGGCGGAGTGGACCCCGCGGATGCCCGCCGACCAGCGGGACCGCGAGTACAAGAACTGGCTCAAGGCCGTCGAGCGGTCCATGGGCTGGATCGACGACGAAGACGCCAGCTGACGCACCAGCTGAGTCAATCGACGAGGAGCTGAAAGAAATATGAGCACCCTGCAGAGCGTCCCCACCCTGGGTACGCACCCGACTTCCGGTGCCAACGCGAGCCGCGCGGAGACCCGCGAGCAGCTCTCGAAGGCCACGTACGACCTGCTGGTCATCGGCGGTGGGATCCTGGGCACCTCGGTGGCCTGGCACGCCGCGCAGTCGGGTCTGCGGGTTGCCATGGTGGACGCCGGCGACTTCGCCGGCGCCACCTCCTCGGCCTCCTCGAAGCTCGTCCACGGCGGTCTGCGCTACCTGCAGACCGGTGCGGTCAAGCTGGTGGCGGAGAACCACCACGAGCGGCGGGTGCTGGCCAAGGACGTCGCCCCGCACCTGGTCAACCCGCTCACGTTCTACCTGCCGGTCTACAAGGGCGGTCCGGTGGGTGCGGCCAAGCTGGGCGCGGGCGTCTTCGCCTACTCCGCCCTCTCGGCCTTCGGCGACGGCATGGGCAAGGTGATATCCCCCGCCCGTGCCGTCGCCGACAACCCCGGCCTCAAGACGGACAACCTGAAGGCCGTCGCGGTCTACTACGACCACCAGATGAACGACTCCCGCGTCGCCGTGATGACGGTCCGCGCGGCCGTCGAGTCCGGCGCGGTCGTCCTCAACCACGCCGAGGTCACCGGCCTGCGCATGACGCGCGGCCGGGTCTCGGGCGCCGAGCTCAAGGACCGCCTCGACGGTACGGAGTTCGGGGTCGACGCGCGCGTCGTGCTCAACGCCACCGGCCCGTGGGTGGACCACCTGCGGCGCATGGAAGACAAGCACGCGATGCCGTCGATCCGCCTCTCCAAGGGCGCGCACATCGTCATGAAGCGCACGTCGCCGTGGAAGGCCGCCATGGCCACCCCGATCGACAAGTACCGCATCACCTTCGCCCTCCCGTGGGAGGACCAGCTGCTGCTCGGCACCACCGACGAGGTGTACGAGGGCGACCCGGCGGACGTGCGCGCCACCGAGAAGGACATCCAGCAGATCCTGGACGAGGCCGCGTTCTCCATCAAGGACGCCGACCTCGACCGCTCGCTGATGACGTACGCCTTCGCCGGTCTGCGCGTGCTGCCCGGCGGTCCCGGCGGCGTCGAGAAGGCCAAGCGCGAGACGGTGGTCTCCGAGGGCGCGGGCGGCATGCTGTCGGTGGCCGGCGGCAAGTGGACCACGTACCGCCACATCGGCCGCGTGGTCATGGACAAGCTCGCCAAGCTCCCGGGCAGCCCGCTGACCGAGGACATGGAGCCGGTGAAGTCGCTCGTGCGCCGCGTCCCCCTGCCCGGTGTCGCCAACCCCAACGCGGTCGCGCACCGGCTGCTGGTGGACCGGGAGCCCGGCACCCGCATGGACCCGCTCACCGCGCGCCACCTGGCCTCCCACTACGGCTCCCTGGCCTTCGACATCGCCCGCCTGGCGAACGAGGACCCGGCGCTGGCCGAGCGCATCCACCCGGACGGTCCGGAGATCTGGGCGCAGGTCGCCTACGCCCGTGACAACGAGTGGGCCGAGACGGTCGACGACGTGCTGCGCCGCCGGACGACGGTGACGGTCCGCGGCCTGGACGACGAGGCCGTGCGGGCCCGCGTCGAGGAGATGCTGAGCCGCAAGGCATAGCTCGCAGGCAGGTGGGGAAGAGGGGCGGTTCCGGGGGGAACCGCCCCTCTGTCGTGGGCTGTGGCCGACGTCCCACAAAGGCTTAGGCTGGCCCACGTAGGCAAGGAACTTCGGAAGGAGACCTGGGTGATCGAGCTTGAGGGCGTGCCCGAGCTGATCGACCCGGTCATGGTGGCCGCGTTCGAGGGCTGGAACGACGCGGGTGACGCCGCCTCCGGTGCGGTCGCGCACCTGGACCGGGAGTGGAAGGGCGAGGTCTTCGCGGCGCTGGACGCCGAGGACTACTACGACTTCCAGGTCAACCGGCCGACGGTGTGGCTGGACAACGGGGTCAGGAAGATCACCTGGCCGACGACGCGGCTGTCGGTGGTCCGGATCGGCGGTGCGAAGCCGCGCGACCTGGTGCTGGTGCGGGGCATCGAACCGTCCATGCGCTGGCGGTCGTTCTGCAACGAGCTGCTCGGCTTCGCGCACGAGCTGGGCGTCGAGATGGTCGTCATCCTGGGCGCGCTGCTCGGCGACACCCCGCACACCCGGCCGGTGCCGGTGAGCGGCGTCACCTCGGACGCGGACCTCGCGCGGACGATGGACCTGGAGGAGACCAAGTACGAGGGCCCCACGGGGATCGTGGGCGTCCTCCAGGAGGCCTGTACGCACGCCGGGGTCCCGGCCGTGTCGCTGTGGGCCGCGGTGCCGCACTACGTGTCCCAGCCGCCGAACCCGAAGGCGACGCTGGCGCTGCTGAACCGGCTGGAGGACCTGATCGACATCCGGATCCCGCTCGGCGAACTGCCGGAGGACGCCCGGGCGTGGCAGCTGGGCGTGGACCAACTGGCCGCCGAGGACAGCGAGGTGGCGGAGTACGTCCAGACGCTGGAGGAGGCGCGGGACACCGCGGACCTGCCGGAGGCCTCGGGGGACGCGATCGCCCGGGAGTTCGAGCGGTACCTGCGGCGGCGTGACCCGTCCGCCGCCGCGGAGCAGCAGGGTGACGGCTCGTACCTGCGGGACACCTCCAGCGGGCTGACCCGGCCGCCGCGCCGCAAGCCGGACCCCTCCGGTGAGGAGCCCCCGGCCCCGCCGGAGGACCCGGGCGACTCCCCCGAACCCCCGCAGGCGTAACGGGCGCGGGGCCCGGCACCGCGAAGCCCCCGCCCCCTGGAGGGGCGGGGGCTTCGCGCGGTGCTGCTACAGGGCCACGCCGAGGAGGGCGTCGACCGTGCGGGAGACCAGGCCCGGGGCGGATTCGTCGTCGCCGTCCGAGGCGTTCTGGGCGTCGGCCCAGCGGTCCACGGCGGCCAGCGCGGCCGGCGCGTCCAGGTCGCGGGAGAGGGCCTCGCGGACCTCCTCGACGAGGGCCTCGGCCGGCAGGCCGTCCGGACGGGAGACCGCCGCGCGCCAGCGCGCGAGGCGGGCCTGCGCCTCGGTGAGGACGTCGTCGGTCCATTCCCAGTCGGCCCGGTAGTGGTGCGCGAGGAGGGCCAGGCGGATGGCCGCCGGGTCGACCCCGGCGCGCCGCAGCGCCGAGACGAAGACCAGGTTGCCCTTGGACTTCGACATCTTCTCGCCGTTCAGGGCGACCATGCCCGCGTGGACGTACGCCTTGGCCATCGGGAACTCGCCCGTGAGGGCCTGCGCGTGCGAGGCGCCCATCTCGTGGTGCGGGAACGCCAGGTCGGAGCCGCCGCCCTGGATGTCGAAGCCCATGCCCAGGTGGTCCAGGGCGATGGCCACGCACTCGATGTGCCAGCCGGGCCGGCCGGGGCCCAGGGAGGCGCCGTCCCAGCTCGGCTCGCCCGGCCGTGCGGCCATCCACAGCATGGGGTCGAGGGGGTTCTTCTTGCCCGGGCGGTCCGGGTCGCCGCCGCGCTCGGCGGACAGCGCCCGCATCGCCATGGCGTCGAGGTGGGAGACCCCGCCGAAGTGCGGGTCGGACTCCACCGAGAAGTAGACGTCGCCCTCGAGCTCGTACGCGGCGCCCGCGTCACGGAGCCGCTCGACCAGCGGCACGATGCCGGGTATGGCCTCGACAGCGCCGATGTAGTGCCGCGGGGGCAGCATGCGCAGGGCGGTCATGTCCTCGCGGAAGAGGGCCGTCTCGCGCTCGGCGAGCTCGGTCCAGTCGTGCCCGTCGCGCAGCGCCCGCTCCAGCAGCGGATCGTCCACGTCCGTGACGTTCTGGACGTAGTGGACCTGCCGCTTGTTGTCGAGCCACACGCGCTGCACGAGGTCGAACGCGTTGTAGGTCGCCGCGTGACCGATGTGGGTCGCGTCGTACGGGGTGATGCCGCAGACGTAGAGGCGGGCGACGGGACCGGGGGCGAGGGTGATCGTCCCCTGGGTCGCGGTGTCGTGGATCTGGAGGTCGCGGCCCTTGCCGGGCAGGGCGGGGACCTCAGAAGCGGGCCAGGCATGCATGGCTCGAGCCTAACCGGACGAGTGTTCCGCGAACGAATGGGACCAGCACTGTTGGCTTGATCGGCACTCTTGCGGTCTGGCCGGTTCTGTGCGTCCGGCCTCAGCGGGCGCCGTGCCTGCTCAGACGGGTGGCCAGGGGATCGCCGGCCACTGCCCCGACGGCTGCGGGTGCCTGCCCTCGCGCAGCAACTGGGCCACGCGGGCCCGTACGGCCGCCAGCTCGACCGGGGTGATCAGCTCGGCCAGCCGGGTGGAGAGCGCCGCCCCGTCGGCGAGCTGGGCCTCCAGGGAGGACAGCACCGAGCGGGCCTCCGGGGTCAGCGGCTCCCCCGCCCAGCCCCACAGCAGGGTGCGCAGCTTGTCCTCGGTGTGGAAGGTCACGCCGTGGTCGATCCCGTAGAGCCGTCCGTCCGGCGCGGGCAGCAGGTGGCCGCCCTTGCGGTCACCGTTGTTGATCACCGCGTCCAGGACGGCGAGGCGGCGCAGCCGGGGGTCGTCGGCGTGTACCAGGAGGGCGGTGCGGCCCTCCCCGACCTCGGCGAACGCGACCGGCTTCCAGCCCTCCCCCGCCTCCTCCCCCTCGACGAGCGCGAGGAGCCCGGGCTCCGGCGGTTCTCCGGCGTCGATCCAGTGCTGGACCATGCCCTCTCCGTACGGGCCGTCGCGCAGCACGGTGGTGGGCACCAGCCCCCACCCGGTGGCCTCGGAGACCAGGTAGGCGGCGCGCTCGCGCCGGGCGAGGTTCCCGTCGGGGAAGTCCCACAGGGGCCGCTCGCCCTTGACGGGCTTGTAGACGCACTCCGCGCTGCGCCCCCCGTGGGCGACGGTGCACAGCAGGACCGCGTTGGAGGCCTCGGCGATGCGGCCGCGGACGGTGAGTTCGCCGCGGGTCAGCAGTTCCTCTATCGGGGTCACCTCGCTCACACCTGGCGCCGGTACCCGTTCTGGCGGGGGCACACGTGGCCCTCGGGGTCGAGGGGCAGGCTGCACAGGGGGCACGGCGGGCGGCCGGCGTTGACCACGTCGAGCGCACGCTTGGCGAAGGCGCGGGCCTGGGCCCCGGAGAGCCGGACCCGCAGCATCGGCGGACCGTTCTCCTCGTCCTGGAGCAGGCGCTCCTCGGCCTCGGCGAGGTCCTCCTCGGAGTCGGCGTCGAGTTCGACGAGCGCCTGCGCCTCGACGATCATCCGCTGCTCCTCGCCGTCCCAGGCGAGCGCCATGGTGCCGACGCGGAACTCCTCCTCGACGGGGACGTCCAGCGGCGCGGTGTCGGACGCCTCGGGCGAGGCGACGGCCGGAACGGGCGCGTTGCCGCCGGTCCGCCGTACGACCTCGTCGAGCAGTTCGTCCATCCGCTCGGCCAGCGCCGCGACCTGGGTCTTCTCCAGGGAGACGCTGGTGACGCGGGCTCCCGCGGAGGCCTGGAGGAAGAAGGTGCGGCGTCCAGGCAGACCGACCGTGCCGGCCACGAAGCGGTCCGGGGGGTCGTAAAGGAACACCTGACGGGGCACGACCGGTCTCCAAGTCTGAGGCGGGGGCAGGGCTGCGCACGTGTTGCTGGCCCTGCCACCCTACTGCGCCGTCCGATCAGGCCGCGCCCGCGCCGCCGCCCACGACCGCGTCGTCGCCGCCCTCGGGGTCGGACCCGTCGGGGGCGACCGGCTGCGGGAGCAGCCCGGCGAGGTCCCCGGTGTCGCCGAGGCGCAGCAGGAAGGGCCGGGTGGCGGTGTAGCGGATGGCGGTGACCGAGCAGGGGTCGACGTGGATCCGCTGGAAGAGGTCGAGGTGCATGCCGAGGGCGTCGGCGACGAGGGACTTGATGATGTCGCCGTGGGAGCACATGAGGAAGACGGCGCCGGCGCCGTGCTCCTCCTCGATCCGCGCGTTCCATTCGCGTGCGGCGTCCACGGCGCGGGCCTGCATGGCGCGCATGGACTCGCCGCCGGGGAAGGCGGCGGCCGAGGGGTGCTGCTGGACGATCTTCATGAGGGGTTCGTCGACGAGTTCGGACAGCTTGCGGCCGGACCAGTCGCCGTAGTGGCACTCGCCGATCCGCTCGTCGGTGTGCAGGGGCAGCCCGGGGCGGGCCGCGAGCAGCGGCTCCAGGGTCTCCCGGCAGCGCTGGAGCGGGCTGGAGACGGCGGCCGCGAGCGGGATCGCGTCCAGCCGGCCGGGCAGTGTGGCGGCCTGCCCGGCGCCGTGTTCGTCGAGGGCCACTCCCGGGGTCCATCCGGCGAGCAGTCCAGCGGTGTTGGCGGTGGACCGCCCGTGTCGTACGAGGATCAGCGTGGCCATGCATGCAGGGTATGCGGTGGCGTCGGCGTGCGGGCGGGCGCGGGTGGGGAAGAATGCCGGGCGTGATTGTCGACTGCGCGATGTACCGGGACGGCCGCCGCTCCGAGGGTGCCGGGGACTTCTCCGAGGCACTGGAGGAGGCCCGGGCCCACGGTGACGCCTTCGTGTGGGTCGGCATGCACGAGCCGACGGCGGAGGAGTTCGCGCGGGTGAGCCGCGAGTTCGGTCTGCACGCGCTGGCGGTCGAAGACGCGCTGACCGCGCACCAGCGTCCCAAGCTGGAGGTGTACGACGACTCGCTGTTCGTGGTCCTCAAGCCGGTGATCTACGACGACGACGCGGACACGGTGACCACGGGCGAGCTGATGGTGTTCATCGGCGACTCCTTCGTGGTCACGGTCCGGCACGGCGAGGGGGCCGCGCTGACGGCCGTGCGGCACCGGCTGGAGCAGGAGCCGGACGTGCTGCGGCACGGCCCGACGGCGGTGCTGTACGCGGTGTCGGACGCGGTGGTGGACCACTACATCGAGGTGGCGGCGGAACTCCAGGCCGACCTGGAGGAGCTGGAGGCGGAGGTGTTCGCGCCGAGCCCCTCGGAGTCGAAGAACACCGCCGCCCGGATCTACGGCTTCAAGCGGCAGGTGCTGGAGTTCCGCCGGGCGACGAGCCCGCTGCTCCAGCCGATGGACCGGCTGGCCTTCGGCGAGGTCCCGTTCGTGCACGGGCACGCCCAGCCCTTCTTCCGGGACGTCGCCGACCACCTGACGAGGGCCAGCGAGTACATCGAGGGGCTGGACCGGCTGCTGTCGGACGCGCTGGCCGCGCACCTGGCGCAGATGGGCGTCCGGCAGAACGACGACATGCGCAAGATCTCGGCGTGGGCGGCCATGGCGGCCGTTCCCACGATGGTGGCGGGGATCTACGGGATGAACTTCGAGCACATGCCGGAGCTCAGGCAGACCTGGGGCTATCCGGCGGTGGTGGTGCTGATGGTGGGCACGTGCCTGGCCCTGCACCGGCTGTTCAAGCGGCGCGGCTGGCTCTGAGGGGACGCCGGCGGGCGGCCGGCCGCGCGTGGCTAGGCCGGGGCGAGGCCGGGGGAGGCGGCGCCCGGTACGCCGCCCAGCGGGTTCGCGCGCTCCGGGGGGCGCAGGCCGACCATGCGGTGCCAGCCGCAGAAGCGCTCGTACCCGTACACCGCCCGGATGCCCGCGGCGAGCGCGGCGGCCTTGGGCGCGGGCCAGCGCAGCAGCCGGCCCATGTGCTCCATGACGGCCAGGCTCACGTCCCGGTAGACGGCGATCTCGGCCAGGGCGCTCTCGCGCAGGACCCGCTGGATGGTCCGGCCGTGGCCTTCGCGGGCGAGGCGCAGCAGTTCCTCGTGGCAGTAGGCGAGGTGGTTGTCCTCGTCGTGGCTGATGACGCGGACGGCCTTGCCGACCTCGGGGTGGTCGCCGAAGTGGCGCAGCAGCATGACCATCTGGTCGGAGGCCCGCTGTTCGGTGACCCGGCTGTGGGCGAGGTAGACGACGATGTCCTCCTCGCCCAGGGCCTCGTCGCGGCGCAGTCTGTCGTGGGCGAGGCCGATGCCGCGGCGTTCCAGCAGCATCGTGTAGTCGGTCTCGGGCGGTACGGGGACGGCGGGCAGGCCGCGCTTGCGCAGCAGGGCCTGGAAGATCCGGCCGTGCTTGTCCTCGTCGGCGCCGTGCCGGGTGATCTTGGGGGCGAGGTCGCGCATGCCCTCGGGTACCAGGGCGGCGATCCGGGCGTTCTCCCAGCCGCCCTGGGACTCCCCGCTGGCGGCGATGGAGCAGAACAGCTGGAAGGAGTCGTCGTGGTCGACGATCTCCTGGAACAGGCTGCGGGCAGAGAGCATGCGACGAGTCAAATGCGGATCGATCGGGCGGGCAACCGATGGAGCGCCGCGTTCGGCCGGATGAACGAAACCGGCGGATCCCCGGCGGGGCGTAACCCCGGGGGCGGGCCCGGCGTTGTTCGCTGTGTCGGCCGTGGCGGGGAAGACCCCCCGAGCCCCCACCACGGCCGCTGACTTCCTCCGCTCCGCCGTCCGCTCCGCGCGCCGGGGATCCGGCCGGCGGCGCCCGGGTCCCGTGCGTCAGGCGAGACCGGCGCGTTCCAGGGCCTCGGTACCGGCGCGCAGGGCGGCGATCCGCTCGTCGAGGGTGAAGCCGGCCGGGGCCAGCGTGAGCGTGGTGACTCCGGCCTCGGCGTAGGCGCGCATCCCGTCCGCGATCCGCTCCACGGAGCCGAGCAGCGTGGTCGAGTCGATCAGCGAGTGCGGGACCGCGGCGGCCGCCCCGTCCTTGTCGCCGCCCAGGTACTTGGCCTGGATCTCGGCGGCCTCCTTCTCGTAGCCCATGCGCTGCGCGAGCTGGTTGTAGAAGTTCTGCTTGGCGCTGCCCATGCCGCCGACGTACAGGGCGGTGTAGGGGCGGAACACGTCGGCGAGGGCGTGCACGTCCTCGCCGAGGGCCAGCGGCACGGTCGGGCAGACGTCGAAGCCGTCCATCGTCAGGCCGGCCTTCTCGCGGCCCGCGCGGACGTGCCGCAGGGCCGTCTCCTCCAGGTGCTCGGCGGCCGGGAAGATCAGCAGGGCGCCGTCGGCGATCTCGCCGGTCTGCTCCAGGTTCTTCGGCCCGATGGCGGCGATGTAGAGCGGGATGTGCGGGCGCTCGGGGTGCACGGTCAGCTTGAGCGGCTTGCCGGGACCGCCGGGCAGCGGGAGGGTCCAGTGCTCGCCGTCGTGGCTCAGCCGTTCGCGGGACATGGCCTTGCGGACGATCTCCACGTACTCGCGGGTCCGGGCGAGCGGCTTGTCGAACTTCACGCCGTACCAGCCCTCGGAGACCTGCGGGCCGGACACGCCGAGGCCGAGGCGGAAGCGGCCCTTGGTGAGCGAGTCCAGGGTGGCGGCGGTCATCGCCGTCATCGCCGGCTGGCGGGCGGGGATCTGGAAGATGGCCGAGCCGACGTCGATCCGCTCCGTCTGGGCGGCCACCCAGGCCAGTACGGTCGCCGCGTCGGAGCCGTAGGCCTCGGCGGCCCAGCAGACGTCGTAGCCGAGGCGGTCGGCCTCCTGCGCGACGGCGAGGTTGTCGGCGTCCATGCCCGCGCCCCAGTAGCCGAGATTGATGCCGAGCCGCATGTGTCGTCCCCTTACGAAGGTGCCGGTTTACCGATCAGTAACGTGGGTCTGCGGGGGACTGTAGCGCGCCCCGCGGCCCCGCGTCAGCGCCCCAGTAGTCTCAGCGCTCATGGAGCAGAGGCATCTCGGCCGCACCGGACTGCGCGTCTCCCGGATCGGCCTCGGCACCCTGACCTGGGGCCGTGACACCGGCGAGGAAGCCGCCGCCGAGCAGTTGAAGACGTTCTGGGAGGCGGGCGGCACGCTCGTCGACACGGCTGACGTGTACGGCGACGGGGAGGCGGAGTACCTCCTCGGGCAGCTGGTGGGCTCCCTCGTACCGCGCCGGGACCTGGTCATCGCGACCAAGTCGGGCAGCGTCCCCGACCCCGACCGGCGGTTCGACGGCTCGCGCGGGCACCTGCTGAGCGCCCTGGACGACTCCCTGGACCGGCTGGGCACCGATTACGTGGACCTGTGGCAGGTGCACGCCTTCGATCCGCGGACCCCGCTCGAGGAGACCCTCCAGGCGCTGGACCTGGCCGTGGCCAGCGGCCGGGCCCGGTACGCGGGGGTGTCCAACTTCAGCGGCTGGCAGCTGGCGAAGGCCGCCACGTGGCAGCTCGCCGCGCCGGGGACGCGGACCCGGCTGGCCTCCACCCAGATGGAGTACTCGCTGCTCCAGCGGGGCGTCGAGCGCGAGGTGCTGCCGGCGGCCCGGGACCTGGACGTCGGCCTGCTCCCCTCCTCCCCGCTGGGCCGGGGGGTACTGACGGGCAAGTACCGGGACGGCACCCCGGCCGACTCCCGGGGCGCGTCGCCGTCGCTGGCCGCGCTCGTGGAGCCGTACCTGGACGAGGCGGCGCGCCGCATCGTGGACGCCGTCGTCACGGCCGCGCAGGGCCTGGCGGTCACCCCGCTCCAGGTGGCGCTGGCCTGGATCCGCGACCGGCCGGGGGTCACCGCCCCCATCGTGGGCGCGCGGACGTCGGCGCAGCTGGGGGCGGCACTGTCGGTGGAGGCCCTTAGTCTTCCGGAGGAGATCCGCCGGGCGCTGGACGACGTGTCGGCGCCCGTGCACCGCTACCCGGATCAGGACTGGAGCACGCTGTGAGTACGGCCCCCGACCCCGCCACCCCCGCTGCCGCGGAGGACCCGTACGAAGCCGCCCCCGCCGACCCCCGGGACGGGTCGCCCGACACCGCGGACGCACCGGACGGGGCGGACACCGGAACGCCGGAGGACGCGGAGGGCGCGGAAGACCCGGAGGACGCCGGGCCGGACGGGGAGGACGCGGAGGTTCCGGAGGGCGCCGGGCCGGACGGGGAGACGGAAGACGCCGCGGGGGCCGCTGCCGAGCCCGTGACGGAGACCGCCGCGGGCCAGGACGCCGACGGGACCGGGCCGGCCTCGCCCGAACTCACCGAGGCGCAGGCCGAGCTCGCCGCGCAGAAGGTCGAACGCGAGCGCATCGCCCGCCGCAAGGCCGAGCGCGAGGGCCCCGTCGAGGCCGGCGGCAAGCTCAGCGGCAAGGCCGCCGACCTGCTGGCCGCCGTACGGGCCGTGGAGAGCGGCGCCCCGGCGGCCCCCGTCTACTTCGACGAGGCGCCCGCCGCGCCCCGCAAGGCCGCCCCCGCTCCCCCGCAGCCGCGCCCGGCGGCCCCCGCGCCCGCGCCCGCCCCCACCGCCGGGGACGTCGGCGCCGTCCGGGCCGTGCTCGTCCGCGGCGGCGCCCCCGAAACCCTGGCCGGGCAGGCCGCCGAGGCCCTCGGCGAGGGTGCCGCCGAGCAGCTCGCCGAGGACCCCTGGCGGCTGCTCGCCGTCCCCGGGGTCCGCCCGGCCCAGGCCGACGGCTTCGCGCAGGCCCTGCTCGGGCCCGCGGCGGGCCCCGGCGACGAACGGCGCGGCGCCGCCCTGCTGGGCTGGCTGCTGGACCAGGCCGCCCTCAAGGGGCACACCGCCCTGGAGGCCCCGGTCCTGGAGAAGGCCCTGGCCCAGTACGGTGTGCCGGCCCCCGCCGGCACCCTGGAGGCGGCCATCGGCGAGGGCGCGGTGCTGGTGTTCCACGAGCCGCTGGGCCCGCCCGCCGGGGAGGACGAGGAGCAGCCCGTGCGGATCCTCGTGGGCCTGGAGGAGCACGCCCTGGCCGAAGAGGCGCTCGCCGACGGCCTGGCCCGCCTCGCGGGCACCTTCGGCGGCCCCGCGGACTGGTCGGCGGCGGCCGGCGGCGCCGGCGCCGAGCTCATCCGGGCCGTCGCGGGCCACGGGGTGGTCACCCACACCGGCGGCGAGGCCTCCCGCGCCGAGCCGGCGGCCCTGCTCGCCGCCGCCCGGCAGCTGGGCCTGCGGGCCGTACTGGCCGCGCACGCCCCCGCGCACGCGCCCGGAACCGTCACCGTGGCCGGGCTGCTCGCGGGGACGGAGGGCCCGGGCCGGGACGCCGACGGCCGCTTCGACCTGGACCTGCTGATCGTCCTGGACGCGCCCCAGCTGGACGTGGAGACGGCGGCCGCGCTGGTGGAGTCCGTGCCGGACGGGGCCCGGCTGGTGCTCTCCGGGGACCCGGGGGTCCTCGGATCAGCCGGCCCCGGGCGGGTGTTCGCCGATGTGCTGGCGGCCCGCGCCTTCCCGCAGGTGGTGTCCCGCACTCCGGACCCGGGCCCGGTCGGCGAGCTGGTGTCGGGCATCGGCGTCGGGGAGCTGAACCGGGTCGACGCCCCCGGCAAGGAGGTCGTCATCGTCCCGGTGCGGGACGCCGGCGAGGCCGTGCACCGCACCGTCCAGCTGGTCGCCGAGTCGGTGCCGCGGGCCTTCGGGATCCCGGCCGAGGCCGTGCAGGTCATCACCCCGGGCCACGGCGGTCCCGCCGGGACCCGGGCGCTGAACGCGGCCCTCAAGGAGCGGCTGAACCCCGGCCCCGGCCGCTTCGCCGGCTTCGACCCCGGCGACCGGGTGGTCCACGTGCCCTCCCCGGGCCGGGCCCTGCCGGCCCGGGTGGTGTCGGCCGACGCGCGGGGGCTGCACCTGGAGGCGCCGGGCGGACGGGTCGTCGTACCGCAGGAGCGGGTGGAGGCGCAGGTCCGGCACGGCTGGGCGGTGACGGCGCACCAGGCGGTCGGCGCACGCTGGCCGGCGGTGGTCGTCGTACTGCCCGGGGACGCGGCACAGACCCTGACCCGGGACTGGGTGTACACGGCGTTCGGGCGGGCCGAGCGGCACCTGTCGGTGGTCCACGGGGTGGACGAGGCGCTGCCGCGCGCGGTGGCGCAGGGCCTGCCGAAACCGCGTACGACCCGGCTGACGGGCCTGCTGCGGGCCCTCACGGCCGCGCAGGAGGAGCAGCCGTAGCGGGCCGGTCCGTGCCCCGGCCGGCCGGAGGGCCGGCCGGGGCACGGACGGCGGTGGCTCAGGCAGGGGCGAGCCCGGACGCGGGGGCGCTCTCCTCGTCGGCGTCCTCGTCGGCGTCGTCGGGCTCCTCGTCGAAGACCGAGCTCACGTCGAAGCGGTGCAGCACGTCCTTCGGATCGATCGATCCGAAGGGGGAGTCGAGCCAGTCCCCCGGTTCCGCGACCTCCTCCAGGGCGGCGATCCAGAGGGTGGAGTCGCCCTCCTCCAGACCGAACTCCTTGTAGCGGGAGGCGATCTCGTCGGGCTCGTACTCCCCGAAGAGGACGCCCAGCGCCCCGGCGGTACCGCCGTCGTCGAGGAGTTCGGCGTCACGGTCGTGGGCGGCGACCCGTTCGGCCTGGGCGACCAGCCGGGCCGGTTCGACGACGGCGTAGTCACGGCGGATGAGCACGCTGAAGGCGGCGGGCTCGGCGGGGCCGGTGTACGGGACACCGGTCTCGGGCGCGGGGATCTCGAAGGGGGTGACCTCGTCGTAGCGGTCGTAGAGGAGTTCGTCGTACTCCTCGGCCGCGGCGGCGAGTTCGTTGAAGGCGGCGTAGACGGCCGGGTCCTCGTCCCCGATCCTGCTCTCGACCGCGGCGAGGTGACGGTCGAGAGCGGCCTTGACCGCCTCGGCGGCGGCGCGTACCTCGGCAACAGTGGGCAGAGCGGCATCAGACATAGTGCAGACGCTATCCGTAGCGGGCCGGTGCCCGCACAATAGATGCGATGCCGGAATACGAATTCGTCGACGTGTACGTGCCTCGCGGGACCCCCCGCAAGGAGGCGACCCGACTGCTGACCGACCATGCGGAATACGGGAACTGGGAGCTGGACCGCCTGACCCTGTACCGGGACGGCAGCCGCCGCGCGCGGCTGCGCCGCCGGATCATCCGCCAGGTCCGCGCGACCTGGTGAAACTGGTGACGCGGGCCCCGGATACGGGGCCCGCGTCGTGAGGGGCCGTCAGGCGGCGTTACGAGCGCGGCGGTAGAGCACGGCGCCGGCCAGCAGCAGGCCGCCCGCGAGCGGTACGCCGGCCGTCATGGCGTCACCCGCGCCCGTGGCGGCGAGGGCGGCTTCCGCCCCGTGGCCGGGGCGGGCGGCCGGGGCGCCGGGCTTGACCGGGGCGACCGGGCCGGCGCCGGGGTGGCCGGGCGTGTGCCCGCCCGGGGTGCCGGAGTTGCCCGGGGACTGGCCGCCGGGGTTGCCCGGGGTGTGACCGCCCGGAGTGCCGGGGTTCCCCGGGTGGCCGGGCTCGTCGTCGTCGCAGGGCTCCTCGTGCCCGCCGCCCGGGTGCCCGGGGTGCCCCGGCTGACCGGGGTGACCGGGGTGACCCTGACCGGGCTGTCCGGGGTGACCCGGCTGTCCGGGGTGACCGGGGTGTCCCGGCTGACCGGGACTGCCCGGCTGACCGGGGTTGCCGGGCCGGCCAGGGTGCTGCGGCTTGCCCGACTGGTTGGCGCAGCGGTTCCCGAAGGCCGGGTTCAGGGCCCCCACCACCGTCACCGTGTTGCCGCACGCGTTCACCGGCGCGTCCACCGGCGCCTGCACGTTGTTGCCGGACAGCAGGCCCGGAGAGTTCGAGGCGTGCCCCGACGCACCCGAGTCCGCCTGGGCCTGACCGCCGGCGAACGCGAGGACACCGCCCGCCGCCGCCATCGTGATCAACGTCTTCCTCGTGACCTGAACCGGTCGTCGCATCTGTACTCGTCCCCTGGTGTGTACGTTCCGTTCGACGCGCAGGCCGTACAGGATCCCCCGCCTGCCGCGCCGAACAAGTGGGCTTCCGGGCCGGAAAAGCCCGGCGGCCCCGGAGCGCTGGATGCGCTCCGGGGCCAGGACTTCAGAAGCGTCAGGCGTTGACGCAGGTGTTGCCGAAGGCCGGGTTCAGCAGGCCGATGATGTTCACGGTGTTGCCGCAGACGTTCACCGGGATGTGAACCGGAACCTGGACGACGTTGCCGGACAGGACACCGGGGGAGCCGATGGCCGCACCCTGGGCACCCGCGTCGGCGGCAGCCACGCCCGCACCCGCGAGAACCAGACCACCGGTGGCAGCCGCAGCGGCGACAACCTTCTTGAGCATTGTTCCTCCTAGTAGGCAAGTGCGGTCCCAGCCGCGGACCGCACCACCTGTAACGAGGAGGGATCACCGGGGCTACGAGCGTATGAGCGCATTCACTCTTCTCAGTGCAATCCGCACACCTTCCCGAATCCCGGGCGTTATAGGGGCTCGCCCCCGTCAGGCGTTGTCGATGAAGCGGTCCAGGACCCGGACACCGAACTTCAGCCCGTCGACCGGGACCCTCTCGTCCACGCCGTGGAACATGCCGGCGAAGTCCAGCTCCGGCGGCAGCTGGAGCGGGGCGAACCCGAAGCAGCGGATGCCGAGGTCGTCGAAGGACTTGGCGTCCGTCCCGCCGGACAGCATGTACGGGACCGCCCGCGCGATCGGGTCCTCGGCCTTCAGGGCGCCCTGCATGGCGTCCACGAGCCGGCCGTCGAAGTCCGTCTCCAGCGCCTTGTCCCCGTGCACGTCCTCGCGCTTCACGCGCGGGCCGAGGATCCGGTCGAGGTCGGCGAAGAACTCGTCCTCGTAACCCGGCAGGAAGCGGCCGTCCACGTGCGCCGTGGCCTGGCCGGGGATGACGTTGACCTTGTAGCCGGCGCCGAGCATCGTCGGGGCGGCGGAGTTGCGCAGCGTCGCGCCGACCATCTTGGCGATCCCGCCGAGCTTGGCGAGCGTCGCGTCCATGTCGTCGGGGTCGAGCGGGGTTCCGAGCGCGTCCGAGAGTTCGTCGAGGAAGTGCCGGACGGTCTTCGTGACCCGCACCGGCCACTGGTGGCGGCCGAGGCGTCCGACGGCCTCGCACAGCTCCGTGATCGCGTTGTCGTTGTTGGTCATGGAGCCGTGGCCCGCGGTGCCCTCGACCGTGAGCCGCATCCAGTGCATGCCCTTCTGGGCCGTCTCCACGAGGTACAGCCGCAGGTTCTCGTTCACGGTGAAGGAGAAGCCGCCGACCTCGCCGATCGCCTCCGTGACGCCCTCGAAGAGGCCGGGGTGCTTGTCGACGAGGTGCCGGGCCCCGTACGTGCCGCCCGCCTCCTCGTCCGCCAGGAAGGCCAGCACGATGTCGCGGGGCGGCTTGCGGCCGCTGCGCATGCGGTCGCGTACGACGGCCAGCGTCATCGCGTCCATGTCCTTCATGTCGACCGCCCCGCGGCCCCAGACGCAGCCGTCGGCGATCTCGCCCGAGAACGGGTCGTAGGTCCAGTCGGCGGCGTTCGCCGGGACCACGTCGGTGTGCCCGTGGATCAGCAGGGCCGGCCGCGAGGGGTCCTCGCCCTCGATCCGGGCCACGGTCGACGCGCGCCCCTTGTGCGACTCGAAGACCTGCGGCTCCAGCCCGACCTCGGCCAGCTTCTCGGCGACCCACTCGGCCGCCTTGCGCTCACCGGGGCCCGAGTGGTCCCCGTAGTTGCTCGTGTCGATCCGGATGAGGTCCCGGCAGAGGTCGACGACCTCGTCCTGTCCGGAGACGGCCTTGCCCGCGCCCGATGCGCTCACGCTGTTCCTCCCACTGATCAGTACCGGATGCCGCTCCCATCCTCCCGCCCCGGGCCCGTCCGCCCAAGGGCGTTCCCCGCCCACCGGGGGTGTGATCGAGGACCCCCCGCCGTTTGGTACTGTTTTCCACGTCGCAACGGCCCGCGAGGGACGTGAGGCGCACACCCGGTCCGGGTGGCGGAATGGCAGACGCGCTAGCTTGAGGTGCTAGTGCCCTTTATCGGGCGTGGGGGTTCAAGTCCCCCCTCGGACACACACAGAAGGACCCCGCTCCGGCGGGGTCCTTCCCCGTTCCCCGGCACGGCCGGAAACCGGCGCACCGGGGGACGCCGGGTGCGGGAGGCCGGGGACGAGCCACCCCGGAATGTTTGGTAATGTTTTCCACGTCGCAACGGCCGCGAGGAACGTACGGCGCACACCCGGTCCGGGTGGCGGAATGGCAGACGCGCTAGCTTGAGGTGCTAGTGCCCTTTATCGGGCGTGGGGGTTCAAGTCCCCCCTCGGACACATACGGAAGGACCCCGCTCCGGCGGGGTCCTTCCTCGTTCCCCGGCACGGCCGGAAACCGGCGCACCGGGGAAACGGAAGAGGCCCCCGGGCCGGGATCCCTGATCCCGGCCCGGGGGCCTCTCGTACGCCGTGGGGTCAGTTGTTGGGGGCGGCGAGTTGCGCCACGCGGCGGCGGACCAGGAACCAGCCGCCGACGAGGGCGGCGGCGATGGCCGGGAGGAACATGACCGTGGTGCGGCCGACGCCGCCGTCGCTCCACATCAGGACCAGGACCGCGACCAGGAAGACCAGGGTCACGATCTGGGTGTAGGGGGCCCAGGGGAGGCGGTAGGACGGGCGTTCGACCAGGCCGTTCTTCGCGCGGTGCCAGAAGAAGAGCGAACAGATCATGACCATGGCCCAGGTGCCGAGGATGCCGATGGAGGCCAGGTTGAGGACGATCTCGAAGGCCTCCCCGGGCATCCAGTAGTTCAGGCCCACGCCGGCGACGCCGAAGGCCGCCGTGAAGAGCACGCCGCCGTAGGGGACCTTGCCCTTGTTCATGACGCCGGTGAACTTGGGGGCCGAGCCGGACATGGCCATCGAGCGCAGGATCCGGCCGGTGGAGTAGAGACCGGAGTTCAGGCTGGACAGGGCGGCGGTCAGGACGACCAGGTTCATGACGCCGGCGGCGCCGGGGACCCCGAGCTTGTCGAAGACGGTGACGAAGGGGCTCTGGTCGGCCGAGTAGGCGGTGTACGGGAGCAGCAGGGCCAGCAGGACCACGGAGCCGACGTAGAAGACGCCCACGCGCCACATGATCGAGTTGATCGCCTTCGGCATGATCTTCTCGGGGTTCTCGGTCTCACCGGCGGCGACGCCGCACAGTTCGACGGAGGCGTACGCGAAGACCACGCCCTGGACCACCAGGAGCATCGGCAGGACGCCGGAGGGGAAGAGGCCGCCGTTGTCGGTGATGTTCGCCAGGCCCGGGGTGGTGCCGCCGATGTCGTGGCTGGTGGCGACGAGGTAGATGCCGACGATCAGGAAGACCACCAGGGCGGCGACCTTGACCAGGGAGAACCAGAACTCCATCTCGCCGAAGTACTTCACCGAGATCAGGTTCGCGGTGAGGACGACGGCCAGGGCGATGAAGGCGAGCACCCACTGGGGGACGTCGGTGAACATCGACCAGAAGTGGGCGTAGGTCGCGGCGGCGGTGATGTCGGCCACCGTGGTCGTGGACCAGTTGAGGAAGTACAGCCAGCCGGCCGTGTAGGCGCCCTTCTCCCCCATGAACTCGCGCGCGTACGAGACGAACGCGCCGGAGGAGGGGCGGTAGAGGACGAGCTCGCCGAGCGCCCGGACCACGAAGAAGGCGAAGACGCCGCACACCGCGTACGCGATGGCCAGGGAGGGGCCGGCGCCGGCGAGGCGGCCTCCGGCGCCGAGGAAGAGGCCGGTGCCTATCGCGCCGCCGATGGCGATCATGTTGATGTGGCGGGACTTGAGGTCCTTGCTGTAGCCCTCGTCACCGGCGTCGACAGGGCGTGGGGACGCCTTGGCGGGGGGCGCGGTCAAGGTGCGATCGCTCATGCGGAACTTCGCCTTCGTGGGGTCGGACAGGAAGGCCGGGCCGTGTGCGGGGGAGCTGGGTGGTATCCCCCGTGCAGCGGTTCCGGTGATTTGTCGACCCAGGAGACCATGAGCTTCGGCCCCCCGCCAAAATCGGCCTCGTACGCCCGGGAGCCCCCGGCGACCATGGAAACGGTCTCCGGGGGCTACCTACGGGTACGAATGCGAGGCGCGGGCCCTCAGGCGCCCGGTGCGGCCTCCGCGGCCTGGTCGAGGCGGAAGGCTTCGTTCCCGAGCCCGATCCGGGCGTGGACCTCGGGGCGGCGGGACTTCAGCAGCAGCCCGTGGACGAGTCCGCCCAGGGCGGCGACGGCGATGACCGCGGGCAGGGCCCAGCTGAGCGCGGAGCCCTGCTCGGCGCCGACGAGGAGGGCGAAGTCCTTGACGGTGTAGAGGGCGATGCCGACCAGGGCGAGGCCGGCCAGGCCCGCGGCGACCAGCCGCCAGACCTGGGCACCGGCGGTGCCCCGGCGGACGAAGAAGGCGATGACGGCGAAGGAGGCCGCCGCCATCAGGACGGTCACGCCGAGGGCGCCGACGCTGCCCATCCAGGTGAACAGGTGCAGGACGGGCGCGGTCGGGTCGCCGGCCGGCATGGAGTCCGTGACGGCGAAGAGGAGGACGACCACGGCGGCGACGACGGTCTGCAGGAGGGAGCCGGTGGCGGGGGCGCCGGTGCCCGGGTTGGTGCGCCCGAAGCGGGCGGGCAGCAGGCCCTCGCGGCCCATCGCGAAGGCGTAGCGGGCGACGACGTTGTGGAAGCTGAGCATGGCCGCGAACATGCCGGTCACGAAGAGCACGTGCAGGACGTCGGTGAAGGTGCCGCCGAGGCGGCTGCCGGTGAGCTCGAAGAGCAGGCCGGGCCCGGCCTCGGCGGAGGCCTTGACGATCCCGGCGGGGCCGGCGGCGACCGTGAGGGCCCAGGCGCTGAGGGCGAAGAAGACGGCGGCGAAGCCGATGGCGAGGAACATCACGCGGGAGACCACGATGTGCGGCTTGCTGGTCTCCTCGGCGTACACCGGGGACTGCTCGAAGCCGACGAAGGCGGCGATGCAGAAGCACAGCGCGGTGCCTAGGCCCGCTCCGCCGAGGGCGGCCGGGTCGAAGGCCTGCAGGGAGAGGCCCTCGGGGCCGGGCTTGCCGAGGGCGGCGACGTCGAAGACGACGACGAGGGCGCACTCGATGAGGAGCAGGACGCCGAGCACCTTGGCGTTGAGGTCGATCTTGAGCCAGCCGAGCGCGCCGGTGGCGGCGACCGCGAGCAGGGCCGGGATCCACCAGGCGACCTGGGTGTCGAGGTAGGTGGCGAAGAGGCCGGATATCTCGAAGCCGAGGATGCCGTAGACGCCGACCTGCATGGCGCTGTAGGCGACGAGGGCGACGAGGGAGGCGGCGGCGCCGGCGGTGGGGCCGAGGCCGCGGGCGATGTAGGCGTAGAAGGCGCCGGCGTTGTGGACGTGGCGGCTCATCTCGGCGTATCCGACGCCGAACAGGGCGAGGACGACGCCGAGGATGACGAAGAGCAGCGGCTGGCCGACGATGCCCATGACCCCGAAGATCGTGGGCATGACACCTGCGACGACCATCAGGGGCGCGCTGGCGGCGAGGACGGAGAGCAGCAGTCCGGCCGTGCCGAGCCGGTCGGCACGCAGGGCGCGGTCCTGGCCCTTGTACGTGCGGATCTCGGCCGCGGAATCGGCTGGGAGCGTGGTGGATCTGCCCGTCGGCATGGCAGGGTCCTTTCGGGGGTGACTGGCTGGTCAGGCGGTGCCGAGCGCGGCACTGCGCGCGGCGAGGAAGGCCTTCTGCGGATCACGGTCCGGGTAGGACCAGGGGGCGCGGGTGGCGTGGCTGCCGATGCGGTGGAAGAGGGCGGCCGCCTCCGCGGGGCGGCCCTCGCAGAGCTTGGCGTGGGCGAGGAAGTTGAGGTCGACCCGGTTGCGGGGGTGGTCCTCCCGTTCCCACTCCAGCCACCAGTCGAAGGCGGAGCGCAGCACCTGCCGGGCCCGGCGGCCGGTCCAGTGCTCGGCGGCGGCCTCGTTGGTGGCGCTGCCCCGGGCGGCGGCGAGGACGCGGAAGCGCTCGGCGTGGGCGATCACGGGCAGCACGGCGAGCGGGGAGTCGGCCGGGGACTCCTCGGCGGCCCAGGCGGCGAAGTCGTACACCTCGTGGAGCGGGTCGAGGCCGGCGGCGGGGGTGCGTTCGGCGAGCTTGGCGACCATCAGGTGGTGGGCGTGGTGGTGCTCGCGGTGGCGGGCCCGGACCTGGTCGAAGTGGCGGCTGAACTCCTCCTCGGTGCCGAAGGCGCGGGCCAGCATGAGGAGGCCGAGCCAGGGCGTGGGGTCGGCGGGGAGCAGGGCGGCGGCGCGGCGGCACGCCTCGTCGGCGGCCTCGGGGCTGCTCTTGCCGCGCAGGGCGGTGAACACGCAGGCGCAGGCGAGGAGGGTGGCGGCGTCGGCGCTGTCGGGTTCGGCGAGCAGCCACTCGCCGGCCCAGGCGGTGGCGGCCGGGGTCTGGGCGAGGACGACGAGGCGGTGGCCGCGGCGGTCCCAGTCGTCGCCGGTGGCGACGAGCAGGGTACGGGCCTTGGCCCAGCGGCCCTGGGTGAACTGACTGCGGACGCCCACGAGTTCGGAATCGCACAGCGCGGGGTCGAAGAGCTGGGCGTCCCGCTTGCGGGCGCGGCCGAGGGGCGGCGGAGGCGGGGACATCCGCGGGTTCCCTCCAGGACGCGGGCGCGGGTGGACTGCGTACACGGGTGCACGCACGGGTAGGGGTGGTGCGCAGGGGATGCCGACGGGGCGGCTCGATCACGCCGGTGGTCAATCCGGATGATCACACACAGCAAACCGGTAGGCACAGCTCCGAGTCAAGGTCCGGTCCATGGGGTGGCGCGTTTCAACTGGTGCGCAAAAGGGGCGGGTTGGGACGCGGCGGACGGTTCGGAACCCCAGTGTGACCTGCGACGACCGGCCGTAGGGTGGGGCGCATGACGGACTTCGACGGCCTTCCCCCCTTCCAGCTGGGCTTCCCCGGCGAACTGCGCGACCGGCTCGTGGCCGCCGTGCTGAGCGGCGCCAAGACCACGACGACGGGCCTGATGGGGCAGTACGAGGCCGCGGGCGAGCCGCTGCCCCGGCCGGGAGAACGCCTGGCGCTGGTGGACTCCGCGGAGCGGCCGGTGGCCGCCTTGGAGGTGACGGACGTACGGGTGCTGCGGCTCGCCGAGGTGGACTTGCGGCACGCGGTGGACGAGGGCGAGGGCTTCACCTCGGTGGCCGAATGGCGCTCCGCGCACGAGCGGTTCTGGCACGGCGGGCCGGTGCGGGCGGAGATGGGCGACCCGGGCTTCACGGTGGACGACGACACCCTGGTC
Source organism: Streptomyces sp. NPDC034086 (assembly GCF_055575515.1). Taxonomy (NCBI): domain Bacteria; kingdom Bacillati; phylum Actinomycetota; class Actinomycetes; order Kitasatosporales; family Streptomycetaceae; genus Streptomyces; species Streptomyces sp. NPDC034086. The sequence continues at coordinate 8,692 of NZ_JBVISM010000028.1, read as the reverse complement.
GTGACCGAACGCTTCCGCCTCCTGTGACGCGCGGCCCGGGCCGGCCGACGGCCCGGGTCAGCCGACGGCCGCCCGGGCCGGGGCCGCGCGGCCCGGGTCAGCCGACGGCCCGGGCGGCCGCGCGGCCCGCGGCGCGGCCCGAGAAGACGCACCCGCCCAGGAAGGTGCCCTCCAGGGCGCGGTAGCCGTGGACGCCCCCGCCACCGAAGCCGGCGGCCTCGCCGGCCGCGTAGACGCCGGGCAGCGGCTCCCCGGAGGGGGTCAGGACCCGGGAGGACAGGTCGGTCTCGAGGCCGCCGAGGGACTTGCGGGTGAGGATCGAGAGCCGGACGGCGATCAGCGGTCCGGCCGCCGGGTCCAGGACGCGGTGGGGGGCGGCGGTGCGGATCAGCCGGTCGCCGAGGTACCGGCGCGCCCCGTGGATCGCCGTCACCTGGAGGTCCTTGGTGAAGGGGTTGGCGATCTCCCGGTCGCGGGCGGTGATCTCGCGCCGGACGGTGGCCTCGTCGAGCAGGTCCTCCCCGGTGAGCTCGTTCATCCTGCGCACCATCGCCGACAGGTCCCGCTCCACGATGAAGTCCACCCCGCGGTCCATGAAGGCCTTGACCGGCCCGGGGACCGCCTGGCGGGCCCGGTTGACCACGTCGCGCACGGACTTCCCCGTCAGGTCGGGGTTCTGCTCGGAGCCGGAGAGGCCGAACTCCTTGCCGATGATGCGCTGGTTGAGCACGAACCAGGTGTGGTCGTGGCCGGTGCGCATGATGTGGTCGAGGGTGCCGAGGGTGTCGAAGCCCGGGAAGAGCGGTACGGGCAGCCGCTTGCCCGTGGCGTCCAGCCACAGGGAGGATGGGCCGGGCAGGATGCGGATGCCGTGCCGGGCCCAGACGGGGTCCCAGTTCTGGATGCCCTCGGTGTAGTGCCACATCCGGTCCTTGTTGATGTGGCTGGCCCCGGCGGCCTCGGCCACGCCCAGCATCAGGCCGTCCACGTGCGCGGGGACCCCGGAGAGCAGCCGCGCGGGCGGGGTGCCGAGCCGGTCGGGCCACTGCGCGCGCACGAGGTCGTGGTTGCCGCCGATGCCGCCGCTGGTCACGATCACCGCCTGGGCCCGCAGGCTGAACGCGCCGGCGGTCTCGCGGCCGCTGGCGGTGCCCCGTACGGCGTCCGAGGGTGCCAGGACCTCTCCGGTGACGGTGTCCACGGCGCCGGCGGTGGCCGACAGCCCGGTGACCCGGTGGCGGAAGGCGAACCGGACCAGCCCGCGGGCGGCTCCGGCGCGGACCCGCCGCACGAAGGGCTCCAGCAGGCCGGGGCCGGTGCCCCAGGTGATGTGGAAGCGGGGCACGGAGTTGCCGTGGCCGTTGGCGTCGTAGCCGCCGCGTTCGGCCCAGCCGACCACCGGGAAGAAGCGCACCCCGCGGGAGTGCAGCCAGGAGCGCTTCTCGCCGGCCGCGAAGTCCACGTACGCCTCGGCCCAGCGGCGCGGCCAGGCGTCCTCCTCGCGGTCGAACCCGGCGGTGCCGAGCCAGTCCTGGAGGGCGAGCTCGCGGCTGTCCTTGATGCGCATCCGGCGCTGCTCGGGGGAGTCCACGAGGAACAGACCGCCGAAGGACCAGTGCGCCTGCCCGCCGATCGACTGCTCGGGCTCCTGGTCGAGGAGGATCACCCTGCGGCCCGCGTCGACGAGCTCGGCGGTGGCCACGAGACCCGCGAGGCCCGCTCCGATCACGATCACGTCAGCGTCGTACGTCATGCCTGCCGGTCCTCCGGTCGCTCGGTGGTGGGGCAGATCCTTGGCTACGGAGCGGTAACCAGTCAACAGCGGTGGTTGGATGGATCCATGGATCCCGCTGACGAGGTACTGGACGTGGTGGACCGGGACGACAGGGTCGTCGGGCAGGCCCCCCGGGGCGAGGTGTACGGCCGGGGGCTGCTCCACCGGTGCGTGTTCGTCCTGGCCACGGACGCGCGGGGGCGGGTGTTCGTGCACCGCCGGACCGCCTCGAAGCTGGTCTTCCCCTCGCACTACGACATGTTCGTGGGCGGGGTGCTGGGCTCCGGGGAGGAGTACGCGGAGGCGGCCCTGCGGGAGGCCCAGGAGGAGCTGGGGGTGAACGGGCTGCCGCGCCCGGAGCCGCTGTTCAAGTTCCTGTACGAGGGGCCGGGCGGGGGCTGGTGGTCGTACGTGCACGAGGTGCGGTGCGCCCTGCCGGTGGCTCCGCAGGCCTCGGAGGTGGACTGGCACGCCTGGCTGCCGCGTGAGGAGCTGGACCGGCGGATCGCCGGCGGGGAGTGGGCGTGGGTGCCGGACGGGCTGGAGGCGTACCGGCGGCTGCGGGCGTTCCGGGCGTCGCGGGCGTCGCGGGCGTTCCGGGAGGAGGGCGGGACCCAGGGCGCGCCGGGTTCGTGACGGGGACGTAAATTGGCCACGTGATCGACTTCGTCAAGGACGTGCGGCTCTGGTTCGCACCGCAGCGGCTGCGGGACGAGGGCGAGACCCCGGACTACCGCTTCTCCCTCGCCAACGAGCGGACCTTCCTCGCCTGGATCCGGACCGCGCTGGCGCTGGTGGGCGGCGGGTTCGCGGTGGACCAGTTCCTGCCGGACCTGCGGTGGGGCGTGCGGGTCGGGATGGCCTTCGCGCTGTTGGCGGTGGGGGCGGCGTGCGCGCTGCGGGCCGTGAACCACTGGATGCGGTGCGAGCGGGCCATGCGGCGGGGCGAGGACCTGCCGGTGTCGCGGTTCCCCGTGGTGCTGGGCCTGGGAGTGGGGCTGGTGGCCGGGGTGATGGTCCTGGTCGTGCTGCTGGGCTGGACGGGCGGGCGGTGACCGTCCCCGGTGCGGGCCCGCGCGACGCGGGGCTCCAGCCGGAGCGGACGCGGCTCGCGTGGCGGCGTACCACGCTGGCCTGCTCGGTCACGGCGGTGCTGGCGCTGCGGCAGGCCCTGCACGGCACCGGTTCGCGGACGGAGGTGGCCGGGGCGGCGGTGATCGCGCTGATCTGGCTGGCCTTCCTGGCCGTGGCGCACCGGCGGGTGCGGGAGCTGGCCGGGACCCGGCCGCCGGGACTCGCTCCCCGGGTGGCGCTGGGGGCGGTGCTGTGTGCGGTGGGCCTGGCGGTGTTCGCGATGGCGGTCATCGTCTGAGCCGCTCGTCCGGTGGTCCGCTCGTCCGGTGGTCCGGACAGTGCCGCGCACGATGACACCCGGGGATATAACGGACTGTCCGGGCGTAGCGGACTAGCCTCGGCGCCATGACGACGCTGCACCACGAACACCCCGCGCACATCCATGAGCACGGCCCCGGCTGCGGGCACACGGCGCTCGAGCACGGCGACCACCTCGACTACGCGCACGACGGCCACCTGCACCGGCAGCACTCGGGGCACTGGGACGAATGCGAGGCCTCCGGGCACGCCCCGCACGAGGGGCACGCCCACGAGCACGGCGAGGCCTGCGGGCACGACGCGGTCCCGCACGGCGACCACCTGGACTACCTGCACGACGGACACCGGCACGCCGCGCACGACGGCCACTACGACGACCACTGACGCACCGGCGGAGGGCGGCCCGCGTCGCGGACCGCCCCACGCGGACCGCCCCCGCCCCGCCCGGCCCGGATCCCGGCTGACAGGATGCCGAGCGCCTGTCACAGCGACCCGGGGAGAGCGTCCATGACCGTCGAAGAGCCGTACGTCGTCCAGCCCGCGGCCGGGGTGTACGCCTACGTCCAGCCCGACGGGGGCTGGTGCCTGAACAACGCCGGCTGGATCAGCGACGGCGGGAGCACCCTGCTCGTCGACACCGCCGCCACCGAGCGGCGGGCGCTGGCCCTGCGCGCGGCCGTCGCGGCGTCCGGGGTCCCGCGGCCCCGGACGGTCGTCAACACCCACCACCACGGCGACCACACCTACGGCAACGCCGCCTTCGCCCCCGGGGCCGTGATCGTCGGGCACGACAACGCGCGCGCGGAGCAGCTCGCCGCCGGGCACCAGCTGGAACTGATCTGGCCGGCGACCGACTTCGGCGCGATACGGATCACCGCGCCCGGCCTCACGTACAGCGACCGGCTGACCCTGTACGTCGGGGACACCGAGGTCCGGGTCATCCATCCGGGCGTGGCCCACACCACCGGGGACTCGGTCGTGTGGCTGCCCCGGCAGCGGGTGGTGTTCACCGGGGACCTGGTCTTCGCCGGGGGCACCCCGTTCCTCGCGATGGGCTCCCTCGCCGGCTCGCTGCGGGCGCTGGAGCTGCTGCGGACGCTGGGCGCGGAGACCGTCGTACCCGGACACGGGCCGCTGACCGACGCCTCGGCGTACGACGCGACGGAACGCTACCTGCGGTACGTGGCCGGACTGGCCCGGGACGGCCGGGCGGAGGGGCTCACCCCGCTGGAGGTGGCGCGGGGGGCCGACCTGGGCGAGTTCGCGGCCTGGCGGGAGAGCGAACGGCTGGTCGCGAACCTGCACCGGGCGTACGCGGAGCTGGCCGGGGAGCCGGAGGGGGCGCCGCTGGACATCATGGCGGTGCTGCGGGACATGACGGTGATGAACGGCGGCACGCCCATCCTGTGTCACGCGTGACCGCGCGCGTGACCTGAGGGCGCCGGGCCGGGAGGGAGTTCTTCCGGCCACCCCCTGGACGGCATACCGACTGGTCGGCATGATGGCCTCGGACCGAGAACCCCGTCCTCGACCCGTACGGAGGCGCGCCCCATGACCCCAGCCGATCCCCGAGGCCTCGATCTGCGACGGCTGCACGGCCACCTCGAGGCCGCGCTGCCCGGGCTCACGGCGGGACCGCTGAGCGGCCGGCTGATCGAGGGCGGCCGGTCGAACCTCACGTACGAGGTGACCGACGGCACGGCGCGGTGGGTGGTGCGGCGGCCTCCGCTGGGACACGTCCTGGCCACCGCGCACGACATGCGGCGCGAGCACCGGGTGATCTCCGCCCTGCACGGGACGGCCGTACCGGTGCCGGGTCCGCTGCTGCTGTGCGAGGACGAGGAGGTGCTGGGGGCGCCGTTCTACGTCATGGAGTACGTGGACGGGATCCCGTACCGGACCGCCGGACAGCTCGCGGAGATCGGTCCCGAGCGCACCCGCCGGGCGGTCCTGGCGCTGGTGGACACCCTGGTCGAGCTGCACGCGGTGGACCCGGGGGCGGTGGGCCTGGGCGACTTCGGCCGGCCCGAGGGCTTCCTCGAGCGGCAGCTGCGCCGCTGGGGGAAGCAGCTCGCGGCCTCCCGGGGCAGGGAGCTGCCCGGGATCGACGAACTGCACGGGGCCCTGGCACGGGCCCTGCCCCGCTCCCCCGCCCCGACCGTGGTGCACGGGGACTTCCGGCTGGACAACGTCCTGATCGGCGGCCCGGACGACACGATCCGGGCGGTGCTGGACTGGGAGATGTCCACCCTGGGCGACCCGCTGACGGACCTCGGTCTGCTGGTGATGTACAGCTCCGACCTGGGGCCGGCCGGGTCCCCGGTCAGCACGACGAGCGGGGCGCCCGGCCATCCGGCGCCCGCCGAGCTGGTCGAGCGGTACGCCGCCCGCTCGGGGCGGGACACCGGGGCGATCGCCTGGTACACGGCCTTCGCCTGGTTCAAGCTCGCGGTGATCCTCGAGGGCATCCACTACCGGTACACGCTCGGGCAGACGGTCGGCGCGGGCTTCGACCGGATCGGCGAGCTGGTCCCGGTCTTCATCGCACACGGACTGACCACCCTTCAGGAAGGCTGAGGAGCCGAGCCGCATGGACTTCGCATTCGACACCCGGACCGAGGAACTCCGCGAGCGGCTGCTCGCGTTCATGGAGGAGTACGTCTACCCGGCGGAACCGGTCGCCGCCGAGCAGCGCGCGCGGCTGGCCTCGCCCTGGGACACCCCGGCCGTCTTCGGTGAACTGAAGGCCGAGGCGCGCCGGCAGGGCCTGTGGAACCTGTTCTTCGTGAAGGGGCACGGCCTCGCGGACGGGGAGCACGGCGCCGGCCTGACCAACCTCCAGTACGCCCCGCTGGCCGAGATCACCGGCCGCAGCCCGCACCTGGCACCGATGGCGACCAACTGCGCGGCCCCGGACACCGGGAACATGGAGCTGCTCGCGCAGTTCGGCGACGCCGCGCAGCAGAAGCAGTGGCTGGAGCCGCTGCTGGCCGGGGAGATCCGCTCCGCGTTCGCGATGACCGAGCCCGAGGTGGCGTCCTCGGACGCGACGAACATCGAGACCCGCATCGAGCGGGACGGCGACGCGTACGTGGTCACCGGGCGCAAGTGGTACATCTCGGGGGCGATGAACCCGGACTGCAAGGTCTTCATCGTGATGGGCAAGACGGACCCGGGCGGCGCCGACCCGCGCCGCCAGCAGTCGATGGTGCTGGTCCCGCGCGACACCCCGGGCGTGGAGGTGCGCCGGGCGATGACGGTGTACGGGTACGCGGACCACGACCACGGCGGCCACGCCGAGGTGGTCTTCGACGGGGCGCGGGTCCCGGCGGCGAACCTGATCGGCGAGGAGGGCTCCGGCTTCGCCATCGCCCAGGCCCGGCTCGGCCCGGGCCGGATCCACCACTGCATGCGGCTGATCGGGATGGCGGAGCGGGCGGTCGAGCTGATGTGCCGGCGCGCGGTGGGGCGTACGGCCTTCGGGAAGGAACTGGCCGCGCAGGGAGTCGTGCAGAACTGGATCGCGGACGCCCGGGTCACCATCGAGCAGCTGCGGCTGCTGGTGCTGAAGACGGCCTGGCTGATGGACACGGTCGGCAACCGGGGGGCGCACACCGAGATCCAGGCCATCAAGATCGCCACCCCGCGCGCGGTCGTGGGGATCCTGGACCAGGCGGTGCAGCTGCACGGCGCGGGCGGGGTCAGCCAGGACCTCCCGCTGGCCGAACTGTGGGCGGCCGCGCGGACGCTGCGGCTCGCGGACGGACCGGACGAGGTGCACCAGCGCTCGCTGGCGCACCGCGAGCTCCGGCGCTACCGGGCGTAGGGAGCCGGGGAGCGGCCCGAGGCGGCCTCGATGACCTCGTCCAGCACCTCGCGGGAGCGGACGAGGTCGCCGATCATCCGGTCGATGCGGTCCCGTTCGGTGGCCAGTTCGGCCACCAGGGCGGGGGTGGCGCGCACCGACGGGCCGCCGTCCTCGTCGCGCATGCAGGGCAGGATCTGCGCGATCTTGGAGCTGTGCAGTCCGGCCGCGTAGAGCTCCTGGATGCGGATGACCCGGTCGACGGCCCGCTCGGGGAAGTCCCGGTGTCCGCCGGGCGTCCGGTCGGAGACCAGCAGGCCCTGCTGTTCGTAGTAGCGCAGCGAGCGCTCACCGACTCCGGTGCGCCTCGCCAGTTCACCGATCCGCATGGTCGTCCCCCGGGGGTGGTCGGGCAGGTCTTCGGCCTTGAACCTGACACTGGTGTCAGGTTCTACGGTACCGGCATGACGCAGACACGACACGCCCTCGCCGCTTCCCGCCTCTTCTCCCCCGCCCGCCTCGGCGGCCTCGAGCTGCCCAACCGCCTGGTGATGGCCCCGCTGACCCGCAACCGCGCCGGAGCCGACGGGGTCCCCGGCGAACTCATGGCCGCCTACTACGCGCAGCGCGCCTCGGCCGGCCTGATCATCGCCGAGGCCACGACGCCGAACGCCGTCGGCCAGACCTATCCGCACATCCCGGGGATCCACACCCCGGCGCAGGCGGCCGGGTGGCGGCGGGTCACCGGCGCGGTGCGCGCCGCCGGCGGGCGGATGTTCCTCCAGCTCCAGCACGGCGGGCGGATCGGCCACCCGGACACCAGCGGACACCTCCCGCTCGCGCCGTCCGAGGTCCCGCTCCCGGAGCCGCTGCACACCCCCAGCGGGCTCCAGGACCCCGTCACACCCCGCGCGATGACGGAGGAGGACATCCGCTCCACCATCGCCGACTTCGCGGACGCCGCCCGCAACGCGGTGGCGGCCGGCTTCGCCGGGGTGGAGGTGCATGCCGCCAACGGCCTCCTGCTCCACCAGTTCCTCGCGCCCAACACCAACCTGCGCACCGACGCGTGGGGCGGGCCGGTCGAGGGACGGATCCGCTTCACCGTCGAGGTCGTCCGGGCCGTCGTCGAAGCGGTGGGCCCCGAGCGGGTCGGCGTACGCGTCTCCCCCGGGGTGGAGGTCAACGGGGTCGAGGAGAGCGACACCGAGGAGCTCTACCCGGCGCTCCTGGCCGCACTGGCGGAACTGGAGCCCGTCTACCTGCACGTGGAGTACGCCGACCCGGACGGGCCCGGCTTCGCGGAGCTGCGCCGGGCCTGGCCCGGCGTCCTCATCGCCAACCCCCGCACCTCCCGCGAGGAACTCGCCGCCGATGCCGGCGGGCGGCGGGGAGAGCGGCTGCTGGCGGCGGGCGCCGACCTCGTCGCCCTGGGGCGCGGCTTCCTGGCCAACCCCGACCTCGTGGACCGCCTGCGCACGGGGGCCCCGCTGAACGCCCTCCGCCCGGAGTTCCTGATGCACGTCCAGGGGCCGGAGGGCTACACCGACTACCCGTCGCTGACGGATGCGGCGGGAACGGCGTCCCCCGCCGCCGAGGCCGCCGACACCGCCCGCGCGGCCTAGCTGTATTGACCCGCAGGGTTGTTGACGCGGCTGATGGGTGGGTGTCCGTCGAGTGCGGTGTGGCAGCGGTGGTGGTTGTAGGTGTGGAGGAAGTCT
>NZ_JBVISM010000027.1:0-36551 GCF_055575515.1 Streptomyces sp. NPDC034086 | reverse complement strand
CGTCTCTTTCGGATCTTGCCGGTCAAGCCCGCGGTGTCCGGTGCCGTGCATCGCAAGGCGGAGCGGCTCCCGATTACTGGACGTCCTCGGGTGCCGCGACAACGCGGCGAGGTGCGGTGCCGGGCAGCGCGGGTCAGGCAAGATCCGGAAGAGACGGCCTAGGCCCGCTGGGGGTCCGGGCCGTGGCCTTCGGCCTGGGCGGGCGCGGGGGCCCAAATACCCGGGTGCGGCGCCGCTTCTGACAGGGTGGGGGAGTGGATCAGCTCGCTCTGCTCTTCGTACTGCTGCTCGGCGCCGTGGTCACCGTACCGCTGGGGGACCGGCTGGGGCTGCCCGCGCCCGTGCTGATGACCCTCGGCGGGGTCGTGCTGGCGCTGGTGCCGGCCGTGCCCAACGTGGACATCCCGCCCGAGTACATCCTCCCGCTGGTGCTGCCGCCGCTGCTGTACGCCTCCGCCCAGCGCACCTCCTGGCGGCAGTTCGCCGCGAACCTCCGGCCCATCCTGCTGCTGGCCGTGGCCCTGGTGTTCGTGACCACCGCCGCCGTGGCGGGCGTCGCGTACGCCGTCGTGCCCGGCCTGCCGCTGGCGGCCGCCGTCGCCCTCGGCGCGCTCGTCGCCCCGCCCGACCCCGTCGCCGCCACCGCCGTGGCCGGGGCGCTCGGGCTGCCGCGCCGGATGGTGTCCATCCTGGAGGGCGAGGGCCTGTTCAACGACGTCACCGCCATCGTGCTCTACCACGTGGCCGTCGCCGCCGTCGTCAGCGGCAGCTTCTCCTGGCCCGAGGCGCTCGGGGAGTTCGTGCTGTCCGCCGTGGTGGCGCTGGCCGTCGGGCTGGCCCTCGGCTGGGCCGCGAACCGGCTGATGAGCCGGCTCGGGGACGCCACCCTCCAGATCGGGCTGACGCTGCTGCTGCCGTTCGTCGCGTACGTGGTCGCCGAGGAGCTCGGGGGCTCGGGGGTGCTGGCCGTGCTGACGACGGCCCTGTTCCTCGCCGAGTACGCGGGCGACGCCGACGACGTGCTGGGCCGCCTCGCCGGGCACACCTTCTGGGAGATCGTCGACACGCTGGTCACCGGGGTGGCGTTCGGACTGATCGGACTGGAGCTGCACCACGTCTTCGGGGTGGCCCGGGGCCGGGAGTGGGACATGGCCGGCTGGGCGGCGGTGGTGGTCGCGGTGGTGGTCGGCGTACGGCTGGTCTGGCTGCTGCCGGCGGGCTGGCTGGCGAAGCGGCTGCACCGGCGCCGCGACTACGACGAGGACATCCCGCTGAGCTGGCGGGAGAGCGTCGTGATGTGGTGGGCGGGCATGCGCGGCGTGGCCTCGGTGGCGCTGGCCCTGGCCCTGCCCCTGCGCACGGAGGGCGGCGAGCCCTTCCCGGCGCGCGACGAGATCGTCTTCATCGCCTTCGCGGTGATCATGACCACGCTCGTGTTCCAGGGGCTGACCCTGCCGTGGCTGGTGCGGCGGCTCGGGGTGGAAGCGGACACGGACGAGGACCGGGAGACCGAGCGGCGGCTGGCGCTGCGGGCGGCGAAGGCCGCGAAACGGCGGCTCAAGGAGATCGAGGAGTCCGAGGACCTCCCCGAGGACCTGGTCGAGGTGCTGTACCGGCGCGCGTACGACGTCGGAGCCCGGATCAGCCCCGACCTGGTCGACGAGGAGCGGCGGGAGGCCTACGCGAAGCGGGTGGAGCGGATCCGCGACGTCCAGCGCATCCAGCGGGAGATGATGTCCGCCGCCCGGCACGAGGTGCTGGCGGCGCGCAGCGAGCCGGGCTCCGACCCGGAGATCGTCGACCGGGTGCTGCGCCACCTGGACGTGCGGAGCCTGCGCGGCGCGTAACCGCCGGTGACGTGGCTCAGCCCTGGCGCGGGGCCGCCTCCGAGGTGGTGACGCGGGGCAGGGCGTACGGGTGGTGGGCGGCCAGCCAGCCGATCATCCGCTCGCGGACGGCGCAGCGCACGGTCCACACGTCGTCGGCGTCCTTGGCGGTGACCACCGCGCGGACCACGATGGTGTGCGGGGTGGTGTCGGTGACGGCCAGGCCGCAGCTGCGGCCGTCCCACTCGGGGACGTCCTCGAGGAGACGGGCGAGCTCTTCCCGCATGAGGGCGACCGGGGCCGAGTGGTCCAGGTGCCAGAAGACGGTGCCGGTCATCTGGGCGCCGCCGCGCGACCAGTTCTCGTACGGCTTGCTGGTGAAGTAGGAGACCGGCATCGTGATCCGGCGCTCGTCCCAGGTGCGGACCACCAGGAACGTGAGGGTGATCTCCTCGACCTTCCCCCACTCCTTGTCCACGACCACCGTGTCCCCGATGCGGACGGTGTCCCCGAACGCGATCTGCAGTCCGGCGAAGAGGTTGCCGAGGGAGGCCTGCGCGGCGATGCCCGCGACGATGCCGAGCACTCCGGCGGAGGCCAGCACCGAGGCGCCGACCGTCCGCATCGGCGGGAAGGTCAGCAGCATCGCGGCGACGGCGACGACCACGGCCACGGCCGTGAGCACCCGCTGGATCAGGGTGACCTGGGTGCGGACCCGGCGCACCCGGGCGTCGTCGGGGGAGGCGGCGGCGTAGCGGGCGTAGGCCGCCTCGACGACGGCCGTCGCGATGCCGACGAGCAGCCAGGCGGTGGAGGCGATCTGGACCAGGGTGAGGAAGTGGCCCACCCCGTCCGCGTGGGCGGGCAGCACGTCCGCCGGCCGGTACGCGGCCTGGAGCGCCGCGGTGCCGAGGACGAGCCGGAAGGGCAGGCGGCACCGGCGCAGCAGACCCCACAGCGGGGTCTCGGGGTGCCGTGCGTCGGCCTGGCGCAGCAGCAGGTCGAGCAGCCAGCCCGCGACCAGGGTGAGGACCAGGGCGGCGCAGACGACCAGGGCGGGACGCAGGACGTTCTCCATCTCCATGGGGGAGAACGTATCGGCGGTGCGCCCCCGGACTCCTGCTTTCCGTACGAATGGCACGATGGAGGGCATGAACATCATGCTCTTCCATTCGACGTACGGGCTGCGGCCCGCGGTGCACGCGGCGGCCGACCGGCTGCGCGCGGCCGGGCACCTGGTGCAGGTGCCGGACCTCTTCGAGGGCCGCACGTTCGCCACGTTCGAGGAGGGTGTGGCCCACCAGGAGGAGGTGGGCCGCGACGAGCTGCTGAAGCGGGCGGTGCTGGCGTCGGCGCCCCACTCCGACCAGGGCCTGGTGTACGCCGGCTTCTCCTTCGGCGGTTCCGTCGCGCAGCACCTGGCGCTGGCCGACGACAAGGCCCGCGGCCTGCTGCTCCTGCACGGGACGGCGGACCTGGAGGAGGACGCCTCGGCGGACGAGCTCCCGGTGCAGCTGCACATCGCGGACCCGGACCCGTACGAGACGCACGACTGGCTGACGGCCTGGTACCTGCGGATGCGGAGGGCGGGGGCGGACGTGGAGGTCCACAGCTATCCGGGTGCGGGGCACCTGTTCACGGACCCGGGGCTGGAGGACTACGACGCGCAGGCCGCGGAGGAGACGTGGAAGGCCGCGCTGGCCTTCCTGGACACGCTGTAGGAGCACAGGGCACTGCCCCCCGGCGCCGGGCGCCGGGGGGCAGTGCCGTGAGTGCGGGAGAGCCGCTGGATCAGACGGTGCGGTAGGCCGTCCACATGCTCTTCATGCGCGAGACCTGGCCCGCGGTGAACTGGTACATGCAGGAGTCGTACGTGTAGTCCATGAAGTTGTGGATCGGGTCGACGCCCGCCTTGGTGGCGCAGGAGTCGCGGCCGGTCGGGCACTCGTAGGCCGGGCTCTTCTCGGCCGGGGTGTCGGACACGGAGTCGCCGCTGCCCGAGCAGCCGCCCTGGAAGGTGTGGTACAGGCCCATCCAGTGGCCGACCTCGTGGGTGGCGGTGTCGCCCTCGTTGTAGTTGGCGGCGGAGCCGCCGGGCAGCGAGGTGTTGAGGAGGACCACGCCGTCCATCTTGGGCTGGGAGGCGTAGGAGCTCGGGAAGGTCGCCCAGCCGAGCAGGCCGCCGCCGAGGTTGGCGGTGTAGATGTTGAGCGCGTTCTTGTCGCCCTTGCGCAGGGCGTTCTTCATGTCCTTCTCGGCCTGGCTGCCGCTGGACAGGTTGTACCAGGCGGCGTTGTCCGTGTAGTCGGTTCCGGCCAGCGTGAACTGGAAGCCGGCGTCGACGTTGCCGGTGCCCTGGCCGCTGTAGGCGGCGTTGAGGACGGCGAGCTGGTTGCTGATGTCCGTGGCGGTCAGCTTGCCGGCGGTGCCGGAGGTGATGACGTGGACGTACACCGGGATGTTCGTGGCGGTGGCGGCCGAGCCGACGCCGTAGACCTGCTGCGGGGACAGCCGGACCTCGCCGAGCTTCTTCTTGAGGTCGGCGTCCATGGCCTTGACCTGGGCCTCGGTGACCTCGTTGGGCTCGGCCGCGTGCTCGTCCTTGGGCTTGGCGACACGGGCGTTGGCCGGGGCGGAGCCGTCCTCGGCGCAGATCTCGTCCGCGTGGGGGGCGGCCGCGGCGACCGTGGCGGGCGCGGTCAGGGGGGCGAACGCCAGGGTGGAGGCCAGGACGGCCGTACCCATGAGGCGGCGGCGGAGAAGGGGGGATATGCGGGCGACGGCGCGCACGTTGACTCCTCGGCAAGCGTGGTGGGGGGTGAGGGATTTCCTCACGCTGGCCGGAAGTTTATGTGTGCATGTCATCAAGATGGCAAGTACTCGTAGGTTAAAGATTTGTTGCCGATGTGGCGGGTGGGGCTCCTGGTCTGCACCAGGAGCCCCGATTCGCGGCAAATTTGACGGAGGGTCAGCGAACCGGCTGGTCGGCCCGTTCCACCTTCTGGCTGCCGTTCAGCGTGCGGTACGAGCGGGCCCAGGAGGAACTCGCGTCCTGCCGCCGCTTGTCCGAGACCACGTAGTAGTCCATCTGCGAGCGCTCGGCGGTCACGTCCAGCACGCCGTAGCCGTGCGAGTCCATGTCCAGCCACTTGACGTGCCAGTTCGCCGCCTTGATGGCGCCCTCGGCCACGAGCGAGAGGGTGTGTGGCGCCACGTGCAGCATGTCGTCGATGTTGTCGGAGGTCACCGAGGTCACCACGAACTCGGTGGCCGCCGTGCCGGAGCCCGGGTACGTCGCCATGTTCACCGGGACGTCGTTCGCCCACGCCATGTGGATGTCGCCGGTCAGGAACACCGTGTTCTTGATGTTCCGGTCCTTCAAGTGGCCCAGGAGCTCCTTGCGGTCGTCCGTGTAGCCGTCCCACTGGTCCGTGTTGACCGCTATCCCGCCCTCGGGCAGGCCCAGCAGGTGCGCCAGCGGCTTCAGCAGGTGCGCGGGCAGCGAGGCGAAGGCCACCGGCGAGATCATCACCGAGGTGCCGACCAGCTTCCAGGTCGCGTCCGAGGAGGCCAGCCCGGCCTTGAGCCAGTCCAGCTGGGCGCGCCCGGTGAGCGTGCGCTCGGGGTCGTCCACCGAGCCGTTGCCGGTCTTGACCTGCTCCGAGCGGAAGGAGCGCAGGTCCAGCAGGTGCAGGTCGGCGAGGGTGCCGAACCGCAGCCGCCGGTAGACGGTACCCGCGGTGGAGGGGCGTACGGGCATCCACTCGAAGTACGCCTGCTTTGCGGCGGCCGCGCGGGCCGCCCAGTCGCCCTCGGTCTCCGGCGTGTGGTTGCCGGCGCCCCCGGACCAGGTGTTGTCGGCGAACTCGTGGTCGTCCCAGATGGCGACGACCGGGTGGGCCGCGTGCAGGGCCTGGAGGTCGCCGTCCGTCTTGTACTTGCCGTGCCGGGTGCGGTAGTCGGAGAGCGAGACGATCTCGTTCTGCGGCTCGTGCCGGCGCACGACGTACTTCGCCTCGGGGTAACCGCCGGTCTGGTACTCGTAGATGTAGTCGCCCAGGTGCAGCACCGCGTGCAGGTCGGTGCGGGCGGCCAGGTGGCGGTAGGCGGAGAAGTAGCCGGACTCCCAGTTGGCGCAGGAGACCACACCGAAGCGGATGCCGGGTGTGGTCGCGTCGGCCGCCGGGGCGGTCAGGGTGCGGCCGGCGGGGGAGACGGCGGAGCCGGCGGTGAACCGGTACCAGTACGGGGTCTGGGGCCGCAGGCCGCGCACGTCCGCCTTGACCGTGTGGTCGGAGGCGGCGGTGGCGGTGACGGAACCGCTCGCGACGACCCGGGAGAAGGCCTTGTCCTCGGCCACCTCCCAGCCCACCGCGGTGGCCGGGCCCAGGCCGGAGCCGGGCACCGCTTCGGGAGTCGGGGTGATGCGGGTCCAGAGCAGGATCCCGTCGGGCAGCGGGTCACCGGAGGCGACGCCGTGGAGGAAGGCGGGCGCGGCCCCCGCCGCGTGGGCCGCCTGGGCGCCGAGGGTGCCGATCGGCGCGAGCGCGGCCGTGGCCGCGGCGGCCAGGACGACCGTACGGCGGCGCGGGTGCGAAGGGGTGAGATGACTGGTCACGGCCGATCATATTACTGATCGGTACGTGCCGCGGAACAGGCACGGAACGGCAACGGGCGGGCGAACTCCCGGAGTTCGCCCGCCCGTTGCGCGGAGCCCGGCGGTATGGCCGGATCTGTCAGGACATCAGCCCGTCGGCCGTCACTCCGTCAGCCCGCGAGGGCCTTGTCGATCGCCGCGGTGAAGGCCTCCGGCGTCGCCGGGGTCTCGATCTTCTTGCCGTCCATCTTCAGCGTCGGGGTCCCCTTCACACCGGACTCGTTGAACGCCTTCGACATGTCCATGGCCCACCGGTCGTACGTACCGTCCTGGACCGCCTTCTTGAACTCGGCGTTGTCCTTCAGCGCCGGGACGGTGTCCGCCACCTTCAGCAGGTAGTCGTCCTTGCCGAAGCTGTCGACCGTCTCGTCGGGGTGCAGCTCCTTCGAGTAGAGCGCGCCCTTGTAGTCGAGGAAGGCCTGCGGGCTCACGTTCAGCGCCGCGCCCAGCGCGCTCAGGGCGTTCTTCGAGCCCTCGCCCTTGACGCCGTTGTCGATGAAGGTCGCGCCGATGTACCGGAGCTTGTACTTGCCCGCCTCGACGTCCTTCTTGACCTGCTCGCCGACCGACTGCTCGAAGGTGGCGCACGCCGGGCAGCGCGAGTCCTCGTACAGCTCCAGGGTCTTCTTCGCCTCGGGCTTGCCGATGACCACGGTCAGGCCGTCCTCGCCCGTGGCGTTCTTCGGCTTGACCAGCTCGGCCTTGGCCGCCTTGTCCCAGTAGCCGGGCTCGTTGGCCCGCACGACCGCGTAGCCGACGCCGCCGGCCAGCGCCAGGACGGCCACGACCGCGCCGGCCACGACCAGCTGGCGCCGGGCCCTGTCCTTCTTCGCCTGCTGCTCGCGCTCGAGGCGCAGCCGCTCGCGGGCGGCGGCCTTGTTCTTGTGGCTGTTGCGTGAACTCATGGGGGTCTCCGTGGAGGGGTGAGGGGGGACTGCCGTACGCGCTCAGGCGCCCGAGGGCGCGACGCGTACGGGAGGCCCCCGCAGGCCCACGGAATGCGCCGGGAAGCGGGTACGGGCCACCGCGCCGCGGAACACCGTCCGCAGCGCCCGCCCGGTCCGCCCGGGAGCCGCCGCGGCCGAGGCCGCAGCCAGCAGCAGCGGCCGGAACGCGAAGGCGGCGACCGCCCGCAGCAGCCGGACCAGGGCCCGCTCGCCGTGCCGCAGCCACGCGGCGGCCACCAGCCCGACGCCGACGTGCGCGCCGAGCAGCAGCCAGGGCGTCCACGGCCCGGGCGAGGCCAGCAGCGCCGCCGGATCCCCGGCGGGCCCGGCCACCTCGGTCAGCGGACGGCCCACGGGGGTCCCGCCGCACAGTGTGTCCAGGCCCATCGCGCGCAGCGGCCCGGACACCGGCCCGCCCGCCGGGCCGTAGCAGGCGTGCTGCCCGGCGGTGAGGACGGTGTCGGCCGCCAGCTCCAGCGGCACGAGCAGCCCGGCGATCGGGCCGAAGCCCCGCTCCCGGCCGGCCAGCGCGAAGGCGACCGCGAAGACCCCGGCGAAGGCGCCGGCGATCAGCGCGGGCGGCAGCGGCACCCGGGACATGAGCACGTGGGAACCGGCCGAGAGCAGCACGACGAACGCGCTGAACAGCGCGGCCCGCAGCCCCCGGATCCTCACCCCAGACATGTCCATCGTCGCGAGTGTGCCATGACTTCCTGTGGAAGAGGGCCCCCGGCCCTGTGAATCGAGGCCCCGCACCCCCTGCGCCCCATGGCTTACGACATGATCCGGCCGTTGCGGAAGAGGTCCACGAAGATCTGGTGGTCGGCGCGGGCCCGGGCGCCGTACGCGTGGGCGAAGTCCACCAGCAGCTCGGGGAAGCCCTCCTCGTCGGCGGCGATCACCGCGTCGATGGCCCGCTCGGTGGAGAAGGGCACCAGGGACTGCCCGCTCTCGGCCTCGTCGGCCGAGGCGTGCATGGTGGCCGTCGCCCGGCCCAGGTCCGCGACCACCGCCGCGATCTCCTCCGGGTCGTCCAGGTCCGACCAGTCCAGGTCCACCGCGTACGGGGAGACCTCCGCCACCAGCTGCCCGGAGCCGTCCAGCTCGGTCCAGCCCAGCCAGGGGTCGGCGTGCGCCTGGAGGGCGCGCTGGGAGATCACCGTGCGGTGGCCCTCGTGCTGGAAGTACTCCCGGACCGCCCGGTCGGTGACGTGCCGGGACACGGCCGGGGTCTGCGCCTGCTTGAGGTAGATCACGACGTCGTTCTCCAGGGCGTCGCTGTGCCCCTCCAGCAGGATGTTGTACGAGGGCAGGCCGGCGGAGCCGATGCCCACGCCCCGCCGGCCCACCACGTCCTTGACCCGGTAGGAGTCCGGCCGCACCAGGGACTCCTCCGGGAGGGTCTCCAGGTACCCGTCGAAGGCGGCCAGCACCTTGTACCGGGTGGCCGCGTCCAGCTCGATCGCCCCGCCGCCCGCGCTGAAGCGGCGCTCGTGGTCACGGATCTCGGTCATGGAGTCCAGCAGCGAGAAGCGGGTGCGGGCCCGGGCCGCGCGCAGCGCCCCCAGCAGGGCGCCGTCGGCGGTGTCCAGGGTGAAGGAGGGCGGCACGTCCTCGTAGCGGCCCTCGTGCCCGACCGCGAGCTGGTGGATCCGTTCCCGGTAGGCGGCCGCGTACGTCCGCACCAGGGCGCTGATCTGCTCGTCGCTGAGCGCCTTGGTGTAGCCGATCAGGGCGACGGAGGCGGCGAAGCGCTTGAGGTCCCAGGTGAAGGGACCCACGTACGCCTCGTCGAAGTCGTTGACGTTGAACACCAGCCGGCCGTTGGAGTCCATGTACGTGCCGAAGTTCTCGGCGTGCAGGTCGCCGTGGATCCACACCCGGCCGGTGCGCTCGTCCAGGTAGGGCCCGCCGTGGCGGTCGCGCTCCAGGTCGGCGTAGAAGAGGCAGGCCGTGCCCCGGTAGAAGGCGAAGGCGGAGGCGGCCATCTTCCGGAACTTGACCTGGAAGGCGGTGGGGTCGACGGCGAGCAGCCGGCCGAATGCGGTGTCGAACACATCGAGTATCTGCTCGGCGCGCTGCTCGTCGGTGGTCTCGGTGACCGCCATGGCGGATGCCTCCTGGTGCAAGGGGTGGTACGGCTTCTGACCGACTGGACGCCGGACCTGTCTTCCTGGTTCTGCAACGCACGACCGTACCCGTCGGTGCCCGCGGGCTGTCACTCGTGGGACGTAGGATTCGAAGCTGCCGCCCCTCTCTCCTCAGGAGGCCCACACCGTGACCAAGACGCCGTTCACGCACCTGCACGTCCACACCCAGTACTCGCTGCTGGACGGTGCCGCGCGGCTGAAGGACATGTTCGCTGCCTGCAATGAAATGGGCATGACGCACATCGCCATGTCCGACCACGGCAACCTCCACGGGGCGTACGACTTCTTCCACACCGCCCAGAAGGCCGGGATCACCCCGATCATCGGCATCGAGGCCTATGTCGCTCCGGAGTCCCGGCGCAACAAGCGCCGCATCCAGTGGGGCCAGCCCCACCAGAAGCGGGACGACGTCTCCGGCTCCGGCGGTTACACCCACAAGACGATCTGGGCGGCGAACGCCACCGGTCTGCACAACCTCTTCCGGCTGTCGTCCGACGCGTACGCCGAGGGCTGGCTCACCAAGTGGCCGCGCATGGACAAGGAGACCATCAGCAAGTGGTCGGAGGGCCTGATCGCCTCCACCGGCTGCCCCTCCGGCGAGCTCCAGACGCGCCTTCGCCTCGGCCAGTTCGACGAGGCCCTGAAGTCGGCCTCCGAGTACCAGGACATCTTCGGCAAGGACCGCTACTTCCTGGAGCTGATGGACCACGGCATCGAGATCGAGCGCCGGGTCCGCGACGGGCTGCTGGAGATCGGCAAGAAGCTCGGCATCCCGCCACTGGTCACGAACGACTCGCACTACACGTACGCGCACGAGGCCGCCGCCCACGACGCCCTGCTGTGCATCCAGACCGGCAAGAACCTCTCGGACCCGGACCGCTTCCGCTTCGACGGCTCCGGCTACTACCTGAAGTCGACCGACGAGATGTACGCGATCGACTCCTCGGACGCCTGGCAGGAGGGCTGCGCCAACACGAAGCTGGTCGCGGACCAGATCGACACCGAGGGCATGTTCACCTTCCGGAACCTGATGCCGAAGTTCGACATCCCGGAGGGATACACCGAGGTCACCTGGTTCCGCGAGGAGACCATGCGGGGCATGCACCGCCGCTTCCCCGGGGGCATCCCCGAGGACCGCATGCGCCAGGTCGAGTACGAGATGGACACGATCATCTCGATGGGCTTCCCGGGCTACTTCCTCGTGGTCGCCGACTTCATCATGTGGGCCAAGAACCAGGGCATCGCGGTGGGCCCCGGCCGAGGCTCCGCGGCCGGCTCGATCGTCGCGTACGCCATGGGCATCACCGACCTCGACCCGATCCCGCACGGCCTGATCTTCGAGCGCTTCCTGAACCCCGAGCGCGTCTCCATGCCCGATGTCGACATCGACTTCGACGAGCGCAGGCGCGTCGAGGTGATCCGGTACGTCACGGAGAAGTACGGCCAGGACAAGGTCGCCATGATCGGCACCTACGGCACCATCAAGGCCAAGAACGCGATCAAGGACTCGGCCCGCGTCCTCGGCTACCCGTACGCCATGGGCGACCGCCTCACCAAGGCCATGCCCGCCGACGTCCTCGGCAAGGGCATCCCGCTCTCCGGCATCCTCGACCCCTCGCACCCCCGCTACAGCGAGGCCGGCGAGATCCGCAGCATGTACGAGAACGAGCCCGACGTGAAGAAGGTCATCGACACCGCCCGCGGTGTGGAGGGCCTCGTCCGCCAGATGGGCGTGCACGCCGCCGGCGTGATCATGTCCAGCGAGCCGATCGTGGACCACGTCCCGGTCTGGGTGCGGCACACCGACGGCGTCACCATCACCCAGTGGGACTACCCGAGCTGCGAGTCGCTCGGCCTGCTGAAGATGGACTTCCTCGGCCTGCGCAACCTCACGATCATGGACGACGCCGTCAAGATGGTGAAGGCCAACAAGGGGATCGACATCGACCTCCTGGCCCTCCCGCTCGACGACCCCAAGACCTTCGAACTGCTCGGCCGGGGCGACACCCTCGGCGTGTTCCAGTTCGACGGCGGGCCCATGCGCTCCCTGCTGCGCCTGATGAAGCCCGACAACTTCGAAGACATCTCCGCCGTGTCCGCGCTCTACCGCCCGGGCCCGATGGGCATGAACTCCCACACGAACTACGCCCTGCGCAAGAACAAGCAGCAGGAGATCACCCCGATCCACCCCGAGCTGGAGAAGCCGCTCGAGGAGGTGCTCGCGGTCACCTACGGCCTGATCGTCTACCAGGAGCAGGTGCAGAAGGCCGCCCAGATCATCGCCGGGTACTCGCTCGGCGAGGCCGACATCCTCCGCCGCGTCATGGGCAAGAAGAAGCCCGAGGAGCTGGCGAAGAACTTCACGATCTTCCAGGCGGGAGCCCGCAAGAACGGCTACTCCGACGAGGCCATCCAGAAGCTCTGGGACGTCCTGGTCCCCTTCGCCGGCTACGCCTTCAACAAGGCCCACTCGGCCGCGTACGGCCTGGTCTCCTACTGGACCGCCTACCTCAAGGCGAACTACCCGGCCGAGTACATGGCCGGCCTGCTCACCTCGGTCAAGGACGACAAGGACAAGTCCGCGATCTACCTCAACGAGTGCCGCCGCATGGGCATCAAGGTGCTCCCGCCGAACGTGAACGAGTCGGAGTCCAACTTCGCCGCCCAGGGCGACGACGTGATCCTCTTCGGGCTCACCGCCGTGCGCAACGTCGGCCAGAACGTCGTCGACTCGATCATCAAGACCAGGAAGTCCAAGGGGAAGTTCTCCTCCTTCCCGGACTTCCTGGACAAGGTCGAGGCCGTCGTCTGCAACAAGCGCACCATCGAGTCGCTGATCAAGGCCGGGGCCTTCGACGAGATGGGCCACACCCGCAAGGGCCTGGTCGCCCACCACGAATCGATGATCGACAACGTGGTCGCGGTCAAGCGCAAGGAGGCCGAGGGACAGTTCGACCTCTTCGGCGGAATGGGTGACGAGGAGGGCGGCGACGAGCCCGGCTTCGGCCTCGACGTCGAGTTCTCCGACGTCGAGTGGGAGAAGTCCTACCTGCTCGCCCAGGAGCGCGAGATGCTCGGCCTCTACGTCTCCGACCACCCGCTCTTCGGCCTGGAGCACGTCCTGTCCGACAAGACGGACGCCGGCATCTCCCAGCTCACCGGCGGCGAGCACTCCGACGGCGCCGTCGTCACCATCGGCGGCATCATCTCCGGCCTCCAGCGCAAGATGACCAAGCAGGGCAACGCCTGGGCCATCGCCACCGTCGAGGACCTGGCCGGCTCGATCGAGTGCATGTTCTTCCCCGCGACCTACCAGCTCGTCTCCACCCAGCTGGTCGAGGACACCGTCGTCTTCGTCAAGGGCCGCCTCGACAAGCGCGAGGACGTCCCCCGCCTGGTCGCGATGGAGATGATGGTCCCCGACCTGTCCTCGGCCGGCACCAACGCCCCCGTCGTGCTCACCATCCCCACCGTCAAGGTCACCCCGCCGATGGTGACCCGTCTGGGCGAGATCCTGCGCCACCACAAGGGCAACACCGAGGTGCGGATCAAGCTCCAGGGGCCGCGCACCACCACCGTGCTCCGCCTCGACCGGCACCGGGTGCAGCCGGACCCCGCCCTCTTCGGTGACCTCAAGGTGCTGCTCGGCCCCTCCTGCCTGGCGGGCTAGGCGTACGGGCGGCGCGTCCGCGCGTACGGAAGGGCCCTGCCGGCGACGCCGCCGGCGGGCCCTTCCGTCGTACGCGCGGGGGCGTCAGTTGTGGCCGAAGCGCTTCTGCTTGCTCTTGTGGGCCATGTCCAGGGGGCTCGGCGACTGGGAGGAGCGCTCTTGCGGCGCGGCCTCGGCCGAACTCCGCTCCTGGGCGGACGAACGCTGCTGCTGCTTCGCGGGCTGCTTCTGGTTCTTGTTCTTGGCCATGGAACGCCTCCGTGGGGGTGTAGGGGCCGGGGCCGCCTTCACATTCACACAACCCTACAAACCGCGCATTTTGGATCATTGTCGAGCGTAGCGGCGGCCCCTGCCGCCGCCGCCCGGGAGATACGCCACGCCGATGATCGAGTTCCGGCCGTCAACACCCTTGCGGTCGGGCAGACTCGGGGAAAACCTGTGAGGACCCCCACGGAAGAGGGTGGAACGCGTGGACCGCTGCGTCGTCCTGGTGGACGCCGGATACCTGCTGGGCGCCGCCGCGAGCCTCCTCGCCGGGGAACCCTCCCGCTCCCGCATCACGGTCGACCACTCCGCCCTCATCCAGGGCCTGCGCGAGCGTGCCGAGGCCGACACCCAGCAGCCCCTGCTGCGGATCTACTGGTTCGACGGGGCCCCCGACCGGGTGCCCCAGCCCGAACACCGCCGGCTGCGCGTCATGCCCCGCGTCACCGTCCGGCTCGGCGCCCTGACCCGCAGCGACGGCCGCTGGGCGCAGAAGGGCGTCGACGCCGCCATGCACGCCGAACTCACCGAACTCGCCCGCAACCGGGCCTGCTCCGACGTGGTCCTCGTCACCGGTGACGGCGACCTGCTGCCCGGCCTCATGTCCGCCAAGGAACACGGGGTCGCCGTCCACCTGTGGGCCGTGCAGGCCGCCGACGGGGACTACAACCAGTCCGAGGACCTCGTCGCCGAAGCCGACGAACGCCGCGTCCTCGACCGCGCCTGGATCACCCGCGCCGTCCGCGCCCGCGACCTCGCCGGGCTCTGCGCCCCGCCGCCCGCCCCCCGCCCCGAGATCGCCGCGATCCTCTCCGCGCCCCTGCCCGAGGCGGCCCTCGCCGAAGCCGCCCGCAACGGCACCCCCGCCACCCCCGAGGCCCGCCCGAACGGAGCGCCCGTACCGGCGCCCGCCACCGAAGGGGCCAAGCCCGTCCCCACCCCGAAGGACCTCGCCGCACTGCGCTCGCCCTCCCCGGTCCAGGCCGCCGCCCCGGCCGGACAGGGATCGCCCACCGCCGCCGGCAGCGCCCTGCGCTGGTCCTCCGACAAGGGGTGGATCGACCGCGCCGGACCGCTCGGGGAACCCGCCGAGACCGCCTCGCTGCCCACCCTCGCCCAGCTCACCAGCGCCGAGCAGCGCTGGGCCGACCGCGAGGAGGACATCACCACCGTCGGCGGCGACCCCTTCGAGGTCGGGCAGGTCTTCGCCCGGCGCTGGATGGAACGCCTCCCCGAGACCGGCCACCTGCAGAAACTGGCCACCATGTACCCCCGGGTCCCGCACCGGATCGACGGGGAGCTGCTGCGCTACGCCGCCCGTTTCGGGCTCCTCGCCCACAAGGACGACCAGATCGACGAGCACGACCGCTACGCCATCCGCGCCGGGTTCTGGAGGGAGATCGACGTCCGCGCCGCGGCCGAGCACGTCGGCGGCCACCCGGCCGCCGCACCCGGGCCGCCGACGACCCCGGCGGCCGAGTAGCGCCGGAAGCCGCGTAGGCTGCTCCCTCGTGAGTACGGGCACA
Organism: Streptomyces sp. NPDC034086; assembly: GCF_055575515.1. Classification (NCBI taxonomy): domain Bacteria; kingdom Bacillati; phylum Actinomycetota; class Actinomycetes; order Kitasatosporales; family Streptomycetaceae; genus Streptomyces; species Streptomyces sp. NPDC034086. The sequence continues at coordinate 21,511 of NZ_JBVISM010000027.1, read as the reverse complement.
GCACAGGCAGGACCCACCACGGCAGCGGCCGCGGAGGCCGCTTCGGACGTGGTCTGCGCGGTGCGTGACCTGGTCAAGACCTACCCCGCCGTACGCGGCCGGCGCGGCGCCCCCGCCCTGCCCCGCACCCGGGCGAACGACGGGATCTCCCTGGAGGTCCGGCGCGGCGAGGTCTTCGGCCTGCTCGGCCCCAACGGCGCCGGGAAGTCCACCCTGGTCCGCCAGCTCACCGGGCTGCTGCGGCCCGACTCCGGCTCCGTGAACCTGCTCGGCCACGACCTCGTACGCCACCCCGAGCGGGCCTCCCGGCTGCTGGCCTACCTCGGCCAGGAGTCCACCGCCCTCGACGAGCTCACCGTCGCGCTGGCCGCCGAGACCACCGGCCGGCTGCGCGGGCTCGCCGTGCGCGAGGCGCGGGCCGCGCGGGACGGCGTACTGGAGGAACTCGGGCTGACCGAGATCGCCGCGCGCCCCCTGAAGAAGCTCTCCGGCGGACAGCGCCGGCTCGCCTGCTTCGCCGCCGCGCTGGTGGGGGAGCGGCCGGTCCTGGTCCTGGACGAGCCCACCACCGGCATGGACCCCGTGGCCCGGCGGGCCGTCTGGGAGGCCGTGGACCGGCGGCGCCGGAGCCAGGGGGCCACGGTCCTGCTCGTCACCCACAACGTCATCGAGGCCGAGACCGTCCTCGACCGGGTCGCCGTCGTCGACCAGGGCCGGGTCATCGCCTGCGACACCCCGGCCGGCCTCAAGGCGAAGGTCTCCGACGAGGTCCGCCTGGAGCTGGTCTGGCGCACGGCCCCGCCGCTGGACGTGCCCGAGGTCGCCGCGCTCGCCCCGCTGGCCGCCGAGTCCGGCCGCCGCTGGGTGCTGCGGCTGGGACAGGCCGAGGCCCGCGCGGCCGTCGCCGCCGTGACCGGCGGCCCCGCCTTCGCCGCCCTCGACGATTTCACGCTGGCCACGCCGAGCCTGGAGGACGTGTACCTCGCGCTGGGCGGCCGTACGAAGGGTCTGGTCAAGTCGTGACCACCGCTGCCGCCGCCCCCGCTCCGGCGGACCTCGCGCCCCGCGCGGGGCTGTTCCCGGCGCTCGCCGCCGTCTACCGCGCCCAGCTGTCCCGGGCCCGGGTCGCCCGGATACCGCTGCTGTTCGTCGCCACCTTCCAGTCCGTCGGGATCATGGTCCTGATGCGGGGCGTGGTGGACGGCGGCTCGGAGGCGCGGGCCGTCGTCGCGGGCTCCTCCGTCCTGGTCGTCGCCTTCGTCGCACTGAACCTGCTCGCCCAGTACTTCGGGCAGCTGCGGGCCGGCGGCGGCCTCGACCACTACGCCACCCTGCCGGTGCCGCCCGCCTCGGTGGTGCTGGGCGCCGCGGCCGCGTACGCCTCCTTCACCCTGCCGGGCACGCTGGTGACGGCCGTCTTCGGCTGCGTGCTGTTCGGCCTGCCGATGGGCGGGCTGTGGATCCTGGCCGCCGTGGTCCCCCTGGCCGGGGCCGCGCTCGCCGGGCTGGGCGCCGCGCTGGGCCTGCTCGCGCCCCGCCAGGAGCTGGCCACGCTGGCCGGCCAGCTGGGCATGTCGGCGGCGCTGCTGCTGGGCGTCCTGCCCGCCGAACGGATGCCGGACGTCATCGTGTGGGCGCGGGACCTGCTGCCGTCCACCTACGGGGTGGAGGCCTTCGCGGAGACCTTCGCCCCGCACCCCGACTGGGCGGCGGTCGCCCTCGACCTCGGGGTGTGCGCAGCCGTCGGCGTACTGTCCCTGGCCCTCGCGACCTGGGCGTACCGGCGGGCCGCGGTCCGCTGACGGCCCCGCCCGGACGCCCCTTCCGTCCGAAGACCTGGCACGATGTGGGAGTGACCGAAGCCGTGACCCCGCAGCAGCAGCCGACCGTGTCCCCGCCCCCCGGCCCGGAGGCCGCCGTCACCCCGGCGGACATCCGCGACGGGGCCGCCGTCACCCTCGTGGTGGGCGTGTGCGGGGTACTGCTCGGACTGCTCTGGGCATGGCTCGCGCCGCGCGTGCAGTACGTCTCCAACGGCGAGGCCGTCTTCCTGCGCAACACCGAGAGCGAGGCGCGGATCGGCGCCGACGGCACCTTCTTCCTGCTGGCCCTGGGGCTCGGCGTCCTCAGCGCGGTGGGCGTCTTCCTGTGGCGCCGGCGCGGGGGCGTACCGCTGGTGATCGGGCTGGCCGTCGGAGCCTGCTTCGCCTCGCTGGCGGGATGGCGGCTCGGCCTGTGGCTCGACCCCGGTCCGAACGTCCCGGCCGCCGCCGCCAAGGCGGGCAAGGGGGTGCCGTTCGACGCGCCGCTCCAGCTGCTCGCGCACGGGGTGCTGCTGGTGTGGCCGATGGCGGCCGCGGCGGTGCACCTGGGCCTGACGGCCCTGTGGGGGCCGCGCGACCCCGGGCCGGAGGACGACTGGCACCCGGGGGACGCGTACCCCCCGCCGCACGTGCACTCCTCCTGACCGGCGCGCTCCACCGGCGGCGCCCCGGCGGGGGCGCTATTTCGACGGCCCGCCCCGGGGGCGGGCGATGGGCGCCAGCGTCGCGCCCGTGAGGGTGGTCAGCGCCGCGGGGGCGAGCTCCACCTCCAGGCCCCGGCGGCCCGCCGAGACGCAGATCGTGGCATGCCCCGAGGCGGACGCGTCCAGCACCGTACGCAGCCGCTTGCGCTGCCCCAGCGGGGAGATCCCGCCGCGGACGTACCCCGTGGTGCGCTCCGCCAGCGCCGGATCGGCCATCGCCGCCCGCTTCCCGCCCACCGCGGCCGCCAGGGCCTTCAGGTCCAGCGAGCCGGCGACCGGGACCACCGCCACCGTCAGGGCCCCGTCCACGTCGGCGACCAGGGTCTTGAACACCTGGTCCGGGGAGACGCCCAGGACCTGCGCCGCCTCCTCGCCGTACGAGGGGTGCGCCGGGTCGTGCTCGTAGGCGTGGGTGGTGAAGTCGACGCCCGACGCGGTGAGGGCGGTGATGGCCGGCGTGCCCGCCGGCTGCTGCTTCTTCTTCGCCACGGGCTCAGTTCGGGCTCGTCGGGGTGCGGGTGAGGTCCACCGCCGGCAGGGACGGCAGGTGCCGGATCACGGCCGTCTCGGCACGGAGCAGCTTCAGCTCCTCCGCGAGACGGGTCGCGGTGTCCGGGGCCTGGAGCAGCCGCTGCTTCGACGGCGTGTCCAGCACGGCGGCGGCCGCCACCAGGTACGACACCACCGACGGCTCGTCCGGCAGGTCCGCCGCGGAGGCCAGCGACCGTTCACGGGCCCCGGCCAGCCGCTTCTGGTAGCTGCGGAAGGCCCGCAGCACCCCCTCGGACAGGGCGCCCGCACCCTCGCCCGCGTCCTCCGCGAGCTCCTCCAGCTCCGCGACCAGGAACGGCCCCGACGCGTCGACCGAGAGCAGCCGCACCCGGGTCGTGCCGGTGGCCAGCACCTCGAAGCTGCCGTCCTCCCGCTCCCGGATCGTCGCCGCGTCCGCGATGCAGCCCACCCGGTGGAACGCCTGGACCGGGTCCGGACCGAAGCCCGCGGCCGGGCCCTTCTCGGGCAGGGCCGTCTGGTCCGGCAGTCCGGGCGCGGTCGGGGCGACCTCCCGGCCGTCGCGGATCGCGACGACCGCGAACCGGCGCGGCTCGTCCTCCCCCGTCTTCAGCAGCTCGCGCATCATGGCGCGATACCGCTCCTCGAAGACGTTCAGCGGCAGCACGAGGCCCGGGAACAGCACCGAGTTCAGCGGGAAGAGGGGCAGGCGAACGGTGGTCACCTGGCACAGGGTAGTGGCCGGACGGCCCGGGCCGTCACCCCCGCCTCAGCAGCCGCGACGCGCCCGCCGCCACCGTCGTGGCCAGGATCCAGCCCAGCAGCACCAGCGCCGCCGACCCCCACTGCCAGCCGCCCTCCAGCTTCCACTGGCCCTGCTGGCCGAGGTCGATCACCGGGAGCAGGAGGTCGAGCGCGAACAGGGCGGCGTCCCACTGCGGGTGCTCGTCCGCCTTGATCGGCGGCGGTTCGTGCCGCAGGTACAGCAGGGTGCCCGCCGCCCACAGCACCGCCATCCACAGCGCCGCCCGCCCCGGCCGGTACCCGTAGACCACCGTCCAGTCCTGGAGGTGCCCCCACGCCCTGGCCGCCGGCGGCAGCGTGGCCCGCCGGCGGCGCTGCTTGGCGACCAGCACCTCCCGCGCGCCGGCGTCCTCCCCGCCGGCGCGCAGCACGGAGGCGAGCAGCTCGTACGGTCCCGGGGAGTACTCGGGCGTGGCCGCCTCCAGCCACTCCAGGCGGCGGGAGAGCGGGAAGTGGCCCCGGGGCGCGAGGTCCTCGTAGACGAAGCCCTCCATGGACACCCGCCCGCGCCCCGGCCAGCTCGTCGACCGGTCGACGAGCCTGACCACCTTCGCGCCGGACACCACCACCCGGCCCGCCTCCGGGGCCTCCCCGACGAACCGCAGCTCGGGCGTCTGCACCCGCCGCAGCGAGACCTCCTGGTCGGGCAGCAGCTCGAACCGGGCCCCGTGGAAGTCGACCGAGTCGCCGAAGCGGCCGTCGTCCAGCCGCAGCCCGCCCCGGCACTCGAAGGGCTGCACCGGCCCGCCGGCCGTCGGGGTCGTGCTCCAGTCGTACGGGCGGTCCGGGTCGCCCGTGGGGGAGGCCGGGCCGACGGAGGTCAGGTACAGGGTCCGCTCGACGGTCAGGGTCGGGGCGTTGAGCGCGCGCCGGCCGTGCCGGTTGCCCAGCCGCGCTCCGCGCAGGCTCATCGAGGCCCCCACCTTCACCCCGCGCAGGCTCACCTCCCCGTGCGTCTCCAGCAGGTCGCCGTGGAAGTCCTGCGCGACCGCCATCCCGTCGGCGGCCACGGCCCGGCCCCGGCCGTCCCGCTGGACGACCGCCTGGCCGAGCAGCAGGTCCGTGCCGATCTGCGCGTCGGTCAGCCGGATCCCGCGCGCCACCCGGCAGCGCGCCAGGTGCAGGTCGCCCTCGGTGTGCAGCCGGGCCCCCTCCAGCCGGGGTACCGCGCAGTTGTCCAGCCGCAGCGTGCCGAAGCGGGTCTCGGACACCTGGATCTCGCCGTCGAAGCGGCACGAACGGATCTCCACGTACGGGGCCACCGTGCCACCGGACAGATCCAGCCGCCCGGTGATCCGCGCACCGCGCAGCTTCAGGCAGCCGACACGGCCCGGGACCGGCGCCGGCCCGGCGAGCAGCAGGTGCGCCACGACCTCCGCCCGGACGTGGCGCTCCGGACCCCAGGCCGGGCCGGAGTGCGGATCGTCCAGGCCGGCGGCACGGGCGCCGAGGTCGCAGACGGCGCCCGCCCGGAAGCACTCCCACATCCGCTGTTCGGGCCCCGTGAGGCCGTCCGGCGGCCCGTCCCCGCGCGCTTCGGTCATGGCAGCCCCCCGCTGTCATCCACGTGTACGAGAACGCTACGGGGCGGCGGTGACGTCCGGGGCGTGTATCAGCCAGTGATACGGGCGGACGGCCGTGGGAGGCGGTCTGAGAGAATTGGGGCGTGATCTCTCGTATCGACCTGCGCGGTGACGCCCTCCCCGAGGGCGGCGCCCTGCGCGACCTGCTGCCCCGTGCCGAGTTCGACGTGGAAGCCGCCCTGGAGAAGGTGCGGCCCATCTGCGAGGACGTCCATCATCGTGGCACGGCGGCGCTGATCGAGTACGCGCGGAAGTTCGACGGCGTCGAGCTCACGCAGGTCCGGGTGCCCGCGGAGGCCCTCGCGGCCGCCCTGGAGCAGCTCGACCCGGCCGTCCGCGCCGCCCTGGAGGAGTCCATCCGGCGCGCCCGCGTCGTGCACCGCGCCCAGCGCCGCACCGAGCACGTCACCCAGGTGGTCCCGGGCGGCACCGTGACCGAGAAGTGGGTTCCGGTCGAGCGCGTCGGGCTGTACGCGCCGGGCGGCCGTTCGGTGTACCCGTCCTCCGTCGTGATGAACGTCGTCCCCGCCCAGGAGGCGGGCGTCGAGTCGATCGCGCTGGCCTCTCCGCCGCAGAGGGAGTTCGGCGGCCTGCCGCACCCGACGATCCTCGCCGCGTGCGCGCTGCTCGGCGTGGACGAGGTGTACGCCGCCGGCGGCGCCGTGGCCGTCGCGATGTTCGCGTACGGCACCGAGGACTGCCCGCCCGTGAACATGGTGACCGGCCCCGGCAACATCTGGGTCGCCGCCGCCAAGCGCTACTTCACCGGGAAGATCGGCATCGACACCGAGGCCGGCCCCACCGAGATCGCGGTCCTCGCTGACTCCACGGCCGACCCGGTGCACGTCGCCGCCGACCTGATCAGCCAGGCCGAGCACGACCCGCTGGCCGCCGCCGTCCTCGTCACGGACTCCGCGGAACTCGCGGCCGCCGTCGAGAGGGAACTGGAGCCGCAGGTCGCCGCGACCAAGCACGTCGAGGACCGGATCAAGCCCGCCCTCGCCGGCAAGCAGTCCGCGATCGTGCTGGTGGACACCCTGGAGGACGGCCTCAAGGTCGTCGACGCGTACGGCGCCGAGCACCTGGAGATCCAGACCGCCGACGCCGCCTCCTGGGCCGCCCGGGTGCGCAACGCCGGCGCGGTCTTCGTCGGCCCCTGGGCGCCGGTCTCCCTCGGCGACTACTGCGCCGGCTCCAACCACGTCCTGCCCACCGGCGGCTGCGCCTGCCACTCCTCGGGCCTGTCCGTGCAGTCCTTCCTGCGCGGCATCCACATCGTCGACTACACGCGCGACGCCCTCGCCGAGGTCACCCACCACGTGGTGACGCTGGCCGAAGCGGAGGACCTGCCCGCGCACGGCGCGGCCCTCAAGGCGCGCTTCGGATGGAAGGTGCCCGGCCAGTGACCTTCGGCATCGACGACCTCCCCATCCGGGACGAACTGCGCGGCAAGAGCCCCTACGGCGCCCCGCAGCTCGACGTGCCCGTCCAGCTGAACACGAACGAGAACCCGTACGAGCTGCCCGAGCCGCTCGTACGGCGCATCGCCGAACGCGTCGCCGAGGCGGCCCGCACCCTCAACCGCTACCCCGACCGGGACGCGGTCGAGCTGCGCACCCAGCTGGCCGCCTACCTGACCCGCACGGGCAAGCACCCCGTCGCCAAGGAGAACGTCTGGGCCGCCAACGGCTCCAACGAGGTCCTCCAGCAGCTGCTCCAGGCCTTCGGCGGCCCGGGGCGCACGGCGATCGGCTTCGAGCCCTCGTACTCCATGCACGCGCTCATCGCGCGCGGCACCGGCACGGGCTGGGTCTCCGGTCCCCGCCGCGAGGACTTCACCATCGACGTGGAGGCGGCCGAGCGGGCGATCGCCGAGCACGCCCCCGACGTCGTCTTCATCACCTCGCCCAACAACCCCACGGGCACCGCCGTCGAGGCCGAGACCGTCCTCTCCCTGTACGAGGCCGCGCAGGCCGTCAAGCCCACCCTGGTCGTCGTGGACGAGGCGTACGTGGAGTTCTCGCACCGCGACTCCCTCCTCCCGCTGATCGAGGGCCGCCCCTGCCTGGTGGTCTCCCGGACCATGTCCAAGGCCTTCGGCGCGGCGGGCCTGCGCCTGGGCTACCTCGCCGCGCACCCCGCCGTCGTCGACGCCGTGCAGCTCGTACGCCTGCCGTACCACCTGTCCGCCGTCACCCAGGCGACCGCGCTGGCCGCGCTGGAGCACACCGACACGCTGCTCGGCTACGTCGAGCAGCTCAAGGCCGAGCGGGACCGCCTGGTCACCGAGCTGCGGGCCCTCGGGTACGAGGTCACCGAGTCCGACGCGAACTTCATCCAGTTCGGGAAGTTCGAGGACTCCCACACCGCCTGGCAGAAGATCCTCGACCAGGGCGTCCTGGTCCGGGACAACGGCGTACCGGGCCGGCTGCGGGTCACCGCGGGCACCCCGGCCGAGAACGACGCGTTCCTGGAAGCGGTTCGCGCACTGAAGAAGGAGCAGCACGCATGAGCCGCATCGGACGGGTCGAACGGACCACGAAGGAGACCTCGGTCCTCGTCGAGATAAACCTCGACGGCACGGGCAAGGTCGACGTCTCCACGGGCGTGGGCTTCTACGACCACATGCTCGACCAGCTCGGCCGCCACGGCCTCTTCGACCTCACGGTCAAGACGGACGGCGACCTGCACATCGACAGCCACCACACCATCGAGGACACCGCCCTCGCGCTGGGCGCCGCCTTCAGGCAGGCCCTCGGCGACAAGGTCGGCATCTACCGCTTCGGCAACTGCACCGTCCCGCTGGACGAGTCCCTCGCCCAGGTGACCGTCGACCTCTCCGGCCGCCCCTACCTCGTGCACACCGAGCCCGAGAACATGGCGCCGATGATCGGCTCGTACGACACGACGATGACCCGGCACATCTTCGAGTCCTTCGTCGCGCAGGCCCAGATCGCCCTGCACATCCACGTCCCGTACGGGCGCAACGCCCACCACATCGTGGAGTGCCAGTTCAAGGCCCTCGCCCGGGCCCTGCGCTACGCCGCCGAGTTCGACCCGCGCGCCGCCGGGATCCTGCCCTCCACGAAGGGCGCCCTCTAGCGTGAACGGCCTGAACACCATCCTCATCGTCCTCGGCCTGTTCCTGGCCGGGGGCGTCTACTCCTTCCAGAAGCAGAAGATGCCCACCTCGGTGATCGTCCTGCTCGCCCTCGGCTCCGTGATGTGCCTGGCCGCGGGAGTCCTGCGAATCCAGGGAATGTGGGAATGAGCGCCAAGAAGAACGTCGTGGTCTTCGACTACGGCTTCGGCAACATCCGCTCCGCCGAGCGCGCCCTCGCGCGCGTCGGAGCGGACGTCGAGATCACCCGCGACTACGACAGGGCCATGGACGCCGACGGCCTCCTCGTCCCCGGTGTCGGCGCCTTCTCCGCCTGCATGCGGGGCCTGAAGGATGCCCGCGGCGACTGGATCATCGGCCGCAGGCTCTCCGGCGGCCGTCCCGTCATGGGGATCTGCGTCGGCATGCAGATCCTCTTCGAGCGCGGCATCGAGCACGGCGTGGAGACCGAGGGCCTCGACGAGTGGCCCGGCACCGTCGGTCCGCTGAAGGCCCCCGTGGTCCCGCACATGGGCTGGAACACCGTCGAGGCCCCGGCCGACAGCCAGGCCTTCGCCGGTCTGGACGCCGACGCGCGCTTCTACTTCGTGCACTCCTACGCGGCCCACGACTGGAGCCTGGAAGTCACCAACCCGGTGATCCGCGCCCCCCGGGTCACCTGGGCCACGCACGGCGAGCGCTTCGTCGCGGCGGTGGAGAACGGGGCCCTGTGGGCCACCCAGTTCCACCCCGAGAAGTCCGGCGACGCCGGCGCCCAGCTCCTCACCAACTGGATCGAGACCCTCTGATGCCGAAGACTCTGGAACTCCTTCCCGCGGTCGACGTCCGCGGCGGCCAGGCCGTACGCCTCGTGCACGGCGTGTCGGGCAGCGAGACCTCCTACGGCTCCCCGCTGGAGGCGGCCCTCGCCTGGCAGGCCGCCGGCGCCGAATGGCTGCACCTCGTCGACCTGGACGCCGCCTTCGGCACCGGTGACAACCGGTCCCTGGTCGCCGACATCACCCGGGCCATGGACATCAAGGTCGAGCTGTCCGGCGGCATCCGCGACGACGCCACCCTCGCCGCGGCCCTCGCCACCGGCTGCACCCGCGTCAACCTCGGCACCGCCGCCCTGGAGACCCCCGAGTGGGCCGCCAAGGCCATCGCCGAGCACGGCGACCGGATCGCCATCGGCCTCGACGTGCGCGGCACCACCCTCAAGGGCCGCGGCTGGACCAGCGAGGGCGGCGACCTCTACGAGACCCTCGCCCGCCTGGACTCCGAGGGCTGCGCCCGCTACGTCGTCACCGACATCGGCAAGGACGGCACGCTCACCGGCCCCAACCTGGAGCTGCTGAGGAACGTCTGCGCCGCCACCGACCGGCCCGTCGTCGCCTCCGGCGGCGTCTCGTCGCTGGACGACCTGCGGGCCCTGTCCGGGCTTGTCCCCCTCGGCGTCGAGGGCGCCATCGTCGGCAAGGCCCTGTACGCCAAGGCCTTCACCCTGGAAGAAGCCCTGGAGGCGGTCCGCGCATGAGTTCCCCCGACGTACACCGCATCTCCTCCGGCGGCCCCTACGAGGACGTCATCGGCTACTCCCGCGCCGTGGTCCTCCCCAACGGCCTGGTCCTGGTCTCCGGCTGCACGGCGGCCGACGCGGGCGGCCCCTACGACCAGACGGTCAAGGCCTTCGAGGTCGCCTTCAAGGCGCTCGCCGCGGCCGGACTCGGCCCTGAGCACGTGGTCCGCACCCGGATGTACCTGACGCACGCCCGGGACGTGGACGAGGTGGGCCGCGCCCACAAGGCACTGTTCGACACCGTCCGCCCCGCCGCCACGATGCTCATCGTCTCCGGCTTCGTCGACCCCGGCATGGTCGTCGAGGTCGAGGTCGAGGCCTACGGGGAGGTGGCGCCGTGACCCTCGCCGTACGCGTGATCCCCTGCCTGGACGTGGACAACGGCCGGGTCGTCAAGGGCGTCAACTTCCAGAACCTGCGCGACGCCGGCGACCCGGTGGAGATGGCCAAGCTGTACGACGCCGAGGGCGCCGACGAGCTGACCTTCCTCGACATCACCGCCTCCTCCGGCAACCGCGAGACCACCTACGACGTGGTCCGGCGCACCGCCGAGCAGGTCTTCATCCCGCTCACGGTCGGAGGCGGCGTCCGCACCGCCGACGACGTCGACAAGCTGCTGCGGGCCGGCGCCGACAAGGTGGGCGTGAACACGGCCGCCATCGCCCGGCCCGAGCTGATCCAGGAGATCGCCGAGCGCTTCGGCCGCCAGGTCCTCGTCCTGTCGGTCGACGCCCGCCGCACCGCGGCCGGATCCTTCGAGGTCACCACCCACGGCGGCCGCCGGGGCACCGGCATCGACGCCGTCGAATGGGCGCACCGGGCGGCCGAACTGGGCGCCGGGGAGATCCTGTTGAACTCCATGGACGCCGACGGCACCAAGGACGGCTACGACACCGAGATGATCGCCGCCGTGCGCGCGCACGTCACCGTCCCGGTGATCGCCTCGGGCGGTGCGGGCCGGCTGGAGCACTTCGCGCCCGCCATCGGCGCGGGCGCCGACGCGGTCCTCGCCGCCTCGGTGTTCCACTTCGGAGACCTGCGGATCTCCGAGGTCAAGTCGGCCCTCCGCGAAGCCGGCCACCCGGTCCGCTGACCCGGGCCGTCCGGCCGGGCCCCCGCGAGGGGCGGCCCGGCCGGACGGGGACCGGCCGGTCCGCCGGTCCCGGCCGGTCCGCCGGTCCCGGCCGGTCCGCCGGTCCCGGCCGGGGCGCCCGGGGCTCAGATCCCCAGCCGGGCCACCGTCAGCCGGGCCACGGCCTCCTTCTCGCCGTCCAGCTCCACGGCGGCGGCGTCCTGCCGGCCGAAGCAGAACAGCGTCAGCTCACCCGGCTCCCCGGTCACCGTCACCACCGGTACGCCCTTGTGGGCCACCGCCGTGCGCCCGTCCGGGCGGCGCAGCACCAGCCCCACCGGCGAGCGGCGGCCCGTGAGACGGGCCAGCTTCTCCAGCCGGGACCACAGCGCGTCCGAGAACACCGGGTCCAGCGTCCGGGGCGACCAGTCCGGCTGGGCGCGCCGCACGTCCTCGGCGTGGACGTAGAACTCCACCGCGTTCGCGGCCTCGTCGATCTGCTTCAGGGCGTACACGGACAGCTTCGGCGGGCCGGTGCGGATCAGCTGGACCAGCTCCTCGTAGGGCTTGGCCGCGTACTCGGCCATCGCCCGGTCGAGGCGGTCCTTCAGCACGTTCAGCAGCAGCCCTCCCGCCGCGTCCGGGCGGCGCTCGCGCACCACCACGTGCGCCGCCAGTTCCCGGCAGGTCCAGCCGTCGCACAGCGTCGGCGACTCCGGTCCCGCCGCCTCCAAAAGGTCCGCCAGCAACAGGCGTTCACGCTTCGCATGGGTAGACATGCGGGCCAGCCTACGACCGGGGGCCGCCCGCCGCCGCCCATCAGGCGGACGGTGATCCGTAACAGGGCCCTCCGCGCGGCACAATGGGGCCCATGAGTACGTCCTCCCTCGACCCCGCCGTCGCCGCCCGCCTCAAGCGCTCCGCGGACGGCCTGGTTCCCGCCATCGCCCAGCAGTACGACACCGGTGAGGTGCTGATGCTCGGCTGGATGGACGACGAGGCCCTGCACCGCACCCTCACCACCGGCCGCTGCACCTACTGGTCCCGCAGCCGGCAGGAGTACTGGGTCAAGGGGGACACCTCCGGCCACTTCCAGCACGTGAAGTCCGTCGCCCTCGACTGCGACGCCGACACCGTGCTCGTCAAGGTCGACCAGGTCGGCGCCGCCTGCCACACGGGTGCCCGTACCTGCTTCGACGACGATGTCCTCCTCAGCGACGCCAGCTAGCCAGTTAGGGTCCCACCCCATGGATCTCGAGACGTTCCGCAAGCTCGCGGCCGACCGCCGCGTCATCCCCGTGAGCCGCAGGCTGCTGGCCGACGGGGACACCCCCGTCGGGCTGTACCGGAAGCTGGCCGCCGAACGCCCCGGCACGTTCCTGCTGGAATCGGCCCTTGGGGGTACCTCCCACACCGGAGGCAGCGGGGGAGGCCGTTCCTGGTCCCGCTACTCCTTCGTCGGCGTCCGCAGCGCCTCCACCCTCACCGTCAAGGACGGGCAGGCGCACTGGATCGGCACCCCGCCCGTCGGCGTCCCCACGGACGGCGACCCCCTCGAGGCCCTGCGCGCCACCGTCGAGGCCCTGCACACCCCCCGCGACCTCGCGGGCGGCATGCCGCCCTTCACCGGCGGCATGGTCGGCTACCTCGGCTACGACATCGTCCGGCGCCTGGAGCGCATCGGGGACCACACCGAGGACGACCTGGAACTCCCCGAGCTGACCATGCTCCTCACCTCCGACCTGGCGGTCCTCGACCACTGGGACGGCACCGTCCTGCTCATCGCCAACGCGATCAACCACAACGCCCTCGACACCGGCGCGGACGAGGCCCACGCCGACGCGGTCGCCCGTCTCGACGCGATGGAGGCCGACCTGGCGCGGCCCGCGCCGTACGCGCCCGCCCCGCTCCCGGACGCGGAGCTGCCGCCCTTCGACGCGCTGTGGGGCGGCGAGAAGTACCAGGCGGCCGTCGAGGACGTCAAGGAACGCATCCGGGCCGGCGAGGCCTTCCAGGTGGTGCCCTCGCAGCGGTTCGAGACCCCCTGCCACGCCTCCGCCCTGGACGTCTACCGGGTGCTGCGGGCCACCAACCCGTCCCCGTACATGTACCTCTTCCGCTTCGAGAACGGCTTCGACGTCGTCGGGTCCAGCCCCGAGGCGCTGGTCAAGGTCGAGGACGGCCGGGCCATGGTCCACCCCATCGCCGGCACCCGCCACCGGGGCGCCACCCCGCAGGAGGACAACGACCTGGCCGAGGAACTGCTGGCCGACCCGAAGGAGCGCGCCGAGCACCTCATGCTCGTCGACCTCGGCCGCAACGACCTGGGCCGGGTCTGTGAGCCGGGCTCCGTCGAGGTCGTCGACTTCATGAGCATCGAGCGGTACTCGCACGTCATGCACATCGTCTCCACGGTCACCGGGCGGGTCGCCGAGGGCAGGACCGCCTTCGACGTGCTCACCGCCTGCTTCCCCGCCGGAACCCTCTCCGGCGCGCCCAAGCCGCGCGCCATGCAGATCATCGAGGAGCTGGAGCCCTCCCGCCGCGGCCTGTACGGCGGCTGCGTCGGCTACCTCGACTTCGCGGGGGACTCCGACACCGCCATCGCCATCCGCACCGCGCTGCTGCGCGACGGGACGGCGTACGTGCAGGCCGGGGCGGGGGTCGTCGCCGACTCGGTGCCGGAGCTGGAGGACCAGGAGTGCCGCAACAAGGCCGCCGCCGTGCTCCGCGCCGTGGGAGCGGCGAACCGCCTCCACCGCGCCTGAGGCCGTAGGGGATAGTGGGTACGTGACCGCCGTACCCCACCCCCCCACAGAGGCCGAGGCCGCCGGGAGCAGCACCGGCCGCCGCACCGTGGCCGTCGCCCTGCTGCTCGGCGCGCTCGGCGCCACCGTCGTCCTGCTCGCCTCGGGCCGCACCTGGGCCCGGGGCAGCGCCTCCATCGGGGGCGGCAGCCTGCCCCTGACCGCCGACGGGCGGGCCGTCACGGGCCTCCCGGCGGCCCTGGCCATCGTCGGCCTCGCCGCCCTGGTCGCCGTGTTCGCCGTACGCGGCCGCGGGCGCCTGCTGGTCTCCGGACTGCTCGCGCTGAGCGGCCTGGGCGCCGCGCTGGCCGCCGTGGCCGCCGCCGACGACCGGCGGGCGCTGGACGAGCGGGCCGCCACCGCGACCGCCGACACCGCCGCCCGGGTGATGGAGCTGAGCCACACGGCGTGGCCGTACGTCACCGCCTCCGGCGCGGCGCTGATCCTGCTCGCGGGACTGCTCGCGCTGCGCTTCGGCCGCGACTGGCCCGCGATGGGGGGCCGCTACGAGCGCGACGGCAGCCCCCGCGGACGCACCCCGGCCCCGGTGGACCCGGACCGGCCGGAGGACCTGTGGAAGGCGCTGGACCGCGGCGAGGACCCCACCGGCTGAGCGGGCCCGCCCCGGACCCCCCACCCACTGGCGAAACCGGCGGCCCCGTGCGGGAGAATGACACCGACAGCGAGCGTGCGACACAGACCGCGCTCTCTACACGCTTGAGACAGAGCAACGAGGAGCAACTCATGGCGGGCACGAGCCACGGACACACCCCGGCCGCCTGGACCGGTGTCATCATCGCCTTCATCGGTTTCTGCGTCTCCGGCGCTTTCATGGTGCTGGCGAACCCGCTCGGGTTCTGGGCCGGCATGGTCGTCGTCGCGCTCGGTGGTGTGGTCGGCCTCGCGATGCGGGCCGCCGGCATGGGCGCGCCGAAGGACGGCCACCGCGACCTCGCCGAGGTCATCGCCGCCAACCGGGTCCCCGCCAAGGTCTGAGCGCGATCCCGCGGGTCTGCCGGTCCGCTCGTAAAGGCGCGGCCCCGTCGGGCTGCGCCTTTCGGCATGAGCGGAGAGAATCAGCGCGTGGACGCCCCTCACACCGACACCCCGCACGCGGCGCTCCGGCAGCCGCTGCCGCCCGCCCAGGC
Organism: Streptomyces sp. NPDC034086; assembly: GCF_055575515.1. Lineage (NCBI taxonomy): Bacteria > Bacillati > Actinomycetota > Actinomycetes > Kitasatosporales > Streptomycetaceae > Streptomyces > Streptomyces sp. NPDC034086. Next base: position 6,381 of record NZ_JBVISM010000027.1, on the reverse strand, counting down.
GCCCGTACGGGCCTCCCGGGCCCGCCGGCTGGCCGCCCCCGCGCTCACCCTGGCCGGGGCGGTGGCGGCGTTCGCGTACGTGGGCGCCGTGGACCCCAACGAGCCCGGGCACTACCCGGTCTGCCCGCTGTTCCGGCTGACCGGGGTGCTGTGCCCGGGGTGCGGCGGGCTGCGCAGCGCGCACGCCTTCGCCACCGGGGACCTGCCGGCCGCCCTCGGCGCCAACGCCGTGGCGGTGGCCGGCTACCTGGTGTTCGCCGCGTTCACGGCCCTGTGGCTGCTGCGGGCCTTCCGCGGCGGCCCCGTCCCCCGGATCGCCCCGGGGCGGGCCGTCTGGTGGGGCGTCGGGGCCCTGGTGCTGGCCTTCTCGATCGTCCGGAACCTCCCCTTCGGTTCGGCCCTGGCCCCCTGACCCGGCACAGGCCCTCGCGGGATCCGGCGGGAACTACGGGAGGGCCATATTCCGGGTGTCCAGTCCATGGGACACCGAGAAGTCCGTGCGGAGGCCTCGGCGACCTGCGGATACCATTTGAGTGCTGACCTTGCAGTGGAACGTGTCTGCAAGGCGGCCGACCGTCATCAACCCGGAAGGGGGCCGCTCGCGTGAGTGTGCTCGACGAGATCATCGAAGGGGTCCGCGAAGACCTTGCCGAACGGCAGGCCCGCGTGAGCCTCGACGAGCTCAAGGAGCGTGCCGCCAAGGCGCCCCAGGCCAAGGACGGTGTCGCCGCCCTGCGTGGCGACGGCGTCAAGGTGATCTGCGAGGTCAAGCGCTCCAGCCCCTCCAAGGGCGCGCTGGCCGCCATCGCCGATCCGGCCGGGCTCGCCGCCGACTACGAGGCCGGCGGGGCGGCGGTCATCTCCGTCCTCACCGAGCAGCGCCGCTTCGGCGGCTCGCTCGCCGACCTCGAGGCCGTCCGCGCGCGCGTGGACGTCCCGATCCTGCGCAAGGACTTCATCGTCACGGCGTACCAGCTGTGGGAGGCCCGCGCCTACGGCGCCGACCTCGTCCTGCTGATCGTCGCGGCCCTGGAGCAGGAGGCCCTGGTCTCCCTCATCGAGCGGGCCGAGTCCATCGGCCTCACCCCGCTCGTCGAGGTCCACGACGAGGAGGAGATCGAGCGCGCCGTCGCCGCGGGCGCCAAGATCATCGGCGTCAACGCGCGCAACCTCAAGGACCTCAAGGTCGACCGCTCCACCTTCGAGCGGATCGTCGGAGAGATCCCGCCCCACATCGTGAAGGTCGCCGAGTCCGGCATCCGCGGACCGCACGACCTGATCGCCTACGCCAACGAGGGCGCCGACGCCGTCCTCGTCGGAGAGTCCCTGGTCACCGGCCGCGACCCGAAGGCGGCCGTCGCCGACCTCGTCGCCGCCGGCGCGCACCCCGCCCTGCGCCACGGGCGGAGCTGACCACTCCCATGCCTCCCGTCCGCTCCTCCGTCCGCACCCGCCCGGGCCACGGCCCGGCCGGCGTGCCGACGGCGCACGCGCCCCTGGCGCGCGGCTGCCGCCCCCGCGGCTGCCGCGCCCCGGCGCGCCGCGTGCACGGCAGGCGGGTGCGCTACGTGATCGGGTCCGAGCCCGGGCAGGTCAACGGCATGCGATGGCGCGCCGGAGCCGCGCCGTGACGACGGCCCTCCCCGCCCGGTACCCCTGACGTACCGGGCGCGGACGGCCGCGTACGGTCCCCGCCCCTCACGGGCGCGGACCCTCCCGTCCCCGCGCCGCCCACCCCCCAGCGGGGTGCGCGGGCGGCGGACCGGCGGCGCAATACGGTGCATCCAGCCCGCGTCGAGCGAAACCTCGCATTCCGCACCCGTAGGAGTAGTGGCCATGTCCACCAGCTCGTTCTTCATCCCGGACCCGGAGGGTCACGTCCCCAACGCCGAGGGCTACTTCGGCGACTTCGGCGGCAAGTTCATCCCGGAGGCCCTCGTCGCCGCCGTGGACGAGGTCGCCGTCGAGTACGAGAAGGCCAAGGGCGACCCGGCCTTCGCCGCCGAGCTCAACGACCTCATGGTCAACTACACGGGCCGGCCCAGCGCCCTGACCGAGGTGCCCCGGTTCGCCGAGCACGCGGGCGGCGCCCGGATCTTCCTCAAGCGCGAGGACCTCAACCACACCGGCTCGCACAAGATCAACAACGTGCTGGGGCAGGCGCTGCTCACCAGGCGCATGGGCAAGACCCGCGTCATCGCCGAGACCGGCGCCGGCCAGCACGGCGTGGCCACCGCCACCGCCTGCGCCCTCTTCGGCCTCGACTGCACCATCTACATGGGCGAGATCGACACCCAGCGCCAGGCCCTCAACGTGGCCCGCATGCGCATGCTCGGCGCCGAGGTCATCGCCGTGAAGTCCGGTTCCCGGACCCTCAAGGACGCCATCAACGAGGCCTTCCGCGACTGGGTCGCCAACGTGGACCGGACGCACTACCTCTTCGGCACCGTCGCCGGCCCGCACCCCTTCCCCGCCATGGTCCGCGACTTCCACCGCGTCATCGGCGTCGAGGCCCGCCGCCAGATCATCGAGCGCGCCGGCCGGCTCCCCGACGCGGTCGCCGCCTGCGTCGGCGGCGGCTCCAACGCCATCGGCCTCTTCCATGCCTTCATCCCGGACACCGGGGTCCGCCTGGTCGGCTTCGAGCCCGCCGGACACGGGGTGGAGACCGGCGAGCACGCCGCCACCCTCACCGCGGGCGAGCCCGGCATCCTGCACGGCTCGCGCAGCTACGTCCTCCAGGACGAGGAGGGCCAGATCACCGAGCCCTACTCGATCTCGGCCGGGCTGGACTACCCGGGCATCGGCCCCGAGCACTCCTACCTGAAGGACAGCGGCCGCGGCGAGTACCGCGCGGTCACCGACGCCGCCGCCATGCAGGCCCTGCGCCTGCTCTCGCGCACCGAGGGCATCATCCCGGCCATCGAATCGGCGCACGCCCTCGCGGGCGCCCTCGACCTGGGCAGGGAACTGGGCCCCGACGGGCTGATCGTGGTCAACCTGTCCGGCCGGGGCGACAAGGACATGGACACGGCCGCCCGCTACTTCGGGCTGTACGACGGAGCCGAGGGCACCGAGGGGGAGAACAAGTGAGCAACGCCACCGACAGGACCGGCCACCTGGATCTGCTGAGCGCCACCCTCGCCAAGGCCAAGTCCGAGGACCGCGCGGCCCTCGTCGCCTACCTCCCGGCCGGCTTCCCGACCGTCGACGGCGGCATCGAGGCCGTCAAGGCCGTCATCGCGGGCGGCGCCGACATCGTCGAGATCGGCCTGCCGCACAGCGACCCGGTCCTCGACGGCGCCGTCATCCAGACCGCCGACGACATCGCCCTGCGCGGCGGCGTCAGGATCGCCGACGTGCTGCGCACCGTCCGTGAGGCCTTCGAGGCCACCGGGGTCCCGATCCTGGTCATGACGTACTGGAACCCCATCGACCGCTACGGCGTCGAGCGGTTCACCGCCGAGCTGGCGGCCGCCGGCGGTGCCGGCTGCATCCTGCCCGACCTGCCGGTCCAGGAGTCCGCGCTGTGGCGCGAGCACGCGGCGAAGAACGGTCTGGCGACCGTCTTCGTCGTCGCCCCCAGCAGCCGGGACGAACGCCTGGCGACCATCACCGCCGCCGGCTCCGGCTTCGTCTACGCGGCCTCCCTCATGGGCGTCACCGGCACCCGCGAGTCCGTCGGCGACGAGGCCCAGGAACTGGTGCGCCGCACCCGCGCCACCACCGACCTGCCGGTCTGCGTGGGCCTGGGAGTCTCCAACGCCGTGCAGGCCAAGCAGGTCGCGGGCTTCGCCGACGGCGTGATCGTCGGCTCGGCCTTCGTGAAGCTGCTCCTGGACGCCCCCGACCTGCCGGCCGGCCTGTCGGCCGTGCGGGCACTGGCGGGCGAGCTTGCGGAAGGCGTACGCAGGTCCTGACCCGGGACGGGCCCCGAAAGGGGTTCTGTAGCCCGATCGGGTGGAAACGTGAGCGGGGAGGCACGCGAGTGCCTCCCCGCTTCGTTTGGCCGGTCGTGAGCGAGAAGAACGACGGTGCGAACCGCGATGCGACGAAACGATCGGCCCGGGAGCGACTCCAGGAGGAGCGCGAGCGGCAGAAGACCCGGGACAAGCGCCGGCGGACCTTCCTGGTGGCCGGAGCGGTCCTCGGCGTGCTCGGCCTGGCCGCCGTCGTCGGCGTGATCGCGGCCAACGCCGGCAAGGGCGACAAGCCGGGCAAGGACGGCCCGGTGGCCGCGCCCTCCGGAGCCACCGGCAAGGACGCGCTCGCCATCCAGACCGGCAAGGACGGCGCCAAGTCCACCCTCACGGTGTGGGAGGACTTCCGCTGCCCCGCCTGCAAGGCCTTCGAGGACAACTACCGCACCACCATCCACGACCTGGAGGCCAAGGGGCTGCTCAAGGTCGAGTACCACCTGGTCACCCTGATCGACGGGAACATGGGCGGCACCGGCTCCCTGAAGGGGGCGAACGCCGCCGCCTGCGCCCAGGACGCCGGCAAGTTCGCCCCGTACCACGACCTCCTCTTCCAGAACCAGCCGCAGGAAACCGACGACGCCTTCGGCAAGAACGCCAGGCTGCTGGAACTGGCCGGCAAGGTCGACGGGCTGGACACCCCGGCCTTCCGCTCCTGCGTGGAGGACGGGACCCACAACAGCTGGGTCCTCAAGTCGCACGAGGCCTTCCGCACCGGGAAGTTCCGGGGCACCCCCACCGTGCTCCTCGACGGCAAGGACATCTTCTCCGACCAGGCGAATCCGCTGACGCCGCAGAAGCTGAAGGAGAAGGTCGAGGGCACCGGCGGCAAGGCCGTCCCGTCACCGTCCGCCTCCCCCTCCGCGGCCGCGTCCGCCTCCGCGTCCCCGTCCGGCAACGGCGGGACGAGGAGCGGCACCCGGAGCGCCCCCACCGCCGGACCGGGTTCCGCTTCCGGCTCCCGGACCGGGGCGGGAGCCGGCTCGGGAGGCTGAGCGGCGGTCCGGCCGCGTGTGGTTTTGATTTCAGCTTGCCGGGCGGGTTGCGGTGCGTACCGCCCGGCAGGGTAGCGTCAGGTCTGTCATGGACCTTGCTTACATCCCCAGCCCGTCGACCGGCGTGATCGATCTCGGACCGATCCCGCTGCGCGGCTACGCGTTCTGCATCATCATCGGCGTCTTCGTCGCCGTCTGGCTCGGCAACAAGCGGTGGATCGCGCGCGGCGGAAAGCCGGGCACGGTCGCGGACATCGCCGTGTGGGCCGTGCCCTTCGGACTGGTCGGCGGTCGCCTCTACCACGTGATCACCGACTACCAGCTCTACTTCGGCGAAGGCCGGAACTGGGTCGACGCCTTCAAGATCTGGGAGGGCGGCCTCGGCATCTGGGGCGCGATCGCGCTCGGCGCGGTCGGCGCCTGGATCGGCTGCCGGCTGCGCGGCATCCCGCTGCCCGCCTGGGCCGACGCGCTCGCCCCGGGCATCGCGCTCGCCCAGGCCTGCGGGCGCTGGGGCAACTGGTTCAACCAGGAGCTGTACGGGCGCCCGACCGACCTGCCGTGGGCGCTGGAGATCAGCGAGGGCCCCAACCGGGTCGCGGGCACCTACCACCCGACCTTCCTGTACGAGTCCCTGTGGTGCCTGGGCGTGGCCGCGCTGGTCATCTGGGCGGACCGGCGCTTCAAGCTGGGGCACGGGCGGGCGTTCGCCCTGTACGTGGCGGCCTACTGCGCGGGGCGCGGCTGGATCGAGTACATGCGCGTCGACGAGGCGCACCACGTCCTGGGGCTCCGGCTGAACGTCTGGACCGCGATCGTGGTCTTCGTGGGCGCGGTGGTCTACTTCGTGCTGTCGGCGAAGCTGCGGCCGGGGCGCGAGGCGGTCGTGGAACCGGGGGCCTCCGGCGGCGGTTCGGGTCCGGCCGACGCGGGTCCGGCCGACGCGGGTTCGGCCGACGCGGGTTCGGCCGAGCCGAAGGACGCCGGCGCCGTCCCGGAGGGTGAGGCGGCCGGCTCCGGGGCGAAGTCCCCGAGCCTCGCCAAGCCCGGTGCCGGTGCCGTTGCCGACGCCGTCCCGGCGGGTGCGGAGGCCCAGGCGGCCGACGCCGAGCCGAAGCCCACGAGCCTCACGAAGGCCGCGGAGGCCGACAAGGGCTGACCGGGTCTCCACCGGAGGGGGCGCCGCGCGTACTGCGGCGCCCCCTCCGGCGTACCCGGCCGGCCCGGGGGAGCCGCCGCCGCGCGGGGGTGTTCCCCTCCCGGCCCTTCCACCGTTCCCCGGGGCCTAGGTCCTGTCCGGCGGATCTTGTGACCGTCTGCTTGTCCGGTCGTTAGGTGGGGCATGGGGCGGGGTGATCTGACGAATGCGGAGTGGGTGCGGCTTGAGCCGCATCTGCCCGCCGCCGGTC
>NZ_JBVISM010000026.1:0-40577 GCF_055575515.1 Streptomyces sp. NPDC034086 | reverse complement strand
CGCCCTTGAGGGACCGGCCCGACACGGAAGGACGATGGGACTGACGGGAAACCCCCAAACCAGCCCTGATACCGCCCCGCCAGGACCCCGCCCCCGAAACCCCGCCCACCTCCGCAGCCCCCGCCCCCCTCAGGCCAGCTTGACCACCGCGCGGGACATGCCCAGGACCTTCTGGCCCGCGCTCATGGCGGTCAGGTCGACCCGGACGCGGTTGTCCTCCAGCTTCGCGGCGACCTTCGCGGTGACCTCGATCAGCGCGCCCTGGTCGTCATTCGCGACCACGACCGGCTTGGTGAAGCGGACGCCGTACTCGACGACCGCGCCCGGGTCGCCCACCCAGTCGGTGACGACGCGGATCGCCTCGGCCATGGTGAACATGCCGTGCGCGATCACGTCCGGCAGCCCGACCTCCTTGGCGAACTTCTCGTTCCAGTGGATCGGGTTGAAGTCACCCGAGGCACCGGCGTAGCGGACCAGGGTGGCGCGCGTCACGGGGAAGGACGCCGCCGGGAGCTCGGTGCCGACCTCGACGTCGGCGTAGTGGATCTGCGCGGCCATCTCAGGCCTCCTCGGGGGCGCGGGACACGAGCTTGGTCCACGCGGTCACGACGTGCTCGCCGGACTCGTCGTGGACTTCGCCGCGGATGTCGATGATGTCGTTGCCGGCGAGCGACTTCACGGCCTCGATGGTGGAGGTCACGGTGAGCCGGTCACCCGCCCGCACGGGGCGTACGTACGCGAACTTCTGGTCGCCGTGCACGACGCGGCTGTAGTCGAGCCCCAGCTGGGGGTCCTCGATGACCTTGCCCGCCGCCGCGAAGGTGATGGCGAACACGAAGGTCGGCGGGGCGATCACGTCCTGGTGACCGAACGCCTTGGCGGCTTCGGGATCGGTGTAGACGGGATTCTCGTCACCCACCGCTACCGCGAATTCGCGGATCTTCTCCCGGCCGACCTCGTACGGATCGGTGGGCGGGTAGGTCCGCCCTACGAAGGTCTGATCGAGGGCCATGGCTCACTGCCTCCTGTTGCAGGGACACGTTGACGGGGCGTTGGAAGGGCACGTGTGAAGGCGACACGTATCGGGCACGCCGGCCGCCCCCGGTCCGGCGTACGCGCACCTGATCAAGACCGGGTGCGGAAACGACACAAGGCCGCCCCCCATTGAAGGGGACGACCTCATGACGGTGCCTATATTGAGACTTCGCCAGTGACTAGCGGGTCTCGCGGTGCGCGGTGTGCGAGTTGCAGCGCGGGCAGTGCTTCTTCATCTCCATGCGGTCCGGGTTGTTACGCCGGTTCTTCTTGGTGATGTAGTTCCGCTCCTTGCACTCCACGCAGGCCAGCGTGATCTTCGGGCGGACGTCGGTGGCAGCCACGTGAGTGCTCCTTGACGGACTATGGGACGGATGAACGCATAAAAGAGTAGCCGATCGGGAGACCGACCCCGCAATCGGCTACTGGGTGTAGCGGCGACCGGACTTGAACCGGTGACACAGCGATTATGAGCCGCTTGCTCTACCGACTGAGCTACGCCGCTTTGATGAGATCCGTTCCCCACCCGAGGGTGGGGAACCTCTCTCACCAGAGCCCCAATGCGGAATCGAACCGCAGACCTTCTCCTTACCATGGAGACGCTCTACCGACTGAGCTATTGGGGCGAGCGATGAAGACATTACACGGTTGCCCGCCGTTCGCCCAAATCCTTTGGGGGGACTGGGCTCGGAGACCTCCGCCCCCGCCATTCCACGCGGCTCCCGGACCCCTCCCGGCCCGCTTTCCGGCCCGTTTGTGCCCGGAGTCACATTCCGGAGCCCCTCGCCCGTCGCCCTTCCGCCCCCGCCGGGGCCTGGACGGGGCCACCCGGGCAGGGGGGCACCACACCGGTACGACTATTGCGCTCCTCCGCGAACCCGGGAGCCCCGCGCCCTAGGCTCTGACCACGCTGCGTGATCTTGGGCCGCCGGCTGCGGCCACGGCACAGGAACCGCCCGAGCCACCGCAGGAGCGCGATGTCCGACAGCCAGCCGCAGCAGCCCTCCCCCAGCCCGCGCCACCCCGTCGGCGGCCCCGTCCCCGAGGCCACGGGGCTGCTGCTCACCGGGGCCCGGCTGACCGACGGCCGTACCGTCGACGTCCGGCTCAGCGGCGGCCGCATCCAGGCCGTCGGCACGTCGGGCAGCCTGCCCGCCCCCGCCCTGGCCCGGGTCGACCTGCGCGGGTACCTGCTCCTGCCCGCCCCCGCCGAACCGCACGCGCACGGGGACACCGCGCTGACCGCCGACGGCGAGGGCCCGGTGTCGTACAGCCCGGACGAGGTGCAGCGCCGCGCCACCGAGGCGGCACTGCTCCAGCTCGGCCACGGGGCGACCGCCGTGCGCTCCCACGTGCGGATCGGCGACGTGCACGGGCTGGGCCCCATGGAAGCGGTGCTCCAGGCCCGCCGCTCGCTGCGCGGGCTCGCCGACCTGACGGCCGTCGCCGTTCCCCGGCTGCTGACGGGGGTGGCCGGTGCGGACGGGCTCGCCATGCTGCGCGACGCCGTCAAGATGGGGGCCTCGGTGATCGGCGGCTGCCCCGACCTCGACCCCGACCCGACGGGCTTCCTGGAGGCGGTCCTGGAACTGGCCGCGGAGCACGGCTGCCCGGTGGACCTGCACACCGACGGTGACGACCCGGGCCGGCTGGCCCGGCTGGCGGCCATGGCCGGGGGGCTGCGGCCCGGAGTGACCATCGGCCCCTGCGGCGGGCTGTCCCGGCTCCCCCTGGACTCGGCCACCCGCGCCGCCGACGGGCTCGCCGCAGCCGGCGTACGCGTGACCTGCCTGCCCCAGGGCGACTGCGCGGCCCTGGAGCGCCGCGGGCTGCGCATCGCTCCCGTCCGCCTCCTGCGCTCGGCCGGGGTCCGCGTCGCGGCCGGCAGCGGGGCCCTGCGGGACGCCGGGAACCCGGTGGGCCGGGGCGACCCGCTCGAAGCCGCGTACCTGCTGGCCTCCCAGGGCGGACTGCGCGCGGGCGAGGCCTACGAGGCGGTCAGCGCCGCCGCCCGGGAGGCCATGGGGCTGCCGGAGGTGCGGGTGGAGGCGGGCTTCCCGGCGGAGCTGCTCGCCGTGCGCGGGGACCGGATCGCCGGCGTGCTGTCGCTGGCGTACAGCCGCATCGTGATCCACCGGGGGCGGGTGGTAGCCCGTACGAGTGCGGTGCGGGAGTACTGCGACTCGGCGGTCGCGGTGGCCCTGGATCTGCCCCGGCAGGGCCGTACGGAACCGGGGCCCTGACCGTTTGCCGGGTGTTCGCGGGCGGGCGCGCCCGGCTCGTCGTACGGTCGGGTCATGCGCATCGTCATCGCGGGTGGACACGGTCGGATCGCGCTGCGGCTGGAGCGTCTGCTCGCCGCGCGCGGGTACGAGGTCGCGGGCATCGTCCGTGATCCGGAGCAGGGGAACGACCTGCGGGAGGCCGGTGCGGAACCGGTGCTGTGCGACCTGGAGTCGGCGTCGGTCGAGCACGTGGCGGGGATCCTCCAGGGCGCGGACGTGGCGGTGTTCGCCGCGGGGGCCGGGCCCGGCAGCGGTGCGGCGCGCAAGGACACCGTGGACCGCGGCGCGGCGGTACTGTTCGCCGACGCCGCCGAACGGGCCCGCGTACGCCGCTTCCTGATGGTCTCCACGATGGGCGCGGACCCGCGTCACGAGGGTGACGAGGTCTTCGACGTGTACCTGCGGGCGAAGGGCGACGCCGACGCCCACGTACAGACCCGGCTGGGGCTGGAGTGGACGGTGCTGCGCCCGGGGCGGCTGACGGACGACGCCGGTACGGGGCTGGTCCGGCTGGAGGCCCACACCGGAGGGGGCACGGTCCCCCGTGACGACGTGGCGGCGGTGCTCGCGGAGCTGGTGGAGACTCCGGCGACGGCGGGGCTGACGCTGGAGCTGGTCTCGGGCTCGGCACCGGTCCCGGTGGCGGTGAAGGACGTGGCGGGCAACTGAGGCGGCGCCGGGCGGGCGGCCGGGGCGCGCCGACCGCCCGTCAGAAGCCGGACTGGACCTCGGCGTCGGAGCGCCTGACGGAGCGCTGGCGGAAGCGCGTCTCGTACTGCTGCCGGATCCGTTCGACGCGGGCGCCCCGCTCGTCCGCCTCCTTCCGGGGGTAGAGCAGCACGACCTCGTAGGAGGTCTCGCGGACGATGGCGCCGTCGTCGCCGCGCCACTGGCCGTGCCCGTCCCGGAGGGTCAGCCCTTCGGGGAAGGCGGGGGTGACCTCGCGGTCCAGGAACCGGGTGAACTCCGCCTCGCCGACGGGTTCCCCTCCGTCGGGGCGCTGGGTGCCGAAGTACAGCCGGGTCTCCCGGTAGGGCTCTCCCGTGTGGCTGTGCAGGGCGGCGCCGACGAGGGCGGGGATGCCGGCGCCGAGCAGGGCGAGCAGGACGCCGCCCCGGGCCTTGCCGCGTCCGTCCGAAGTCCATGTCATGCCCCGGGGAACGAACGGCCGCCCGCTTCGGTGCGTGACGGGGGGCCGATAGGGTCATCCCGGAAATGGGCCGCAGGGGGCGGCCGCAAGGGTTCCGGGGTGGTCATGGGCGAAGGCGAGGGCGAGTGGCGCGTCAGCGCGGCGGAGGGCGGCCGGCTCTCGGCCCGGTGGTGGCGGTGGGCCGTGTCCGCGCCGGACGCGCAGAGCCCGGTGGGGGACACGACGGGTGCGTACGCCGGGTGGCGTCAGCCGCGGGACCTGTGGTTCCTCGCGGGGACCTACGGGGGCCGGGTGGTGCGCCGGTGCGGTGTCCCGTCGGCCCGGCCGCTCTTCTTCCCGGTGCTGAGCACCCGGCGGGCGGCGGTGCCGTTCCTGACGAAGCCGTTGCGCCTGGAGGCGGCCCGGGCCTCGGCGGCCCTGAACGGCTCTCCCCTGAGGCCGCGCGAGTTCTCCTCGAAGCCCTTCCCCCTGAGGGGCGTACCGCAGGTCGCCTGGGGGCTGTGGTGCGCCCTTGAGCCGCTGCCGCCGGGCCAGTTCGTCCTGGAGATCGAGGCGGCGGCGACGAACGGCTTCTGGATCGACACGACCTACCACCTGACGGTGACGGAGCCCTGATGCCCTGGCGTCCGAGGCGCGGGGCGGCGCGGCGCGGGGCGCGGCGGCCCGGGGTATGCGAAGAAACCCCCGTCACTGCGTTTCCGCAGATGAACGGGGGTTCCACTCGCGTGGCGGCGCCAGGATTCGAACCTGGGTAGGCTAAGCCGACGGATTTACAGTCCGCTCCCATTGGCCACTCGGGCACACCGCCATGGGATGTCGCTCGGGTTCCTCCGCCTTGCGGCGTCGTTCCCTGGCAACGACGTAAACGATACCTGATGCTCGGGGGTGGTTCGCCACCGGATTGATCAGCGCCCCACGTGGGCGTGGTGGCTAGGCTTTGCGGAGCGGTCCGGGGATGTCCGGCCGCGGCCCTCCGGGGCACACCGCAGCCGATTTCAAGGAGCCACAGCACATGGCCGACTCCAGTTTCGACATCGTCTCGAAGGTCGAGCGGCAGGAGGTCGACAACGCCCTCAACCAGGCCGCCAAGGAACTCTCGCAGCGCTACGACTTCAAGGGCACCGGCGCCACCATCGCCTGGTCCGGCGAGAAGATCCTCATGGAGGCGAACTCCGAGGAGCGCGTCAAGGCGGTCCTGGACGTGTTCGAGACCAAGCTGGTCAAGCGCGGTATCTCGCTGAAGGCGCTGGACGCCGGCGAGCCGCAGCTGTCCGGCAAGGAGTACAAGATCTTCGCGACGATCGAGGAGGGCATCTCCCAGGAGAACGCCAAGAAGGTCGCGAAGATCATCCGTGACGAGGGCCCCAAGGGCGTCAAGGCCCAGGTCCAGGGCGACGAGCTGCGCGTCAGCTCCAAGAGCCGTGACGACCTCCAGGCCGTCCAGGCCCTCCTCAAGGGCAAGGACCTGGACTTCGCGATCCAGTTCGTGAACTACCGCTGAACCACCGCTGAGGCGCGGGCGCGCCTCTGAGGCGGACCCGTGGGGCACAACGGGGGCGGATCGCCGGGCAGGCCGGCGGCCGCCCGCGTTGTGCCCTTCGTCATGGGCGGGGGGCGAGGGGGCGGCGCGCGAGCGCGTCCCGCGGCCTGGTTCCGGGTAGCGCCGGCGGACCCGGTCCCGTCACCGCGCCCCGTTAACCTCCGCCCGTGGACAACGAACTGAAGCGCAGCCTCGGGGTGTCCGACGCCGTCGTCGTCGGACTGGGCGCCATGGTCGGCGCCGGGATCTTCGCCGCCCTCGGGCCGGCGGCACGCGCGGCGGGCGGGGGTCTCCTCGCCGCCCTCGCGGTGGCGGCCCTGGTGGCGTACTGCAACGCCCGCTCCTCGGCGCTGCTGGCCGCCCGGTATCCGGCCTCCGGCGGGACGTACGTCTACGGCCGCGAGCGGCTCGGGGCCTTCTGGGGGTACCTGGCCGGCTGGGCCTTCGTCGTGGGCAAGACGGCCTCCTGTACGGCGATGGCGCTGACGGTGGGGGCGTACGTGTGGCCCGGGCGGCAGCACGCCGTGGCCGTGGCGGCGGTGGTGGCGCTGACCGCGGCGGGCTACGGCGGGGTGCAGAAGTCCGCCCGGATCGCGCGGCTGATCGTGGCGGTGGTGCTGGCGGTGCTGGCCGGGGTCGTCGTGGTGTGCCTGACCTCCGGCGCGGCGGACTCCGGCGCCCTGGCGGGCGGGGACTGGGGTGCCGCCGGGCTGTTGCAGGGCGCGGGCCTGCTGTTCTTCGCCTTCGCGGGCTACGCCCGGATCACCACCCTGGGCGAGGAGGTGCGTGATCCGCGGCGCACGATCCCGCGCGCGGTGCCGCTCGCGCTGGGGATCGCCCTGCTCGTGTACGCCGCCGTGGTGACGGCGGCCCTGTCGGTGCTCGGCAGTGACGGTCTGGCTGCGTCGGCGGCCCCGCTGGCCGACGCGGTGGGCGCGGCCGGCCGGCCCGGACTGTCCCCCGTCGTCCGGGCGGGCGCGGCGCTGGCCGCGCTGGGCTCCCTGCTGGCCCTCGTGCTCGGGGTGTCGCGCACGGCCCTGGCGATGGCCCGGGACGGCCATCTGCCGCGCGCGCTGGCGGCCGTACATCCCCGGCACCGGGTGCCGCACCGCGCGGAGCTGGCGGTGGGTGCGGTCGTGGCGGTGCTCGCGGCGACCGCCGATCTGCGGGGCGCGATCGGTTTCTCCTCCTTCGGAGTACTGGTCTACTACGCGATCGCGAACGCCTCTGCGTGGACTCTCGGTTCAGGTGTCAAGGACCGGGCCGTGGCGGCGGTCGGGCTGTCCGGCTGTGTGGTGCTGGCCTGCACGCTGCCGCTCGCGTCGGCGGTTTCGGGCGCGGCGGTGCTGGCGGTGGGCGTGCTGGTCTACGGAGTACGCGGCCGGTTCAGGTCCGGGGTATGAGCGCGGGCGGCGGGCCGCCTCCTCTCACGGGCCCGGCCCGGACCGTCCCCGCCGGGGTCCGGGGTGCGCTCCGGGGGCTTCCGGTCTCGGGCGCGGCGGTGCCCGCGCGGCCGGCGGCTTGCTTCAGCAATTGCTCGGTCTCGTTCATGTGTTCAGAGTGCCGCATCCCTCTGACAGCCGCCCGGGCCTGTGGACGACTCAGGCCAGGACGACCTCGACGCCCTCCTCCCGCAGGAAGCCGAGGAGTTCGTGGAAGGTGGCGGGGCGTCCCGTCAGGGGCTGTGGGCCCAGGCAGCGGCGGGCCACCTCGTGGTCGTGCCACACCAGGGTGAGGGGCCGGGTGGCTCCGAAGCCGCCGCCCAGGGCGTCCGCGACGCCGTTCGGGCAGCGTCCGAAGTAGCCGCCCGGTCCGTTGACCGCCTCGCCGAGGGCACAGAAGAAGCCCTCCGCGTCGGTGACGTGCCTCCCGTCGAGGTGGTGGGTGCTCCCGGCCGGCCGGTCCGGGCCGCCGCGGTGCTCCAGCGCCGGGTCCAGCCAGCGTGCCCGCCCCTCGCCGCCGAACCGCGCCCACAGGTTGGGGACGGCCGGGCGGCCTCCGCTCCACAGGGGCCAGATCTCGGCGACCACGGGCGGCAGGGGCTCCATGTGCACGGTCAGGTCGTAGCGGCCCGGTGCCCGCGACGACGGCCGGCAGTCGACGACGTGCGGGTTCCCCGCCGGGGCGAGGACCTCTCCGCGGGCGTTCAGGGCGTCCAGGCGCCGGTAGCCGAGCGGCCGTTCGTCCCTGCCTTCCAGGACCTCGCGCAGCGGCCCGTGCAGGGTGCAGCCGAGGAGCCGTACGGAGTGCGGCGGCGGTTCCTCGACGGGCAGCACCTCGACGAGCTCACGGAAGTGGCCCAGGACCCGGTCCTGGTGGTCGGACAGGCTGAACCCCACGGCCAGGGGCGCCCCGGCGGGGCGGGGCGGCTGGTCCTCGGAGCGGACGGCCTCGACGGTGACGTGCGTCCGCGACGCGCCGCCGGGCCGGGTGGTGAGGACGCGGGCGTCCTCCAGGTACCACTCCCGGCCGGGGGCGCCGCCGCGCTCCTGGAGGGGGGTCAGTACGAGGAATCCCAGCGCGGCCGGGAGTTCCGTACGCGCGGTGAACCCGCGCAGCTCGTAGCGCCGCCGTACGGGGGCGGGCGGGTCGGCGAAGAGGTTCTCCGCCTCCTCGCACAGCGCCCACAGCTGCTCCTCGTACCGGTCCTCGTTCTCGCCCCGCAGGGCGAAGCGCGTTCCCGCCGTCACCGGGCGGCGAACGGGGCGTCCGTGGGGACGATTTCGCGGCCCAGGGGGAGCAGGGAGAGCGGGACCATCTTGAAGTTGGCGATGCCGAACGGGATGCCGATGATCGTGACGCAGAGCGCGATGCCGGTGACGACGTGGCCGATGGCCAGCCACCAGCCGGCCAGGACCAGCCACAGGACGTTGCCGACGCAGGACGGCGCGCCCGCGTCGCGGCGTTCGACCGTGGTGTAGCCGAAGGGCCAGAGGGCGTAGACGGCGATGCGGAAGGCGGCGATCCCGAAGGGGATGCCGATGACGGTGACGCAGAGGATCAGGCCCGCCACGCAGTATCCGGCGAAGAGCCAGATCCCGCTGAGGACGAGCCAGATGACGTTCAGGATGGTTTTCACCGGCTGTGGCCTGCCATCTGCTCGAGCCGGGCGATGCGCTCGGCCATCGGAGGGTGTGTCGAGAACATCCTGGAGAGCCCCTGACCGGGCCGGAAGGGGTTGGCGATCATCATGTGGCTCGCCGTCTCCAGGCGGGGCTCGGGGGGCAGCGGGAGCCGCTTGGTGCCGGCGTCGAGCTTGCGCAGGGCGCTGGCCAGGGCGAGCGGGTCCCCGGTGAGCTGGGCTCCCGAGGCGTCGGCCTCGTACTCGCGCGAGCGGCTGATGGCCAGCTGGATCACGGAGGCGGCCAGGGGGCCGAGGATCATGACGAGCAGCATGCCGAAGAGGCCCGGGCCCTCGTCGTCGTTGGACCGGCCCATCGGGATCAGCCAGGCGAAGTTCACCAGGAACATGATCACGGAGGCGAGGGCTCCGGCGACCGAGGAGATCAGGATGTCGCGGTTGTAGACGTGGCTCAGCTCGTGCCCGATCACCCCGCGCAGCTCGCGCTCGTCGAGTATGCGCAGGATGCCCTCGGTGCAGCAGACCGCGGCGTTGCGCGGGTTGCGGCCGGTCGCGAAGGCGTTGGGGGCCTCGGTCGGGGAGATGTAGAGGCGGGGCATGGGCTGGCGCGCGGACGTGGAGAGCTCGCGCACCATGCGGTAGAGCGCGGGGGCCTCGAACTCGCTGACGGGCCGGGCGCGCATCGCGCGTAGAGCCAGCTTGTCGCTGTTCCAGTAGGCGTAGGCGTTGGTCCCCAGGGCGACGAGGACGGCGACGATCAGGCCGCCCCGTCCGAAGAGGCTTCCGATGACGATGATGAGCGCGGACAGCCCGCCGAGGAGTGCGGCGGTCTTCAGCCCGTTGTGTCGGCGGTGCACGGTACGCCCTCCAAGTGGTGCGGCAGGGGAGCCCGTCGTGGATCTGCGGGACTTCGGTCCAGTGGACCCTCCCTTCCTGGTCAACGCGAGGTGGCGGCGTGTGGTTCCCGGGGCACGACGGGGCCGCCGCCCCGGCGGCGCGGGCCGGGGGGCGGCGGCGGACGGCGGCGGGCGTTGCTCCGTGCGGGTGAACGCGTACGTCAGGGCCCGGCCGGCGGCCTACAGCGGGAAGAGGGTGCCGGAGGCGAAGCGCAGGACGAGCTGCGGGGCCCCCGAGAGGACCAGGGCGGTCGCGGCGGTGAGGGCGATGGCGGCCGTGACGGGCCGGGGGGCCTTCGCAGGGGCGGGGGGTGCGCCCTCGGCGGGCTCGGCGGTGCGGAACAGGAGCGCGGTCCAGCGCAGGTAGTAGTACAGGGCGACGACGACGTTGACGGCCATGACCACGGCCAGCCAGCCCAGGCCGGCGTCCACGGCCGACCGGAAGACGGCGACCTTGGCGAAGAGGCCGATGATGCCCGGCGGCAGGCCGGCCAGGCAGAGCAGGAAGAAGGCCAGCGAGAGGGCGGCTGCGGGCCGCTCGGCGTACAGGCCCCGGTAGTCGCTGATCCGGTGCAGCGGCTTCGTACGGGCCACCAGGGCGGCCACGGCGAAGGCGCCGAGGTTCACGGCCGCGTACATCAGCGCGTAGGCGACGGTGGAGCCGATCTGGTCGCGGTCGGTGTACGCGGCCGCGGCGATCGGGACCAGCAGGTAGCCGGCCTGGCCGACGGAGGACCAGGCGAGGAGGCGTACGGCGCTGTGGGCGCGGTCGGCGGACTGGCGCAGGGCGGCGGCGTTGCCGAGGGTCATGGTGAGCGCGGCGAGCACGGCCAGCGCCGGGCCCCAGACGTCGGAGTACGCGGGGAAGGCGATCACCGTGACGAGGACGAGGCCGGTGAGGCCGACGGCCTTGCCGATCACCGAGAGGTACGCCGCGACGGGCAGCGGGGCGCCGACGTAGGTGTCGGGGACCCAGAAGTGGAAGGGGACGGCGGCGGTCTTGAAGGCGAAGCCGACGAGGGTGAGCGCGACGCCCGCCATGGCGAGGGTGTCGAGCTGCCCGGGCACCTCTTCGAGCCGGCCCGCGACCTGCGACAGGTGCAGGGAGCCGGTCGTGGCGTAGACGAAGCTGACGCCCATCAGGGACACGGCGGTGGCGGTGACCGAGGACAGGAAGAACTTGAGGGCGGCCTCGGAGGAGAGCCGGTCGCCGCGGCGCATGCCGACGAGGGCGAACGCGGGCAGCGAGGCCACCTCGAGGGCGACGATCAGGGTGGCGAGGTCGCGGGAGGCGGGCAGCAGGGCGGCCCCGGCGGCGGACGACAGCAGCAGGAACCAGTACTCGCCGGCCGGGGTGCGGGCCTCGCGGACGGCGGTGACCGACATCAGCGCGGTGACGAGGGCTCCGGCCAGCACCAGGAACTGCACGACGAGCGTGAAGCGGTCGGCGGTGTAGCTGCACGCGGCCGGGTCGGTGGTGAGGCAGAAGGTGGTGCGGTCACCGGCGCGCAGCGGGAGCAGGACGGCGGTCGCGGCGGCCAGGCCGGCCACGGAGATCCAGCCGAGGACCGGCTTGCGGGACTCCGGCACGAAGAGGTCGGCGACCAGGACGAGCAGGGCGACGGCGGCGGCGATGACCACGGGTGAGATCGCGAGCCAGTCGACGGACTGGACGAGGCTGGGGGTGTCGGCGGCGAGGACCGTCGTGGCCGTCATGGCCGTCGTGGCCGTCATGCGTTGCCTCCTGCGAGGAGCTTCTGTACGGCCGGGTCGGTGAGGCCGAGGAGGAGGGCCGGCCACAGGCCGGCGAGGACGGTGAGGGCGACGAGCGGGGTCCAGGCCGCGAACTCGTGGCGCTGTACGTCGGCGAGGGCGGTCCCGGGGGCGGTCTTCGGGTCGCCCATGCAGACGCGCCGTACGACGATCAGCAGGTAGGCGGCGGTGAGCAGGGTGCCGAACGCGCCGACGGCCGTGTAGGTGAGGAAGGCCGGACGGGAGAGGCCTTCGGCCGGGTCGAAGGCGCCGAAGAGGGCCAGCATCTCGCCCCAGAAGCCGGCGAGGCCGGGCAGGCCGAGGGAGGCGACGGCGGCGAAGGCGAGGAGCGCGCCGAGGCGGGGGGCGCGGCCGTAGAGGGCGGCGCCGGTGGCTCCGGCGAGGGTGTCGAGGTCGCTGCTGCCGTAGCGGTCCTTGAGGGCGCCGACGAGGAAGAAGAGGAGGCCGGTGATCAGGCCGTGGGCGATGTTGGCGAAGAGCGCGCCGTTGACTCCGGTGGGGGTCATGGTCGCGATGCCGAGGAGGACGAAGCCCATGTGGCCGACGGAGGAGTACGCGATGAGGCGCTTGAGGTCGCCCTTGCCGTTCTTGCGGGTCAGCGCGAGGCAGGCGAGGGATCCGTAGACGATGCCGACGGCGGCGAAGGCGCCGAGGTAGGGCGCGAAGGTGTGCATCCCGTCGGGGGTGACGGGCAGCAGGATGCGGACGAACCCGTAGGTGCCCATCTTCAGCATGACGCCGGCGAGCAGTACGGAGCCGACGGTGGGCGCGGCGGTGTGGGCGTCGGGCAGCCAGGAGTGCAGCGGCCACATCGGGGTCTTCACCGCGAGGCCGGAGCCGATGGCGAGTACGGCCAGGAGCTGGGTGGTGCGGCTCAGTCCGCGCCCGTTGTCAGAGGCGAGTGCCACCATGTCGAAAGTGCCGCTGTCCAGGCCGATCAGCAGCAGCCCGAGCAGCATGACCACGGAGCCGAGGAGGGTGTAGAGGATGAACTTCCAGGCGGCGGCCTGCCGCTGAGCACCGCCCCAGCGGGCGATGAGGAAGTACATCGGGATGAGGACCATCTCGAAGGCGAGGAAGAAGAGCATCAGGTCGAGTACGGCGAAGGTCGCGAGGGTGCCGGACTCGAGTACCAGGAGCAGTGCGACGAAGGCCTTCGGGGAGGGCCCTTCGGGGAGCTTGAAGTAGCTGTACACCGCGCAGAGGAAGAACAGCAGCGCGGTCATCAGGAGGAGGGGGAGCGAGATGCCGTCGATGCCGAGGTGGATCCGGATGTTCAGCGCCTGGATCCAGCTGATGTCCGTCGTCGCCTGGAAGCGGGACGGGTCGTCGTGGTCGAAGCCCAGGGTGAGGGCGACGGCCGCGGCGAGGACGACTCCGGTGACGGTGACGCCGTGGCGGAGCACGGCCTGTCCGGGGCTCTTGCCCTTGAGTCCGGGCGGGGCCGGCAGGAGGGCCGCGACCGCGCCGAGGAGCGGTGCGGCCACGAGGAACGCCAGAAGGAACTGCATCACGGACGGGCTGATATCGATCACGGCTGACTCTCGGCTCACGATCCGGCGTTGACGTTGGCGAGGACGGCGGTGGCGATGGCCAGGACCACGGCGCCGGCGAGCAGGGCGCTCAGGTAGCTCTGTACGTTGCCGGTCTGGGCCCGGCGTACGAGGCTGCCGAGCAGCCGGGGGCCGGTGCCCGCGCCGCGGACGTACGTGTCGACGACCTCCCGGTCCAGGAAGCGGACCAGGCCCGCGGCGGCCCGGGTGGGGCGGACGAAGAGCCGGTCGTAGACGGCGTCGAGGTGGAAGCCGTCGGCGGCGTGGCGGTGCAGCGGGCCGAGGAGGGCCCGGCCGGGGTCGGCGGCGGGGGCGGCCGGGACGGCGGGGTGCTCGTGGGCCACCTCGGCCACCTCGGGGGTCTCGGCGGCGGATTCGGCGGCGGCGACGGAGGCGGGAACGGCGGCTCCGTCGCGGAGCCCGGCGGCGGCGCGGGCGCCGGCGCGCTGCCAGAGGCCGTAGGTGAGCACCACGCCGATGAGGGCGGCGCCCGTACCGAGGACCGAGGTGGTGACGGACGGGGTGAGTTCCCCGCCGTCGAACCAGTCGGCGAGGGGTCCTGCGGCGAGGCCGAAGGCGACCGAGGGGACGGCCAGCAGCCACAGCACGCCGGTCATGGCGACGGGTTCCCTGCCGTGGTCGGGGGCGGCCGCGCCACGGCCGCGGAAGGCCATCAGCCACAGCCGGGTGGCGTAGGCGGCGGTGAGCAGGGCGGTCAGCAGGCCCGCGACGAGGACGGTCCAGCCGGCCGCGCCGGGAGCGAGGTCGGAGTGCCCGCCGGCGGTGTGTTCGGCGGCGACGAGGACGGCTTCCTTGGAGAAAAAGCCGGCGA
This sequence comes from Streptomyces sp. NPDC034086, assembly GCF_055575515.1. Classification (NCBI taxonomy): domain Bacteria; kingdom Bacillati; phylum Actinomycetota; class Actinomycetes; order Kitasatosporales; family Streptomycetaceae; genus Streptomyces; species Streptomyces sp. NPDC034086. The sequence continues at coordinate 26,431 of NZ_JBVISM010000026.1, read as the reverse complement.
AGGGCGGGATGGCGGCGAGCGCGAGCAGCGCGACCGTCATCGTCCAGAAGGCGTCGGGGATGCGCTTGGCCAGGCCGTCCATACGGGACATGGCGGCCAGGGAGTTCGTTCCGGCGGCGTGGATGATGACGCCCGCGCCGAGGAAGAGGAGCGCCTTGAAGGCGCCGTGAGACAGGAGGTGGAAGACGGCGGCGCCGCGGTCGCCGACGGCCAGGGCGCCGGTCATGTAGCCGAGCTGGCCGACGGTGGAGTAGGCGAGTACGCGCTTGATGTCGTCCTGGGCGAGGGCGGCGAGGGCGGAGCCGACCATGGTGACGGCGGCCATGACGGCCATGACCACCAGTGCGGCCCGGGAGGCCGCGAAGACCGGCAGGAGGCGGGCGATGAAGTAGACGCCGGCGGCGACCATCGTCGCGGCGTGGATCAGCGCGGAGACCGGGGTGGGGCCGGCCATGGCATCGGGGAGCCAGGTGTGCAGCGGGAACTGCGCGGACTTGCCGGCGACGCCCGCGAGCAGGAGCAGCGCGATGAGCGTCGGGTGGTCGAGCCCGCCCGCGGCGACGGTGCCGAGGATCTTGGTGATCCGGAAGGAGCCGGCGTCGGCGGCGAGCGCGAACAGGCCGATGAGGAAGGGGACGTCGCCGAGCTTGGTGACGAGGAAGGCCTTGAGGGAGGCGGAGCGGGCCGCCTCGGTCTCCCAGTAGTGGCCGACGAGGAAGTACGAGCAGATGCCCATGATCTCCCAGCCGACCAGCAGCACCATCAGGTCACCGGAGTAGACGACGAGCAGCATGGCGGAGGTGAACAGGGAGACCAGCGCGGCGTAGGAGGGGTAGCGCGGGTCCTCGCGGAGGTACGCCGTCGAGTAGAGCTGTACGCAGGTGGCGACGACCCCGACGAGGGCGGCGACCAGGACGGCGAAGCCGTCCAGGTGGAGCGACAGCTCGATCGGCACGGAGCCGGTCGGGGTGAGTTCGGTCGCGGTGTCGATGGCCGGGCCGCCTCCGTGGCGGACGGCGACGAGGACGGCGAGGACGGCGGCGCCCAGTGCCGGCAGGACGGCGAGCGGCCTGACGAAGCCGGGTGCGGTGCGGCCCAGGAGCAGGCCGGCGACCGCGCCGAGGAAGGGGAGCAGGGGGACGAGGACCGCGAGGGTCGTGGTGCTCACGCGGCGACCTCCGGCCGGGCGGTGCGGGCAGCGGTGTCATCGGGTCGGCCGGGCCGGCGGCCCTCGGCGGTGTCGCGCAGCCGGTCGACGTCCGAGGTGCCCCGGTTGCGGTACACCATCAGCACGATGGCGAGTCCGATGCCGATCTCGGCGGCGGCGATGGCGATCGTGAAGAGGGTGAGGGCCTGGCCGGCGTGCAGGGTGTCGCGCAGCCAGACGTCGAAGGCCACCAGGTTGAGGTTGACGGCGTTGAGCATCAGCTCGACGGACATCAGGACGAGGATGGCGTTGCGGCGGGCGAGGACTCCGTAGAGGCCGGTGGCGAAGAGCAGGGCGGCGAGGACCGCGGGGTAGGCGAGGTGCATCAGCGCTGTTCCTCCTGTCCGCCCGCGCGGGCGGCGGCGTCGGCGGCATCGGCGGCGTCCTCGGCGGGCGTGGTGCGCCGGGAGAGCACGATGGCACCGATCAGGGCGGCGAGGAGGAGGACGGAGAGCGCCTCGAAGGGCAGCACCCAGTGCTGGAAGAGGATCTCCCCGGAGACCCGGGTGGAGCCCTGGGCGGGTCCGTCGAGGTTGATCCAGGTGGTGCGGAAGGCGTCGACGACCACCCAGACGAGCGCGGCCCCGGCGGTGCCGGCGACGCCGAGCGCGACCCGGCGGTTGCCGGAGTCGGCGTCCGGGGAGCGGCCGATGGGGGCCTTGGTGAGCATCAGCCCGAAGAGGAGGAGGACGACCACGGAGCCGAGGTAGATCAGGACCTGGACCCAGGCGATGAACTCGGCGGTCAGCAGCAGGTACTCGACGGCGATCCCGCCGAGCGCGACGACCAGCCAGAGGGCGGCGTGCACGAGCTGCTTGGTGGTGACCGTGATGACGGCCGCGCCGAGGGTGGCGAGGCCGACGAGGAGGAAGGCGATCTCGACGCCGGTCGGCGAGAGGAAGCCGGGGCCGGGGACGGGGGCGCCCGCGGCCGCGGCGAGGTGGGCGGGGTACATCAGGCGGTGCCTCCCGCAGGGGTGTCGGGGGTGCCGTCGGCCGGCGGGGCCGCCGCGGCCCGGTCAGCGGCGGCGGCGGCCGCGGCGGCGGCTTCGGCCTTCTCGACGGCCTTGCGGGCGGCGGCGATCTCCTTGGGCTCCTCCGCCGCCGGGTCCAGGGCGGGCGGGGCCGGCACGGTCCACATCCACTCGCGCAGCTTGTCGCGCTCGTGGGTGAGCTCGTGGATGTCGGTCTCCGCGTACTCGAACTCCGGCGACCAGAAGAGGGCGTCGAAGGGGCACACCTCGATGCAGATGCCGCAGTACATGCAGAGGGAGAAGTCGATGGCGAAGCGGTCGAGGACGTTGCGGCTGCGCTCGCGGCCGCCGGGGGCGGCGGCCGGCACCGTCTCCTTGTGGGAGTCGATGTAGATGCACCAGTCGGGGCACTCCCGGGCGCACAGCATGCAGACCGTGCAGTTCTCCTCGAACAGGCCGATGACCCCGCGGCTGCGGGGCGGGAGCTCGGGCTGCACGTCGGGGTACTGGGCGGTGTGCGCGCGCTTGGTCATCGTGCGCAGGGTGACGGCCAGGCCCTTGGCGAGGCCGGATCCGGGGATCGGGGGCATTACTGGATCGCCACCTTCACGATGCCGGTGAGCGCGATCTGGGCGAGCGCGAGGGGGATGAGTACGGTCCAGGCGAGCTTCTGGAGCTGGTCCTCGCGCAGGCGGGGGTAGCTCACCCGGAGCCAGATGACGACGAAGGCCAGGACGGCGGTCTTGAGCAGGGTCCAGAACCAGCCGAGGCCGTCACCGCCGAAGGGGCCGTGCCAGCCGCCGAGGAAGAGGACGGTGGTGAGGGCGCACAGGACGACGATGCCGGCGTACTCGGCGAGCAGGAACAGCGCGAAGCGCAGGCCGGTGTACTCCGTGTACGCGCCGAAGATGATCTCGGAGTCGGCGACGGGCATGTCGAACGGGGGCCGCTGGAGCTCGGCGAGGCCGGCGGTGAAGAAGACGACCGCGCCGACGATCTGCCAGGGCAGCCACCACCATGCGAAGGCGTCGACGATGCCGGGGAGGGACACGGTCCCGGCGGCCATGGCGACGGAGGCGGCGGCGAGCAGCATCGGCAGTTCGTACGCGAGCAGCTGGGCCGCGGTGCGCAGGCCGCCGAGCAGGGAGAACTTGTTGGCGGAGGCCCAGCCGCCCATGAGGCTGCCGAGTACGCCGACGCCCATGACGGCGAGCACGTAGAAGAGGCCGGCGTCGATGACCTGGCCGATCCCGCCGTTGCCCGGGCCGATGGGGACGGCGATCAGGACGAGGAGGTACGGCAGCAGCGCGACGGCGGGGGCGAGCTGGAAGATCCGCCGGTCGGCGTTGGCCGGGACGATGTCCTCCTTCTGCGCGAACTTCACGCCGTCGGCGACGAGCTGGGCCCAGCCGTGGAAGCCGCCGGCGTACATGGGGCCGAGGCGGCCCTGCATGTGCGCCATCACCTTGTGCTCGGTCTGCCCGATGACGAGCGGGAGCACCAGGAAGACGGCGAAGACGACGATCAGTCGCAGGGCGACGTCGAGGACGTCGTTCACGCGTCGCCTCCGTTGGTGTCGGGTTGGTTCTTGGTCTCGGGCCCGGGTTCCGGTTCGGGTCCGGGGTCCGGCCGGGGCGGGGTGGCGGCCGGGGGCTCCTCGAAGGCGGGCTTCGGGTTGTGCCAGGGCGCGTCCGAGCCGGGTTTCGCCGCCGGCGGGGTGGCCGGACGCGGGGCCTCCGGGGCGTCGGAGCCCCCGGACGCCGGGGCCGGGGCGGCCGGGGCGGTCTGGCTGGCGGAGCCGTCGGCCACCGAGCGGGTACGCCGCACCGGACGCGGGGCCTCCGGAGCGTCGGGCCCCCCGGACGCCGGGGCCGGGGCGGCCTGGGCGGTCTGGCTGGCGGAGCCGTCGGCCACCGAGCGGGTACGCCGCACCGGACGCGGGGCCTCCGGAGCGTCGGGCCCCCCGGACGCCGGGGCCGGGGCGGCCTGGGTGGCCGAGCCCTCCGCCACCGAGCGGGTGCGCCGCACCGGGGCGCCCTCGCGCGGCGTGCGCGCGGGGCCGGCTCCGGCGGCGCGCGGGGTGCGCGCGGGCCGGGCGGGGGCCGGCGGCAGCTGGCCCTTGAGGGGGCCCCAGTCGTTGGGGTCCGGCACGCCGGGCGGCAGCATCTGGCGGCGCTTGGGCGCGTCCGGGTCGTGGGACTCGCCGGGCTCCTTGGCCCCGGGCCACGCCTTGGCGACGCGCGCCGCCAGGACGAAGTCCTTGCGCAGCGGGTGCCCCTCGAAGTTCTCGGGGAGCAGCAGGTGGACGAGGTTCGGGTGGTCCGTGAAGGTGACCCCGAACATCTCGAAGGTCTCCCGCTCGTGCCACGCCGCGCCCGCGTACACCGCGACCGCCGAGGGCAGGGTGGGCGCCGCGTGCGGAACGGTCGTCCGCAGCAGCAGGCGGCGTACCCGGTGGTTCTCCAGGGAGACGACGTGCGCGCAGACGCGGAAGCCGGTACCGGGCTCGTCGACCGCGCTCAGCCAGTCGAAGTAGGTGCAGCCGAGCTTGTCGCGGGCGATCTCCAGCGAGGAGATCCAGGAGCCGACGGGGACGTCGACGGTGAGGAGTTCGTACGCGGACGAGGCGACGGCCTCGGCGCCGAAGACGGTACCGGCCGCTTCGGGGAGGGAGTCGTAGAGGTTCACGCGCCGGCTCCCGGTGCGGGCGGCGCCGTGACGAGGCCGCTGGTGAGCTGGGCGACGGAGGGCGCCGCCGCGTAACGGTCCGCGAGGGACTCGCGGGCGATCTTCTCCTGGAGCTTGAGGATGCCCTGGAGGAGGGCCTCGGGGCGCGGCGGGCAGCCCGGCACGTACACGTCGACGGGAATGATCTGGTCCACGCCCTTGGTGACGGAGTACGAGTCCCAGTAGGGACCGCCGCAGTTGGAGCAGGCGCCGAAGGAGATGACGTACTTCGGCTCGGGCATCTGCTCGTACAGGCGCCTGACGGCCGGGGCCATCTTGTCCGTCACCGTGCCCGAGACGATCATCAGGTCGGCCTGGCGGGGGCCGGGCGCGAACGGGATGACACCCAGGCGGATGAAGTCGTGCCGGGCCATCGACGCCGCGATGAACTCGATGGCGCAGCAGGCGAGGCCGAAGTTGAAGACCCACAGGCTGTAGCGGCGGCCCCAGTTCAGGACCACCTTCATGGGCTCCGGGGCGAGGCGGGAGAGCACTCCCAGCCTCTTCGGCTCCGGAAGCGGCTGGGGCTCCGGGGTGACGGCCGGTGTCACGTCCATTCGAGGACGCCCTTCTTGTACGCGTAGAGCAGGCCGACGGCCAGGAAGCCCAGGAAGACGAACATCTCGACCAGGGTCGTGGCGCCGTAACCGGCGGCGGCGAACACCGTCGCCCACGGGAAGAGGAAGATCGAGTCGACGGCGAAGATGACGTAGAGGAAGGCGTAGACGTAGTAGCGGACCTGGGTGTGCGCCCAGCCCTCCCCCACGGGGTCCACTCCGCATTCGTACGTCAGCAGCTTCTCGGGGGTCGGGACCACGGGCCGCAGCAGGCGGCCGGCGCCGAAGGCCACGGCGACGAAGAGCACGCCGAGGACCGCGAGCAGGCCGACGACCGAATAGCTCCGGAAGTAGTCCGCTGCGATCACGGTTGCTGTCGATACCGTTGGGTCGGGCACGTCCGTTCCTCGCTCCTCGGCCTCTGTCGACGATCGGGTTGATCTGGTACGGCAGGGAGTCTAGGGCCTGGGCCGCACGGGGTGGGGTTACCCCCCGTTCACTGGCGCATGGCTACCCCATGGCGCGCGCGGGGCGCAGTTGGCAGGCTGAGCGGCATGACCGCGAACGATCAAGCTTCCGCTCCCCCTCCCGTACGCCCCGCCTTCGACGCGGCCACGTGGAAGGAGATCGCCTACCTGCTGAGCAACCTGCCGGTGGCGTTGATCGGTTTTGTTTACACGGTTTTCATGGTGACGACCGCGGGCGGGCTGACCCTGACCGCGATCGGACTGCCGTTGCTCGCATGCGGTCTCCTCGGGTCGCGGCAGTTCGGAAAGCTCGAACGCGTCCGGGCGCGGGCGCTGCTGGGCGTACGGGTGGACGAGCCGACGCCGCTGCCGTGGCCGGCGCGGGCCGGCGGGTTCTTCGCCTGGCTGTGGGCCGGGATCAAGGATCCGGTGGCCTGGCGGACGGTGCTGTACGACCTGGTCCGGCTGCCGTGGGGAGTACTGACCTTCAGTATCGCGCTGACGGGGCTGTTCGTGCTGTGGCCGGTGCTGCCGTACCTGGTGCGCGGCCTGGCCAATGTGGACCGCGCGATGGTACGGGGCCTGCTGTCGCCCTCCGACGAGCTGGAGCGGCGCATCGCCGAGCTGGAATCGGGGCGCGGGGTGGTCGTGGACACCGCCGCCGCCGACCTGCGGCGCATCGAGCGCGACCTGCACGACGGGGCGCAGGCGCGGCTGGTGGCCCTCGCGATGGGGCTGGGTCTGGCGAAGGAGAAGCTGCTGGAGGACCCGGAGGGCGCGGCGGCGATGGTCGACGAGGCGCACGGCGAGGTGAAGCTGGCGCTCCAGGAGCTGCGGGACCTCGCGCGGGGCATCCACCCGGCGGTGCTCACGGACCGGGGGCTGGACGCGGCGCTGTCGTCGGTGGCCTCGCGGTGCCTGGTGCCGGTGAAGGTGATCGTGGACCTGCCGGCGCGCCCGGCGGAGGCCATCGAGGGCATCGCGTACTTCACGGTGTCCGAGCTCTTGCAGAACGTCAGCAAGCACGCGGCGGCGCGCGGCGCGAGCGTCGAGGTGTGGCGCGCGGGGGCACGGCTGCTGATCCGGGTCTCGGACGACGGGCGCGGCGGAGCCCGCGCCGGCGGCGGGAGCGGGCTGGCGGGGCTCGCCGAGCGGCTGCGGGCGGTGGACGGGGTGTTCACGGTGGACTCCCCCGAGGGGGCGGGGACGGTGGTGACGGCGGAGCTGCCGTGGCGGGACCGCCGGTAGTTCCTTCCCGGGGACCGGGCCGTGGGGGTGGGGGCGGGGTCGTCCCGCCTCGGGAGCCGGGGCGGGGTCATCCCCCCTCGGAGCCGGGGTGGGGTCATCCCCCCTCGGAGCCGGGGTGGGGTTATCCCCCCTCGGGAGACGCCGACCCGCCGCATGGTTCGGGCAGAGGGCCGGGCGGCAGGGTGGGGGAGGTCAAGGGACGAGTCGAAGGGCGGGTCGGGATCATGGGCAACGGCAAGGACGGCGGCCGGGCGGTACTGCGGGCTCCGGTGGCGGCGCAGACCTGGCGCGAGTTCGCGTACCTGGTCGTGGGCCTGCCGCTCAGCACCGTGTACTTCACGCTCGCCGTCACCGGAGTGGCCCTCGGGGCCGGGCTGCTCGTGACGTTCGTCGGGGTGCCGGTGCTGGCCGGGGTGCTGGCCGTGTGCCGGGGCTTCGGGCAGGTCGAGCGGGCCCGGGTGCGCGGCATGCTGCGCGTGCCGCTCGCCGATCCGGCGCCGGTCCTGGCGGGCGCCAGCGGCCCGCTGGCCGCGATGGGGGCGCTGCTCAGGAGCGGCAGCGCCTGGCGGCACGTGCTGTACTCGGTGATCCACCTGCCCTGGGCGGTGTTCGCCTTCACGACGGCGCTCGTGCTGTGGAGCACCGGCTGGAGCATGCTGCTGTACCCGCTGTGGTTCTGGGTCTTCCCCGCCTTCACCGACCAGCCGGGGCTCGCGGTCTTCCAGAACGAGACGTACGTCTTCTACCTCGACTCCCCCGTGGCCGTCGCCGCGACCGCCGCCGCCGGGCTGGTCCTCACGCTGGCCACCCCGTGGGTGGTGCGGGCCCTGACCACCGCCGACCGGGTGCTGGTCAGCGGGCTGCTCGGCCGGTCCCGTCTCGACGACCGGCTCAGCGAGCTGGAGTCCGACCGGGGGGCGGTCGTGGACACCGCCGCCGCCGACCTGCGGCGCATCGAGCGCGACCTGCACGACGGGGCGCAGGCGCGGCTGGTGGCCCTGGCCATGGACCTGGGTCTGGCCAAGGAGAAGCTGACCGAGGATCCGCAGGCGGCCGCGCGGATGGTGGACGAGGCGCACGGCGAGGTGAAGATCGCCCTCCAGGAGCTGCGGGACCTCGCGCGGGGCATCCACCCGGCGGTGCTCACGGACCGGGGGCTGGACGCGGCGCTGTCGTCGGTGGCCTCGCGGTGCGCGGTGCCGGTGCGGGTGGAGGTGGACCTGCCGTCCCGGCCGGCGGCGGCGATCGAGGGGATCGCGTACTTCACGGTGTCCGAGCTGCTGCAGAACGTCAGCAAGCACGCGGGGGCGCGGGGTGCGAGCGTCGAGGTGTGGAAGTCGGGGACGCGGCTGCTGATCCGGGTCGCCGATGACGGCCGTGGCGGAGCGGATGCCTCCGGCGGGAGCGGGCTGGCGGGGCTCGCCGAGCGGCTGGACGCGGTGGACGGGGTCTTCGTGGTGGATTCGCCCGTCGGGGAGGGGACGGTGGTCACGGCGGAGCTGCCGTGGCGCACTACGGCGGGCTGAGGCCGCGCGCCCCACCCGCCGGCGCGGCCGGGCCCGATCCGGCTGGACCCGCACGGCCCGTAGGCCCGCGCATGCCTCCCGCACACCCCCCACAGGTGACGCTTTCGGCCATGTCTTCCCCCGTTGGCCGGGATCCGCCCCCGGCCCGGGGTCCGGCTGGGATGCTTGGCCTTGCCAAGTGGGTGGACGAGTGGACGCGGGAGCTGCGAGAACGTGGACGACAGGGTGCGAGTGGTCATCGCCGAGGACTCAGTGCTGCTCCGTGAGGGCCTGACCCGGCTGCTGACCGACCGGGGGCATGACGTCGTGGCCGGCGTCGGGGACGCGGAAGCCCTGATCAAGACGGTGGCGGACCTGGCCGCCGAGGGCGCGCTGCCGGACGTGGTGGTGGCGGACGTGCGGATGCCGCCGACGCACACCGACGAGGGCGTGCGGGCCGCCGTACGGCTGCGCCGCGACCATCCCGGTATCGGGGTGCTCGTCCTGTCGCAGTACGTGGAGGAGCAGTACGCCACCGAACTGCTGGCCGGTTCCAGCACGGGCGTGGGCTACCTGCTCAAGGACCGCGTCGCCGAGGTGCGCGAGTTCCTCGACGCCGTGGTGCGCGTCGCCCGGGGCGGAACGGCCCTGGACCCCGAAGTGGTGGCCCAGCTGCTCGGCCGCAGCCGGAAGCAGGACGTGCTCGCCGGTCTGACCCCGCGCGAACGCGAGGTACTGGGCCTGATGGCTGAAGGACGCACGAATTCCGCTGTGGCCAAGCAGCTCGTGGTGAGCGACGGGGCCGTGGAGAAGCACGTCAGCAATATCTTCATGAAGCTGGGGCTGTCCCCGAGTGACGGGGACCACCGGCGTGTACTGGCGGTCCTCACCTACCTGAGGTCTTGATTGACTGACAATCTGTCAGGTAGGGCGCGCCGTTCGTTCCGGAGCGCCACGGCGACCGCCGGTTGATTTGGAATGTTTCGAGTTGTGCACGACGTCTGTCGGACAGACCGCCCCGCGAGGGGCGGTCCAGAATGCGGGCGACCCAGGGCCGGACGACCTCACGGACGTAGGGTTGGTTCTGGGGACGAGCGCCCCCGCCTCGAAGGAGGTCCAGTTCAGTGACCAGCCAGGTCAGTAGCCCGGCCGATCAGGCCGACGGGGCCGGCGGGTCCATCGGAGAACAGCGCGCCTCGGCTGTGCCCCATGGAGCCGGCAAGGAAATCCGCCGTGTCGACCGGGTGATCATCCGTTTCGCGGGTGACTCGGGTGACGGCATGCAGCTGACGGGTGACCGTTTCACCTCGGAGACGGCGTCCTTCGGCAACGACCTCTCGACGCTGCCGAACTTCCCCGCCGAGATCCGCGCACCCGCCGGGACCCTGCCGGGGGTGTCGTCGTTCCAGCTGCATTTCGCGGACCACGACATCCTCACCCCGGGTGACGCGCCGAACGTGCTGGTCGCGATGAACCCGGCGGCCCTGAAGGCGAACATCGCGGACGTGCCGCGCGGCGCCGAGATCATCGTCAACACGGACGAGTTCACCAAGCGGCCGATGGCCAAGGTCGGCTACGAGACCTCCCCGCTGGAGGATGGCTCCCTGGACGCCTACAACGTCCACCCGGTGCCGCTGACCACCCTGACGGTGGAGGCGCTGAAGGACTTCGGGCTCTCCCGCAAGGAGGCCGAGCGCAGCAAGAACATGTTCGCGCTGGGGCTGCTGTCGTGGATGTACCACCGGCCGACCGAGGGCACCGAGGCCTTCCTGCGGCAGAAGTTCGCGAAGAAGCCCGACATCGCCGAGGCGAACATCGTCGCGTTCCGGGCGGGCTGGAACTTCGGCGAGACGACCGAGGACTTCGCCGTCTCCTACGAGGTCGCCCCCGCGACCAGCGCCTTCCCGGCCGGCACCTACCGCAACATCTCGGGGAACCTGGCCCTGTCCTACGGGCTGATCGCCGCCGCCCGGCAGGCGGACCTGCCGCTCTTCCTGGGCTCCTACCCGATCACCCCGGCCTCCGACATCCTGCACGAGCTGAGCCGGCACAAGAACTTCGGCGTGCGGACCTTCCAGGCCGAGGACGAGATCGCCGGCATCGGCGCCGCCCTCGGCGCGGCCTTCGGCGGCTCGCTCGCCGTCACCACCACCTCCGGCCCGGGCGTCGCCCTGAAGTCGGAGACCATCGGTCTGGCGGTCTCGCTGGAGCTGCCGCTGCTGATCGTGGACATCCAGCGCGGCGGCCCGTCGACCGGACTGCCCACCAAGACCGAGCAGGCCGACCTCCTCCAGGCCATGTACGGCCGCAACGGCGAGGCCCCCGTCCCCGTGATCGCCCCGCGCACCCCGGCGGACTGCTTCGACGCCGCCCTGGACGCCGCCCGCATCGCCCTCACCTACCGCACCCCGGTCTTCCTGCTCTCCGACGGCTACCTCGCCAACGGCTCCGAACCCTGGCGCATCCCGGACCCCGAAGACCTGCCCGACCTGCGCACCCGCTTCGCGACGGGCCCCAACCACACCCTCGCCGACGGCACCGAGGTGTTCTGGCCCTACAAGCGGGACCCGCAGACCCTGGCCCGCCCCTGGGCGGTGCCCGGCACACCCGGCCTGGAGCACCGCATCGGCGGGATCGAGAAGCAGGACGGCACCGGCAACATCAGCTACGACCCGGCCAACCACGACTTCATGGTCCGCACCCGCCAGGCCAAGACCGACGGCATCGAGGTCCCCGACCTCGACGTCGACGACCCCGACGGCGCCCGCACCCTCGTGTTGGGCTGGGGCTCCACCTACGGCCCCATCACCGCCGCCGTCCGCCGCCTGCGCGCCGGGGGAACCCCCGTCGCCCAGGCCCACCTGCGCCACCTCAACCCCTTCCCGGGAAATCTCGGAGGGGTCCTGAAGCGTTACGACAAGGTGGTGGTACCGGAGATGAACCTCGGGCAGCTGGCCACCCTGATCCGGGCGCGGTACCTGGTCGACGCCCGGTCGTACAACCAGGTCAACGGAATGCCCTTCAAGGCGGAGCAGCTCGCGAAGGTCCTCGAGGAGGCCATCAATGACTGAGGTGACCGACGCCCCCACCACCCCGCTGTCCCTGGTCCCCAAGGCCGAGGGCAAGCAGTCGATGAAGGACTTCAAGTCGGACCAGGAGGTCCGCTGGTGTCCGGGCTGCGGTGACTACGCGGTCCTGGCCGCCGTCCAGGGCTTCATGCCCGAGCTCGGCCTCGCCAGGGAGAACATCGTCTTCGTCTCCGGCATCGGCTGCTCCTCCCGCTTCCCGTACTACATGAACACCTACGGGATGCACTCCATCCACGGCCGCGCCCCCGCCATCGCCACCGGCCTCGCCACCTCCCGCCGCGACCTCTCCGTCTGGGTCGTCACCGGCGACGGCGACGCCCTCTCCATCGGCGGCAACCACCTCATCCACGCCCTGCGCCGCAACGTGAACCTGAAGATCCTCCTCTTCAACAACCGGATCTACGGACTCACCAAGGGCCAGTACTCCCCCACCTCCGAACTGGGCAAAATCACCAAATCCACCCCCATGGGCTCCCTCGACGCCCCCTTCAACCCCGTCTCCCTCGCCCTCGGAGCCGAAGCCAGCTTCGTCGCCCGCACCATCGACTCCGACCGCAAACACCTCACCGAAGTCCTGCGCCAGGCCGCCGACCACCCCGGCACCGCCCTCGTCGAGATCTACCAGAACTGCAACATCTTCAACGACGGCGCCTTCGACACCCTCAAGGACCAGGAACACGCCCGCGAAGCCGTGATCCGCCTCGAACACGGCCGGCCCATCCGCTTCGGCGCCGACGACGCCAAGGGCGTGGTCCGTGATCCGGCCACCGGCGACCTCCAGGCCGTCACCGTCACCCCGGAGAACGCGTCGCGGATCCTGGTCCACAACGCCCACGCCACCTCCCCCACCACCGCCTTCGCCCTCTCCCGCCTCGCCGACCCCCACACCCTCCACCACACGCCCATCGGCGTCTTCCGCAGCGTCGAACGCCCCGTCTACGACACCCTCATGGCCGACCAGCTCGAAGCGGCCGTCGACCAGCGCGGCAAGGGGGATCTGGCGGCCCTGCTCGCCGGCTCCGACACCTGGACCGTGGTCGGCTAAGGCACACGGGGCCCCGGCGCACGGCCCCCGGGCGCACGGCGCACGGATGACCTCCGGCGGCAGCCCGGATCCCGCTACGGGGTCCGGGCCCCGTCGTACGCGGCCCGCGCCGCCTGCACCGCGTCGGTGCGGCGTTCCGTCCAGCGGGCCAGGGCCCACACCTGCTCGGCGGCCTCCCGGCCGAGGTCCGTCAGGGAGTAGTCCACGTGCGGCGGGATCACGGGGTGCGCGTGGCGCAGTACGAAACCGTCCCGCTCCAGCGTCTGGAGGGTCTGGGCGAGCATCTTCTCGCTGACCCCGCCCACCTCCCGGCGGAGCTCGCTGAACCGGTAGGAGCGCTCGACGAGGGCGGCCAGGACGAGGACGCCCCAGCGGCTGGTCACGTGTTCCAGGATCCCCCGCGACGGGCACATGGGGGCCTTCACGCTCACGGGCTTCACACTTACGTCCATACCAGTACCTTACTTCGAAGTGGGTACTTACGAATAGTTAGCGCTCTCCATAGGCTGGTGATGTTCCCGCGAACGACGCGGGGAACCCCACCGCACCAGGAGCGCATCATGAGCATCGTCGTCACCGGAGCCACCGGAGCCCTCGGCCGCCTCGTCGTCGGAGAACTGCTGGAGCGGGTCCCCGCCGGCGAGCTGGCCGTGGTCGTGCGCAGCGCGCAGAAGGCCGCCGACCTGGCCGCGCGCGGCATCGACGTACGGATCGCCGACTACGACGACCCGGCCGCGCTGGCCGGGGCCTTCCGGGCCGGCGACCGGGTCCTGCTGATCTCCGGCAGCGAGGTCGGGCGCAGGATCCCGCAGCACACCGCCGTGATCGCGGCCGCGAAGGCGGCCGGGGTGGCCCAGCTGGCCTACACCGGCATCCTCGGCGGGCCGGAGGCCGACTTCGAGCTGGCGGCCGAGCACCAGGTCACGGAGCAGGCGATCCTCGACTCCGGGCTGCCCTACACCTTCCTGCGCAACGGCTGGTACCACGAGAACTACACCGCCCAGCTCCCCGCCGTCCTGGAGCACGGCGCGGTCGTCGCCAGCGCGGGCGAGGGCCGGATCGCCTCGGCGGCGCGGGCGGACTACGCGGCGGCCGCGGCGGCGGTGCTGACCGGCGAGGGTCACCTGAACCAGGTCTACGAGCTGTCGGGCGACACCGCCTGGAGCCTGGCCGAGTACGCCGGTGAGGTGGCGCGGCAGTCCGGGCGCGAGGTCTCGTACGCCGCCGTGCCGGCCGACGCGCACCTGAGCGTGCTGACCGGCGCCGGGGTGCCCGAGTCCTTCGCGGCGATCCTCGTGGACGTGGACGCGGCGATCTCCCGCGGCCGGCTGGCCGGGACGAGCGGCGACCTGTCGCGTCTGATCGGGCGGCCGACGACGCCGGTGGCCGCGGCCATCGCCGGCGCCCTGGCCTGATCACCGGCCGTCCGGCCGCGCGTCCGGCCGTCCCGTGGAAGGGTGCCGCGAGGGGTGCCGCGCGCGGTGTCATGAGTATCTCCCTGGAACGGGCATGACAGCAGCGCCGCGCGGCGCTACGGTCGTGAGGTTGTGAGATTGGCTGGAAGTTGCACTGGAGGCCCCGTGAAGGCGGAGAACGAGCAGCGCACGGGTTTGCTCTACGGATTCGGCGCGTACGGAATGTGGGGACTCGTCCCCCTCTTCTGGCCCCTCCTCAAGCCCTCCGGGGCGATCGAGATCCTCGCCCACCGCATGGTGTGGTCGCTGGCCGCGGTCGGCATCGCGCTCCTCGCGCTGCGCCGCTGGGGGTGGATCGCCGAGATCGTCCGCCGGCCGCGCAAGCTCGGGCTGACGGCCCTCGCGGCGGCCGTGATCAGCGTCAACTGGGGCCTGTACATCTGGGCGGTCAACAACGGCCAGGTCGTCGAGGCCAGCCTCGGCTACTTCATCAACCCGCTGGTCACCATCGCCATCGGCGTCCTGGTGCTGGGCGAGCGGCTGCGCCGGGCCCAGTGGGCGGCCGTGGGGATCGGCCTCGCCGCCGTGCTGGTGCTGTCCGTCGGCTACGGCCGGCTGCCGTGGATCTCGCTCACGCTCGCCTTCTCCTTCGCCGCCTACGGGCTGATCAAGAAGAAGCTCGACATGGGCGGGCTGGAGTCACTGGCCGCCGAGACGGCCCTGCAGTTCCTGCCCGCCCTGGGCTACCTGCTGTGGCTGGGAATCCAGGGGCAGTCCACCTTCACCTCGCACGGGCTCGGACATGCGGCGCTCCTCGCCGCGACGGGGCTGGTCACGGCGATCCCGCTGGTCTGCTTCGGGGCGGCCGCGATCCGGGTGCCGCTCTCCACGCTGGGGCTGCTCCAGTACCTGGCGCCGGTGTTCCAGTTCGGGCTCGGCGTCCTCTACTTCCACGAGGCGATGCCGCCGGAGCGGTGGGCCGGCTTCTCCCTGGTCTGGGGCGCGCTGGTGCTCCTGACCTGGGACGCGCTGAGGACCGCCCGGCGCTCGCGGGCCCTGCTCGCCGAAGTCTCCGCCGCCGCGGCGGCGGAAGCCGTGGCCACGGCCCTGGCCGAAGGGGGCGCCGGTCCGGTTCCGGTCACGCCCGGGACGGAACCGGCTCCGCGCCACGATCCCGCGTAACCGCGCACGGGTGCGCGCATCCGACGCGCGCGCCCCAATACACCACACGGTCCCCGGTACGGAACACCCGTACCGGGGATCGTCCGTTTTCCGAACTGCCCTGACCGGATTGTGGTCTTGACGGATAGTCACGCTCTCACTGAACATCAGGCTCGCACTGACGCACCAACGCTCACCTGCACGATTCCCGCACGTTCCGTCTCATCCCCAACGGATCATCCCAACGGAATCCCGGAGCCCCCACATGAGCCTGTCCGTCTCCCGGCGTCTTGCCGCCGCGACCGCCCTCGCGGTCGCTGGGCTGCTGGCCGCCACCTCTCCCGCCGCGCTCGCCGCGCCCACGGCCGTCGCCGTGGCGCCGACGCCGCCCGACATCCCGCTGGCCAACGTCAAGGCGCACCTGACACAGCTCCAGACCATCGCCACCAACAACGGCGGCAACCGCGCCCACGGCCGGGCCGGGTACAAGGCCTCGATCGACTACGTGAAGGCCAAGCTGGACGCGGCGGGCTTCACCACCAGCGTGCAGACCTTCACCTCCAGCGGCGCCACCGGCTACAACCTGATCGCCGACTGGCCGGGCGGTGACCCCGACTCGGTCCTCATGGCCGGCTCGCACCTGGACTCGGTGAGCTCGGGCCCCGGCATCAACGACAACGGCTCCGGCTCGGCGGCCGTCCTGGAGACCGCCCTCGCGGTGTCCCGCGCGAACCTCCAGCCGACGAAGCACCTGCGCTTCGGCTGGTGGGGCGCGGAGGAACTGGGCCTGGTCGGCTCGAAGTACTACGTGAACAGCCTGTCGGCGACGGAGCGGGCGAAGTTCTCCGGCTACCTGAACTTCGACATGATCGGCTCGCCGAACCCGGGCTACTTCGTCTACGACGACGATCCGACGATCGAGCAGACGTTCAAGAACTACTTCACGGGCCTCGGCGTCCCCACCGAGATCGAGACCGAGGGCGACGGACGCTCCGACCACGCGTCCTTCAAGAACGTGGGGATACCCGTCGGCGGCCTGTTCACGGGCGCCAGCAACACCAAGACCTCGGCCCAGGCCCAGAAGTGGGGCGGCACCGCCGGCCAGGCCTTCGACCGCTGCTACCACTCGTCCTGCGACACCACGGCGAACATCAACGACACCGCCCTGGACCGCAACTCCGACGCCATCGCGCACGCGATCTGGAACCTCGGGGCGGCCACCCCGGTCCCGCCGGGCCCGTCCTTCGAGAACACCGCCGACGTGGCCATCCCGGACTCCCCCGCCGCCGCGGTGACCTCGCCGATCACGGTCTCGGGCGTGGCGGGCAACGCGCCGGCCACCACCAAGGTCGACGTGAACATCGTCCACACCTACCGCGGTGACCTGGTGATCGACCTGATCGCCCCGGACGGCACGGCGTACCGGCTGAAGAACTCCAGCTCGGACTCCGCCGACAACCTGGTCACCAGCTACACGGTGAACGCCTCCGCCGAGGTCGCCAACGGCGTGTGGAAGCTCCAGGTCAAGGACGTGGCCGCGCAGGACGTGGGCTACATCAACAGCTGGAAGATCACCTTCTGACGGCGCCCGCCCCCGGACCGGTTCCGGACCTCCGGGCCCCGGCGTGATCCGACGCGATCACGCCGGGGCCCGTCGCGTACGACGGCCCCCTCCGGCGCCGCGCGTCCCGCGGCGCCGGAGGTACTACGCGCCCTCCGACGCCGGCCGCGTCGACGCGGACAGGGGCTCCTGGATGCGGGCGCGCAGCTCCTGGGCGACCGCGGTCACGTCCGCGCGGCCCAGCTTCGCGGCCTCCACCAGATCGCCGAGCTCCTCGGGCGTCGGCAGCTGCTTCGCACCGGCCACCCGCAGGTACGAGCGGGTCGCGGCGGCCGCGTAGAACTCGTTCATCGGGGATTCCAGCGCGGGGCAGACGGCGAGCGTGTGCAGGAAGGCCGCGGCCCGCCAGGCGGTGTCGGGGGCCGGCTGCTCCGGGACCATGACCAGGTCGTTCTGGTGCCGGGCGACGGCGGCGGCCACCCCGGAGGGGTCCCACACGGCGGGGTCCGACGGCAGATGGTGGGCCAGCGCGGTCCAGGCCCACTCCATGGTGATCTTCAATTGCCGAACCGCTCCTGGAAGTAGCCCCAGTGGTCGGCGAACTCCTCTATGCCGGTGAGGAACGTCTTGCGGTCCTCGTCGAGTTCGCGTTCCGTGACCTCGGTGATGAGCGCGGTGACCGTCGTCCCCAGCGCCGCCGCGCGCGCCTTGAGGCGTTCGTGGAACTCTTCGTCCAGGCGGATGGTGACGTGTCTCGACATGTCCATCACGGTACAGCGGCAGCGCTGTACGGAGGAGGGGAACGGCACAAGGGTGGCCGGGGACACAGGTCCCCGGCCACCCCTGCGGTGCTGCGGCTACTTGGCGGAGTCGGCCGTCCTGACGAGCTGGTCCTTGGTGACCGCGCCGACGTAGACCTTGCCGTCGTCCGTGATCAGCGCGTTGACCAGGCGGGTGGAGAAGACCCGGCCCTCGCCGAACTTCCCGGAGACCTTGTCGCCGAGGGAGTTCAGGAACTGCTTGGCCTCCTTCGGCGCGTTCTTGTCGTTCTCCAGGTCCTTGAGGGACCGGCCGGCGCCCGTGTCGATCCGCGCCACCGTGGACCAGCCCTCGCCGAGGACCTTCACCTCGCCCTTGCCGTCGGCTCCGGCGGCCAGGTCACCGAGGCCGGGGAAGGCCTCCAGCGCCTTGAGCGGCCCGTCCTCCTTCCGCCCCTTGCCGTGCTCGCCGCCCTCGGTCACCTTGGCGCCGTTGGGCGGGGTGAAGGCGAAGGCGTCCGCGGCCGGCCTGGCGAAGTCCACCTGGGTGAAGCCCGCTTCCATGATCGGCTTGCCGCCCTGGCCGGAGAGCAGCTGGACGCGCAGCGGTACGCCGTTGCGGGCGTCGACCGCGATCCGCACCGAACCGACGGTGGAGCCGCTCTGCTTGGGCGTGAGGACCAGCTGGTAGGCGTCGCGCCCGGCGACCTGCGCGGTCTCGCCCACGCTGATGTCGGTGGTGGGGCCGGCGGCCTTCAGGACCTCCTGGGCCAGCTCCTGCGGCGAGGCGGGGAGGCGGTCGGCGGTCTTGCCGTGGCCCGGGCCGGCTCCCTTGCCGGCGCCCTTGCCGGCGTCCTGGCCGTCCTCCTCGTGGAAGACCTCGTTGGACTTGGAGTCGTATCCCCAGACGTCCTTGCCGTTGTGGACGAGGGTGTACTCGTCCTTGCCGTCCAGGAAGGTCAGCTTCTGGCGGTCGGGGCCGTCGGCCGCGACGCGGAAGGTGTGCGTGCCGTTGGCCAGCTGTGCGATCTTCTCCTGGGGGTCGGCCGAGCCGCCGGCGACCCCGCCGCCGCCCAGCAGGCCGGAGGCGAACCGGGGGAGGCCGAGGTCGGTGGAGATCTTCGCGGTGCCGGAGAGCTGCTGCGCGTCGGAGGCCGCGACCTTCTCGATCAGCTGCTGCGCCGTCACCTTGGGCAGGTCGGGACCCCCGGCGTTGGCGAAGGCCGGGACCATCGCGGCGGTCGCCGCCGCGACACCCGCCACGGCGACCGGTACGGCGTACCGGGCGGCCTTGCGCGAGGTCTTCGTGTTCGCTGCCATCTGAGTGCCCTGCCCTCTGTGTCTACGGCGGCGGCCCCCGTGGCGCCGCACTCACCCGTTCCGGTGGGATTCGATGTCTCCATCTGACCAAACCGGCGGTCCCGGGGCGTCAGTCCCCGGAATCAACTCCGTGTACGACCGTGGGATGACACGGGAAGGGCCCCCGCTTCCCGGACCCGTAGGGGTCGCGGGGTGCGGGGGCCCTTCCGCCGCGGTGGGGGCGGAGGTCAGCCGGCGCGGTGGACCACCGCGTCGCACAGCTCCTCCAGCGCCGACTTCGCGAAGCACTCCGGCAGCGGGGCGAGCGCGGCGCGCGCGTCCTCGGCGTACCGGACGGTGTCGCGGCGGGCCTGCTCCAGCGCGGGGTGCACCCGCAGCCGGGAGAGGACCTCGGCGTGCCGGGCGTCGTCCGTGAGGTCACCGTCCAGCAGGGCCACGAGCTCCAGGTCCTCGGGGCGCCGGTCCCGCGCGGCCGTCTCGCGCAGCCGCAGCACGGGCAGGGTCGGGATGCCCTCGCGCAGGTCGGTGCCCGGGGTCTTGCCGGACTCGTGCGAGTCGGAGGCGATGTCGAGGACGTCGTCCGCGAGCTGGAAGGCGGTGCCGAGGCGCTCGCCGTACTGGGTCAGGATGTCGACGACGGACTCGTCGGCGCCGGACATGAGCGCGCCGAAGCGGCCGGAGACGGCGATCAGCGAGCCGGTCTTGCCGGCGATGACGTCCAGGTAGTGCGCGACCGGGTCGCGGCCGTCGCGCGGACCGGCCGTCTCCAGGATCTGACCCGTGACGAGCCGCTCGAAGGCCTCGGCCTGGATGCGCACGGCCTCCGGCCCGAGGTCCGCGAGGATGTGCGAGGCGCGGGCGAAGAGGAAGTCACCCGTCAGGACCGCGACGGAGTTGCCCCAGCGGGCGTTGGCGCTCTCCACCCCGCGGCGTACGTCCGCCTCGTCCATGACGTCGTCGTGGTAGAGCGTCGCCAGGTGGGTGAGCTCCACGACCACGGCGGACGGCACGATGCCGGGCGCGTAGGGGTCGCCGAAGCGGGAGGCCAGCATCACCAGCAGCGGCCGGAACCGCTTGCCCCCGGCGCGCACCAGATGCTGCGCGGCCTCGGTGATGAAGGGGACTTCGCTCTTGGTGGCCTCCAGCAGACCCGCCTCGACGGCGGCCAGTCCGGCCTGGACATCGGTCTCAAGAGCCTGGTCCCGCACGCTCAGTCCGAACGGCCCGACGACGGTCACGAGGGGTACTCCTGTCTGCTGACGATCACGCTGACGATCACCTGGATTGTCGATGTGTCGCTGCCATCACTCAAGCCAGCGTATCCGGTCTGTTTTCGATCACCGAGAGCGCCTGTCCGGTTGCCGCACACGCGCAGTCCGATCCATCCCGGTATGTTCGGTGGGAGCCGAAACGACCGGAGAACACGTTTTGTCCAGAACTGTCACCGATAGGGGCGGGCCCGGGCCCGGAAGCACCGGCGCCGTCGCCGGCCCGCCGGCCACGGCCGCCCCGCGGGCCGCCGGCGGGTGCCGCGCCTCCACTGCGCCCGCCACCCCCCTGGCGCGTATCGGCCGGTTGACGACGGCCCGTTCGGCCCCGTCCGCGCGTCCGCCGAGGGGCCGGTGAGGGAAAGCCGATGATCATCCGTACCGACTTCCCGTACGCCACCGCCCACGAGGATGTCCGGATCCCGATGCCGGACGGGGTCGGGCTCCACGCCCGCGTCTGGCGCCCCGTGACGGACGAACCGGTGCCCGCCCTGCTGGAGTACCTCCCGGGCCGGCTGACCGACTGCACGGCGGCG
This sequence comes from Streptomyces sp. NPDC034086, assembly GCF_055575515.1. NCBI lineage: Bacteria > Bacillati > Actinomycetota > Actinomycetes > Kitasatosporales > Streptomycetaceae > Streptomyces > Streptomyces sp. NPDC034086. The sequence goes on along the minus strand of NZ_JBVISM010000026.1, from coordinate 5,594 downwards.
CGCGACCGCCGGCGCCACCCCTGGTACGCCGGGCACGGCTACGCGTCCGTGCGGGTGGACGTACGCGGCCACGGGTGCAGCGGCGGCCGCCCCGGCGGGGCGCACGACGCGCTCGAAATCGCCGACGGTGCCGCGGTGGTGGAGTGGCTGGCCGCGCGGCCGTGGTGCACGGGAGCGGTGGGCATGCACGGCATCTCCCGGGGCGGCCGCGACGCCCTGCGGATCGCCGCCCTGGCACCGGAGGCGCTGAAGGCCGTCGTCGCCGTCTGCTCGACGGACGACCCGTACGACGACGGCGGCCCCTACCTGGGCGGGTCGGTACTGGCCGTGGACGCGCACGCCCGGTCTGCCATGGCCCTGGCCCTCGCCGCCAGCCCGCCCGACCCGCGCCACGCCGGCGACGGCTGGCGGGAGCAGTGGCTGGACCGGCTGGAGGGCGTGGAACCGCCGGTCCACACCTGGCTCTCCCACCAGACCCGCGACGCCTACTGGCGCCACGCCGGCGTCCGCGAGGAGTACGCGGCGATCGGCGCCGCGGTCCTCGCCGTGGGCGGCTGGCACGACCCCCACCGGGACGCCGTGCTGCGGCTGGTCTCCCGCCTGCCCGCCTCCCGGGTGCGGGGCCTGATCGGGCCCTGGTCGCACCAGTACCCGGACCAGGAGCTGCCGCCGGGGCCGGCCATCGGCTTCCTCCAGGAGACCCTGCGCTGGTGGGACCACTGGCTGAAGGGCGCCGACAACGGGGTGATGGACGAGCCGCTGCTGCGCGCGTGGATCAGCGGCTCGCACCCGCCGGCCACCGTCTACGACCGGCTGCCGGGCCGCTGGGCCGGCGAGCAGGCGTGGCCGTCGCCCTCGGTCGTGCCCGTCTCGTACGGGCTCCAGGGCCCGCCGGTGACGGTGGCCTCGCCGCAGCACACCGGGCTCGACGCCGGGCGGCACCGCCCCGTCGGCGGCGCCGCCGACCTGCCGCCGGACCAGCGGGAGGAGGACGCGAAGTCGGCCTGCTTCGAGTTCCCGGTGCCCGTCGACGCGGGCGAGCCGGTGGAGGTCCTGGGGCAGCCGTCGGTGACGCTGCGGCTACGGCTGGACGTCCCGTACGGGCAGGTCGTGGCGCGGCTGTGCGACGTCGCCCCCGACGGGGCGTCGACGCTGGTCACGCGGGGTGCGCTGAACCTGTCGGCACGGTACGGACCGGACCGGGCGGCGCCGTGGCGGGCGGGCGCGTACGAGGACGTCACCTTCGGGCTCGACGGCATCGGCCACTCCTTCCCGCCGGGGCACCGGATCCGCCTCGCGGTGTCCTCCGCGTACTGGCCGTGGGTCTGGCCGCGCGCCGGCTCGGAGGCGGGCTGGACCCTGGACCCCGCGGGCAGCACGCTGGAACTCCCGGTCCGCGCCCCCTCCTCCCTGGACGCGGGCATCGCCTTCGGACCGCCGGAACAGGCCGAGCCGCTCGGGGTGGTCCACCCGGAGACGCTGGACGCGCCGCGCCCGGAGCGGGTGGTCGTGCGCGACGTCGCGCGCGGGGTGTGGCGGCTGGAGGTGGACCCCCGGCCCGCCGGGACGCGGGTGTACCCGGACGGGCTGGAGTACGAGGAGGCCGCGACGGAGGTCTACGAGATCCAGCAGGCCGACCCGCTGTCCGCCCGCACCCGCTCGGACTGGCGGATCCGGTTGCACCGGCCGGAGGACGGGTGGGACGCGCGGGTGGAGACCCGGTCCGAGATCACGTGCGACGAGGGCGGCTTCCTCACGTCGGACGAGGTCGTCTGCCGTGAGGGCGAGGAGGTCGTCTTCCACCGCACGTGGGAACGCCGCCTGCCGCGCGCCGCGGGCTGAGCGGACCCCTTCGGGCGCGCGTCAGGGGCCGCGTCACGAACGGAACAGCCGCTCCAGCACCACCGCGATGCCGTCCGCCTCGTTCGACAGGGTCACCTCGTCGGCGACGGCCACCAGCTCCCGGTGGGCGTTCGCCATCGCGACCCCGTGCGCGGCCCAGGCGAACATCGGGATGTCGTTCGGCATGTCGCCGAAGGCGATCGTCGACTCCGCCGCCGCCTCCAGCACCGACGCCGCCCGCGCGAGCCCGCTGGCCTTGTCGACGCCCGGCGGCTGGAGTTCCACCGTGTGCTCCCCCGCCATCGTGACGTTGACCAGGTCACCGACCACCGACCGCGCCACCCGCGTCAGTTCGTCGTCGTCCAGCCGGGGGTGCTGGAGCAGCACCTTGTTGATCGGCGACGACCACAGCTCGCCCCGCCCGCGGACCCGCACCATCGGCAGGTGCGGGTGCGGCATCCGGTAGCCGGGGCCCACCAGCATCTCCGCGTCCAGCCCCTCCTGGTTGACGGCCACGTACACCTCGCCGATCTCCGCCTCGATCTTGCCGAGGGCCACCTCGGCCAGGCCCCGGTCCATGGCGACGGAGTGCAGCAGGATCCCGCGCGCCGCGTCGTACACCTGCGCACCCTGCCCGCACACCGCGAGCCCCGTGTAGCCGAGGTCGTCCAGGACGTGCCGGATCTGCGGGACGGGGCGGCCGGTGACCACGATGTGCCGGGCGCCGGCCGCGCGCGCCGTCGCGAGCGCCGTGCAGGAGCGGGCGGAGACGGTGTCACCGGCGCGCAGCAGAGTCCCGTCCAGGTCGGTGGCGATCAAGGCATAGGGGAGGGCGGAAGTCACCCCGCCAAGGATACGGACCCCCTTGGACAAGTCCTACAAATAGCGCCCGAATCCGGCCTCCCACAGACCCCACGCGCCACGTAACGTGTCAGCCAGCCCCCGGGACACCCCCGGCCCCCCTCGAAAGCGAGGCAGCACCCCATGCCCCAGCAGAGCCCCCTCGACGTCCCCGAGGGCGACCCGTTCGGGCCGCACAACCTCCCCTACGGCGTGTTCTCCACCCCGGCGGAGCCGGAGCGCCGCCGCGTCGGCGTGCGCCTCGGCGGGTACGTGCTCGACGCGGGGGCGGTGGCGGTCGCCCTCGGGTCCCCGTACGCCGGGCTGCTCGCCCAGGGTTCGCTCAACCCGCTGCTGGCCGCCGGCCGCACCTCCTGGCGCGACGTGCGCCGCGCCCTGACCGCGTGGGTCACCGACCCCGGGCACCGTGGGACGGTCGAACCGCACCTGCTGCCGCTCGACGCGGTCACCCTGCACCTGCCGTACGAGGTCGCGGACTACGTCGACTTCTACGCGAGCGAGCACCACGCCACCAACGTCGGACGGATCTTCCGCCCGGACGGCGACGCGCTCACCCCCAACTGGAAGCACCTGCCCATCGGTTACCACGGCCGGTCGGGCACGATCGTGGTCTCCGGAACCGATGTGGTGCGGCCGTCGGGGCAGCGCAAGGCGCCCTCCGACCCGGCGCCGGTCTTCGGGCCGTCCGTGAAGCTCGACATCGAGGCCGAGGTCGGCTTCGTCGTCGGCACCCCCTCGGAGATGGGCCGTCCGGTCGCGCTCGGCGACTTCGAGGAGCACGTCTTCGGGCTGTTCCTCCTCAACGACTGGTCCGCGCGCGACATCCAGGCCTGGGAGTACGTGCCGCTCGGCCCCTTCCTCGGCAAGTCGTTCGCCACCTCCGTCTCGGCCTGGGTGACCCCCCTGGAGGCCCTGGACGCCGCCCGGGTCGCCCCGCCCGCCCGGGACTTCCCGCTCCTGCCGTACCTCGACGACGCCGGCGTCGACCGCCCCGGTGGCTTCGACCTGCGCATCAGCGTCTCCATCAACGGGCAGGAGGTCGCCCGGCCGCCGTTCGCCTCGATGTACTGGACGGCCGCCCAGCAGCTGGCCCACATGACCGTCAACGGCGCCTCCCTGCGCACCGGCGACGTGTACGGCTCCGGCACCGTCAGCGGCCCGGAGCCCGACCAGCGGGGCTCGCTGCTGGAGCTCACCTGGAACGGCCGCGACGCCGTCGAGCTCGCCGACGGCAAGCGCACCTTCCTCGAGGACGGCGACACCGTCACCCTCACCGCGTGGGCCCCCGGCGCCGACGGCACCCGCGTCGGCCTCGGCGAGGTCACCGGCCGCATCACCGCCGCCCGGTAGGACGCACGAAGGGGCGGCGGGCCTCCCCCGCCGCCCCGCCGCCCCGCCGCCCCGCCGCCCCGCCGCCGGTCGGGCGTACCGCACCGGTGCGCCTACTCCGGCCGCACCGCCCGGGTGGCGGGGGCCGGGGGCCGCGGTGACGCTGCTCGCATGGCCTCTCGTACCGCAAAGCTCGCCCCCCTGGCCCTCGCGGCCACCGCCTCCCTCACCCTCGGCGCCGCCCCCGCCACCCCCACGGCGACGCCCAACGCCCAGCTGGCCGCGACCTACCGGGCCACCGCCAAGTACCACGACCACCGGAAGGCCGTCGCCGACGGCTACGTCCCCGACCGGTACTGCGTCGTCAACCCGGGCGAGGGCGGCGGGGCCCTCGGCTACCCGCACTTCAACCACGCCTACGACGGCTCCACCGACCCGGGGAAGCCCACGGCCCTGCTCTACGAGGGCGACGGCGCGGGGCACTGGCGGCTCGCCGGCCTCGAGTGGATGGTCGTGGACCGCGACGGCCGCACGGACACCGACGACGACCGCCCCACCCTGTTCGGGCAGCCCTTCCGCGGCCCGCTGCCCGCCCGGTACGCGGGCCAGAAGGTCCACTACTCGCTGCACCTGTGGCTGTGGAAGAAGAACCCCTCGGGGCGGTTCGAGCCCTTCAACCCGTCGGTCGTCTGCCGGCCCGGCACCACCCGGCCGCGCCCCGCCGCACCCGCCGCCACCCCTTAGCTCCGCGCCGCCCCCCGTTCGGGGGCCCGCCGCGTGCGGGGCCGCCGTCTCCCCGCGATGGTGGACGAAAGCCCTCCGGGACCCCCGACCACCAGGAGCTCCCATGCCCGTACCGCGCAGCGCCAAGGCCCTGTTCGCCGCCTCCGCCGCCGCGGCGTCGCTGTTCCTCGCCGCCCTCCCCCCGGCCCGGGCGGTCGAAGGGCCCGCGCCCGACCCCCGCGACAAGCGGGCGATGCGCGACATGGCCACGGCGGTCGCGGCGACCGCGAAGTACGTGGACGAGCGGGCGGCCCTCAGGGACGGTTACGTCCCGCACGGTGAGGAGTGCATGACCAACCCGTTCGGCGTCGGCACCATGGGCTACCACTACGTCAAGCAGGCCAACTGGGGCTCCACCGACCCCGCCAGGCCGACCGCGCTCCTCTACAGCACCGCGAAGGACCGCCACGGGCGCCGCAAGCTCCAGACGGTGGAGTGGATGTCCACCGACCGGGACCAGGACCTCAAGACCACCGACGACCGGCCCCGCATGTTCGGGCTGCCCTTCGACGGCCCCATGCCCGGCCACTGGCCGGGCATGCCCAAGCACTACGACCTCCACATGTGGGCGTACGAGAAGAACCCCGCCGGCCGCTTCCACAACTGGAACCCCGGCCTGAGCTGCCCCCCGAAGAAGCCCGCCGCGGGCACCGCCCAGCCGGCCCCCGGCCACGGGCACGGGCACTAGGTTGTGTCCGGCGGATCATTCGCGGAGCCAGAGTCTGATGGCTGCTGTGGTGATGGTGCCGTGGAAAACGTAGGCGCGTTTGTCGTAGCGG
>NZ_JBVISM010000025.1:0-45114 GCF_055575515.1 Streptomyces sp. NPDC034086 | reverse complement strand
GGGGGATTCACACGCAGGAGCCGTCGATCAGGCCGGCCCAGGTTTTGGGGCCCACCAAGCCGTCGATCTCGTGGTTGCGGAAGCCGCAGGCCCTCTGGAAGGTCTTCACCGCGCGGGTGGTGGCCGGGCCGAACATCGCGTCCACAGCGAGGTGCCCGGCGCCCTTCGCGTTCAGTCTCCGCTGGAGGAAGGCCACGCACGGCCCCCTGTCCCCCGGGGACAGGAAGGGACGGGAGGTGGCGCAGTCGGCGGCGCTCGGGGTTCCGGGGGCGGGCGCCAGGGCGGACGCCGGGGAGCCAGTCGCCGTGAGAGTGGCGATCACCACGGCGACCAGTACCGCTGCGTACTTGCTCATGCCGCTCTTCCGTTCACCCATTGCGCAGCGCCGCCCATGTCCTCGGTCCGACGATTCCGTCGACGCCGAGCCTGCGGTCCCGCTGGAACGCCTTGACGGCGCGCTCTGTCTTCGGCCCGAACTCGCCGTCGACGTCCGTCGACTCGGGAAGGTAGCGCCAGGCGTGCAGATGACACTGGGCTTCCTTCACCTTCGCGCCGCGGTCACCGCGGCTGATGAGATCGCTGCCGCTGTAGAGTCCGCACCTGCCCATGGCGAGCTGGGCGGATGCGGCAGGCGCAGCCGCGGCCGCGGAGGCCGCGCCCGGGAGGAGACCGCCGATGAGGGCAGCGGTGAAGACGAGGACGGCAGTGAAAGCGGCGTGTGCCCGCATGAGAGGTGGCCCTGTCCGTGACGTCGGGTTGGTGGACGCCGGGTTCAGCATCGTGACGTGCTCCTGATCTTGATCTTGTCGATGGTCCCGTACATGAAGGGGCTTGCGGGGTTGGCCAGGGGCGGAACGCAGACGACCCTGCCGTTGGTGAAGTGCATCAGAACGGTGTCGTCCCTGCGGGTGTTCACCAGGTAGGCGGCGCCACGGCTGGCGTGCAGCACCTGCCAGTCGGCGGTGACGTCCTTGTAGCGACCGGTCTCCGTCTCCCCCTGGTAGAGGCAGACGTACGGGTAGTCGCATCCGCGGTACGCCGCTGGGCTTGCCTGTGCCGCTCCTGCGGTCGCCAGAACCAGGAGCGTGGCGCCTGCGGTGATCCCCGGCAGCCCCCGCAGTCGGCGAGCCGGCTTTCGCAGGGGTGCTCCGGCGAGGGTTACGGTGTGTGTCTTGGTGATGGTGTGGGCCTTGTGGGTCATCGCGCTCCTCGTGAGTCGAGCTGTGCACCGCCTGGACGGTCCTCCGGCCGGTGTTGGCCGGCCGGCAGGAGCCCGGCGCTTCCCTGAGCGTCGCGGGGAGCACCGGGCACGGTTTCGTCGGGGTCAGCAGCGGCCGAGGCCTGCCGGCGGGTCGTGCGGGGTGTTCACGTTGCCGCCCCAGGAGTAGACGTCGTAGTAGGTGTGGCTGGTCGAGTCGTCGATGACCACGCCCCGGTACCAGACGTTGGTGTGGTGTTTGCCGTCGTTGTAGTCCGAGCCGCGCTTGTAGCACTCCACGTAGAAGCTGGACTTGGCACCGGTCACGCCGACCTTGCGGCTGCTCAGGTAGGGGCCCGCGCGCAGCTGGCTGTTGGCGTCGACCGTCGTGTTGATCGCCTGGGGGGCCGCGCTTTGGGAAGTGGGCGCGGAAACAGCGGTCTGCTGGTTCGGCTGCTGGGCGCTTGCGGTGGTGGTCGCCAACGCGGAAACACCGATGACGCAAGCCGCCGCCATGGCCACACCCGTACGACGTCGTGCTGTCGTTCGCATCTGACTCGTCTCCTTCCCTTGGATTCATCGAGTGGATTCGAGGAAGACCCTAGGGATGTGAGGTCGTGGCGCGCATCGGGTAGCGGGTTGAGTCCTTTCCGGCCGCGTGCAACCACGGTTTGGCCCCGAGTACAACCACTGCCCGAGGCCGCACTAACGCCCTGGGTGTACGCGGTGGCCCCTCTGGGGGTGATGCGCGGTCACTATCGACGGCCGCGATCGGTACTTGAGAGCTACGACGCGTACGCGGCCGCAGGCCGGCCGGGGGTTGGGGTCGCGGGCGGTGGTGGAGGCCGCCGACCCGGAGGCGGTACGGGCGGCATTGCGGGGCCCGGTGGGTGCGGGGTGAGCTGCGGGCAGGCTGAGGGAACGGCACGCTGCTCGACGTGACGGGCCGGCCTGCGCGGGAGGTGGTGGACGGGGCGCTGCTGAGGTTGGGTTGGAGCACGGGTGGTTCCGGCCGGCGGGGGACGCCCGGAGTACGTACCGGCCGAACCCGGCCGGCCCGGTGACGTGAGCCGGTTCGTGTGGCGGGGTGATGTTGGTTCGGCGCAGACGGCCCTCCGGCCCTGGACGGACGCGGTCTGAGGGGCACCGTGAAGGCTGACCGTCATTCACCCACCGGCCTGGCCGCTCCCCGCGCGGAACACGGACGCAGCCTTCGAGTTGGCCCCGGCAGCCAGCTCGTGCTTGCCTGATGCCTCACCGTGGGCTCGTGCCGCCGTCACGCCTTCGACCTCCTCACAACAGCCGCAGAGCTTTCGGTCGTGCCGTAGCCACACGGCGATCGATGTGGCTTCATGCGGGTGCCCCGCGCCTGCCCGGTGCGGGGAACCCGCAGATCAGTGGGGCCGCGTGAGATCACTGGGTGGAGATGGAGACCTGCTCCAGGAGGCACGAAGCCCCGGCCTGTGGCCTGTGGCCTGTGGCCTGTGGCCGGGGGGAGGGGGCGGCGCGTATCGCCCGCCGGCGTTCCCGCCGAGCGGCCGCCGGCTCGGGTGAGGCGGATGAATAGGAGATCGCCGTTCTTCCTGGCCTGGTGGGGCCCGACTGCCCTGGACGTTGCCGGCGGCGACGCCACTGCGGCAGATGCCTCGCTCAGGTGCCGGGCCGGGGCAGGCAGGCCCTAACAGGTGAATCGTGAGGATGCGGGTGCCATGGCGTCGAGATCCTTGCTGTTCTGGGGGCGACCCAATGTCATGGTGCCGCAGGTAGCCATCCATTCCTGTCGATGACGGGGCCGGATGCGACGCAGCGCTGCTGGCAGTGACGTCCATCGCAAGCCCCGGACCAGCCGTCCGAGCCACCACGGAGAGCCTCACATGACCCTGCGCAAGCCGATCACAGCACTGTTCGCGGCCACGGCACTCGCTGCCACGACGCTGCTCGGATTGGCCACCCCGGCGGCTGCCGCCGACTGTCCGGCCGGCAACCTCTGCCTCTACAGCGGCACCGATTTCACCGGCGCACAGTTCAACCTCTACCGGTGTGACACGTACGAGCTGTCGGGCTGGGAGGGTTACGGATCCTGGATCAACAACCAGACCCCGGGGACCCGCGCCCAATTCCTGGACCAGAACCACAACGTCATCTCGACCACACCCGGCGCCTACTCCGCCAGCTCCAGCTTCGACTGGACGCCTGTCTGGTACGTCCGCCCCTGCTGAGCCGAACCCTGGCCCGCCTGCGTCGGCGCCGACAGCTCGTGTTGGCCGGTCGTCGGCGCACCGACGTGCGAGAACTCGCACGGGGCCAGGAACGCGGTGGCCGCCGGTCGGCAGGTTGCTGCGGGCCGTCCTAGCACGAACAAGGGCCTCGAACCGCGCGCCGGTCCGAGGCCCACCTGTTGTGGGGCGCAAGCTACGGAGCCGGCAGCCGGTGCGCCCAGAGGTGCCGCGGCGATCACGACCACATCAGCGGGGCAGTCCGTACCGCCCCACCCGTCCCGCATGCTGGGGCCGGCCGGGACCACCCGGCTACCCGAGACGATGCTCTGCGCCCGCCCCCCGTCCTGACCAACAGCCTGGCCCACGTCACCTACAGCCGCCGCGGATCAGCGCACCTCCGCCGCACCCCCATGTACACCCGCGACGAACTGCGCCCCATGCTGACCGCCGCCTGGACGGTTCCCAGGCTCAGCCGGTGGCGCGGCGCAGGAGTGCTTCGGAGGCGTCCAGACAGCGGTCGCTGTAGGCCGTGTCGAGTCCCGCGCTTGGCAGGATGACCTGGGCTTTGTTGTTGAACATCAGGGCAGTGCGACCGTTGAGCTCGTCGGTGAACAGCAGGGGGACGATCCTCGCCGCGTATGTCTCCGGGGAGGGGCCGGCCAGCCCGACCACGGCTTCGGCCAGACGGTGCAGGAGGCTGCCCTCCCCCAGGTAATTGGAGCGGATGTCGGTCTTGATCAATCCAGGGTTCAGGCCGAAGTACGACGGCCCGGGGAGCCTGCGGTCGCCCGCGAGTACGAGGACCTCGTTGCCGGCGACGGTGTTCATGTGCGCGGCCATCGGTTTGTAGCCGTGCTCGGAGTTCAGGTCCTCGAGCCGGCCGGTGTTGCCGGCCCCCGGTGCTCCCATGATGAACACGCGCGGCTGGGGCGCGCTGTCCGGGCGGCCGGTTCCCAGCCTGGGGCTGAGGCCCTGCAGGATCGCGAGGCGGCTGAGGTAGCTGACGGCCAGGTCCCGCTCGATGCCTTCGGCGGTTACCTCGCGCGTCTTGGCGGCCATGATGCCCAGCGAGAAGAAGGCGACGTCGTAGGTTTCCGCGGGAAGCTCCCTGCCCAGCCGGACCGCTTCGCGCATCGAGGACAGGTCCGCCCGGACGAAGGTGAGCCGGTCTGCGGCGTGGTCGCGGAAGGTCCGTCCCACCACGGTCACCTCCGCGCCGAGGGCCAGGGCCTGCTGAGCCACGGCCCGGCCCAGGCCGCCTGTCCCGCCGACGACGAGCACCCGCTTGGACGTGAGATCCAGTTGCTCGAGGGAGGGGGTGCCGATGGTGGTCGTGCGGTCGACGGTGCCGCTCAGCCGCGCTCTGGGCTTCTTCGGGGCTGCCGAGCTGTTGGGGCCAGCGTTCATTGCGGGTGCCTTCGTTCGTTGTGCCGGTAGGGTCAGTCGGGTCAAGGCAGAGCGGGGTAGTCGGTGTAGCCGCGCTCGTCGCCGCCGTACGTGGTGGCCCGGTCGGGGGTGTTGAAGGGGCCGCCGCGTTCGAGGCGCTCGGGCAGGTCGGGGTTGGCCAGGAACAGGGATCCGTATGCGATCAGGTCGGCGGTGCCGTTCTCGATCAGGTCCAGCTCCTTGGGGCCGGTGGGCTCGGCACCGGTGAACGGGTTCAGGATGAAGGTGCCCGGCCACTGCCGGCGCAGCCGGACCGTCAGCTCGCGGGCCCCGGCGGACTCCATCTGGTGCAGGTAAGCCAGGTTCAACGGGGCCAGCGCCTCCACCAGGGCGGAGTAGGTGGTCTCCAGATCGTCCTGGTCGGTCTCGGCGATGTCGTTGAAGGGGTTGCCGGGCGACATGCGGAAGCCGACCTTCTCCGGCCCGATCGCCTCGACGACTGCCTTCGCCGTCTCCACCGCGAACCGGATGCGGCGTTCCGGGGAGCCGCCCCACGCATCGGTACGCCTGTTGGAGTTCGGGGCGAGGAACTGGTGGATCAGGTAGCCGTTGGCGCCGTGCAGTTCCACGCCGTCGAAGCCGGCGGCGACCGCGTTGCGCGCGGCGGTGGCGTAGTCGGCAATGGTCCGGGCGATCTCCGCCTCGGTCAGTTCGCGAGGAGTGACGAAGTCCTGCGGGCCCTGGTGGGTGTAGACCTGGCCGGCGGCCTTGACCGCGGAGGGGCCGACCGGTGTCAGGCCCATCAGGCTCGGGTGGCCGACCCGCCCGGTGTGCATCAGCTGGAGGAAGATCACCCCGCCGCGCTCGTGGACCGCGCCGGTGACCTTCTTCCACGCCTCGATCTGCTCGTCGGAGTGGATGCCGGGAGTGTCCGGGTAGCCCTGACCGACGGCTGACGGCTGGGTGCCCTCGGTGACGACCAGGCCGGCGCTGGCGCGCTGACCGTAGTAGGCGGCCATCAGGTCGGTGGCGGACAGGCCGGGTCCGTAGGCACGGCTGCGGGTCATCGGCGCCATCACGATGCGGTTGGCCAGGCGTGTGCCGGACAGGTCGTAAGAGGCGAATGCCTTGTGCATGTGATCGTTCCTCGTTCGTACGGGGCCCTCGCAGGGCCGCTGCCATTCTGACGTTACCTGCTCGAACAAGTAAAGCCGTCTCGGCATTCCGCCGCGCGGGACTCGACTCGAAATGCGTACATTTTGGCTGTATCGGGCCCGGTCTCGGCCGGTCTGGAGCGATAGACTCCCGATATAGATGTTCGAGCAGTTACATGAAGGAGAGCAGTCACATGATCGGCCCAGACTCCGAGGCCTCCACGCCTGACGCTGCCGAGGCGGCCGGCATGCCGCTGCCGCCTTCGGTCCAGGCCGGGCCGATGGCCCATGCGATCTTCCGGGTGGCCCGGCTGCACCGCATGCTCGCCGGGCAGCTCTTGCGCCGGGTCGGCCTCCACCCCGGCCAGGAACTGGTGATGATGCAGTTGTGGGACCTCGGGCCGCAGCGCCAGATCGACCTCGTCCGGCTGCTCGGTTCGGACGCGGCCACCATGACCCGCACCGTCAAGCGGCTCGAACACGCGGGCTTCGTTCGCCGACGGCCCAGCCCCACCGACAAGCGGGCGACCATCATCGAGCCCACCGAGGCCAGCCTCGCCCTGCGCCACCAGGTCGACGAGGTCTGGGCGGAGCTGGAGGAATGTACCGCCGGACAGCTGTCCGAGGAGCGGCAGGCCGAGGCTGTCCAGATCCTGGAGCAGATCGAGTCGAGCCTGGCCCTCGCCGCGACCCGGCATGCGCAACAGGAGGCCGGCGGCCAGGCGGCCTCACTCAAGGGGCGGGCCGGTCAGGTGTAGCCGAGGCTCGGGTGCAGGGGCGACCGGTGCCCCGCCCCGCGTTCGGACAGCCCGTGCCCGTGCCCGGCCCCGCGTTCCGACCGCCCGTGCCCGTGTCGCGTCGCCGACGTTGTCGTACCGGGGCCGGGCCGCACCCGCGGCCGGGTCTACGGTCGCGCTGAGTCCGCAGACGGCTCAGCGGCGACACCTGGCGGCCGTCGGCCTCGTCGCTTCCCGGCCGGGAGTGCGGCTCGCTCCGGCGTAGGGGAGCGGTGACGTCTTGGACGTGGTGACCGGCGTCTCAGGTGGCGGGGTGGGTGAGGCGGCGATCGATGTGCCACCAGTGGTTGTCGAGGTGGTGGAGGGCTCGTGCGCGGTCGCCGGTGGCGCAGGCGGTCAGGAACGGGCTCCAGTCGGCGTCCCCGACATCGGAGGGGGACAGGTGGACGCGGTGGGCTCGTTGCCATACGGGTTTGAGGTGGCTGACGGCGTCATGGAGGGGCGGGTTGGCACAGGTATGGAGGACGGTGTCCCACGCGGCCAGTGCGCAGGCGAGGGCTTCGGCGCCATCGCCTGCGGAAGCGGCGCGGCTGTGCGCTGCGGCGCAGTTGCGCACGGCTTGGACGCGGTCGCCGGCGAGGGGCCAGGGGGCCGTGAGGAGGGCGGTGCGGTAGAGGCCGTGCAGGACGGTCGCGGTGTGCCGGGCCTCGGCGGTGCTGGTGTGGGTGACGCGTGCACTGTCCGGGCCGCAGTACTCGATCAACTTCTGTGAGGCCAGAGTCAGCAGGGCTTCCCGCACGCGCACCTGGGGGACGTCCAGCCGCCGGGCGGTGTCCCCTTCGCCGAGCAGTGTGCCCGGCGGCAGCTCACCGCTGGTGATCTCCACGAGCAGGGTCTCGTGGATGCGTTCGTGCAGTGTCTGGGGATCGTCGGTGCCGTAGTGGGCGTCGAGCGGTGTGCGGGCATCTTGGGGCACGGCGTCCTCGTTCGTGGTGTCGGTCCGTTGGTTCCGGCAACAGCCGCCGTCCTCGGGCGGCTGCCCTGGGCGGGGGGACGACGCCCCGGTCCCGCTGTGGCCGGCCATGGCCGTGCCAGAGCTGTCATGCGCTGCGCTTCTCCCTGCGCTCGGCGTCGTCGCGGTGGGCGGCGAGGCGCTGACTGAGCGGATGTGCGCGCTGACGCGGTAGCCGCCGGTGTGATGGGCCCGGCGGTGAGGTGGCCCCCGCCCGCGTTCCTCCAACAGCGTGCGCTGTGCCCGGTCCACGGTGGCCGGCGACGCCTCGTTCGGCCGGCATCCACTTCTCGGAGCCGGTCTGCGGGTGGCTCGTCGTTCCACGTGCACCTTTATCGAGTGAGGCCGGCCGTCACCGAGGACGGCGGTAGCAGGCCGGGAGCGCAGTCCATGGTCTGAGCGGTCGGGAGGGAGTCTCCACCGACGTGAGGGACGGCGGGCCGTGGTCGGCGTCACCCTGCAGAGCCGCTCTGCTGCGTAGCTCTGAAGTATGACGAGAACAGGGCCGCCCCTGTGCTCGTGCGCCGGGACGGCTGCCCGTCAGTCTCCCGGCGCCGATGCCGCCGGTGGGTAGGCGCTGGTCTCACGGGCCGGGCGTCGCCGGGGGACCGGCGGTGGGGGGCAGGGCGCCGGGGTTCATATGGGTGACCAGACGGTGCAGGAGGTGATGCACCGAGGCCTGCTCCTGGGGCTCCAAAACCGCCAGTGCCTCTTCATTGACCCGGCGGACCACATCGCGTGCCTGCTCCAGGAGGCGGGAGCCGTCGGGAGTGCTGTGCAGGCACAGGATGCGGCGGTTGGTGGGGTGGGGCGAGCGCGTGAGCAGCCCGCGGTCGGTAAGGCTGGCCACGGCGGAGCCCATCGACTGGGCGGTGATGCCGGCGTGACGGGCGGCGTCGGCGCTGGAGATCCCCGGCTGGTGCTCGGCCCGCTGGAGGGCGTTGTACTGCGCGAGGTTCAGGTCGAGAGCGCGCAGCTCTCTCTCCAGGCGGGTGGCCATGGCCTGGGCGAAGTGCCAGGCCAGATAGCCGGTGTGGATGGGCTGCTCGCTCACACGGACCCCACTTGTAAGGCAACTTATGTTTTACTGCTTCGGTTATCAGGCAGCTTACAACTTGTGGACGGTTCCTTTCATGCCAGCCCCCACCTCCCTCCCTCTCGCCGACGCCCTGCCGGCCACCCACGGGGACATACCCGACCCCGCTCCCGAACCGCACCCCCGCTCCGGCCTGAAGGGCGTCCTGCTGCCCGTCGCCGTCGTGCTCGCCATCGGGACGATCTTCGTGAGCGTCTACCTCGCCGCCTTCCACGCTCCCCGCCCGCATGACCTCCCCGTCGCAGCCGTCGGCACCGCCGCCGAGGCGCACCGCCTGGAAGCCGACCTGGAGCGGGCCCTGCCCGGCGGCTTCGAGGTCCGTCCCTACGGCGACGAAGCCGCGGCCCGCGAGGCGGTCGAGCACCGCGAGGTCTACGCCGCCCACCTCCCCGCCCACGGCCAGGGCAGCGGCAAGCTGCTCTACGCCGGCGCCAACGGCCCCTCCGTGACCGGCACCCTGACCGCCGCCTTCGCCCAAGCCGCAGCGCAGCACGGCCCGCCCCCGGCCGGCGAGGACATCCTGCCGGTGGCCGCCGGCGACACCCGGGGCCTGTCCGTCTTCTACGCCGCCTTCGGCCTGGTCCTGGCCGGCTACCTCTTCGGCATGATGACCTACCAGGCCGCGCCCGCTCTGCGCTTTCGCCAGCGCATCGCCAGCCTGACCCTCTTCGGCGCCCTCGGCGGCATCATCGTCGCCCTCCTCGCCGGCGACACCGGTTTCGGCGCCCTCCCCGCCTCCTTCGCCGGCACGGCCGCGGTCACCGCCCTGATGGCCATGGCAGCGGGTGGCGCGACCATGGCGATCGTGAAATGGACCGGATCCGCGGGCGCCGCCATCGCCTCGGTGATCCTGCTGATCTTCGGCAACGCCACCAGCGGCGGCGTCATGCCCCCCTTCTACCTGCCCGACTGGCTGCATCCGCTGTCCGGCGTGCTGCCCGTCGGCGCCGGGGTGCGCGCTCTCCAGGGGATGTCCTACTTCCACGATGACGGCCTGTGGTCCGGCCTCGCCGTGCTGGCCGCGTGGATCATCGCCTGCGTGGCCCTGCTCTACCTGCGCGACACCCGCAGCACCCGCAAGGCCCTGCCGGGCACCGCCTGACCCCTTCAGACCCGCCCGGATGCGGCCGAGTCCCTGCGCTCGCAAGTCAGTGGCCTGGGCTGGCGGCCGGAGCAGGTCGAGCAGTACCTCACCGATCTGGACAAGGACGGTCAGCCGACCGCGCCGTACCTCTCCCAACTCGCGCTGTGCGTGTGCTCGGAGCGCGGTGGGGTCAGGCCGCCCGCCCCCCAGCGCTGGAGTCGGCGGCATCTGCGCGTGCCGGTGGGCGGCCGGCTGCGGGCTGGCCCCGCTGGCCGACGTCGGCCGGGGGTTGTGGTCGCGGGCGGTGGTGGAGGCCACCGACCCGGAGGCGGTACGGGCGGCGTTGCGGGGCCGGTGGGTGCGGGGCGGGCTGGGGGGGGCTGACGGAGGCGTTGGGGGAGCCGCAGACGGGGAGCGGCGGATGGGTGCTCGCCTGCTCGGGGGAGTGGCTTCACCGGAGAAACGATCACCTTGGGTACAGAGGCGTCAAGCATCCGGCCGGGGCTCGCACGAGGCGCGTGGCGGCCGATCCAGGCTGCTTCCGCAAGCCGCTCTGGCGGCCGATCAGTGGGGCTGCACGCCCTGGTAGTGGTCCTGTCACCAAGGCAGCGGGCCGCGCGACGGGGATTGTTCACCGGGCTGCGGTGCGGCCGCACGACGACTGGGGCCGGCTGGGCCGCCGGCGCTGTGAAAGGCCGCCTTGCCGAGCTCTGGGTGATCGGCGGCCTCCATCCCTGCCGCGCCTGCGGCCCGGGTCTCCCCGCTCGCGGCCACTGCCGGCCCGCTCCACCGCCACCCCGGCCGGGGCTGCGCCTGCCAGGGCCGGCGGTGGCCGCGTATCGGCAGCAGGTGGTGCCAGCCCGCGGTCTGAGCGCGACCCGGTACGTGGGGGAGCGGCTCGTGGCCCGCGAGGCGGTGCGGGACTCGGGGCGTGACTGGCGAGACCCGCGAGGAAGGGGGGAAGCGGGTGGTGATGACGGGTAGGCGGCGCCGGGCTGGTGGCCGTGTGCGCGCCGCCCGTACCTCCCCACTCGACACCGGGATCGTCCTGCCCGCCTCAGCCGCTGCCCGGGCCCGCATCCACCTCGCCGCCGACCGCCCCGACCACGCCCACGCCGCCACCGCGGACACCCTCGACCACATCCGCCGGTGCGGCAGATGTGGTCGAGGCCCTCGTCCGAACCGGCTGCCCGGCTGCCAGGCCCAAGCCGGGCAGCCCGTCAGAGACTTCGCCGACGGCATCGACGGCCGCGGTGCCCCAGCGGCCACCGCCTCGCTCCTCATCTGACTGTGCGGGAACGGCGCCGTTGGAGGTGCTGGGGCAGGTGCGGTGTACGAGGCGCGCGGGGCGGCGCATGCCCTAGGCTGTGCGCCGGTCGGCTCCGGGCGCGGGGCCCCAGGGGCGGGGGAAGAGGATGTCCGTAGACGGTCACATAGCGGGGATGCTGCAGCAGATCGCCCGTCAGCAGGACATTGTGGAGATCGCCCCCCAGGGCTCCACGGCGAAGGCGGCCGCTCTGGCGCACGTGGCGGAGCAGTACGGCTACATCTACGGCATGGCGTACAGGACCGGGTTCAAGAACTCGCTCGTCCAGGTCCGGATGTACCGGGACCCGCGGCCCGACGCGCGCGCCCGCGAGGCGGCCGTCATCACCGCCCATCCGCAGGCGGGCAACGGCGGGACAGCGCCGGGGCTGGAGCAGGGTTCGCTGAAGCCGCTGCCCGAAGCGGTTGGTGCCGTGGCCGTGCTGAAGGACCTCATCACCTTCGACGTCATGGCCATGTACGTCGCGGACCGGAGCCAGAAGGTCAAGGGCTACCTCGCCTGCGTGGTCCTGACCGTCCTCCTGCTCATCGACAGGTCCCCGGTCGAAGCGGTCGCCTCCGGCGGGGCGGTCGCGGTGCTCTTCACCGTAGCGTTCCAGGTGGGCGCGATCCGCCGCCGGAAGATCGCACGACGGCTGACGGACGCCGGACTCCTGGCGGTGCGCGACGAGCAGGGCGGCCAGCGGTTCCTGCGCCCGGGCCAGCAGTTGCCCGGCCACACCAACCCGTTCGCCGCCTGAGCCCCTGGTCTGCGGCGCAGGCGGGTAGGGGACACCGCCGGGCAGCTGCCGCCGACCGAGCTCGCCCGGCCGGCGGTTTCACCGGGCGGTGGTGGAGGCCGCCGACCCGGAGCAGCCGCGTGCGGCCCTGCGGGAGGCGATCGGTGCCGGGGTGGGGCTGCGGACTGATGGACGGAGGCCTCGGGGGAGCCGTTGCGGTGCCGCCCCCTGTGTGACGGCGAAGGCCGCTGGTCGGGCCGTCGGTCACCGGACGGTAGCCTGCGCATGATCGTCACTGCGATCCTTCTGAGGGCTACGGTCCGTCAGGCGTTGCGCCCCATCGCCCGGATAGGGTCGCGCCCTTGCGGACCGGTCCTACGCTGAAGGCATGACCACTGATCCCTTGTTGAGACAAGGCCCCGACTCGACGGATCTGGTCCTGCGCGCCGGCCCGGCCGGGCCGGCGTGGAACGTGCTGACCTCGGCGGGGTCGGCGCTGTTGACTCCGTTCGTCCTGGGCGTGCCGACCCTGCTCGTCGCCTTCTGGATGGCGCTGGCCGGGGCGCGGGCGTCGACCGTGTTCGTGGTGGTGGGGGTGATCGCCGGGCTGGAGTACCTGCTCGGCTGGCTGGCGCTGGCCATGTCCCGGGCCCGGGACATCCTGCGGGTGGAGTTCGCGCCGGCCAGGGTGCCCGCGTCCCTGCGGTTGGTCCGGGCCGCCGGGCCGGACGACTGGCTGCCCGTCGACACCCTGTGCGAGGTGCGGCTGACGCACGAGGTGGTGGAGCCCTACCAGGGGGACCGCAAGCCGGCCGTCTCCACGCTCGCGCTGGAACTCCTCCTGGGGAGCGGCCCGGAGCGGCTCGCTTCGCTCCCGTTCGGCGGCGACCCGCAGCGGCTCGCCGACGCGCTGGAGGCCCTACTCGGCCCGGCTGCGGTCGTGGTGACGCTGCGCACGGAGCGCAGCACGCGCGACGAGCCGCGGTCCAACTCGAGTTGGTTCTCCGGGGGTTCGGCCTCGGCCGGTTCGGGTGGCGGCTGACGCCGGGCTGACCGTGGCGCGCTCCCCGGCCGGGAGCGCCCGTCGAGGCAACCGGCGGCAGGTGGTGCGGGGCGGCCTGCCGCGACCCTGGCGCGTTGAGCCGCCGGGTCGACCATTGCGGGCGTTCGCCGGCTTCGGTGCGGCGGCACTGGACGGCTACGGTGGCGTCCTCCTGCTTGAGGATTCATCCCTGCGGCGCGCGGCTGTGGCAGCGGGCCGCGCCGGGTGGCGGTACGCCGGCCGGCCTCCTCCGCCGGACCCCGGCCCGCCCGGGGCCCAGGCTGCCCTGGGCCGGCCCGGGCCGGATCGGTGGAGGAGGGCCTGGGGACGGTGCTGCGGCCGCCGGTGGAGCCGATGCCGGCGCAGGCCGCAGAGCGACTTCCGGGCCCTGCCGTGCTGCGCGCTGGGGTGGCCTATGAGCAGAAGTCCGACGGGCACCGGGCGCTGCTGTTCACCCCGGCCGGCCCGGCGGCGCGGTGGTGGTGCAGACCCGCCCAGGAGGTCGCTGACCATCTGGGGTGGCAGGTCTGCCATCAGCGCGGCCATCGCGGAGTGTCTGGCTGCGAGGGTTCCAAGGCCGTGCGCGGCGAGCCGGCTGCGGATCGCGTTGGCGCTGCGAGGTCGGCCAGGCGTCTTGCCGGGAAAGAAGTATTCGCCGAGGTGGCGCGGATCGCCAGGCCGCGGTGGTGAACTGGCGCCGCAGTCATCCGACTTCTGCGGCCCGGTGGGCGGCAGCGACCTGCATCCCGGGTCCCGGGCTGGCGAACCACAGCAACCGACCACAGGGTCGAGGTGTGGCGCTCGGGCTTTCAAGGCGTCCCGGCGGCTGAGGGGGCACAGTTCGCCGAGCTCAACGCCAACGAGGTCTCCACCCTCTACCAGGACCTGACGACCACGCCCGGCACGAAGCTGTACTGGCGCCTGCACCACCGCGGCCGCCTGGGCCAGGACACCATGGCGCTGGACATCGGCGCGCCGGGCGCGGCCGTCGAGCAGCGCCGGTTCACCGACGGCACCACCGCCTGGGGCTATCACACCGGTACCTACACCGTGCCGGCGGGCCAGACCACGACCCGGTTCGCCTTCCGCTCGGTGGCCGCTGCCGGCGGGGCCTCCACGATCGGCAACTTCCTGGACGGGGTGTTCTTCGGCACCGCGCCCCTGGTCGTGCTCACCAAGGTGGCTGTCCCGCAGGGGCCGCTGGAAGTGGGTGATGTGCTCACCTACCGCATCACCGCGAAGAACGAGGGTGGAGGCCCGGCCGAGGCTCTGACGCTGAGCGACGCCATCCCGGCCGGCGCGACCTACCTTCCCGGATCGCTCCGTATCGTGGAAGGTCCTAACGCCGGAGCCAAGAGCGACCAGAGGGGAGACGACCAGGCGCACTTCGACGCCCAGGGGAACCAGGTCGTGTTCCGTTTGGGCAACGGCGCCAGCGGGGGCCAGTCGGGCAGCCTGCCCAGCACCGTCACCGTGCCGGCGGGTACCACGGTGGAGTACCGCGTCACCATCGACAAGGCCAGTGCCGACGGGCAGGTCACCAACACTGCCACTGCCACCTACGAAAACCGCCTCGGCGACACCCCCGAGCCGCTCACCGCCACCTCCAACGCGGCCGTCACCGACGTCCTGCCGGCCGTCGACCTGAGCGTGGTGAAGTCCGCCGACGCCACCACCGTCACCGTCGGCCAGACCGTGACCTACCGCATCACCATCGCCAACACCGGCCCGAACCACGCCACCGGCGTCACCGTCACCGACCAGCTCCCCAGCTCCCTCGTCTTCCTGTCCGCCGGCGCCTCCTCGGGCACCTACGACTCCGACACCGGCCTCTGGACGGTCGGCGACCTCGCCGACGGAGCCACCGCCACCCTGACCCTCCGCGCCAAAGCCACCACGGCCGGCTCGGTCACCAACACCGCCACCGCCCGGGCCACGGAGAAGGACCTCGATCCCTCCGACAACACCGACACCGTCACCATCTGCGTCGAACGCGCCCCCTCCTGCTGCGACCCCTGCGCCTGACCCCTCCTGCACCGGCACGAACGCCGTGACCCCCGCCCTGCAGGGCGGGGGTCACGGCGCCACCGAGGGTGTGGTCAACGGCCGGGCGCACTCGGCATGCAGCGGCCCGGAACGTCAACGAGAGACGCGCGAATCCCGGAGGCCGGTACGCGGTCAGCTGTCGAGGGTGACCTGGAGGGTAAGGGACTGGCCTGCGCGCTGGACGGTGAAGGGGACGGTGGCGCCGGCGCGGCGGTTGTTGAGGGCCGTGTAGTAGGAGTTGATGTTCGGAGTGGGCTGGCCGTCGACGGCGGTGATGACGTCACCGGGTTGGAGGCCGGCCGTCTGTCCGTTGGAGTTCGGCAGGACGAACTGGACGATGACGCCGCCGTTGCCGGGGGCGTTGCTCGTGGCGAGCAGGAGGTTGCCGGGAGCGCCCGGGGTGATGTTCACGGTCAGGGGGACGGTGCTGTAGTCGTAGGTGAAGGTGCCGCTGTACTGGCCGCCGGCGAGGGGCGCGTTGTCCTCTGCTTGGACGGAGACGTTGAAGGGGAGGCTGGAGAGCATCGGCGCGTTGGCGGTGATCGTGACCGTCGCGGACTTCCCGTCGGGTGCGATCGAGATCGCGCAATGCGCTCCATGGGAGCAGTCGATGGGGATGCCGGTGATGCGGGTGTGGGGCGGGGCTTGGATCTGAACGTGGATCGGGTAGTTCCGGGTGACGTTGTCACCCGGGAAGACGACGGTTTGGGCAGGCCCGGGGGCGTCGAGGTTGGGGATGTTCTGCTGCGGGGGCAGAGCCCGTGCGGCCGTGGCCGCGGTGATGGCGTGGACCGGGGTGGCTGCGGCGGCCGGCACGGCAGGTGCGATCAAGGCGGCCAGGCCCAGGAGGGCCGTCGCGATCGCCTTCGTGCGGAGGCGCGTACGGAAGTCGGTCATGGTGATGTCCTTCGGGATCGTGATGGCGTCGTGCCGAGGAGGGTTTTCGGGCGGTGGGCGGCTGCGGCCCGATTGCGCCGCTGGGGTTGCGGACTGATACCAGGTCGCTCGCTGTGGGGTCCTTGGCCAGGCGCCGACGGGTGCGGAGCTGGAGCGGTTCTTCCACCTGGACAAGGCAGCTGAAGGGGCAACGCTTCGCCGGTCGTGGCCACTTCTACCGAGTCCCCGAGCCGAGCCGTAAGCAGCCAGATCGTGGAGTCACCCGTTTGGCCCGCCCTTGTTCACCGCCGAAACGACACTTTCCGCGGAGTTCGCTGGGTGATCGAGTGGCACACGTACGGCCGCTGCGGACAAGGGCGCGCGAGCCGGAGCTTTGCGTGGAGGCCGGCCGGCCCGACGACGGCCCGCACTGCGTGGGGAGTTCGAGCATCGCGCGGTCGACACCGACTCCTGGCGCTGTCACCGCTGCCCACCGCCAAGCCGCCCTCGTGCCGGGGGAGCCTGCGCGAGACGACCCACCGTGGCCCGGCCGTGCGGCCACCGCCGCTGACCGGCATGCTCACGGGCGAGTGGTTCACCGACCGCGCCCTGAGGGACGTGGACGCTCGTCCCGATGACCACCGACCTGGCCAGGGCCCGGGAGCGGCGGGAAACCTGGGCCGACGCGTCCGGGCTCAAGCCCTGGTGATTAAGCCCGTGACCAGCCCTCATCTGGCCGGCTACCGCGCGGGTGGACCAAGATCCGAAGGCGCGACAGCACGGGGGCGGTGCTCCTCCGCCCGGACGTGGTGGCGGAAGTCAGCGCCGACCGGGCGGTTGATCTGGGTGTTTTCCGGCACCTGCTGAGGTTTCAGCGGATCCGCTCGGACGTGAGCACGGAGGATGTTCCACGGTGCGGGGAGGGGCCGGCAGTTGCGGCGGGCTGAGTGCAGGCCGCAGGATGGTCCGTTCTTGGCGTGCCGAGGTGGGACCGCCAGGATGATGGGCCGGGGTCGAGCGAAGGGCGGGGTGTCCGGTGGGCTGCGGGTCTTCCCCGGTGAGGCGTACAACGACCAGATCGCCCGCCAGTGCGTTCCGCGCCGAGGGCAACCGACGACATCGCCTTCCTCGCCGCCCCAGCGCATCGTGCGTCACTGGAGAGTCGCTGCACATGACGGCGGCTGGCACCTCCACTGAACCCCTCCCCACCACTCACCACGAGAGGAACCCCATGAAAGAGCGCGTGCGCGCCGTCCTCGTCACTCCGAACGAGACCACCCTCATGATGAAGCGCGTCCGCCCCGGCATCACCCCCTACTGGGTAATCGTCGGCGGCGGCGTGGAGGAGAGTGACGCCACCCGCGAGGAAGCACTCCTGCGTGAGGTCCGCGAAGAGATCGCCGGCGACGCCGAAATCGTCCGCCTCCTCCACGTGACGGAGAACGCCCAGGGCGAGAAGGAGTTCTTCTACCTGGCCCGGGTCAACACCTGGGACTTCGAGAACCGCACCGGACCGGAGTTCGCCCGCAGTGACCGAGGCGAGTACATCCTCGAAGAGGTCCCGCTCACCACCAAGGCCATCGCGGACCTCAACCTGCTTCCGGGGGTGATTTCCACCGTGCTGTGCCAGGCCCTCGACAGTGGCGACCTGCTCGCCATGCAGAGCTCGCTGCCGTCGTAGCCGGAGGAGCTGCGAGCGGGGCTTCGCGCGCCGGACGGCGCCCGCGGTCCGGGGCGCGACACCGCGCGGCCGGCGGGCAGTCCGGGCGTAAGGGGCTCCTCCAAGGGGCTCCTCCTGGCCGGCGGGGCCTCCTGTACCGCCCCGCCGACGTCGACCGGTGGCGCAGCTGCTGCTACTGACTGGGGCGCGGTCGAACGCGCCCGCGACGTCAGGGGCGGGCCGGGCCTGCCGGCGGGCAAGGTGGGCTGCGGCGGCGGGTCCCCCCACAGCGGCAGCTCCTGCCGGATCGCCGAGACGTGGCCCAGGACGTGAGACCTGCCGTACGGAGGTCTCTCGAGCACCTGGTTCTTGCCGACTTCAGCCAAGGCAACGCATTGCCGACCATCCCTGACCCGCAGCTGAACAAGACCATGGGGCAGTCGTCCGCTGCCCCGTGGCGGGCGGGACGGGGGACGGGGGACTGGGCACTGTGCTCAGGTCGGCAGCAGGAGGCTGACCGGCGCCGTGGCGAGGATCGGCCCGTTCTATTCGGTGCGGTGGGCTTTGTGCGGGGTCATCCGCAGCCGGGCTGTTGCGGGGAGTCCGGGCCGGCCAGTTGACTGGCGGGCGCGTTCGAGCGGACCGTCGCACAGCGCTCGGAGGACGGGGCCGGGCTCGTTGTGGGGGTCAAGGGTGAGATCGAGGTGGGCTTCCGGATGGCTCTGCGAGCCGTCCATCCGTGCGCTGGCGCGCCGGATGCCGGGCTGTCGCAGGGCGTCGGCGGCCAGGGCGTTACCGAGGGCACGCTCCCGCAGCTCCACGCCGTCCATGTCGGGTGGTCCTTCGACGGGTATGCGACCGGGGTGGGTGCGACGGAGTTGCGCCAGCAGCCACCACAGGGCCAGCAGGGCCATGATGGCCAAGGCGGCGATGACCGCGGGCCACCACCATCCTTCGTCCGTCCAGCGAGTGCGCGTCCCTTCAGGGAGGAGGACGTCGCGGGGCCTGGTCAGCGGCCAGCCGTCGGACGGTGACACATTCCAGCGCCGGTACAGGTCGAAGGCGCCCGCCAGAACCATGACACCTGTGCCGAGCAGCACGAGGCCCGACAGGGCCAGCAGGACTCGATTGACTGCGGACTTCTTCTTCATGCGATCCGCCTCCTGTCACTGGCTCACCAGGTGAAGTTCCACGAAGGGGTCACTTGCGGCGTGGGCGGACCCGCACGGCGAGCGAAGGCGGGCGCGCGAGGGTGAGCCGGTCGAGTTCTTCCCGTAGAACGATCATGAGGTCGGCCTTGACCGCGGCCGGGGAGCGGAACCGCACATCCGCGCTCGCTCCGATACGGTGCCGCCCCATCCGTATCCGTGTGCCGCTGACGCCGGGAACGCGCATGGCGGCATCCCGCAGGAGAGCCACCGCGGCGTCGCGGTCCAGTACAGCCTGCACCTTGGCATCGGGACTCTTGAGGGGCAACTGGTGCCGGAGGCCCGGGGTGACTGCCAAGGCGATCAGCCACAGGCCGAGGATGGCGATGACGGCGGCGCCGGCCTGCATCCAGACGTCGTCGAGCGGGCGGGCGGCCAGTTCAGCGGCGAGGCGTCTGCGCCAGGCGGCAGCGGGCCGGCCGGCGCGGACCCGAACGATGTCGAACAGGAGGATCCCGGCCGCCGCGCCGACGATCAGGGCGGTAAGCGCGGCGGGTATGCGTCGCGCCGACCAAGGGCGATGCGAGGAGTACGAGCTGCCGGGCCGTAGGTCGGCCGAAGGCTCCTCGGTCGGCCGACCCGCCGAGCGGGAGGCGACCTGGCCGGTTCCGGTGGGCTGTTCCGTGGCGGCCGCATGGGCCTGGTCCCGTCTCATAGCACCTCTCCTTCCGGTGGCACTGCGTTCCGGCTCACTGCACGCGTCGTTGCTCCAGCCCGCCGGAGGGCACCAGGTGCTCAATGGCGAGGGTGACCTCGGTGACGCGCAACCCCGTCAGCTGGGCCACCCGCTCGGTGACGTGGTGCTGTACGTGGCGCGAGGTGGTGGCAAGGTTCACGGGATAGGGCAGGTCCAGCGTCAGTCCCAGCCGCGCCGTGCCGCCGCGCACCGTGGCCGAGGCATGTGGAGCGGCCAGGCGCACTTGAGCGCGGGAGGTGGCTGCGTGCTCGTCCAGAGCCTCCTGCGCGGCGCGAGCCGCGATGCGTGCGACCACCTTCTCCGGTATCACCGTGGCGCCACGTTCGGCCGCCGGTATCAGCGGAGGCGTCGCAGGTGGGGCTCCTGCGGGCGGAGCAGGGGCAGATCGCGAGGTCACCGCCCGTCCCGGCGCCGTGTGAAGTCGGACATCTCCATGTCGCCCTGCAGGACACGGCCGGCTATCAGGCCCAACAGGCCCAGGACCGCCACGAGCAGGAACGCCCAGAAACCGCCGAAGAATGCGGCGAAACCCAGGGCGATGCCCGTGAGCAGGCCTGCGGTTGCTGCGCTCATCTCACTCACCAACCTTTCACGTCGTTCACTGCTGACCCGGCGGTGCCGGGGCCGGCAGGCCGCGGGTCACTGGACGCGGCCCTCGCCTTCTTCCTCGTCCTCCTCGTCGGGAAGGTGGACGTCGTCGACCGTGATGTTCACTTCGACGACCTCCAGTCCGGTCATGCGCTCCACAGCAGAGATGACGCTGGTGCGGACGTCGGAGGCGATGTCCACGATGGCGAAGCCGTACTCCACGACCACCTCGAGGTCGATGGCGGCCTGCCGTTCGCCCACCTCGACCTTCACGCCACGCGTCACGCTGGGACGTCCGCCAGGGACCCTGTCCGTCATCGCCCCGAGTGTGCGGGCCATTCCCGAGCCAAGACTGTGAATGCCCGGCACGTCACGGGTGGCCATCCCCGCGATCTTCTCGACGACGCTGTCAGCAATGGTCGTCTGGCCCCGCGTCTCCGGCGCCGTCCCGGCGCCCGCCTGGCCCTTGAGCGCCTTCCCTTCGGCAGAGCGGGATTCCACGCGGGTGCGGCCCTTGGAAGCCTTGCCCTCGGCGCGCGGTTCACTCCCAGCCACGGTGGGGTCGGTGGTGTCCGACATGAGGACCTCCCCAGGGATGTGTCCATCAGGGCGCCGGTGCGGTGCCCTCACAGCCTTGGACACACTCCCGGGCCATTCCTCACCGGGTTCGCCTGACGCACACGGCATACCATCGGAGAGTGCGGACGCAGCCGGTGAGGACCGCGCCCGGCAGGAGGCGAACGGCGGATGCGCAACCAGACCAGACCCCCGCCCCGGCACGGCCCGGAGTTCGTGCACGAGCCGGCCGCGCAGGTGCTCGACGCCGCCGGGAGCCGCGCCCCGCCCGGTGATCTCGACGATTCCGTTCTGGCCGTGCGGGCTTCCGAAGGCGATGAAGACGCCTTCGCCGTCCTGGTCCGCCGGCACAGCAGCCGCCTGCTCGCTCTCGCCCAGCATTTCCTGGGCAATCCGGCGGACGCCGAGGATGCCGTACAGGAAGGTTTCATCAGCGCCTGGCGGCAGCTGCCCGAATTCCGCCATGGAGCCTCGTTCGGCACGTGGATGTACCGCATCGTGACGAATCGCTGCCTCAACATCCTGCGTCGCCGCCCCCGCCCCCTGCCCTTGGAAACCGTCTCGGAACCCGCTGCGGCGGATGCCGACAGCTCGCCGCCCCGAGTGGCCGAAAGGGACGCGGCGACGGACGCCCTGGCGCGAGCGGTCCTGCAACTCTCCCCCGAGCTGCGCGTGTGCTGGGTTTTGCGGGAGCTGCACGGCCTGCACTACGAGGAGATCGCCCACGTGGTGGGCACCAGCGAACAGACGGTGCGGGGAAGACTCTCTCGCGCACGACGCGCTCTGATGGAGGCGATGCGCCCATGGCGCTAGATCACCCGCACCTCACCTCCGGCGCCGCACCCACCGCCATGGGCGCCCCAAGGGCCGGGCCCCTTCGCGCACCCGGGACCGAGGCCCTTGCCGGCGGTGAGCTACTGCCCTGTGGACGCCCCCTTGGCCGCGTGTGGCAGCAGGTCCGCAACCCCTCCGGTGCGGCAGACCCGCACACCGCCGAATGTCCCCACTGCCGAGAAGCGGTCGAGGGGCTGACCGCCCTGGAGCGTGCCACCCGTGCTCTGCGCTCCGAGGAACAGCCCGACGGCCGCAGCCTGGCCACCCGGGTCGTCAACGCTGTCCGGGCCGAGGTACGACTGGGTACCCTGCTGCTTCTGGACGACCCCGAGCACGATCTGCGCATCTCCGAGAGCGCAGCCGCGAAAGTACTGCGCCGCGCCGCCGACACCGTGCACGGCGCCCATGCGGCCAGCTGCAGACTGACCCCGGCGCGTGAAGGCAGCGCCGTCCACGTCGTCGCCATGACGGTCGCGGCCGCGCTCGACCGACCGTTGCCGGAAAGAGCCGAGGACGTGCGCCAAGCAGTCCTCCAGGCAGCCGACCACATCCTCGGCCTCGCGGTCACAGCCGTCGACCTCGACATCACCAACGTCCTGGATCTTCCCTGGATGCCCAGCGGCACGCGTGCGGGGGTCGGGACACGATGACGGGCGCCTACCGCAAGGACATCCTGCGAGCAGCAGCCGAGGCAGCCCTCGGTGTTCCCTCCGTAGCCGCGCTCCAGCCCTCGCTCGCCGACCGGTTGGCCCGGGCAGCCTCCCACGCGAAACAGGCCGTGACACCAGCAGGAACCACCTCCCTGCCCGAGCCGGCCGGCATCCGCATCCAGCACGCCCCAGAAGGCGGCTGGCGCGTGGAAGTGCGGTGCATCCTGCGCGCTGACCGCCGGGTGGCGGACGTCGCCCGCCAAGTGCGCGAACGAGTACGCACCGCAGTCACCGCCTGCCTCGCCCAGCAGGAACCGGCCGAGCCGGTCACCATCCTCGTCACGGTCACCCGCACCGTTTAAGACCGCTGGTTCCCCTGCTGCCGGATCAGCGCGGTGACGGAGAGGCGGCAGGGCGGCCCCGACGGCAGGCAGGTGGTCGAAACGCGGCTACTCCACGGCGGCGATGGGGATCACCGCACCACCCGGGCCGCCGTTCATGTCGGGCGGTCCGCCTGCGACCTGCTTCCACACGCGAACGTATGCGGCCCTCCGGGCCCAGGTCCCCAGGTCGGAGGTGTCGGCACTGTAGTCCTGCCAGGTCTTGCCGCGTTGGCCGTCCCCGGGCATCCAGGTGTCCGGTCTCGACTCCCAGACGGTGACGTTCGTGACCCAGCGCAGTTCCTGGTGGAACGCGTCGTCAGGATCGGCGGACGCAGTCGGTGCTTTGATGGATCCGAGCTCGCGCAGACCGAGGAACGCCAGTGCGTAGGCGATCGCCTCCCCGCCTTGATCCCCCTCGTCGGGCTGAACCGCGACAGCGATCCCTCCGAAGTGCGCAGCCTCGTACAGGGTCGCCTGGAGCGCCGGGCTGTCTGCCATGACTCCCTCTCCTGCTGCCCTGACTGGCGGCCGGCGGCGGGCGCATTCCTCAGCGGACGGCAACCTGCGACGGCTTTCACCGGCAGCTGTCGGTTCTTCCAGCGTACGAAGCCTTCGGATTCTTGGCGTACGAAGCGCCCGTGGCCGCTCCCCGGGACAGTCCGGGCCGCGTGTCCGCCTCGGCCGGCCGCCGGAGCGGTCTCGCACACGCGGCGACGCGCGGCGGGCGGCGGGCGTAAGGCTCTCTGAAAGGCGTGCTGATAAGCGGAAACTACAACAGCCCCTACGACAGCGATAGGGTAATACTCGCGAGGAGGAGGCTGTCATGGGTGAAGCTGCGACAACCCCCCGCGAACGATACCGCCAGCAGGTGCGCGCGGAGATCAAGGAAAGAGCTCGGGAACAGATCGCCGGCTGCAGGCGCGGCATACAGCACCGCAGGCGAGAAGGGCAGACACGCACCCGGCCTGTCTGCCCTTCCTCTCCTCGGCGCAGCCGCCCAAGGGGTCGAGAATCAATGCTTCAGGGCGTCCTTCGCCTTCTGAGCGGCCTGCTTGGCATCACCTGCTGCCTGCTCGCGCCGCCCCTTCGCGTCCAGGCTTTCGTTGCCGACGGCCTTGCCGGTGGTCTCTTTGACCTTGCCCGTATCGCGCCAGCTTCTACCCAAACCCACAGAAAACACGCAGACCCGAAAATGGCAGCAAGGAGCAAGGCCACAGCGGGCGGAGCAGGTGGCCCCGGCTTCGCATCGTGGTCCGATGACCACCGTTCCGGGACTGATCCAGGTGTTCTTTGCCCTTCGAACCGGAGGAGCCGTAATGAACCTGAGGCGGCGCAGACACAGGTGGAACCCGCGCAAGAGCAGACGGCGCAGCCCCCTGGCCCGATGGACGCCACGGTCTGTCGTGCGCCGGGCGCTCATGCGGCTGGCGGGATGGGGAGTCCAGATGATGCTGTGGGGCATGCGCCGCGCTCTCAGGCGCTTGCTGCGGGCCGCATTTCTCGCTTAGAGCTGCCCGAAAGATTCACACCAGCCATTCCCCGTCACAACCGCAGCTTCGCTCAGCGCAGCTTGTCCTTGCCCCGTTCCTTCGCCCGCCGCGCCTCGCCCCGGGCCTGCAGAGCGGCACCCTTGGCCGCCATGGTCTCCTTGCCCACGGCGTGGGCTGCCTTCCTCACCGCCTTGCCGGCAACCACTTCGATCTCGGCCTTCGCCCTTTCGCCAGCACTCATGTCCGTCACCTTCCAGTCCAACCGCTCAGCGCCTGCCCTCCACAGCCGACTCGCAAACGGTCCGTGCGGCCGCCCCAGACGGCCTCAGCGCCGAGCGGCCGGTACGAGACGCAGCAGGGCGTGCAGCACGACGTCGATGCTGTCCTGGGCCGGCCCGTCGGTCACGTGCGTGAGCAGGCGGGCCAACGTACGCAGCATCGGAGGCGAAGCCATGACGCGGGGGTGGAGGACCGGCCGGAAGCCGTACCGGGAAAAGATCAGATCACCGGCGAGGTTGCCCAGCCGGTAGTAGCGCCCCCAGCGGCGGTGGATCTCGACCGGATACTGCCGCAGCGCATGCTCTCGTCGGGGTCCGCTCGGCCGGGCCAGGGCCAGGGCGATGGTCTCCGCGGCAACCTCGGCGGCTTCCATGGCCTGGGCGATGCCCTCACCGCTCCACGGACTGATCATCCCCGCACTGTCTCCGACCAGCAGCAAGCCCTGCCGGTACTGCGGTCGTCTGTTCAAACCCATGGGAAGAGGGGCGCTGCGCAAAGGCGACTCGGCGTTCTCCTCACGGATTCCCCACTCTGCGGGGAGACGCGGCAGCCAGGCGTCCAGGACGGCCCGCAGGTCCCCCACCCGACGCCGCCGCTGCGGCAGGACACCGAGGCCGACGTTGACGCGCCCGTCCCCGAGCGGGAACACCCAGCCGTACCCGGGCAGGTCCAGCCCACTGCTCGGGCAGCGCAAATCTGCCCAGAGTTCCAGGTAGGGGTCGTTGGTGCGGGCCTCGCTGCGGTAGTAGCGGCGGCCCGCCGACGCAACCGGCCGGCTCTCGTCACGTTCGAGCCCGAAGGCCAGCGCAGTGCGGGCGGAGGCGCCGTCGGCCGCCACGACGAGCGGTGCGCGGTAGCGCACCGGCTCGCGTTCCGGCCCCCGGACGGCAGTCACCCCCGTGATGTGCCCAGCCCGGTCGGTCAATGGAGCCGACACCTTCACATGCGTGCGCAGGCGCGCCCCGGCGGCGCGGGCGTGCGCCACGAGCAGGTGGTCGAAGTCATGCCGGCTGCGGGTGAGCCCGAAGTCGGGAAGACTGCCCAGGCGCGGCCAGTCCAGCTCCACCTGTTCCCCCTGGCACCCCCAACGCATCCCGCGGTTGCGCATCCACCCCGAGCCGCTGATGTCCACACCCAACCGCACAAGTTGGGCCACGGCGCGCGGTGTCAGGCCGTCGCCGCACACCTTCTCGCGCGGGAAACCGCTCTTCTCCAGCAGCAGTACGTCCAGCCCTGCCCGCGCCAGGTGGCCGGCGGCGGCGGAACCGGCTGGTCCCGCACCCACGACGATGACCTGCGCTTCCTCATCGCCGGTGGCCTCTGGAATCTTGGAGCTGCTGCCAGGGCCGTACCCGCTGGATGCGTCATCACGCTCGGTGTTCACGTCCTCACTATGGCGCGTCCGTGGGTGCCGGACAATGAAGCGGGGCCAAAGCCGCGCAAGGTGCATGTCGTGCGCGGGAGCGATGGCCGTGCAGGACCGCTGGCCGGTTGCGGGGCCGATGGCGGCGGGCGGTCGGCTCGGGCCTGGTGGAGACCGCGCCCGCAACGGTGAAGACAGGGCGAGGCCACCCTGGAGTTCGGGTGACCGCTTCAGCGTCAGCGCGTTGGTGGTGGATACCAGACTTCGAAGCGGACGTCCGGTCCGCCCTCGTCGTCGCGTGGGTCGTCGGTTCGCTTGACCGTGATGAAGCCGTGTCGCTCGTAGAACCGGTGGGCTGATTCGCTGACCTGGAACGGCCACAGCACCAGTCCGTGCGGCTGCCGTCTCTGGGCCAGGGACATGAAACGGTCGCCCAGGCCCTGCTTCCTCCACGCGGAGTCGAGGTAGAGCTGTCCCAGCTCGCGCCCGCCCAGCACCATGAGCCCCACCATGGTGCTGCCGGTGACGGCGTGGCCGACCATGCGGTCCGCGATCTCACCGGCGGCACTGCCGCCAGGTGCGTCCGTGAGCCTGCAACAGCACGCGAAGGGCATGCCCGAGGCCGGCGAAGCGTGCGTCGGACGGATCCATCGCTTCGCAGTCCCGGGCCAGCATTCAGGGGCAGGCCGCCGGGATGTCCTTCAAGCCGATGGCCATGTCGGGCTCCAACGCGGCCTCAAGGTGGTGGCCGGCGTCGGCGTGGTGAGCGGGCGGTGCTGGCGGCGATTCTGTTCGTGGCGGCCTCGGGCTGTACCTGGCAGCAACTGTCCATGGCGTCGTTCGGGCCGTCGGGGGCGACAGCCCGCCGGCGGTTCTCCGAATGGACGAAGGCCCGGGCGTGGGCCAAGCTCCACCGCCTGGTCCTGGACGCACTCGGCGCCCGAGGCGAGCTGGACTGGTCCCGCTGCGCGATCGGCTCCGTCAACATGCGGGCCCTGAGAAGGGGGATGTGACGGGCCCGGATCCTGTCGATCGGGGCAATTTCGGGCCGAAGATCCATTCGATCAAAGGGCGGGCCGGTCTGCCCCTCTCCGTCAGAATCTCCGGGGCGAACCTCCACGACAGCCAGGCCCTCCAGATGTGGTCCGGGGCGTCCCGCCGATCAGATCTCGCCGCGGACGCGGTCGCCGTCACCCCGGTAAGCTCCACGGCGACAAGGCAACCACGGGATCCGTCACCGCATCACCCGCAAGGGAATCGAGCCGTCGAACCGGCTCGGCCGGCACCGATGGGTCGTAAAGCGAACGATGTCCTGGCTTTCGGGCTGCCGTCACTTACACCGGCGCTATGAACGCGAGGCCGCACACTTCCTGGCGTTCGCAGGCATCGCCGCAGCCCTCATCTGCTACCGCCGCTTGAAGACGAACGCCAAACCGACTCACCGGCTACGGCAGGATGGCTCGAGTGAGCGAATCAACTGAGCAGGTGCGGACCGCAGATCGTCTCTGGCAGGAGTTCCGCCAAGAGCCATTCCCCGACAGCCTGCGACATGTCACCTTCGGGGGCACAGACGTGTGGCTCATCGAGTTGGACATCGCCGGCTGCGTTCTTCGCTGGCTCGACAACAGCGGTTCTCTCGACTCGAGGAACAGCATCCTCCTGCAGAGCCGCATCGAGGACCTGGACCGAGTCATCGCTGAGGTCAAAGACCCTGTGGGAAGCCAGTACTGCCAGCGGTTGCACCAGCTCGCTGTGCTCGTGTCCAGCACCGAATGAGGCGACCTCTCAGTCCGGTAAAGCCCAAGCCCGCCCGCCCCGGACACGCCCGCAGGCACCCCGTGATGCCGCGAGGGGGTACCGCGGCGTCCTGGACGCGGTCCTGGTCCGCCCCGGGAGGGTGGCGGAGATCAGCGCCGGCCGGGCCGTGCACCGGCCCCGTGGACCGGGCGCCGCACGAATGCCTGGCTCTGACACGTGTGCCGCAGGCCGCATGGTGGAGGGTTGGGGCGGAGGTCCTGCCTTTCGCATCTTCCCGGGCACGCGGCGTTGGGCGCCGGCGAGATGCGCAAGACAGACCTTGGGGCTCAGCCGACCTGGTTGAGGAGAGATGTCAGCGCGGCGCGCAGCAGTTCGTCCTCGCGGATCATCGCGTGGTCGGACCCGGAGACGACCAGGCGGCGGTCTCCGGTGGCGAGCACGGTCAGCCGGTCGTGCTGCTCGGGCGTCAGGGCGGCGGCACCGAGGGCCCGCAGGGCGTCGCAGGCGCCCTTGAGGTCGGCCCGGGTCTCGGCCGAGTGCAGCGCCGCCTCGGCGAGCCGAGCGCGGTCGAGGCCGGCCGGGTCGGCGACGGTGAGCAGCCCGAGGACGGCCGAGGGTGCTTGGGCCGGGTCGTCGAGGAGAGCTTGGAGCCGTGCGGTCAGTGGGCGCCCGGCCGGGCCTAGCACGGCGATCTCGCGGGCGGCGCGGGCGGCCGTCCAGTGGAACCACCGCCGGTGCTGGCATCTGTCGATCACCGATGCCAGCACCGGGACGACCTCGGCCGCCTCACCGGCGATCCGCCACAGGGCGAGCGCCAGGGCGAGGTCGGTGTCCACCTCCGGCGCGGTGTCGCGGTCGACAGTGCGGCCGAGCGCCGTCCGCAGGGCCGGGACGAGGCGGGCGGCTGCCGGGCCGAGGTCGGCCAAGGCGCGTGCGCCCTCGACGCCGCCGCGCGCACCGGGGGCGAGCGCCGCCTCGGCGGCGGCGAACAGCGGGCCGGTCTCGCCGGTCAGCTCGTGCAACGCCTGTGCCACGAACAGCTGCCGGGCCTCGGTACGGAGGGCGGTGGCGGCCTGCTGGCGCTGCTCAGGCCCGATGCCTGCGGCGACGGCGGTGATCGCGGTGGCGGCGTACTGGAACCGGGGCAGGATGGCGCACAGTTCGGGCAGCGCCCCGGCGGCCTGTGGGCCCCACTGCCGCAGCAGGTGGACGAGCCCGGCGGTGTCGTTGTGCTCCTCGGTCGCCGGGCAGCCGCAGTCCTTGCGCCCCTCGGAACGCTCCAGCGCCTTGGCGGCCAGACGGGCGCGGACCGCGGCGAACAGTTCCGCATCGAACGGGAAGGGCGCACCAGTAGGGGCGTGGGACCCGGCGGCGCACTGCATGGCGCGCGGGCGCCGGCCGAGGGCCCGGGCCAACAGCGGGGCGGCGGCCTGCGGCGCTACCAGGACGAGCGCGGCGAGGGCCTGGTCGGCGGCTTCGTCGTCCGGCTGCGCGGCGAGTTCGGCGAGGAGGGGGGCGGCCTTGGCGGCGGCCGGGCCGATCTTGCCCAGCAACTGGGCGGCCGCCCATTCCGCGGCGAGCGGGGCGACCGCGGGGATCAGCCGCTGCGGGGCGCTGCGGGAAAGGGTGCAGGCGCGGTCGGCCGCCCACAGGGCCTCGGCCCGCACCTCGGGGCGCTCGTCACGCAGCGCGGTGTCGAGCAGCGCGAGGGCACTCTCGCGGTCGGCGTCGGTGCCTCGCCCCAGCAGGATCTCGACGATGGTGCGCAGCGGCTCCCGGTGCTCGTCCGCGTAGCCGGACCTGGCCGTCTCGCGCGCGGGCAACAGGCCGAGGACCGCGTCGCGGTGCGCGGCGAGCCACGGCTCCCCGGCCTCCAGGGCGGCGAACACGGCGGCCAGGCGCAGCGGCGCGGGCGTATCCGGGCCGAGCAGGGCGCGGGCCTCGGCGGCGGCGCCCTCGCGGTCCAACCGCGAGTACGCGGTGAGGAGTTCGGCCCGGACAGCGGGCTCGGTCTCGGCGGCCAGGCGGGCCCGGACGGCGGGCAGGGCGGTGCAGGTGTCCCGGGTGTGGCCGACCGTCCAGCTGGCCGCCTGCCGGACGGCGGCGTCCTCATCGGCCAGCAGCGGTATGAGCAACGGCAGCTGGGCGGTCACAGCGGCCCGGACAGCACCCGGCCCGACGCCGTACTCGTCCTCGCTCTCGGCGAGGCAGCCGAGCAGCCGGAGCGCGTCGACGGTCTGCCGACCGCAGGCGGCGATCCGGGCAAGGTACGGGGCGGCGTCGACGCTGGCCGCGTACACGGTGCCCTGGTGCACGATCGAGCCGTACAGCTCCTCCAGTGCCCCCTCGGCGTCCTCACCGCCCTCGGCGAAGGTGCGCAACAGAGCGGGCAGGTCCTCGGCGGGGCCGTAGGCGTGGTTGACAGTGGACCAGGGGTGGGCGTCGAGCCCGGCAAGGGTGGTGAGGAGCTCCATGGCCGTGATCTTCCCAGGGACCTCTGACATCCGCTCGGAGCAGGTCCGGCAGGTAGGCCTTGGGGCCTTCAAGGAAGCGGCGCAGCAGAACCCGTCGAGCCGTGCATCGACAAGCTCAAGCGGGGCCGGTGCTGGAGCCGTTGTTGCCGAAGGGGCCTGCGTCCGCCCGCCCGGCCCCGGCGGCGAGGCCGGCACGGGAGGCCGGCCGGCTCTCACCCCTTGTAGGAGTTGATGAGCCGGGCCAGGTGCTCGCCCGCGACGGTCAGCGGCGTCTCGCTCTTGGCGACCTGCGCGGTGAGCTCGGCGCCTTCGAGGGTGCTGATGACGGTGATGGCGAGGTCGTGCGCGTCGCCCTCCGGGAATCCGGCTTCGCGAAGTGTGCCCGCGACCAAGTCGCGCCAGTGCTGGAAGGCTTGGGCGACTGCCTGCTCGATGTCGGGGGCCCGCCCGGTGGTTTCCAGCGCTGTCGCGCTGATCGGGCAGCCGTCCACCCAGCCGGATTCGCGCAGGAGGCGGGCGAGTTCGCGGGCGCAGGCGGCGATGGCCTTCGCCGGGTCGGCCTCCGCGGAGAGCACGGCCGACAGCAGCTCCGCGAACTCCTGGTCGGCGTGCTGGACCGCGGCGACGCCCAGCTCCTGCTTGCCGCCGGGGAAGAAGTGGTAGACCGAGCCGAGCGTGGCCTTGGCCTCCTGGGCGACCTGTTTGATGCCGGTGCCCTCGTACCCCTGCCGCTGCATCAGCAGGGAGGCCGCGTGGATGATGCGCTCCCGGGTGCCCGGCTGTGGTGTGTTCGCCATGCGGCAAAGCTTACTGGGTAGAGCGTTCGTTCTAGCTTGTGGGTCGCGCGGGCCCCGTGCTAGCTTGCGGCTAGTTAGAACGTTCGTTTTAGCGACTCTTGGATGCCAAGGAGCTGGAAATGGAGCACAAGCGGATCACCGTCAACGGCCTGGACCTGGCCTACGTCGAAGCAGGAGAAGGGCCGCTCGCCCTGATGCTGCACGGCTTCGACACGCCTCACCTGTACCGGTACCTCATGCCCGCGCTGGCCGAGGCGGGTTACCACGCCGTGGTACCCACCATGCGGGGGTTCGCCCCGTCCCAGGTGCCGTTGGACGGCAGCATGCGCCTTCCCGACCTGATCGCCGACGCCAACGGCCTGCACGAGGCACTCGGCGGCGGCTCCGACGCGGTCCTGATCGGGCATGACTGGGGCGGGTTCACCACCTGGGGCGCCGCCGCGGCCGCGCCCGAGCGGTGGGCCAAGGTGGTCGTCAACGACGTACCGCCCTTGTCGTTCTACGACCGCAACAGCGCGGACCCCGGCAGGATCGAGCGGTACGTCCACTTCTACTTCTTCCAGATGGCCATAGCCGACCAACTCGTCGCGGCCGACAACCTCGCTTACCTCGACTGGCTCTGGGACCACTGGACGGGAACCGTCCCCGGCTACGACTCCACCGAGGACCGCAAGGCCATGAAGGAAGGACTCAACACGCCCGAGAGGCTCCACCTCGGCCTGGAGCTCTACCGGCAGAACTTCCCGGCCGCGACGTTCGGCACCCCGCAATGGGAAATGGTCAGCGTGCTGAACAAGCTGCCCTCCCAGCCCACCCTGTACCTCCACGGGACCGAGGACCCCGTGGTCG
Organism: Streptomyces sp. NPDC034086; assembly: GCF_055575515.1. Classification (NCBI taxonomy): domain Bacteria; kingdom Bacillati; phylum Actinomycetota; class Actinomycetes; order Kitasatosporales; family Streptomycetaceae; genus Streptomyces; species Streptomyces sp. NPDC034086. Next base: position 13,613 of record NZ_JBVISM010000025.1, on the reverse strand, counting down.
ACGAGGCGACACTCGCCGAGATCATCGCCATGCTGCCCCCCGGATCGGACGGCGCCATGATCGAAGGCGCCGGCCACCATCTGCTCGCCGAGAAGCCGCAGGAGGTCAACGAGCGCATCCTCGCCTTCCTGGCTCGCTGATCACACCCTGCGGCGCGGGTCGGCCATCAGCCGACGGCCGACCCGCGCCGCGACGGGCGCGGCCACCGGAACCCGGGCGGCTGCCCCTCGGCTCCGGCATGAGACCGGAACCCCGGTCCGCGCTCCGACGGGCGAGGGGGCAGCCCTGCACGCCGCACGCGGAGCCGGGCACGGCGTACAGGGTCATCAGCCGGGCGGCCACCGACCACAGCGTCTGGCTGCCGGTGGAAGAGCCAGACCTCACCGTCGGCCCGGCCTTCTGCACCGGCTCCCGGGTCCTGGGCGTGCCCGCCGACCACCGCTTCACGCGGCGGGACTCCGTTCCGCTGGAGCTGCTCGCCGAGTTCCCGCACGCCACCGCCCTCGACGTGCCGGACAACTGGAAGGACACCTCCTGCCCTTCCACACCCCGCGAGGCCGGCGGATCGAACGCATCAAGAGGGCGGACAATTCCGACGAGTGGCCCGGCCGGGCCGCCGAACCCGTCGGGACACTCGCGCAGGACGACGACGAGGAGGTGCGGATCCGGCTGGCCTGCCACCACCCGCTGGCTCCGCCCCACCTCCTCCTGGACGTCTTCGTCACCCGCCCGGCCCACCGCCCGCACCTGCTGACCCTGCCCACGTTGCCCGGTACCGGCCTGACCCACCTCATCGGCCACCCGGACCCCGAGGTCCGCGCCCTCGCGGCAGCCGGCCCCGCCCTGGCCGAGGCCCTGCTGGAAGACCCCGACGAGTCGGTGTGCCGGGCCGCTGCCGCCAACCCGAGCCTGACGCCGGAAGCCCTGGAGACCCTCCTCGCCGACTCCCACACCGCAGAGGGCGCTGCGGCCAACCCGTCCCTCCCCGCCCTGCGCATGCACGCACTCCTCGACCACTGCCTGACCAGCACCGCCACCCCACCGACGGTCGGACGCCGAAAGACGACACCTCCGTAGCGATCACAGGCATGGCACCTCTGTCAGCCCATCGGCTGACGCCGACACGCCGCCGAAGACCACTGGCGGCCGCCACCCGCTGGACCCCCAGAGCACTGCCTGCGGTCGGTCGAATGAACCTCCTACTCCGCAGGAAGAGGACTCAAAGGTATCTGTGACAACGCCCAGCGTGTGAACGTGAGCAGATCCTCGCCGACGATGTCCTCAAGCCGGTCGAAATCCTCCGGCAGCACGTCGAGCAGGAAGTGCTCGAGTTCCCGGCTGGCCCGCCTCATCAGGACGAGGCAGCGATAACAGGGCTTGGGATGACGCTCAAGAAGGATCGCCCGCAAAGACCCCGTCGCATCATCGGCCAGGTACTGATCCAGCCATCCTGGCTCGCGTCCCCTGCCGAGGTTGAGGCGCTCGCTCTGCGAGCTCAGCTCTACGAGGACCTGCTTGTTCACACGCTTTATCTCTTTGGGGACGTTCAGCGGCATGAAGGCAGGTTATCCGCCAACGGCCAGAACGCGAGGGGCTTCCAACACAGACGTTCTTCCCCCTGCACCGGGACGGTCGGCGCGGATCCGTGAGTGCCCGACGCACAGCCACATCGCGGGCCTTCCACCCCACTTCCTCGTGGCAGGACGGCAGACACCCGGTGGGCTGTTCACCCCCACGAGCACGCTCCGGGCCCCGGTGGCACGGTGTTGTTCCGGCTGCTGAGGGCGTACGGTCGCAGGCAAGGGGCCGACGTAGGGCCGGCCCGGTCCGGACGGGAGGCGTGGATGGAGTCGCCGAAGGTGACGGTGAGGGCCGAGTCCGACGGCGTGTGGGTGGTCGCCTGCTCCGGCGAGTTCGACCTGGACACGACGGGGAAGCTGGAAGCCGCCTGCGAGGGCGAAGGCGCCGACGCCCGGCTCCTGGTCCTCGACGTCACCGGTGTGACGTTCGCCGACTCGTCCTTCCTCAACGCCCTCATCCGGCTGCGCAACGCCCGTCCCCTGGTCCTGGCGGGGCCGCTGCCGCACCGGCTGGAGCGGCTGCTGGAGATGACGGGCGCGCTGGCCCTCTTCACGATCCGCGACAGCCCGACCCAGGCAGCCTGACCAACTTCTGCGTGAGGTCAAGACCGCCGGGAGGGGTGCTGGTCAAGGATCTTCCGCGCGGCCTGTACAAGCGTCGCGTTGCCTTCTGCGACCGAGCCATCCGGCAGCACCAGCACGTCCTCCAAACCGATCCTCGTGTCCAGTCCCAGGCCGGCTGCCGCTCGCAGCACGGGCCAGGCCCCGCCGTCTTCGCCGTGCAGCAGCACAGCCACTGTGAGCCCTTTCCCGAGTTCCCGCACCAAGGCCGCGGCCGTGACCACTGCCGTGCCCGGGCCGGTATCGGTTACCTCAGCGAGCACACGCAGCACCCGGTGGGCCAGCGGCGAGACACGGAACCGGCGGGCCCCATCGGTACCCGACCAGATGCCGGCTTCGATACCGATGCCACGCTCCAGCAGAACACCGGCCACTGCTTCAGCGCCGTCCTCGTGCCAGTTCACTGAGGCATGATCGGGCAGCACCGTCCAAGACCGGATCAGCTCGACCCGCCGCCCCGGGTCCGGCAACGCCCATGCCCCGGTGGTGACCCCGACGCGCACCCTTTCCGGCACCGCGGCACGCACCGCGCTCACCGCCGCACCCACTACCTGCGGCTCCAGCGAATCGAGACCCTCGGACCCCTTGGGGTGCAGGTGAACGTCCTCCGCTCCAGCCGCCACCGCACGCGCAGCCTCGGCCGCCAACTCCCCAGGCGTCACGGGAACCCAACGGCTCCCGCTCTGACTCCGTGCTCCGTTCAGACACACCTGCAACATGGACAGAACTCTGCCAGACACCATGGGCACCCTTCACGGCCCGTACTCAAAGCCCAGGGGCTCCGTGATGAACCGACCAGCCTCGACCTCAATCGCACTGGAGGCCCTACGTGTATCGACCCGTGGGGTTGTGTGGGGCTGATGCCGAGCAGGCGCTGAAGGACCGCGGGAGGCATCTGCGTGCAGAGATCAAGCAGAACCGCGCATCGTCCGGCTTCGGTAGGGAGTCCGATCTTGCGGAGACGTCGGCTGAGCTGTTTGCTGCCCAGTGGGTCGCCAGGTCTCTGAGTCGGAAAGAGCCAGGGCGCGTTGAGGTCGTTGTCGTCGAGTGGGCGGTGGAAGATCCACCGCGGCCGAGCCGGGATTCGGATATCGGAGGCGAACTTCCGCACCGACCCCTCCTACCTGCCGGACCTGCGGGCCTACCTGGACGCCCTGCTTCGAGACCGGGAGCGGCTGGCCGCGGCCGCCGGTCAACGCATGGCTGTGACCTGCAGGAGGTACCGGTCCGACCGGTCATTCTGGCCGCGATTCGGTCAGCGGGTTGAGGGGAGACAGGCGCCGATGGGGGCTGCGTACTACCGGGCCGAGAGTGAGAGCGGCGACCACATCGACGACCCGTCCGAGGACGCACGAGTGGTGAGCCGCACGTTCTCGGGCCGGTCCGGCGGCCGGGGCAGCGATCACGGGTGCACAACCTTGGCTACTGTAGTCCGGTATGTCATGGGATGTAAGTGGAAGCCCGCATCGGCTGGCCGGTCGTCGCTCAGGGCGCAGTGAGCTGGAACCGGCCCGGTTGCCGGAAGTGCGGGAGCTGGGGGAGCTGGGCTGGTTCCTCTCGCCGGAGGCCCCGATGTGGGTGTTTCTGCCGTTCGTGTGGCCGGCGGAAGCTCGGACCTGGGTACCGGATCGGTCGACTCGCTGGCAGATCGACGCCACATTGGACGCATCGGGTCGAGTGGTGGATGTCGAATGCCACCCCGTCACGAAGTCGGAGCAGGAGACGCAAGAGGAGGACGTCTCCGCGGACCTGGCTCGCTGCGGCATCCCGCCGCGTCCCACCGGCCGGCTGTGGCTGCTGCGCCCGGTGGGACGGTTCGAGGATCTGGACGCCGTTCTCGACCACCTCTGTGCTCACGCCGAGACCCGTGGTGTGCTCGTCGGGCTGTCGGCTGCGTTCGCGGAGCTGTGCGCGGCCGAGCTCCAGGCCGAAGGAGTGAGCGGGCCGCCGGGACAGATCGGTGGGGAGCAGGACGCGCACAGCTTCCGCCGTACCGCGCGCACGGCTGATGGCTCTCCGCACCACAGTCAGTGAGCGCAGCTGAACGCATGGGTGGACGCGTAAGGATGGCACCGCGACCCGCTGGTCTCGCCGGTGGAGAGGACCAGCAAGACCGCTCGCACCGGCCGAGCACGCCACCGTTGTACGGAATGACGACGGCGAACACGCCGCTCATTCCACCCGGATGCGGCGGGGCGATCGAGTGAAACGGCGACCGCGCCCGTGATCAGGCGGTCCACCGGTGCGTTCCTGTCGTGCAGGCGTCCCGCGTGTACTGCGTCCCCCCGTCGCTTCGCGGGCGGAGCCGCAGCACGGCGACCTTCACACGACAAGGGGACCATCATGGTCACGCACACGTTGGGGCGGCGGATGTCCGCCCTCGCCACCGTCCTGGGACTGGGTATCGCCCTCCCGTTCGCCCTGGGGGCGACTCCCGCGTCCGCCGCGGCACAGATCGACATCACGAAGACGCATTCCGGCAGCTTCCCCAAGGGCGGGCAGGGTGTCTACACGCTCGCGGTTACCAACACAGGCGATCAGACGACCGCCGGCGGGACGGTCATGCAAGACACCATCCAGCATGAAGGCGTGACCTTCGTCCAAGGGGAGACGGTCATCGACTCGGATGTCAACATTTCGTGCGCCTTCGAGGGGGACAACAGGATCAACTGCGACAGCGATCCGCTGGGCCCCGGTGAGGGCTACACGCTCACCCTCACCGTCAAGGTCGCCGAGGAGGGCCCGTGCCTCGTCGACAACTATGCAGTGGTGATCGTTCCCGCAAGTGGCACCGGCGACTCGGTCAATGACCCCACCACCATCACCGGCGGCACCTGCGGCGGAGACGACGGGGACGGTGACGGAGACGGGGGCCCCGTGTCGATCCTCCCCGTCAACCTCAACGGCGTCATCCCGATGTTCAACAACATCACCACGAACAACAACATCCACAGCCCCGGCGCCAGCAACGTCAGCCGCCAGGATTTCGGACTGAACGCACCCTGACCGAACCGGACCTGCCCCCGAGACGTGGAACGCCCTCGTTGGCCGTCCCACGTCTAGGGGCGCCCGCGCCAGTTCTATGGGCCCTACCCTCCAGCAATCCATCCACATCCCCGTTGCGCGCGCGGCGCTGCCGCTCCCCAGGGCGGTGAAGTACGCCGCGGGCGGCTCCAAGCATCCCGGGAGAAGGCCGGCTGATCAGGACCGAGCCCGTAACCGGGAGCAGCGCTGGCGGAGGGCTCGGGCAGGGACACGGACACCATCCCGTGTGCGACGGCGGTAGGGGCCGCAGTCTGCTGCGCCGACAGGCAGCCCGGCCGCGGCCTTCGCCCTCGGCTGCCGGCAGCGTGGGGGGTAGCCGGGTGGAGAGGTTCGCACGTGGGAGCTGCCGGCTCCACGCGGAGTTCGAAGACGCTCGCACACGCCAAAGGGACCGGCGCTGGCCGGTCTAGGGCCCCTTACACCCAAGGACACACCGACGGCGAGCAGCCAGGCCACATACGTGTGGGGCACCTTGTCATTCGGCCAAAACATCCTGGTCCGCGCCAGGCCTCATCTCAGGCCGCTGGATGAGAACCTCTTCCCAAGAGATGTGAGACAACCGCGGAGCCAGCCTGCTGGAGATGCTCCCAGGGAACAGCAACTGCTCTTCGAAGCCCCCCTGCAAGCTGCTGCACCAGCCGGGCAAAGACCTGTCCTTGCCGGAACAGCGCCCGGGGCTGGGAGTGAGCGTGCCTATAGGCAAGCACCGCGGCCTGTTCAGGAGGCCGTTCGAGAGCTGGCAAGAAACGGGTTCACTCCCGAGCAGGTAGGCCGTGCATTGCTTCAGCAGATTCGAAGTGGCCGATACAGCGTAGAGCGGGCCGTTGCGTTCGCCGGTCTCCTTGCCCGTGCCTACCACCAGAACGATCAGTAGCAGTCCGGCCCAGTGAGCTGTCCAGGTCACCTGTCAGCCTGGATAGTTGCCGCTCCGAGTGGAATTGGAGCGCGTGTAGGCCGACGGCTGTCAGCAGCCCTTTTTGATGGGGGTGGAGCTGTGCACCACAGGGTGGTCTGTTTGCGAGCCCAGCGTTGAAGTGTGAGTGTGGGCCACCGTCTGCCGGGTCATCCAACGCCTGCGTCTGCTGCTGGCCCTGGAGGCCGCCCCGCGGCCGGTCGTCGACGTGTACCGGCTGTGGATCGTGGACGGAACCTTGATCCCGGTCCGCGACCGTACCGTCGCAGCCTCCTCCCGCAACTACCGGTTCCCGGCGAACGTGCAGGTCATCGTCGACGCAGACAGCCGCCTGGTCATCGCCTCGGCCCGGCCAGCGCCGGGAAACAAGGCCGACGCCCACGTCTGGCGGGAGTCGGACCTGCCGGCCACGGCGGCCGGGACGACGGTGATCGCGGACGGCGCCTGCCTCGGCACCGGCCTGATCGTCCCTCACCGCAAAAGAGCCGGACGCCCCCTCCTGCGTGGCCAGGAGGAAGTCAACGCCGAACACCGACGTGTCCGGGCACGCGTGAGCACGCCTTCGCCCGGATGAAGAACGGGAAGATCCTCCGCGACTGCCGTCAGAAGGGAGACGGCCTCCACCACGCGGTCCAGGCCGTCGCCACCATGCACAACCTCGCCATGACGTGGTGAAACAGCAGGTCAGGCTCCGCTTCGACCTGCCAAAACCAGACCTTCTGCAACAGCCTTCAGGACGGGCTGCTCGCCTTCGGGCCCGCGCCCCTGCACGGCGAGGAATTCCTGGACCTGATCACGACCGAGCTGGTTGAGTTGTTCCGGCCCGGCGCCCCCTCCAGCGCCGGCCTGCCTGCTCGCCGTCGGCTCCTGCCCGAGCCTGGACGTCCTGCTGGTCTCGGCCCGCACACCGGAGCGCAAAGACGCCGCCGTATCGGCCCTGGACGACTTGCCCTGGTAAGCCTTGTCCGCCCAGCGCTTCACGCCTGCCTCGGCGAGTATGTCGACGATGCCGTGAGTACGGGTGGCGGTCAGGTCGTGAGTCGATCTGGACTGTGCGGGTGAGGCCCACAGGAGGCGTCCGGACGGATCGGTGAGGACTTGGACGTTCATGCCGTTGCGTTTGTGTCCTAAGAACTACTCCGGCACCCGGCTGTGCTGCCCGCACGCCGCCTGCTGCCCGAAGCCTTCCTGGTGGGGGAGGGCCGCCGACTGGGTCCGCGGTGCATGGAAGGAAGCTGAAAGTGCCGAGTGACCTCCGCTGCGTCCTCGGCCCCCACGAGCCCTGCGTCCCCACCGACGACGGCGGATGAGTCGGCTCAGGAAGCGGGCTCCGAGCTGAAGTAATCCGCCTTTTCTTCGACGTACCTCCAGCTCTCCCAGCCAGAGGGCGGATCGGTCTGCTCAGTGATCAGCGGCCACTTCGCGGCGTACTCCGCGTTGAGTTCCTTGTACTCCGACCACTTCGTCGGGACTTCGGACTCTTCGAAGATGGCGCTGACCGGACACTCGGGCTCGCAGGCGCCGCAGTCGATGCACTCCTCCGGGTGGATAACGAGCATGTTTGCACCTGCGCGAAAGCAGTCGACGGGGCACACGGCCACACAGTCGGTGGTCCGGCACCGGATGCAAGGCTCAGTCACTACGTAGGTCATGTGGCGCTTTCTCGTCCGAATCGATCTGATCGATTGCTCAGTGCGTGCCATACGGCGCGTTACCGGATGCAGGGCGGGAGCTGTGGCTCGCCGGGGACGCCGACCCTTCGGCCGGCGGTGACGGGGTCAGCCGGTGACCTGGACCTCGTCGGCCTGCCCGACCTTCTGGCCCTCCTTCAGGAATTGGAAGCCGTTCCCCTGGCTCGCGCGGAAGTGCACGAACAGGTCGGGGCCGGACTCCGGGGTGGTGAAGCCGCACCCCTTCTCGTCGTTGAACCACTTCACGGTGCCGTTCTCGCGCTCCGCCATGACCTCTCCACTGCGTAGTCAGTCGATTACGGATTGATCATTGCACGGTGGAACGGCTGCGGCGGTGAAGGCGCCGCCCCGGACGGCACCGGCCCGCTCGAACGACTGAATACGAGGGAGAAGCCGTGCCGAACTTCAGCCAGCCGGAGTGGACAGAGGAAACGGGGCGCCATTCGGTTGACGGCGCCTTTGATGCTGCCGCAGCTTCCAGTGGAGGGTGAGTCCGGCGGTCCCGGCATCGAGGTCCCGGAGCAGGTGCAGTGCGAAGCCCGTGAGGCCGGAGCAGTTGGCTTGCGTCGACTGCGTCGATCCGGGCAGGGAGCCTGACGCCGAGGCGGGCGGTCAGTACTTCGCCCAAGTCGCGGACGTGTCCGGCGACCGTGTCCACTTCTGGGCAGCGTACCAAGACGCCCTTCAGACCGACGCGGTTCTTCTCACTTGGCGCGGTGGGGCGTCGGGTGAGCCAGCCAGTCACCTGCCGCCGTACCGTCGGAGGCCGCGGCGGCGCGCCGGCCGGAGCCCCGCGGAGGGTGGCGGTGTAGCTGCGGACCATCTGGTAGGTGACGGGCGCGTTGTTGGCAACGAGTTCGCCGTGGGGGTGGGTGGGTGACACTGGTGCATCCCTCGGCGAAGGGTCGCTCCAGGTAGGGCTTGTATGGGTCCAGCCTGCTGGATCGGGGTTGGTTCTCGCGGATGGTGTCCTGCCAGTGTGCGGCGTTCGCGTGCCTGAGCACTGTGCTGAGGCCCCCACCCAGGTGCCGGGCGATCGCCCGGCGTGCGCGACCTTGAGCGAGGAGGAGCTCGTGAACCAGGGCGTGCGCGGCCTTCTTGCGCTCAGCCCGCCGACCGACGGGTGCCGGATCATCCTGCGGTCGGCCGGAAGTCAGTCGGGTGGCTTCCGTCACCATGCCGCTGGGCGAAGGATTGCGCAGGCGGTCGCGGTGGGCGGCGACTGGCTTCTGTTGCGGCGCCCGGCCGCGCAGGTGGAGGTCCCCAGCGTTGGCGGACGGAAAGCCGCTCACGCTCACCTGGCTCCGGGGCGATGAGCCGTCCTGCGGCGGCCAGGACTGCCGCAGGGCGCACTGCCTGGCGTCGCGCGGTCTGGGCCGCTGGCGGTGGCCGGCAGGGTGCCGGTCAGGTGTGCCCGCTGTCGGGGGGCGAAGATGAAGCAGTGGCGAGTACCGGAGCTGTCGAGCAGGAGGTGGAGGTAGTGGGGAAGCGGGCCGGTGAGGATGAGGTCGTGCCCGGTGTGAGCGTCCAGGAGCGCATGTACGAGCGCGGAGTCGGCGAAGGAGACCTGCTGAGGTCGATGACGACCCGTGGCACGGTCAGACCGACATGTGACCGGACGCTCCCGGCCGCCCACGGTGCTGGGACCATTCCGGCGCCAGAATCGACATCACCGCCGTGTCCACCCGTTTGCCATCCCACAGCAACGCATCGCGCAGTACTCCCTCGGAGACGAAGCCCACCTTCTCGTAGACGCGGCGAGCCCGCGGATTGAACGCGTAGACCTCCAGCGAGATGCGGTGCAGGCCCAGTTCCTCGAAGCCGTATCCGACGATCAGCCGCGTCGCCTCCGTCCCTAGACCGTGCCCGTAGGTGCCGGGCACGAGGCAGATACGGAAGCTGCAGCTTTCGTTGCCCGGGTCCCACTCGCTGAGCACCGCCTCGCCGATAACGCTCCCCGTCGCCTGCTCGACCACGGCAAGATCCAGCCGGTCACCCTGGTCTCCTCGCGTCTCGTACCAGGTGCGTATCCGCGCCTCATCGGGCTCGCCGTCGTCATGGCTGCCAGTCAGCCGTGACGCCTCGGTGTCCCGGAACATCGGCAGCAGCGCGGGCACATCATCCACCGTGACCGGCCGGAGCAGTACCCGCTCTCCCCTCAGCGTGGGCTTGCTGACAAAGTCGGGGCGGGGAGCACTTTGAACCTGATCAACCATGGCCGCATTGTGTGCGACCTCCCCGCTCGGTGTCCCCCTGTTATTCGTCACACGACCAGGTCACCTCTGAACGGCGACGCCTCGGAGCTGCGGTCATCCGTCCCGCCCGTCCATTACTTCGGCTCGCTGCTGGCGCTCGGCCGACATGCATACCTGGTGGTCAGGGCCGTCCACCTTTCCGCGCTGGATGAGCGCGCCAATGGCCGAGCGAACGCCTGGGGCGACCCTCCGCAGCTCGTGGCTGCGGCGCGGGCACTGGGCAGGCTGTTGCGTGCGGACGAGCATGCGGCTGACCCGGCCGGGGTCCCCAACGGACAGCGGGCCCGGCTCCCCAGCTCCGAAAGAGAGCCGTCAGGGCGGCTACCTCTGCGCCCTCTGCCAGACCCTGCGTCCTGAACGGCGACAAGTCCTGGCTCGAGGTGCCCTGCAGCCCGCACTTCACGACATCCCGGCGCCGCACTCGTCCCGGCGGCGCCGACCCGGCCCGGGGTGGGGCGGGTCGTGGGGGTGCGCGGTGGCGGGCGGCGGATGAGGCTGGAGGTGTCCAGCGGTGGGAGGAGCGCCCGTGCGCGACCGGTCAGGGGGTCGTGATGTCGAATCCGTACCCGTCCCCGGGTGAGCAGCAGCCGGGCTGGGGCCCGTGCCGACGGCCCGCGCCCCCGGGCTCGAAGCCGCCTTGGCCCGCGAACCCCTGGTGGTGGCCGGTCGCCGAGCCGCGTCGTCGGGTGCTGCCTCGGCGGCATCCGCGTGCCGCATACCGCTCGCACAGCGCCCAATACCCAACGGCTAACCTGGCCTTTCCGGCCATCCCGGCCCGCTGAGCGCGCTGGCCCCCGCCGATCCGACCGTACGCCCCATCCCACATCCCCCTACCAGGAGGAAGACAGCACCATGCAACACCCCCCTGAAGGCGACGCGGTCCCGGCGGCCGTGGAAGTACGCGGACTCCGCAAGGAGTTCGACGATAAGGTCGCCGTCGGCGGAGTCGACCTCACCGTTCCACGGGGCAGCTTCTACGGCCTGGTCGGACCCAACGGCGCGGGCAAGACCACCAGTCTGTCGATGATCACCGGCCTGCTCCGGCCCGACGCGGGCACCGTGCGGGTCGCCGGGTACGACGTCTGGCAGGACCCATACGAGGCCAAGCACCGCATCGGCATCCTGCCCGACGGCCTGCGCCTGTTCGAGCGGCTGTCGGGACGGGAACTGCTGCGCTACACCGGACGGCTGCGGGAGCTCTCCGCCGCCGACACCGAGGCGCGCGCCGAGGAGCTGCTCGACGTGCTCGGGCTCACCGAGGCCGGCGACAAGCTGGTCGTCGACTACTCCACCGGCATGCGCAAGAAGATAGGTCTGGCGGCCGCGCTGCTGCACAACCCTCCGGTCCTCTTCCTCGACGAACCCTTCGAGAGCGTCGACCCGGTATCGGCCGAGACGATCCGCGAGGTGCTGCGCCAGTACACCGCGACCGGCTCGACGGTGGTCTTCTCCAGTCACGTCATGGAGCTCGTGGCCGCGCTGTGCAGCCACGTCGCCATCCTGGCCAAGGGGCGTGTGGTCGCCGACGGCACGCTCGACGAGGTACGGGCCGGCCGGAACCTGAACGAGCGCTTCATGGAACTGGTGGGCGCCCCGGTCGGGAAGGCGAAGGGAGGGAGCCTCGCATGGTTGGGGTCTTCGTCGGGCTGAAACTCGCCCTCCTGCGCAGCAGTCTGCGCCGCAGTACCGCCCGCGCCGTGGGCTTCGTGGCCGGGGCGGGCATCAGCCTGGCCGGGTCCTGCTACGCGGCCATCGGCCTCGCCCGCGCCCAAGGTGAGCCGGACGGGCCCGACTTGGCCGTCCTGGCCTTCGCAGGGCTGGCCGTCGCCTGGCTGGCGCTGCCGCTGTCCTTCGGCGCGGGGGGCGACGAGAGCTCCGACCCCACCCGCCTCGCCGTGCTGCCTGTCCGGCCGCGCACGCTGATCGCCGGGGCCACCGCCTCCGCGCTCATCGGCCCGGGGCCGCTGTGCACGCTCATCCTCATCACCGGAGCGGTCGTCGGCGCCGCCGAGGGCGCGTTCAGCAGCTTCCCCGCCGCGGTCGTCACCGTCCTCGCCGTGCCGCTCATACTGCTGCTGTGCGTGGTCGCCTCCCGGGCCGTACTCGCCTCCTTCGCCCGCGCGCTGACCGGCCGGCGCGGCAAGGACGCCGCCGCCCTCGGCGGCGTCCTGACCGCGGTCGGCGGCTACACCACCTACCTGCTGCTGACCACCGCCAGCTCGGGGCTCGCTCTGCCGCCCCTGGTCGCACGGATCCTGCGCTGGACCCCGCCGGGCTGGCCGGCCGACGCGATCCGGGCCGCCGCCGACGGCAGGACCGCCGCCGCCCTGCTCGAACTGGCCGGGACCGCCGCCCTGATCGCTCTGCTGATGGTGTGGTGGCACGGCTCCCTGACCCGGCTGATGACCACGACGGACGCCTCTACGGCCCATGCCGTCAAAGTCCGGGCGGGCCGGACGACAGGCCTGCGGGCCCGGCTGCTGACCTCCAGCCGGACCCTGCTCGTCGCCCACCACCAGTTCAGCGCCTTCGCACGGTCGCCGAGGCACCGGATGACGATGATCGCGGCGCTGGCGTACGCGCTGCTGTTCCCGGTCGTGATGGCCGGGGTCGGCATGCGGACCCCGTACGCCGCCGTCGGCGGCGCCTGGGTCTTCGGACTGACCGTCCCCGGAGTGATGTTCGCCCTCGACGGCTCCGCGATCTGGAGCAACGTCGCGACCCTGCGCACCGTGGCGCAGGCCCGCGCCGAACTCGCCGGCCGGCTGATCCCCCAGCTGGTGGTCATCGCGCCCTGGCTCACCGCCGTCGCCGCTGGCGCCGCCCTCGTCACCGGGCGCACCGACCAGCTCGCGGCCGCTCTCGGCGTCAGCTTCGCGCTGCTCGGGGTGACCTTCGCGATGGGCATGGTCATCAGCGTGTTCCACCCCTACCCATACCCCGAGGACCCGTGGAGCGTGAGCGCCCCCGGCCAGAGCGGCGGCTACCACTTGGCGAACTTCTTCAGCTCCATCCTCGGCCTGGTGGCGATCGCCCCGGTAATCGCGGGCGCGATCGCCCTGAACGGCGCCCCCTTCTTGTGGCTGCTGCTGCCTCTGGGTACGTCATACGGCCTGCTCGTCGTCCTGATCACCCTGCGGACCATGGGACAGCGACTGTTCGACAAGGCGCCCGAGATCCTCACCACCCTGCGGATGTCCTGACCCACCGACCGGACACGACCACCCCGTCGAGGGATCGGGTCGCTCCTGCGACGCCGCTGGCTCTCCAACGTCACCCCAGGGCCCCGAACCTCGTACAGCGCATCCGTCGCGGAATACGACACAGCCAGTACCGCAGCGACCTCATAGAGGGCGGCCTCGCCTAGGTTGTGTCCGGCGGATCATTCGCGGAGCCAGAGTCTGATGGCTGCTGTGGTGATGGTGCCGTGGAAAACGTAGGCGCGTTTGTCGTAGCGGGTGGCGACGGCCCGGTGGTGTTTGAGCCGGTTGATTGTCCGCTCGACTTC
>NZ_JBVISM010000024.1:0-46350 GCF_055575515.1 Streptomyces sp. NPDC034086 | reverse complement strand
CCGGAGCCGAGACCGTGATCTCGTGCTCCACCTCCCGCAGACCGGACTGCGACATGCTCATGACTCCTTCAGACTCGGGACGAACCGTTCGGGGACGAACGGAACCCCAGGACGAACCCTGTGTGCCGGCCGTGGGCACCGTGCCGACGGGGCGGCCGCCGTACCAGGGGGCGGCCGCCCGGCGTCGCGGAAGGCCTAGGCGTCGACGAGGGCGCGCAGGCTCAGGTTGATGGCCTCGACCAGGGACCGCGGCGTGGTGTTGTCGACGAACACGTCGTCGTCGAGCGTGATGCCGAACTCGCGCTCGATGCGGCCGCCGGTCTCGAGCAGCGCCAGCGACTCGTAGCCCAGCGTCTCGAACTCGACGTCGAGGATGTCGCCGTCGAGGTCGACCCCCTCGTCGGCGCCGGCACCCTCGAGGAGGATGCGCTTGAGGTCGTCGAAGGTGAATTCCTGCTTGGACACGATGGATCCCTTCATTGGTCTTCCGCGGCCGGGGATTTCGGCTGCGGGGCACAAAGGACGCCGCCTCCGTCGGAGCGCGGACGGGGGCGGACGCCGGCTGGGGGGCGCCGTCAGTCGACGGCGCGCACCACGGCCGCGGCGTTGAAGCCGCCGCGGCCGCGGGCGAGGACGAGGGCGGTACGGACCGAGGCCGTCCGGGGCCGCGCGGCCACCAGGTCGAGGTCGTACGCCGGGGACAGCTCCACGTTGACGGTCGGCGGGATCAGGCCCTCCCGCATGGAGAGAACCGCCGAGACCACGTCGATCGGTGCCGCGCCCGCGTTGATCCGCCCCGTCATGGTCTTGGGTGCGGTGACCGGCACCCCGCGGGGGCCGAAGACCGCGGAGATCGCCTCGGCCTCCTCACGGTCGAGCCTCGGGACGCCCGCGGCGTCGGCGAAGACCACGTCGACCTCGGCCGGATGGCAGGACGCGTCGGTGAGCGCCGCGTCGATGGCCCGGCGCAGACCGGGTTCCCGGTCGCTGCCCGGCCTGGGGTCGAGCGTGGCTCCGTATCCCGCGAACTCGGCGTAGACGGTGCGCGCGCCCCGGGCACGGGCGCTGTCCTCGTCCTCCAGGAGGATCAGGGCGCCGCCCTCTCCCGGTACGTAGCCGGACGCCGCCTCGTCGAAGGGGAGGTAGGCGCGCTCGGGTTCGTCGCTGGTGGACAGGTGGCCGCCCGCGAGGTGCGCCGCCCAGCCCAGGGAGCAGATCGAGGCGTCGAAACCGCCGGTCGCGATCAGCCTGCTGCTGCCCTTGCGGAGCTGGCGCCGGGCGTGGGCCAGCGCGTCGAGTCCGCCCGCCTGGTCGCCGACGAGGACGCCGGTGGGCCCGCGCAGATCGTTGCGGACCGAGATCTGCCCGCTGTTGACGGCGTAGAACCAGGCGAAGGACTGGTACGCGCTGACGTGCCGGGGGCCCTGGTTCCACAGGTTCCGCAGCTCGTTCTCGCCGAACTCGAGCCCCCCGGAGCCGGCCGCGGTGACCACGCCCATGTCGCACGGGTGGATGTCGCCCGGCGCGAGACCGGCATCGGCGAAGGCGCAGTCGGCGGCGACGAGGGCGAGCTGGGTCACCCGGTCGGTCTGCGGTACGAGCCTGCCGGGCAGGTGGTCCTTGGCCTCGAAGCCGTGGATCTCCCCGGCGAGCCGCGCGGGGTGGGAAGAGGTGTCGAACCGGGTCACGGGCCCGATGGCGCTCTTGCCGATACGGGTCGCCGCCCAGAAGTCCTCCACCCCGAGCCCGCTGGGGGCGGCCACACCGATGCCGGTGACCAGGGTCCTGGCGCTCATGCGGTCCTCCTGTCGGGACGGGCCAGCACCATCGCGCTCTGGAAGCCGCCGAATCCGCTGCCGACGGTCAGGACGGCGTCGGTGCGGTGGTCCCGCGCCACGAGCGGAACGTAGTCGAGGTCGCATTCGGGATCCCTGGTCCGCAGGTTGGCGGTGGGCGGCACCACGTGGTGCTCCATCGCCAGGAGGGACGCGGCGATCTCCATGGAGCCGACGGAGCCCAGCGAGTGCCCGATCATCGACTTGATCGAGCTCACCGGCGTGCCGTAGGCGTGCGGGCCGAGGGCCAGCTTGTACGCGGCCGTTTCGTGGCGGTCGTTCTGCTTGGTGCCGGAGCCGTGCGCGTTGACGTAGTCGATGTCGCCCGGGTTCAGCCGTGCCTCGTCCAGCGCCACGGTGATGGCCTCGGCCATCTCCCGGCCGTCGGGGCGCAGTCCCGTCATGTGGAAGGCGCTGGAGCGGGAGGCGTAGCCGGCGACCTCCGCGTAGACGTGCGCGCCGCGGTCGCGGGCGCTCTGCAGTTCCTCCAGGACGAAGACCGCGGCGCCCTCGCCGAGGACGAAACCCTTGCGGGAGGCGTCGAAGGGCCTGGAGGCCTTCTCCGGCTCGTCGTTGAGGGTGGTCGTCGCCTTGATCGCGTCGAAGGACGCCAGGATGAAGGGCGTGATCGGGGCGTCGGCGGCGCCGGTGACCATGACGTCGGCGCTGCCCTCGCGGATCAGGTCGACGGCGTGCGCGACCGAGTCGATCCCGGACGTGCAGCCGGTGGAGACCACCGTGGACGGTCCCTCCGCGCCGACGGCCCAGGCCACCTCGGCGGCGAAGGAGCTGGGCACGAGGTGGTCGTACAGATGGGGAGGCGCGTCCTTGGGGTCGACCGCGCCCAGCCGCCCGCTGTCGCTGGCGGCACGGTACGCGCTGTCGAGACTGCCGACGGCTCCCATGCCGGTGCCGAAGCTGACACCGGTGCGGTACGGGTCCAGCCCCGCGAGGTCGAGGCCGCTGTCGGCCACCGCCTCCCGGGCCGCCACGACGGCGAACTGGGCGGCGCGGTCCATCCGCTGGACCTCCCGCGGGGTCAGCCCGTGCAGCGCGGGGTCGAAGTCGGCCTCGGCCGCCACCTTGGACCGGAAGGGGGACGGATCGAAGAGGGTGATCCCCCGTGTCGCCGTACGCCCCGAACTCAGCAGGTTCCAGAAGTCCCGGGTGCCGATGCCTCCCGGCGACAGCACTCCGAGTCCTGTGATCACTACCCGGCGAACCACCGGTGCGGCCCTCCTCTCGTATCGGCCCGGACGGACGTCACTCGGACGCCGTCCAGTCGTAGAAGCGGGTGGCCATGGCGTCGGCCGGGCTGCGCCAGGTGGCGGGGTCGTACGGCTGGATGAAGGGCAGCAGGTCGTGGCTGATCTTCATGAAGCGCGGGTCGGTGCGGGATTCCTGGATGCGCTCGCCGCCGTCGTCCTCGGCGAAGTCCTGGAGGTGGAAGTAGAGCCCCTTGTACATGAACAGGCGGCGGCGGAGGGTACCCATCCGCGCGGGCATGTCGGTCTTGTCGAACTCGGAGAACAGCTTCGCGACCTGGTCGCTCGACATGCTGTCCATCCGGGCCACGATGAGGTTGCTGTGCTGCATTCGGTGTCTCTCTTCCGTGAGCCGGGGGCTGGGTCTGGGGCTGGTTCAGGGGTGGTAGAGGCGGATGAAGTCCGCCACTCCGTCGGCGATGAGCGCGTCCGCCTCGTCCTCGGGCACGGGCAGCGCCCCGAGGAAGGAGCGCTGGACGACGCCGGAGGGAACCAGCAGGATGAAACGTTCCGCCGCCTGGTCGGCGTCGGAGATGTCGAGAAGGCCCTGGTCGGCGAGGTGCCGGAGCCGGCGGGCCAGCGCGCCGCGGGCCCGCCGGGGACCGGCGGCCTGCCACTTCTGGACGGCCTCGGCCGGAAGGCGGGTGACCTCGGCGCTGATGTGACGGACGATCGCGAAGTGCTCGCGGAAGGCCTCCAGCGGCGCCAGCCAGGCCCGGCCGAGCGCGATGAGGTCCTGTTCCAGGTCGGTGATCTCCGCGAGGTGGCTCTCGGCGACGGCCTCGAGGGCCGCGGCGACGGAGGCGGAGCTGTCCAGCAGCACGCTCAGCAGCAGCAGCTTCTGGTCCGGGAAGTGCCGCTCCACGGACTCCGGCGGCACGCCCGCCTCCCGCGCCGTCGCTTCGCAGGTGCAGCGCGTCCAGCCCTCGCGGGCCAGCACCGTACGGGCGGCGCGGACGATGCCGCGGCGCTCCTCGGAAGCTCCGGGCGCAGCGCGTTCGATCGCCGCGGTGGGCGTTGCCATGGGGTGGTTCCTCCTCGTGACGTACTCGTCCGGCCGCCGGGGTGTGGCGGCCGCCCGGGAGTGCCGGTCGTCGGGGCGCGCCGGGGGTCAGGGCGTGCCGAACCAGCGCTCCAGCGCCATCGGCAGGTCGTGGTGGCTGCCGGGCGCGGCCCAGGCCACGTACCCGTCGGGCCGGATCAGCAGGGCGGTGGTGTCGTGCGGCCCGTCGCCGCCGGCCGGTGTCTCGCGCGGCCGGGCGGTGACGATGTCGACCCGTTCCGCCCAGGCCGCGGCGCGCTGGCGCAGCCGGGGGTTGTCCGCCAGGTCGAGGAGCACCCCGCGGGCGGGGCGCAGCAGTTCGGTGCTGGAGGTCGGGCGGCCGTCGGCGCCGGTCAGCTCCAGGCGGGGCATGCGGCGGCCGAGCAGGGGGTGGCCGCCCCTGCCGACGTCGTAGGTGATCTCCAGTCCGGTGACCATGGCGGCGAGGTGGCGGGCCACGTCCTCGTACGCCATGAGTTCGCGCAGCGAGTCGCGCAGCGGCTGTACCTCCGCGCCGCTCAGGAACAGCAGTCCCTGGGCCCGGGTGTTCATCAGCAGGCGCCGCCCGACGGGGTGGCGTTCGCCGTGGTAGGTGTCGAGCAGGCTCAGCGGGGCCCGGCCGAGCACGACCGAGGCGAGCTTCCAGCCGAGGTTGACGGCGTCCTGGATGCCGGTGTTCATGCCCTGGCCGCCGGCGGGCAGGTGGATGTGCGCGGCGTCGCCGGCGAGCAGGACCCGGCCGCGCCGGTACTCGGTGACCTGGCGTGCCGCGTCGCCGAAGGCGCTCACCCACACCGGTTCGGCGGCCGAGATGTCCTCGCCGGTCAGCCGCTGCCAGGCGGCCGCGACCTCCTCGAAGGACGGCGGGCTCTCGCGCCGGCGCGGCGGGGTGCCGCGTTCGCAGACGACGATGCGGGTGGTGCCGCCGGGCAGCGGGCCCACCATCACCATGCCGCCGGGCAGGGTCTCGCCGATCATGCGGGGCTTGAGCTCGATGCCCTTGATGTCGGCGAGGAACATCTCCATGGTGGCCGCCGTGCCGGGGAAGTCGAACCCGACCGCCTTGCGCACGGTGCTGCGGCCGCCGTCACAGCCCACGAGCCAGCCGGCGCGCAGGGTGTGCGTGCCGTCCGGACCGCGGACCTCGACGTCGACGCCCTCGCCGTCGTCGCGTACGGAGAGCACCTCGTGGCCGCGCCGGATGTCGGCGCCCAGCGAGGTGGCCCATTCCTCCAGGTGCGTCTCCGTGACGGACTGCGGCACGGTCTTGGCGGCCTGGCAGGCGCCGTCGAGCACCCCGAAGTCCAGCGGGATCCCGCCGAAGTGGCCCTGCGTGCTGCGTTCGATGTCGCCGAAGCGTTCGAGCAGGCCGCGCTGGTCGAAGGTCTCCATCGTGCGGGTGGTGAAGCCGAGCCCGCGGGATTCGCCTGTACGCCGTTCGAGGCGTTCCAGGACGACGACGGCGACTCCCGCCAGCCGCAGCTCGCCGGCGAGCATCATGCCCGCGGGGCCCGCGCCGACGACGATCACTGGGGCGTCCATCACGTCTCCTTGAATTCAGCCTCCGGAGACAGTGCACCGGATCTTGACTACAAGGTTCTTCGGACGCGAGCGGCCGTTCAATGGCCCTGGATTCAGGAGTAGGTCAGGTTCCACAAGGGCCGGTCCGCTGTGTCGAGGGGCGGCCAAGACAACGTCAAGCAGCGGTCAGACGGCTGGATCCGGGTCCTACCGGATGCCGTGCTGACCGCTGCGGAGGATCAGGCGGGCGGGTGGCTCAGGTGCGCGCCGCCCGCCGGGTGAAGCAGGCGCGGACGTCGCCCTCGTGGTAGTACGTACGGCCGGCGCGGTTGCGCCTGCGCCAGCGTTCTTCGCTCGCCAGCCGGTAGACGGTGCCGGTCGGGGTGTGCCACAGCCGCGCGATGTCGGCGGCGGCCAGCCAGCGTTCGGTCGCGGCCGCCGGGGCGGCGCCGGGCTCGCGGGCGGAGTCCATGGAGCGGCTGAGCTCGCTCCACCGGTCGCTGGTCCAGCGGTGGGCCGGGTCGGCGTCGCACGCGACGGCCTCCCCGGCCGCGGGCGCACCGGCGCGTACGGCCAGCGCCAGGGCGCCGGAGCAGCCGGGCTCGGGGCAGTCGCCGAGGCGGATGCTGCGGGCGGGGTCCGGGAAGGCCGCGCGGCGTCCGGCCCGGACCAGCCGGGCGATCTCCTTGGTGGCCTCGGCGGCCGCGGAGTGGGCGGCGAGCCAGTCGGCGTTGCGCAGCAGGAAGGCGGTGAGCGCGGCGACGGTCCGGGGCGGTGCGGTGAACCCGCGCTGCTGCGCGACCAGCCCGCTCCACGATCCGAGGACGGAGACCATGCGGGCCCGCACGTCGGCCGCGGCGCCGTTGAAGGGCAGCCCGGGCAGGTATCCGCCGCTGGTCCGCTCGCGCAGGCTGCCGGGGGCCGCGCCGCCGAGCATCCGTCCGCACTCCTCGTAGAGGTGGGTCAGTTCGGCGAGGCCGGCGGTGAGGTGCTCGCGGCACGAACGGCACAGCAGGCTGCCGTCGGCCGTACGCCTGCCGGGCCGTCCGCCGGCCTGCCCGCTGCGGCAGCCCTCGCCCCGGCACAGCGACGTCGCGGTCATGGTCGTCCCCCTCAGCTGGTATCGGTGGTCGGCGGTCCTCCGCGGGATCCCGCGGGGCCGGCCGGCTCAGGCCGCCTGGCCGAACCGGAAACCGACGCCCCGGATCGTGATGATCCAGCCGGCGCCGATCTTGTTGCGGAGCGTGCTGACGTGGGTGTCCACGGTCCGGCGGGACCAGGAGTCGCCCCAGACCTGCTGCATCAGCATCTTGCGCGGGATGACGGTGTCGGGATGGGACGCGAGGAGGTAGAGCATGTCGAACTCCTTGCGCGTGGTCTCGACGGGCTCCCCGTTCAGCGTCACCTCGCGCGTTCCCGCGTCGATGCGCAGCGGGCCGCAGGTGATGGTCGCCGCGACGGGCCGGCTCGGGCGCGCGCGGCGCATCACCGCCTCCATCCGCGCCATCAGCTCGCGGAAGCCGTACGGCTTGACGAGGTAGTCGTCCGAGCCCGCCTGGAGGCCGAGGACCCGGTCCAGTTCGCTGCCCCGGGCGGTGACCGCGATCACCGGGATCTCGTGGGCCGCGCGGATGCTCCGGCAGACCTCCAGCCCGTCGAGGTCGGGGAGTTCGAGGTCGAGGAGCACGAGGTCGGCGTCGGCGTAGCCGCGCAGTCCCTCGCTTCCCGTGCCGACGATGTCGACTTCGTGCCCGTGGCGGCGCAGGCCGCGTGCGAGCGTCTCCGCCTCGGCCGTGTTGCTGTCCACGATGAGGATCCGCCACAGGGCCGACTGGGTCGGCGCGTGCTGTGGTGTCCTGATTCCTTCGGCCGGAACGAACCCCCCGTTCACTCCGGCGGCGGCTGCGTGAGGTTCCAGTACAGCGATGGTCCGCTGGTTCATCTGCCCCCCTCCCCTCAAGCTCGGTTGAGCCAACGTCAGCGAAGATACAAACCGCGTCGCCGGTTTGTCAAAGGCCTCACATGCCCCTGAGATACGGGGACGGATAGCCCTAAACCGGCCACCACAGGGGAGGAATCACCACCAAACCAGCCACCTGCCCGCCTCGCCCCCCTTCTTTTATACCAACGGCGCGGTTTAATAATGGAAGGAAACTGATACAGGAGCTATGCGTGATGAAACAAGAACGCGCCGTCCGGACCCGTCAAGCACTGATTGAGTCAGCCGCGACCGTGTTCGGACGGCGCGGCTACGCCGAGGCGACGCTGAGCATGATCAGCGTCGGGGCGGGCGTGAGCCCGGGCGCGCTGCACTTCCACTTCGAGAACAAGGCGGCGGTGGCCGAGGCGGTCGAGGCCGCCGGGGCGCGGGCCCTGCGCGCGGTCGCCTGCGAGGTCTACGCGCAGCGGACGTCGGCCCTCCAGGCCCTCGCCGACAGCTCGCAGGCCCTCGCCCGGCTGCTCTTGTCCGATGTCGTGGCACGGGCCGGATTCCGGCTCAACCGGGAGCCGGCGTACTCCCCCGTCTACGCCCTGCCCCGGGAGTGGCACGAGTACGTGCACCGGCTGCTCACCGAGGCCGCGCAGGAAGGCACCCTGCTGCCCGGCCTGAACCTGCGCAACGTGGCGGCGACGGTGGTGGCCGCCACCCTCGGCTTCGAGGCCCTGGCACGCGACGACCCGCAGTGGCTCGCCCCGCGCACGCTGGCCGGCTTCTGGCGGGTGGTCATGCCCTGCCTGGCCCACCCGGCCACACTGCGCCGGCTCGACACCGCCGGTCGCCGGACCTGAGAAGCCCGCCACCCACCACCTCGGCGAAGACGGTGGTGGGTGACGGGCGGGCGTTCAGGGTCCCCGCGGGCGGGTCCCCCGGGGGCGTGACGGCGTGACGGGTCCCCCGCGGCGCGCACGGGCCGCGAAGGCGCCCTCAGACGGACCGCAGGGCCCTGACGGTGTCCCCGGCGGACTGCGGCACCGGGCCCAGCGTGGCCCTGGCCTCGCGGCCGAGCACCTCGCGCACGGAGCGCCGCGCCCGCGCGAGGTCCGCGCCGGGCCCCAGGACCCGCTCCACGGCCCGCTCGTCCAGCAGCACGTCGTGCCGGCACACCACGGTGACCCCCTCCGCGTCCGGTTCCAGGGACCACTCTCCGGCGTGCGCGGCGAGCAGGGGGTGCGGCCGGGTCCGCTTGAAGACGATGCGCCCGGCCGCCGGGAAGCACACCCGTACCCCCTCCGTGGTGTAGGAGGAGCCGTCGTCGGCCAGGTTCACCAGCCGGGTGCGCTGTACGCCGGGCCGCTCCTCGGTGACCTCGGCCTCGAGGACGTGCGCGACGCGGCCCGGCCAGGAGTCCACGCCGTACAGGAACGCGTACACCGGCTCGGCCGGGCCCTCGATCCGTACGGAGTCCTCGAAGGACAGCAGCAGTTCGTCGAGCCGCCGCCAGCTCTCCGCGGCGGTCCGCAGACCGTGCAGCACCGCCCGGCCCCGCTCCCCGGCGGAGGCCAGCACCCGCTCGGCCTCGGCCCCGCGGCCCCCGGAGACGGTGAGGTCCTGCTCCAGGGTCAGCCGCGACCAGCCCGGGGCCAGTTCGGTCACGCTCCAGCTGCCGCCCGCCGCGGCGACGGGGTCGTCGGGGCGCTCCTCGCGGAAGCCGATGCGCCACCGGTCGGGGTCCAGGGTCCGCCGCCAGAGCGAACGCCGCAGCTCCCCGTCCACGATCGCCCACTGGGCGTACCGGTCGGTGGTGCCGTCGAAGTCCAGCCGCTCGACGTGGACGGCGTCCGGCAGGAACAGCGGCCAGGGGGCGGTGTCGGCCACCAGGGTG
Organism: Streptomyces sp. NPDC034086; assembly: GCF_055575515.1. Classification (NCBI taxonomy): domain Bacteria; kingdom Bacillati; phylum Actinomycetota; class Actinomycetes; order Kitasatosporales; family Streptomycetaceae; genus Streptomyces; species Streptomyces sp. NPDC034086. The sequence goes on along the minus strand of NZ_JBVISM010000024.1, from coordinate 36,863 downwards.
TACAGGGCTCCGGCGGGCGCGGCCGCGTCAACCGCGCATGACAACCGGTGCACTCGCTCGACAGACATCAGACACCTCTCTCAACGCTTGACACAGAGCCTGTCTGAGTCGGCCGGAGCCCGCGTGGACTGCCGCTCGAGTCTCAGACGGCGGCCCGGCTGCCCAGCACTCCGTTGACCAGTTGGAGGAAGAGCCTCGGGGTGTCGGCCATTTCGAGGAGGTCCCCGTCGATGAGGATGTCGAACTTCCGCTCGATCGAGCCAGTGGCCTGCAGGACGGAGAGGAAGTCGTAGCCGAGCTCCATCCAGTACAGGTCCTGGAGGTCCTCGCTCAGCTCGACACAGTCCTCCTCGCCGCCCCAGACCCGCAGGATGCGGGCCAGGTCGACGAGTTCCAGCTGATCCGTGGCTTGCATGGTCGCCTCTCTCCTCGTCCGCCGGCGCACCGACGCACACCGGGTCGCCAGGAGCCTGACCGCCCGCACTGGAGAGCCGCTCACGCCCCGGCCGAGCACCGCTCGAAGAACCAGGTCACGGCCCCGCCGCGCACCCGCCGGTGCACCAGGGCGGCCCGGGGCGGCCGGTCCGCGGCGCGGGCGGCAGGACCGCCCGGCGCACCGGCGCCGCACGGGGTCGGCGGCGCGGTCGCCCGCCCGCCGCGCCTACGCCGCGTACAGGTCGAAGGTGGAGCTGCGGCGCGGTCCCGCGACCACGTCGAGCGCCGGGTCCACCCGCAGCATCGCCTGGTGCAGGCGCTGGAGCTGCTGCGAGGGCTCGACGCCGAGCTCCCCGATCAGGCGGGCCCGGAGCCTGCGGTAGACGTCGAGTGCGGTGGCCTGCCGGCCCGAGCGGTACAGGGCGACCATGGCCTGCGAGTGCAGGCCCTCGTGCTGCGGGTTGCGGGCCATCAGCTCGGTGAGTTCGGCGAGCAGTTCGGTGTGCCGCCCCAGGCGCAGGTCGACGTCGATGCGCCGCTCGGTGGTCACCAGCCTGCTCTCCGCCAGGCGCAGTACCTCGATCTCCAGGATCGGCCCGACGCGTACGTCGACCAGCGCGGGTCCCTGCCACAGGTCGAGGGCCTTGCGCAGCAGGTCCGCGGCGCGCTCGTCGTCACCGTCGTCGAAGGCGGTCTGGCCGGCGGCCACGAGGGCCTCGTACTCGTGGACGTCCACCGACTCCTGCGGGATCTGGAGCAGGTAGCCGCCGTGCCGGGTGGCGAGCACGTCCTTGGCGGTGCCGGGTGCCCCGGGTCCCATGGCCGTGCCGAGTCTGCGGCGCAGCTGGAGGATGTACGTCTGCAGGGTGGTGAGCGCGCTTTCGGGCAGCTTCGTCCCCCAGATCTCCTCCATGAGGGTCGGTACGGGCATCACCCGGCCCGGGTAGAGCGCGAGAAGCGCCAGGATCTGACGCGGCTTGCCCGCCGTAGGAACGATCGATGCCCCGTTGACCTCGGCACTCAACGGACCCAGAACCTGAATCTTCACGGTCTCCCGTCTCCCCTCCATATTTCGTCGAGATACTCTCGGTTTTCAGTATTCGACCCGATGACGGTAAGGCAGCCCAGGGCAACATCACCGGGCGCTCGAGCCGACGTCGAGCGGACCTCCGAAACAGGCGAACAGACGGCGGATTCGAAAGGCAGGATTCCGATTGGAGACGGAACCCCGTGCTCAGCCCGGCGATCGGGCTGGCCATCTTTGTTCCGATTCCCGTTAACGCAAATTAACTCTCAGGTTTTCCCGCGCGCTTCCTCACATCCCCGTACACGATTTCTCAGGCCGATCATCCCGATACCGGGTTCACCCCACCCGCGCGAGCCGCTTGCGGGCGGTCTCCGGGGATTCGGCGGGGGTCTCGGGTCCGCTCATGAGGATCGACCGCTGGAGACCGCGCAGGGCGGCGGAGGGCTCGATGCCGAGCTCGCGCACCAGCGTGGCGCGCAGCCGCTGGTAGACGTTGAGCGCCTCGCCGCGCCGCCCGGAGCGGTGCAGGGCGAGCATGAACTGCCCGTGCAGGTTCTCGTGGATGCGGTACCGGCTGGCGAGCACGGTCAGTTCCGCGAGCAGCTCCCGGTGCCGGCCGAGCCGCAGGTCGGCCTCTATGCGCTGGTCGAGCGCGCACAGCCGGGTCTCCTCCAGGCGCCGCGTCTCCATGTCCAGCTGCACGCCGCCGTCGACGTCCGCGAAGGCGGGGCCGGACCAGAGCGCGAGCGCCTCGCGCAGCAGCCGTGCGGCGTTGGGGAAGTCCCCGGCGTCCATGGCCCGGTAGCCCATCCCGGCCAGCCGGTCGAACTCGCGGACGTCGCTGGTCCCGCCGGCGCTGTTGAGCATGTACCCGCCGGGCAGCGTGACGAGGACGTCCTTGGGGGTCCGCGTCCCGTCCGTCCCCTCCAGCGCGGTGGCGATGAGCCCGCGCAGCTGGAGCACGTACGTCTGGAGCGTCGTACGGGCGCTGCGCGGCGGCTCGGCGCCCCACAGCTCCTCGATCAGCGCGGCCACGGGCACGACCTGGTCGGCGTGGAGCGCGAGCAGCGCCAGCACCTGCCGGGGCTTGGCCGCGGTCGGCGTGATGGAGACCCCGTTCTCCCGCACGGTCAGTGCGCCCAGTACATCGATGTCCACGCCGTACTCCCCTGCTTCGTCCATGGATGAGCCCTCGACTTTCGCTGGAACGAGCAAAAAACAGACGAGCCGGTTTGTCAATACCAAACCGGCTGTACCGTTTTCTGGAGCCTCCCACCTCGCCGGAACCCAAAAACAGGGCTCTAGCTGCGACTTTGACCGCAAGCGGAGCGTCGGACGCCCCTCTTCCGCCGACACAGAAGGGGCTGGGCGTGACCGGAGGCGCGCTATACAAGCCAACAAACGGCCGAGAACCAACCCTTTGGTCGGCTGACACCCCTTCCCCCTCGGTCTGGCACGCAGAGTGCAACGGCCGGACATACCTCGATGCCGCACAGGGCGGAGGCTTTACAAACCGCTCTAGCGGTTTGCTGAAGAATATTTACACTTGGCGAACGGCGGAGCCCTGACCGAGCCCGGCTCGAACGTCGCTCAAGACGAAGGGGAACGGGTCCCACCGGCTACGGGCGCGAGCCGCCGCCCCAGGGCCGGAACCCAGCCGGCGGCAGGCCGGAACCCGTCTCCGCCCGCCCGCCCGGAACCCTTCTGCCGGGCGGTAGACCATTCGCCCGCCGGCTCGGGCGCCCGCGCCCCGGCGAGCCGGAGCCGGGCCGCGGAGCCACCCGGGGCGTTTCGCCCTGGCAAACCGCGAACGCGCACGGCGGACCGGCCTGGCCGACCGGCATCCGGCGGGAGCGTCTCCCGCCGACCGCCCGGCCCGCTCCACGGATCGCGCAACGGCAGAACCGTTCGGGACGGCGCACGCCCTGCGGCGGGCCGGTTCGAGACCCTCCGGTGGCGGAATGCGTGGGCCGCCGGGGAAGGGGCCGGCCCCGAGTCGAACGGCCGGGCCGTCGCAGACCGCAAAGCGCTCTTCCGATGCGGATCCACCGGCTTCTGGAGCGGGACACCACCTCCCGCCGACCTCAGACTCAAGAACCACTCTCGGTCCGGTTGAGCTCGTTCCAGCCGGGTGGCCAAGATTCAACGTCGGCCCACCGTCAGGGAACTGGGAAAACGGTCGGACGGAGGTTTGGCCGGAATGGAGACCTCCGCATATTTCCCCGGCAAAGGTGACTCTCGCTCTGGATAAAAAACCGGTTGGTATATATTTTTCTCGCAGGTCACACCTGTAACTCGCCAGCGCTGTCTAGGGGGAACAATGAGCGCGAGCACGTTTCATGTCGAGCGCACTCCGACCTACGACCCGACGTTGCGGGCCGCACTCTCGCCACTCGGGCGGAGCGGATACGACTATCCGTCGCTCACCACCACCGTTCCGAAGGAACTGGTGCACCGGGCGTCCGCCGCCGAAGTCTTCCTGACCGGCTGGCAGCGTGTCGACGACACCCGCTTCTCCGTCACCGCCCAGTGGCCCCGCAGCCACAGCTTCTACACCCAGGTCGCCGGAGACCACCACGATCCGCTCATCTGCGTCGAGACGATCCGGCAGGTCGGCATCCTGCTCGGGCACGCCGAGTTCGGCCTGCCTCTCGGTCACCAGTACCTGCTGTGGGACCTCGGCATCACGATCCACCAGCCGGAACACCTCAAGGCCCAGCGGACGCAGCCGACGTCCCTGGACATCGACGTCACCTTCACCGAGATCAGGCGCCGGGCCGGGAAGCTGAGCAAGATCACCTACGAGGCAGTGGTCCGCCGCGACGGGCACGTCGTCGCGACCGGGCGGGTCTCCTCCACCTGCACCAGCCCGGCGGTCTACGAGCGCCTGCGCCCCCCGCACACCCGGCAGGCCGGCCACCGTCCGCTGCCCCTGACGGCTCCCGTCGCTCCGCAGAGCGTGGGGCGACTGTCCCCCACCGACGTGGTCCTGTCCCCGACCGCCGCGCCGGACCACTGGCAGCTGAGGGTGGACACCCTCCACCCGATCCTCTTCGACCACCCGCTCGACCACGTACCGGGCATGCTCCTCGTGGAAGCCGCCCGACAGGCCGCGGCGGCCACCCTCGGACGTTCGTCCTTCCTGCCGCTCGGCATCAGCAGCGAGTTCAAGCGGTACGTCGAGTTCGACATGCCGTGCGTGATCCAGGCGGAGCGCCTCTACTCGGACACGCCCGGCGCGGACGACGCCGTACGGGTGACGGGCCACCAGGACGGCACCGTCGCCTTCAGCGCCATCGTCACGGCGGCCTCGTACTCCTGACGACTCCGGCTCCGGCCGCGTTTCCCGGTGCCGAGGCCCGCCCGGCTCCGCCCAGCGCCTCGGCACCGGCTCCATGACCGCGCCCCGTCGGCGCTCCTCTCTCCCTGAACGGATCCAGCCCTTTCCGTCGTGTCGACGACACCTCGCTTCTGCCCGGCCAGAAGCGGAACAAGCAGGTCAGGGGCATTCTCTCGAGCAGAATCGGCCATCGCGGTTTCGGCCACCCCCGCTTCTCGGAACCGTCCGTCTTCCTCGACGCACCAGGCGTCGGCGCGGCTTCAGGGTTGGCGTAGAAGTTACGCGCTGTAAGATACGTACGGGACGGGCGGTTTGCACCAGGCTTCCGACGCTCCGCTCCCGTGGAGGAAGGAGCCAGCATGGCTGAGCAGGTACGAGCCATCCGCACGCGCCAGGCGATCCTGGCAGCTGCGGCAAAGATCTTCGAGGAGCGCGGCTACCAGGCAGCCACCATCTCGGAAATCCTCGCCGAGGCCGGGGTGACCAAGGGAGCCCTGTACTTCCACTTCCAGTCGAAGGAGGATCTCGCCCACGGCGTTCTCGCGTCCCAGAACCAGAACCTGGTCATCCCCGACCGCGCGACCATGGTGCAGGAGGTCGTGGACATCATGATGCTCCACACGTACCGCCTCCAGACCGATGCCATGGTCCGGGCGAGCGTGCGGCTGGCCATGGACCAGTTGGCCCGGGGGCTCGACCGCAGCGGCCCCTGGCTCGCCTGGGTCGCTCCCGTGGGCGAGCGCCTGGAGAAGGCCAAGGGCAGGGGCGAGCTGCTCCCCCACGTCGTCCCGGCCGAGACCGCTGACGTGATCGTGGGCACCTACGCCGGCATCCAGTCGATGTCGCAGGCCCTCACCGACTACCGGGACCTCGGCACCCGGGCCACCGCGCTGCTGCGCCATCTGCTGCCCAGCATCGTCCAGTCCTCGGTGCTCACCGCCGTCGACATCTCCGAGGGCCGGACGGTCACCGTCTACAAAGAGGCCTTGGCGTACTCGCAGGAACTGGAAGCGACGCGACTGACGAAGGCCACCGCGTGACTCCTCCGGGCCCACGGAACGACGCTCACCGGCCACCACGCCCAGACCACGCCCCTCGTTCCAGGACACCCTCCTCAAGGCGTCGCGACACCTGAAAATATACCGCACGCCCCGTTCTTTTTAGTAGATCCCTGGGACAGAACTAGGCTGCGCGGATGATCAGCTCATCACTCCGCCTGGTGCCGGTGACCCCCGACAACTTCGACGCCGTCACCGCCCTCCGCGTCCGCCCCGACCAGGAGCACCTCGTGGCGCCCGTCGCCACGTCCCTCGCCGAGGCCTACGTCCACGGCGAGACCGCCTGGCCCCGCGCCGTCGTCGACGGCGACGAGGTCGTCGGCTTCGTCATGGCCTTCCTGGACATCGTCTGGAACCCGGCGAAGGACCCGGGGCACCGCCGCTCCGGCATCTGGCGCCTGAACATCGCCGCCGGCCACCAGGGCAAGGGCTACGGCCGCTTCGCCGTGGAGGCCGTCACCGAGGAGATCCGCCGGCGCGGCGGGACCCGGGCCTACGTCACCTGGCACGAGGGCGACGACAGCCCGGCGCCCTTCTACCTCGGCCTCGGCTTCCGGCCCACCGGCGAGCTCAGCGGCTCCCAGCCCGTCGGGGTCCTGGAGCTCTCCTGAGCCGGGGCCGGGCGGGCACCCCGGTGCCGGCCCGGTCTCACCCCCGGACGTCCCAGACCCCGGTCGCCGCCGCTTCGCGCGCGTAGTCGGCGAAGTCCCGGGCGGGCCGCCCCAGGACCTCCTCCACCCCGTGGTCCAGGTGCGCGTTGCGCCCGCTCGAGATCAGGAGGAACAGCTCCGCGAACTCCTCCGGCAGGCCGCGCTCCCGCAGCACCGCCAGGTACGCCGCCTCCGTCACGGGGACGTACGCGATCTCGCGCCCGGTCGCCTTCGAGAGCTCGGCGGCCACCTCCGCGAAGCCGAGCAGTCTCGGCCCGGTCAGCTCGTACGTCCTGCCGGTGTGGCGGTCGTCGGTGAGCGCGGCCACCACCACGTCGGCGATGTCACCGGCGTCCACGAAGGGTTCCGGCGCGTCCCCCACGGGCAGCGCGATCTCCCCGGCCCGTACGGAGTCCAGGAAGAGGTCCTCGTCGAAGTTCTGGTGGAACCAGCTGGCGCGTACGACGGTCCAGTCGGCTCCCGAGTCCCGCAGCCTGTCCTCGGCCCGCCGCGCCGCCTCCTCCCCCCGTCCGGACAGCAGCACCAGTCGCCGCGCCCCGACGGCCACGGCGGCCTCGGCGAAGGCGCCGACGCGGTCGGCGGCCCCCGGGAAGGACAGGTCCGGGTGGTAGGTCACGTACGCCCGGTCCACGCCCTCCAGCGCGGGCCCCCAGGTCTCGGTCCGGGCCCAGTCGAAGGGCGGCTCACCCGTGCGGGAGCCGGCGCGCACCGCGCGCCCCTGGGCCAGGAGCCGTTGGGCGACCCGTCGTCCCGTCTTGCCGTTGCCCCCGACGACGAGGGTGGTACCGCCCCGTGCGCCGTGGTCCGTGCTGCCGGCCGTGTCGTGGTCCGTGCTGTTCGTCATGGCGCCCAGTCAAGCCGCGTCCGGCGGGACAGGACATGGCCCGGACGCTCCGGCGCATGCGTGAGCGTCTACTTCTCCGCGAGGGTGTGCGCGACCAGCGCGTTGGCGTGGCCGTGGCCGATGCCGTACTCGGTCTTCAGCCAGGAGACGAGCTCCATGTGCTTCGTCAGCGGGGAGGTCCGGATGAGGTCCTTCCACTCGGCCACCGGACGGCCGTACTTCTTCTCGATCGAAGGGAAGTAGCTGGCGGGGCCCTTCACCGGCTGCTCGCTCATGAGGTGCTGCTCCTTGTTCCTGATGGATACGGGGACGTGGACGGGGACCGGGGGAGGGCAGGCTCAGCCGGCGGCGGGCACCGGCACGTACGCGTGCACCTGCGCCCCGTTGCCGCCGAGCGCGGTGGTCCCCACCGGTCGCAGGGTCCTCACCGGCGAGTCCTCGCCGAACAGCTTGCGCCCCGCGCCCCGCACCACCGGCAGGGTCCACAGCCGCAGCTCGTCGAGCAGGTCGTGCGCCAGCAGGGCGTTGACGAGCCGTCCGCTGCCGTAGACGAGCAGGTCTCCGCCGTCCTGCTGCTTGAGCGCGGCGACCTCGGCGGCGAGGTCACCCGTCAGGAAGGTGGCGTTCCACTCCGGGGCGGCGGAGCTGGAGGTCGCGACGTACTTCGGCATCGCGTTCATCCGCTGGGTCCCGGCGTCGGCGCCCTCGGCCCGCGCCGTCCAGGCCGGCGCCATCGCCTCGTACGTCACCCGGCCCAGCAGCAGCGCGTCGGCGCCCGCGAGCTGCTCGCCGGCGAACTTCTCCGCCTCGGCGTTCCAGAACGGCATGGACCAGCTCGGGTCCTCGAAGACGCCGTCGACCGAGACGAAGACGGAGGCGATGACCTTGCGCATGAGGGTTCCCCTAGAAATGTTTACGGCGTCCACATCCGGACGCTCCGCAGCCTAGCCAGAAAAGTGGACGGTGTCCACATCCTGCGTGGAGGCCCGACTCCCGCCTCTCGCACGGGTAGACCCGCCCTGTCGCCCGGACTCATCGGTTCACCGGCGGCCGGTTCCGCGGAATCCCCCGCCCCGGCCCACCGTCCGCCCCCGGCCCCCCTTCCACCTGCGCAAATAGGGGTGCGGAGCGCCCCGCACGCCCCGTAGGGTCGACTCCCGTGGAACCGCTCACCGAAAAACAAATCCGCTCGTCCTTCGTGAACTGCACCAAGGGTGAGGCGGCGCGCCTGCGTCTGCCGCTCGACTTCGCCGTACTGCCCTGGGAGGACCTGGACTTCCTGGGCTGGGTGGACCCGGGCGCCCCGCTGCGGGCGCACCTCGTCGTCCCCCGCCCCGACGGTCCGGTCGGCATCACCCTGCGCGTGCCCGCCGCGACGCGGACGAGCGCGGTGAAGTCCAGCCTGTGCCAGATCTGCCTGACGGGACACGCCTCGTCCGGGGTCACCCTGCTCGCCGCCCCGCTGGCGGGCGCCCGAGGACGCGAGGGGAACACGGTCGGCACGTACGTCTGCGCCGACCTCGCCTGCTCCCTCTACGTACGCGGCAAGCGGCAGCCGAAGCTGCGCGCCGGCCGCCAGGAGGAGTCGCTGACGGTCGAGGACCGCCTCGCGCGGATGTGGGCCAACCTGGACGCCTTCACCGCCAGGATCACCGCCGGGGCCGCCGCCTGAACCGGGCCGGGATGCCCTCCCGGCCCGCGTCCACCGTCGCCGCGACGTCAGCGGCCCGGCCCTCGAGGAGAGTTGAGGGCCAGGAATGTGATCACATAACAGCATGACGAGGACTCTCTACCTGTTCTGCTCCGCCGCCCCGCCCGTCTTCGACGTGGCCCATGTGATCGAGGACGCCCAGTCGCGCGGCTGGGACGTGTGCCTGGGCCTGACCCCGGCGGCGGCGCAGTGGGTGGCGGAAAGCCTCGACGGCCTCGCCGCCCTGACCGGTCACCCGGTGCGCTGGCAGTACGAGCTCCCCGGGGAGCCCGACGTGTGGCCGGCCGCCGACGCCGTCCTCTTCGCCCCCGCCACCTTCAACTCGGTCAACGCCTGGGCCCTCGGCCTCACCGACCGCTTCACCGTCGGCGTGGCCGCCGAGGCCCTCGGCAAGGGCACCCCGGTGGTCGCCATGCCGTGCACCAACGCCGCCCTCGCCGCACACCCCCAGTTCGAGCAGTCGCTGGCCGTCCTGCGCGGCGCCGGCGCCGAACTGCTCTTCGGGGAGGGCGGCTTCCCGCCCGGCCCGGACGGGCCCGACGTCCCGCCGCACTTCCCCTGGCAGACCGCCCTCGACGCCGTCGACCGGGCCGGCACGGTCTCCGCCTAACACCGGCGGCCAAGGCCCGCCCCCCTGCCTCCCGGCGGGCGCCCCTACTCCCCGGTGACCCCGTCGATCGCCTCGCGCAGCAGGTCGGCGTGCCCGTTGTGCCGGGCGTACTCCTCGATCATGTGGGCCAGGATGTAGTGCAGGGAGTACGCCTGGCCGCCGGAGCGCCCTCGTACGTCGAGGGACTCGGCGGCCGCCACGACGGCCCGCGACCGCTCGCAGGCCTCCTCCCAGATCCGGAAGGACTCGGCGGGGTCCGCGTCCTCGACGTGGAACTCCGTCCACTCCCCGGCGGCGTTCTTCGGGAAGCGGCCCGGGGCGTCCTCCCCGTTCAGCACGTTGCGGAACCAGCCCCGCTCCACCTCGGCCAGGTGCCGGACCAGCCCCAGCAGGCTCAGTCCGGACGGCGGGACGGCCCGGCGCCGCAGCTGCTCGTCCGTGAGGCCGGCGCACTTCATCCGCAGGGTGTCCCGCTGCCACTGCAGGACGCTGGTCAGGGTGGAGCGTTCGTCGCCGGTCAGTACGGGCGGGGTGCGCCGTTCGGAGTCCATCGGCCGATGATCACAGCACCACGCGGTCCGCACCGCCGGTTTCCACATGCCGGACGGCGCCGTCCCGGAAGAACGCCCGTACGTCCTCCACCAGCAGCTCCGGGACCTCCATCGCGGGGAAGTGCCCGCCCCTGTCGTACGAGGTCCAGCGCACGATCCGATCGGTGCGCGCGGCGACGTGGCGCAGCGGGACGAAGTTGTCGCGGGGGAAGTCGGCGAGCGCGGTCGGGGTGTCCGACACCTCCGGCGGCCGCCCGTGGTAGTCGGCGTGGGCCCGCTCGTAGTAGATGCGGGCGGCCGACCCCGCCGTCCCGGTCAGCCAGTACAGCATCACGTTGGTCAGCATCTGGTCCCGGTCGACGGGCGTCCGGGGGTCGCTCCACTCGGCGAACTTCTCCCCGATCCAGGCGAGCAGCCCGACCGGCGAGTCGTTCAGCCCGTACGCGAGGGTCTGCGGCCGGGTCGCCTGGATGTCGGCGTACCCCTGCCGTTCCCGCGCCCACACCCGGTAGCGCTCCCAGGAGGCCAGCGTCCGCTCCCGTTCGGCGGGGTCCAGCGCCGCGAGTTCCGCCGGCGCGGGTTCGCGGGTGGCTCCCGCCCCGGGCAGCAGGTTCAGGTGCACCCCGACGACGTCGCCGGGGCGGATCCTGCCGAGTTCCCGCGAGACCGCGGCGCCCCAGTCACCGCCCTGGACCCCGTACGCGTCGTACCCGAGCCGCTCCATCAGCACCCCGAAGGCCCGCGCGACCCGCTTGAACTCCCAGCCGGTGCCGGTGGTGGGCCCGGAGGGCCCGAAGCCGGGAATGCTCGGCAGCACCAGGTGGAAGGCGTCGGCGGGGTCCCCTCCGTGCGCGCGCGGGTCGGTCAGCGGCCCGGCCACCTGCTGGAACTCCACGAAGGACCCCGGCCAGCCGTGCGTCATCAGCAGGGGCAGGGCGTCCGGCTCCGGCGAGCGGACGTGCGCGAAGTGCACGCGCGCCCCGTCGATGACGGTGGTGTACTGCGGCCACTCGTTCAGCCGCGCCTCGGCGGCCCGCCAGTCGTACTCCTCGCGCCAGTACCGTACGAGTTCCCGCATCTCCCCGAGCGGCATCCCGTACGCCCGCCCGACCCCGTCGAGCTCGTCGGGCCAGCGCGCCCGCCGCAGCCGCCCGTCGAGGTCGTCCAGCTCCTCCTGCGGCACGTCGAACCGGAACGGCCTGAACCCCATGTCTTCCATGCGCCCACGATGTCACCCCCGCCCGGGCCGGTGGAGCCGCCCCGGCCCCGCCCCGGCCCCGGCCGCGGTCAGGCCGCGTAGAGGTCGAAGGTCGATCCCCGCTTCGGGCCGGCCACCACGTCCAGGGCCGGATCCACCGTCAGCATCGCCTGGTGCAGCCGCTGGAGCTGCGGCGCCGGCTCGACGCCCAGCTCGCCGATGAGCCGTCCGCGCAGCCGCCGGTACACGTCCAGGGCCGCGCCCTGCCGCCCCGACCGGTACAGCGCCACCATCAGCTGGGAGTGCAGGCCCTCGTGCTGCGCGTGCCGTGCCGTCAGCTCGGTGAGCTCGGCGAGGAGTTCGGTGTGCCGGCCCAGCCGGAGGTCGACGTCGATCCGCCGCTCCAGCGTGACCAGCCGGCTCTCCTCCAGCCGCATGACCTCGATCGCGAGGACCGGGCCCACCCGTACGTCGACCAGCGCCGGCCCCTCCCACTGCGCGAGTCCCGCCCGCAGCAGGGTGGCCGCGCCCTCGTCGTCGCCGCCCTCGAAGGCGGCGAGGCCCCGCGCGACGAGGTCCTCGTACGCGTGGACGTCGACGGACTCCGGCGGCACCTGCAACAGGTAGCCGCCGTGCCGCGTCGTGAGGACCTCCTTCGCGGCCCCCGGCCGGCCCGGGCCCATGGCCGTGCCGAGCCGGCGGCGGAGCTGGAGGATGTAGGTCTGCAGGGTGGTGAGCGCGCTGTGGGGCAGCTCCTGGCCCCAGATCTCCTCCATGAGGGTGGGCACCGGCATCACCCGGCCGGGATGCAGGGCGAGCAGGGCCAGGATCTGCCGCGGCTTGGCCGCGGTCGGCACGATGGACTCCCCGTCGACCTCGGCCCTCAGCGGTCCCAGAATCTGAATCCTCACGGTTCCCCCTCCGCAGTTCGTCGATTCACCTCGATGACGCGGGTCGCTGTGGCCCCCGTCCCGTGCGCCCGGACCGGCCGGGCCCGTACCTGTCCGCGCGCGTCGCGCGGACCCGCCGGACGTGATCCACCGGAAGCGGTCCTAGACCCCGCTCCCGAGGAACTCGTACCGCCGCTCCTCGCCGGCACCGGAACCGGCACCGGAACCCGCACCCGCACCGGCCGCAACTCCGCCGGAGGGGGCCCTCGTCCGGTACTCCCGCACCCGCTCCGCGCCCACCAGGCTCGGCAGCAGCAGCCCCCACAGGGCGGCCACCTTCCGCTGGAGCTCCGCGTACGACAGGCCCGTGCCGGCCAGTACCTCGATGCCGCAGACGGCGGCGGCCACCAGCGCCTCGGCGCTCTCCCACCGGTCGGCGGCCGAACCGCCACCCCCGGCCCCGGCGCGGTCGCCGTCGCGGTCGCCGGGAACGCCCCCGACCTGCCGGTCCAGCGGCAGCTCGCCCATGTCCCGCGCCATCCGCAGCAGTTCGCACACGGCCGACAGCCACGCCCCGTGGAAGTCGACCGCGGCCGGCTGCTGCCCGGCGCACTCCTTGGTGATCCGGAAGCTGGCCGGGATCGCCGGATCCTCGTGCAGCGTCCGCGCCAGCCAGTGCGTCGTGTCGATCAGCGTCTGCAAGGGCGAGGCCCCGCCCTCACGCAGCACCCGGACCGCTTCGTGCAACAGGCCGCAACCGCGCCGCTGGACCGCGTCGGCGAGCTCGTCCTTGGAGGCGAAGTGGAAGTACAGCGCCCCCTTCGTCACCCCGGCCGCACCCGCGATCTCTCCGAGCGTCGCGTTGGCGTAGCCGTTGCGGTGGAACATCTCGGCCCCGGCGAAGACCAACCGCCTGCGGGTCCGCTCCGACCTCTCCTGCACCGCTCCGTCTCCCTTCGCCCCCGCTCCGTCCTTGCACCTGCCGCCGGCCGCGCGCACCCGGCGCCGGCCTCGCGCGACGTCAGGCCCGTACGAGCCGTTCGGCCCGCGGGCCCGTACCCGCGACCGCCCCGGCCACCGCCGCCGCCTTGACCGCACCCTCCGGGCCGGCCATCAGGATCGAGCGCTGGAGCCTGCGCAGCGCGGTGGACGGTTCCAGGCCCAGGTCCCGTACGAGCGTGGCCCGCAGCCGCTGGTACACGTCCAGTGCCTCGCCGCGCCGGCCCGAGCGGTGCAGGGCGAGCATGAACTGGCCGTGCAGGTTCTCGTGGGTGCGGTACCGGCTCACCAGCACCGTCAATTCCGCCAGCAGCTCGCGGTGGCGCCCCAGCTTCAGGTCCGCCTCGATGCGCTGGTCGAGCGCGCACAGCCGGGTCTCCTCCAGGCGGCGCGTCTCCATGTCCAGCTGTACGCCGCCCTGTACGTCGGCGAAGGCCGGGCCCGACCACAGGGCGAGGGCCTCGCGCAGACGCTGCGCGGCCACCGGGTAGTCACCGGCGTCGATCGCGCGGTAGCCCAGACCGGCGAGCCGGTCGAACTCGCGGACGTCGCTGGTGCCGCCGCCGCTGTTCAGCAGGTAGCCGCCGGGCAGCGTCACGAGCACGTCCTTGGCGGTCCGCTCCTGGTCGTCGCTGCCCTCCAGGGCGGTCGCGATGAGCGCGCGCAGCTGGAGGACGTACGTCTGCAGGGTGGTGCGGGCGCTGCGCGGCGGCATCGACCCCCACAGCTCCTCGATCAGCGCCGACACCGGTACGACCTGGTCGGCGTGGAGGGCCAGGAGCGCCAGGACCTGGCGGGGCTTGGGGGCGGTGGGCGTGATGGAGATCCCGTTCTCCCGCACGGCGAGTGCGCCCAGTACATCGATGTCCACGTCGTACTCCCCTGTCCTTTGGATGAGTCGCAAGAGTCAGTAGAAAACAGGCCGGACGGTTTGTCAATGCATGACCCGTCGACCGTTCTCGGCCGGGCGAAATCTCGCCGCTCCTTGGAAAAATCCATCTGACCTGGGCTTTTGTGTGAACGCCACAGACCCACGACAGCTTGGAGCCGTTCAGCCACCTCGCTACGCAGGTCATATAACACCCATCAGGGGCCAATAATCAAACCATTCAGTCTGTTTCTTCGTCTTCAACGGCCACGCCGTCCGGAGCGATCCCCGGCAGCACCACCGTCCAGATCCGGGCCAGCGCCTGCCGCGCGGTCCACTCCGGTTCCGCGGACAGCAGGTCCCTCAGCCCGGACGTGACGGCCACGACCACCCGTGTCGCGTCCTGCGGGGAGACCCCCTCGGCCAGCAGCCCGGCCCGTCCCGCGGCGTCCATCAGCTCCTGCGTCCACTGGCGGCACTGCCCCCGCAGATCCACCCGGCTGCGGTGGGCGGCGTCGGCGCCCAGCGCGAAGCCGGCCCGTACGACCACGTCCGCGGCCAGCAGTTTCAGCAGCGCGTACGTCGCGTCGACGAGCACCAGCAGGGGGTCGCCGGCCCGGTCGGCCGGGCCTTCCGCCTCGGCGATCAGCCGTAGCGTCCGCGCCGCACGGGCCTCCACGGCCCGGGCCAGGGCGGGTTTGCCGTCGAAGTGGAACTGGACCGCGCCGGAGGTCACTCCGGCCCGCTCGCTGATCGCGGCGATCGACGCCGCGGCGAAGCCTTCCTCGGCGAACACCTCCGCCGCGGCGAGCACGAGAGCTTCCCGCGTGCGTGCCGCACGCTCCTGCTTGACCATGAGGGGCTCCACACCGCAATCGCCGCATCCGCGGGCCGCCCCACACCGAGGGGGTACGAGATCCTGGGCCACAGTCGACGCCCTCACCGGAGCCGGACCGGACTCCCGCCGGAGCCGCCGTCCACCGCCGCCCGCGTCAACGCCGGTCGCCCGACCCGGCGTCCGCGGCCCGCGGCGCCCCCGGCGCCAGCACCGCCAGCACCCGCACCGCCGGCCCCGTCGCGGCCGTCGTCACCAGGGCCATCAGCACCAGGACGGTGAACAGTTCCACCCCGATCACCCCCAGCCCGAGCCCCACGTTCAGCACCACCAGCTCGGTCACCCCGCGGCAGTTCATCAGCGCCCCCAGCAGCACGGCGTCCCGACCCGGCACCCCCGCCACCCGCGCCGCCGCCGTCGCCGCGCCCCACTTCGCCACGACGGCCACCCCCAGCACCGCCGCCGCCCACCACCAGGCCCGGCCCCCGTGCAGCGCCCCGATGTCGGTCCGCAGCCCGCTGCCCACGAAGAACAGCGGCAGCAGCACCGGCACCGCGAACTCCCGCAGCCGCCGCGCCGCCGACTCCACCGCCTCCACCCACCGCGGCACCACCGCCCCGAGGACGAACGCCCCGAACAGCGCGTGCGCCCCCAGCGCCTCCGTCGCGTACGCCGCCAGGCAGATCCCGCCGAACAGCGCCACGACCCCGCCGCCCCGGCCCGTCTCCGGCCGCTCCCCCTCCGGCCGCCCCGTCCCCCCGTGCGCCGCCGCCCGGCCGAGGAGCGGCCGCACCCCCCACCACATCCCCGCCACGAAGACCCCGGCCAGGGCCGCCCGCCCCAGCCCGGCCCCGGCACCACCGCCCCCGACGACGGCCACGACCACCGCCAGCAGGCACCAGGCGACCACGTCCGCCACCGCCGCGCAGGCCATCGCCAGCACCCCCACGGGCGTCCCGTACAGGCCCTGCTCGGTGAGGATCCGCGCCAGTACGGGAAAGGCGGTGACACTCAGCGCCACCGCCACGAACAGCACGAACTCCCCCCGCCCGACCCCCTCCGGCGCGAAGGACCCGTACAACCCGAGCGCCAGCAGCCCCCCGAGCCCCAGCGGCACCCACACACTCGCCTGGCTCACCACCACCACGGCCCGCCGGAGCCCCCGCAGCCTCCCCACATCGAGCTCCAGCCCCACCAGGAACATGAAGACGACGAGCCCCAGATTCCCCAACGCCCCCAGAGACGGCAGCACCTCACCCGGCAGCAGCCACCGCTGTCCCTCCGGCCACACCCGCCCCAGGAACGTGGGCCCGAGCAGGATCCCCACGGCGATCTCCCCGACCACCGCCGGCTGCCCGAGCCCGCGCGCCGACGCCCCGCCCGCGCCGCACGCGAGGACCACCACCGCCACGGCGACCAGCACTCCACCCGCCACGGTCCTGTCCTGCCCGGGCCCCCGCGCACCGGAACCGGACGGCGCCCGACTTCAGGAGGTCGCCCGCCGCTCCACCAGCAGCCCCAGCCCGTCGAGGATCCGCTCCAGTCCGAACTCCAGCGCCTGGTCCTGCCCCCCGTGCTCGGCGACGGAGGCCAGCGCGCCCGCGAGCGCCGGGTACTCCTCGCCCCTCATCCGTACGACCTCCCCGAGCACGGCCCCGAGTTCCTCGTCCGGGCCGCCGGCGCCGCCCGTCGCCCGCTCCTGCTCGGCGATCCCCCGTACGTGCCCGGCCACCAGCACCACCGCGTCCATCGCCTCGGCCCCGCTCAGCCCGCACCCCTCCAGCGCTGCCAGCGCCCGCTCCAGCCAGCCGACCTCCCGCGGCCCCATCGCCCGCGCCCCCACCGTCGCGTCCAGCAGCCACGGATGGGCCCGGAACCCGGCCAGCAGCTCCCGGGCCCACGCCCCGAGCTGCTCGCGCCACCCGTCCCCGGCCGCCGCCAGCGCGGCGTCCAGCGCCCGCGCCGGGTCGGGGAGCGCGGCCTCCACCATCAGCGCGACGGCCTCCGCCTTCCCCGGTACGTACCGGTAGAGGGCCATCTTGGTGACCCCCAGCTCCCCGGCCACCCGCTGCATCGACACACCGCCGAGCCCCTCGACGTCGGCGATCCGGACCCCGGCCCCCGCGATCCGCTCCAGGGTCAGTCCCCGCCTCGGACCGCGCGCCGGCGTCACCGGCGGCCCCCACAACAACCGCACCGCCGCCGCCCACTGCCCGTCCGCCACCGGATCCCCTTGCCCTCGCACCAAAACCGCGTCTACCGTACACACAGAAA
The DNA here is from genome assembly GCF_055575515.1 of Streptomyces sp. NPDC034086. Taxonomy (NCBI): domain Bacteria; kingdom Bacillati; phylum Actinomycetota; class Actinomycetes; order Kitasatosporales; family Streptomycetaceae; genus Streptomyces; species Streptomyces sp. NPDC034086. The sequence goes on along the minus strand of NZ_JBVISM010000024.1, from coordinate 19,552 downwards.
CAGCATCCATCGGACACAGTTACTTGAGGACACCCATGCCCACCCCCAGGACCGTGCTCGTCTCCGGCGCGGGCGTCGCGGGCCCCGCCGTCGCCCACTGGCTCGCGCGCCACGGCTTCCGCCCCACCGTCGTCGAGGCCGCCCCGGCCCTGCGCGACGGCGGCCACGCCGTGGACTTCCGCGGCGAAACCCACCTCCGCGTCCTCCACCGGACGGGCGTCCTCGACGCCCTCCGCCGCGTCCAGACCGGCGGCACCCCGATGACCTTCGTGGACGCCGACGACCGGGAACTCCTCCACCTCCCCGCCGCCTTCGCGGGCGGTGACGTGGAAGTGCTGCGCGGCGACCTCTCCCGCATCCTCCACGAGGCCTCCCGCCCCTCCACCGAGTACCTCTTCGGCGATTCGATCACCTCCCTCACCGAGACCGCGGCCGGTGTGGACGTCACCTTCCGCCACGCCCCGCCCCGCGGCTTCGACATCGTCATCGGCGCCGACGGCCTGCACTCCACCGTCCGCCGGCTGGCCTTCGGCCCCGAGGAGCGCTACGTCTCCCACCTCGGCTACTACGCCGCCACCTGGAGCCTGCCGGGCGACCCCCACCCCACCCGCCGCGGCTCCGTGGGCTTCAACGCCCCCGGCCGCCTCGCCTCCGTCGGCTCCTCCCCCGCCACCCCCGGCCGCGCCCGCGCCTTCTTCCTCTTCGCCTCGCCCGAGCTGTCGTACGACCGGCAGGAGCCGGCCGCCCACAAGGCGCTCGTCACCCGGGCCTTCGCCGGCCTGCCCTGGCGCGTGGGCCCGCTCCTCGAGTCCCTCGCCGGCGCCGAGGACCTCTACTTCGACTCCATCAGCCGCGCCGACGTCGGCTCGTGGTCCACCGGCCGGACGGTCCTCCTCGGGGACGCCGCCTGCGGCGCGACGATCGGCGGCATGGGCACCGGTACCGCGGTCGTGGCCGCGTACGTCCTCGCGGGCGAACTGGCCCGCTCCCCCGAGGACCCCCGAGCCGCCTTCCGGCGCTACGAGGCCCTCGTCCGCCCCTACGCCCGGGCCTGCCAGCGGGGCGGCAACCGCACCGGCCCCTTCCTCGCCCCCGCCACCACCCTCGGCCTGCGCCTGCGCAACGCCCTCCTGAGCCGGCCCGGCTGCCTGGCCCTGATGCTGAAGGCGGGCCGCACGACCGCCACCCTCCCCCTCCCCCGTTAACGCCGTTAACGCCGTTAACGCCGCGCCCGCGCCCGGCCGTTGGCGGCGTTAACGCCGTTAACGCCGTTGACGTCCCCAACGGCACACGGCGCGGGCCTCTCACAGGCGGCCCAGGTGCTCCCGGTACCAGGGGGCGGCATCGTCAAGGCACGCCAGCGGGCCGGGCCCCGGCGGACAGTCGGCCGCCGTCCAGATCCCCGCGCTGTCGTACCAGTGGTCCTGCGCCACCAGCCTGAACTGGGTCGGGCTCACCCGGCAGCCCGACGCCCCCATCCGTGCCAGGAATTCGGCGTCCGGGAGCTCCTGGTCCACGGGGAGGAGCACACCCCGCTCCATGAGCGCCCGCACCAGCTCGACGGGCCTGACCGGCTCCGGATGGCTGGCGTGCCAGACCGTACCGCCGGCCGGGCGACGGCCGAGCGCGAGACGGGTGACGAGGCGGGCGAAGTCGCCGACGGCCACCGCCGACAACCGGGCCCGCGCCCCTTCCCACAGCGCCCCGGTGGATTCGAGGAGCTGATCCAGGGCGGGAACCACCCAACGGTCCCCCGCGCCGATCACGAGGCCTGGGCGGAGCACCACGGCACCCGCAGCCAGTGCGTGGGCCTCCCCCGCCAGGCGAGTGCGGCTGGCGGCCGAGACAGGCGCGGGAGGGACCGCGTCCACGGCGATCCCCCGGTGAGGTCCTCGCCCGTAGACGGCGGAGGTGGACAGGTGGACGATCCGACGGACTCCGGCCTCCCGGGCCTCCGCCATCAGCGCCGCGGTTCCCTCGACGTTGACGACAGCGCAGTCACGTTCGTCCGATCCGACCCGCGAGGCCAGGTGGACCAGGATGTCCGCCCCCTCGCAACAGCCGCGCAGGGATCCGGGGTCGGACAGGTCCGCACGGAACCACTCGGCCGCCCCGTCGGCATCCTGCGCAGGCCTGCGGCCCACTGCCCGCAGGAGGAGACCCGGTACGGCAGCACCCGCCCCTTCCCGCAGACGGGCGAGCTCCGCCAGCACCGCCGAGCCGATGAACCCGGTGGCGCCGGTGATCACCAGCCTCCGCGGTTCTTCCATCGGGTACCTCGTTCTCTCCCCGGAACCGGACGCCGTGATCGTATGTGGCGGCCGCGGCGGCGGTGAATACCTGCCAGGTGACAATCAGATCGGTCAGCCATCCGCGAACTCACCCGGACCTTCCCGGTCCAGAACGGCACCGCCTTGGTCACCTCGCCCCGCTCCCGTCCGCCCGCCGGGCACGAGCCCTCTCCTGCCCGCGACGCCTCGGGCGCTGCCCGGGCTTTCCCGGTGCGCGGTCCGCTGTCCGCCAAGACCGCCCTGGTGACCGGCGCCAGCCGCGGCATCGGCCGTGGGATAGCGGAGCGCCTGGCCGCCGACGGCGCCCTCGTCGCCGTCCACTACGCGCGGAACGCCGAAGCCGCCGGCGACGTCGTGGACACCATCCGAGCCGCGGGCGGGGATGCGTTCCCCCTGCGGACCGAGCTCGGCCTCGACGGCGACGCGCGGGCCCTCTACGCCGCCCTCGACTCCGAACTGAACCGGCGCGGCATGGAGCCCCGGCTCGACATCCTCGTCAACAACGCGGCGGTCAGCGGCTCGGCGCGGATCCACGAGGTCACGCCGGAACTGGTCGACCGCATCTTCTCCGTCAACGTCAAAGCGCTCCTCTTCGTCATCCAGGAGGGCCTGACCCGCATGCCGGCGGGCGGCCGGGTCATCAACATCTCCTCCGCCGTCACCCGCATGTCCTACCCGGAGTCCGTCGTGTACTCGATGAGCAAGGGCGCCATGGACACCCTCACCCTCGCCCTGGCCAAGGAGCTCGGCCCCCGGGACATCACGGTCAACACGGTCGCCCCCGGGTTCGTCGCGACCGACATGAACGCGAAGCTCCGTACGACGCCCGAGGGGACGGCACGGCTGGCCGGGATGTCCGTCTTCGAGCGGATCGGCGTCCCCTCCGACATCGCCGGCGTCGTGGCCTTCCTCGCCTCCCCGGATGCCCGGTGGGTCACCGGTCAGCGCCTCGACGCGTCAGGCGGCACCCACCTGTAGCCCGCGCCCGCGTCAACTCCTCCCGCGCACCGCTCGATCCGACGAGAGGCGCTAGACAAAAAGTCCCGTCCGGTCCTGGAATAGGGCTTCTGTACATCTGAAAAAGTACTTGTCGACTGGTTTTCTTTGACTGAATCCCACTAGATTCCCCCTGTATCACCGGACGCGACCTCAGCAGGAGACACACACGTGGCGAGGGTCAGGCAGGAACGGGCCGAGATCACCCGGCAGGCGATCCTCGACGGCGCGGCCGTCGCCTTCGACCGCGCGGGCTTCGGCGGCACCAGCCTCAGCGACGTGGTCAGGCACGCCGGAGTGACCAAGGGCGCCCTCTACTTCCACTTCCCGTCCAAGGAAGCCCTCGCCCGCACCCTGGTGGACGAGCAGTTCCAGGTGTCCAAGGACGTCCCCGCCCTGGAGGACCCGGGCCTGCAGACGGTCATCGACCTCACCCACCAGATGGCGGCCGGGCTGCGCACCAACGCCCGCATCCGCGCCGGCATCCGCCTGGTCATCGAGTTCGGCTCGTTCACCAGCCCGGACCCGTCCCCCTACAACGCCTGGATCGAGACCTGCCGCAGCTGTCTGACGCCGGCCCGGGAACGCGGCGACCTCATGCCCTCGCTCGACGTGGACGACCTCTCGACGTTCCTCGTCGGCTCGTTCACCGGCGTCCAGGTGACCTCGCACGTCCGCGCCGACCGCGAGGACCTGCACGCCCGGGTCATCGACCTGTGGAACTACCTCCTGCCGGGCATCGTGCCCGCCTCCCGCCTCCCCCTCTTCGACCCGGCGGGCTCCCCCTCCTGCCGCGCCGCGCTCGGCCTGACCGGCCCGCAGGCGCCCGTCCCGGTCGGCTGACGACGCTTCCAGGGCGGCCTCGCGCACGCCGTGGCGAACCACGGGGGTGCTCGCTACGGCGTGTGCGAGGCCGCCCTGTCGCGTACCCGGCGCCCTTCACCACCCATTTCGTTAGCAAAACCCAAGCGTGGCAGCCACGCCCACCCCGGAACGTTAGTAAAGTCCCTCTCATGACTTCGCCCTCGTCCCAGAACGACCGAGAGAAGGTCGTCTCCAAGCTCCCCCCGTGGCTCCGCCAGGAGTTGAAGATCCGCACCGCCCAACTGCGGGTCGACATCCAGGACGCCGTCCACCAGGGCATCGCCCACTGGAGCGCCCTCGCCTCCGCCCCCTCCCCCGTCGACACCTCCGGCGCCGAGTCGTTCTCGACCTGGCTGCCCGCCGGACAGTGGGAGTCCTTCCGCACCGACTGCAAGGACCGCGGCGTCTCCCTCATCCAGGGTCTCGCCCAGGCGGTGCGCCTCTGGCTGGAGCTGAACCCGGCCCCCACCGTCAAGCGTCCCTCCGTCGTGCGCCGCATCGTCGTGTGCAACCAGAAGGGCGGCGTCGGCAAGACCGCCGTCACCGCCGGCACCGCCGAAGCCCTCGCCGAGGACCCCGCGAGCCTGCACCCGGTCCGCGTCGCCCGCCAACTGGCCCGCCAGGCCACCCCGGAGGAGACGGAAGCCGGTCACCCCGGCTCCTCCCTCGACCTCGAAGACCTCCCGGGCCTGGGCATGCGCGTCCTGCTCGTGGACTTCGACCCCCAGGGGCACCTCACCAAGCAGCTCGGCCAGCAGCCGCTGCCGATCGGCGGCGACAGCCTCACCTGCCACATGGCCGGCGAGGCCAAGGGCCCCCTCCAGGACCTCATCGCCCCCATCGCGCACGAACGGTTCGGCGACCGCCTCCACCTCCTGCCCGCCTGCACGGACGCCTTCCTCCTCGACGTCCGCCTCTCCACCGTCCGCGCCCGCGAGGCCGCCCTCGAACGCGCCCTGGCCCCCGTCGAGTCCGACTACGACGTCATCCTCATCGACTGCCCGCCCAGCCTCGGCCTGAGCATGGACGCGGCGATCTACTACGGCCGGCGCCGCGACACCGAACAGCCGGGCGCCTCGGGCGCGCTGATCGTCGTACAGGCGGAGGACTCCTCCGCCGACGCGTACGACCTGCTCACCTCCCAGATCAACGATCTGCGCGACGACCTGAGCCTCGACATCGACTACCTCGGCCTCGTCGTGAACCTCTACGACGGCCGCCGCGGCTACATCGCGACGAGCTCGCTCCAGGCGTGGATGGACATAAAGGATCCGCGGGTCGTGGCGATCGTCCCCGACCTCAAGGAACAGCGCGAGTCCGTCCGCCTCAAGCAGCCCCTCTTCGTCTACGCCCCCAACGGCGACCAGGCCGTCGCCCTACGCGCCCTCGCCCGGGAGATCTCATGAGCAGCAAGGCCGACAAGCTCGGCGTCTCGGCGTCCTTCGCACGGGCCCAGCCCGTCGGGGTCAGCTCCCGCCGCGCCGCCATCGCCGAGGCCACGGGCGCCCCCACCTCCGGGGTGGTCCCGCCGTCCGAGGTCCCCATCGACGCCCTCGCCCACAACCCGTTCAACCTCCGCGAGGACCTCACCGACCTCGACGAGCTGGCCCAGTCCCTCGCCGTACGGGGCCAGCTGCAGCCCCTCGCGGTCGCGACCCGGCTGGCCTTCATGGAGGCCCACCCCGGCCAGACGGACGGCCTGGGCCGCGCCCCGTACGTGGTCATCGACGGCAACCGCCGCCTCGCGGCCGCCCAGCTGGCCGGTCTCAAGACGATGCACATCCACGTCAACGACGCCCTGTCGGCCTCGGCGGCGGACATCCTCGAATCGGCGCTCATCGCCAACGTCCACCGGGTCGACGTGGCCCCCATGGACCAGGCCCGCGCCCTCCAGGAACTGGTCGAGGTGCACGGCTCCCAGGCGCAGGTGGCCAAGCGGATCGGCAAGACGGCGGCCTGGGTCTCGCAGCGCCTGACCCTGCTGAACCTGACGCCCGAACTCCAGGGGAAGGTGGAGACCGGCGAGCTGAAGGTCGAGCCGGCCCGCCGCATCGGCCGCCTCCCCCAGGAGGAACAGGCGGCGGCCGCCACCGAGAGCATCCAGGCCGTCAATCCGCCGCGCCAGCGCACCCGCCCGGCACCCCAGAGCCCGGCACCCCGGACCGCTGACGCCGCTGACGCCGTTAACGCCGTTAACGCCGCCGGCACCCCGGCGCCGGGCACCCCGCCCGCCCCCGCCCCCCGCCTCACGATCTCCACCCGGTCCCCGGAGACCATCGCGGACGCCCTCACCGCGCACCTCACGCCGGACGACCTGAAGGCCGTCACGGAACTCCTGATGCAGCGCATCTGATCCCGGGGCCCGTACGCACGGGCCCCGCACACGCCGGGGCGCTGGCGGCATCCACACCGCCAACGCCCCCGCGTGCGGGAAAGGGGCGGGTTCAGCGCGCGCGGCCGTCGGCCTCCAGGCTGCGCCGCCGCACGAGCAGGCGGCCGTCGTCCGCGCGGACCAGCTCGTCATGGCAGAGCAGTGAACCGCGGATCGCCAGCGGACCGCCCGGCGCGGTGGCCATCGCCAGCGCGTAGTAGCGGGTGCGCAGCGTGTCGTCCGGCTGCCGTTCGACCCCCACCATCCCGAACCAGTGCCGGAAATCGAGCCCCTGCGCGGCGATGTGCTCGACCCCCGCGCGCACGGTGGCGCGCAGGGCGTCCCTCCCCCGCTGCGGCTCCGGCTCGCCCGCCGACTCGAAGACGGCGTCCTCGGTGAAGGTCTCCGCCCAGGCGTCCGCGTCCGCGCCGGGACCCTCCACCAGGTTCATCTGCCACGCGTAGAACTGCTGCACCTCCGCGTACAGCTCCGCCGGCACGTAGGGCTCCGCGCCGCTCGTGGTCCCGCTCATCCGCACTCCCCGTCTCTCGCTCACGCGCTCGTCGCGCCGAGGCTCCAACGCGCCTCTCGAGTCCGAGTTGAGCCGGGCCCGCCATCGTGACCGCGCAGCATCTTCCAGCCGAATCGAGGTGGCACTCGTGCGTGTCCTGTTCAACGTTTCTCCCGGACTCGACCACATCTATCCCGCTCTTGGCCTCGCGTGGGCCCTCCGCACCGCCGGTCACGAGGTGGCCGTGGCGACGTCCGGAGTCTCCGTCCAGGCGGCGGTGGGCGCCGGTCTCATGGCCTACGACGTGGCTCCCGAGGCCGACTTCTCCATGGTCTTCCCCAAGAAGGGGACCCCGCAGGAGCGCATGACCGCGATGCGCGCCCGTGGCGAGGAGGTCACCCGGTCCGAGGAGACGCCGGACTTCATCCTGGAGAAGTTCAGCCAGATCAACGACCTGATGGCGGACCGCACCCTCCAGTTCGCGCGCGACTGGCGGCCCGACCTGATCGTCTACTCCCGCCTGCAGGGCACCGCGCTGCTCACCGCCCGCGCCCTCGGCATCCCGGCGGTGGAGAACGGCTACAGCTTCCTTCGCGAGGGGAACCTCCCTGAGCGCCTGCTGCCGCACCTCGCGCCCACGTTCGAGCGTCTCGGCGTCCCGGTGGAGCTGCCCACGGTGCAGCCCGTCTACTTCGCCCCGCAGGAGTTCATGCGCGGCAAGGGCGAGGGCTGGAGCATGCGCTTCGTCCCGCACCACGGCGGCGGTGTGCTGCCGGAGTGGCTGGCCGCCCCCAAGGAGCGCCCGCGCATCGTGGTGACCCTGGGCACCATCGTGCCCGGCGTGGCGGGCGTGGGCAGCCTGCGCAGCGTCCTGGACGCCGCGGAGGGCCTGGACGCCGAACTGGTACTGGCGCTCGGCGACCAGGTGGACCTGGAGCCGCTCGGCCCGCTGCCCGGCAACGTCCGGCCGGTCGGCTGGACCCCGCTCAGCGCGCTGCTGCCGACCCTCGACGGCATCGTCCACCACGGCGGCGCGGGCACCACCCTGGCCTCCGCGCACGCCGGTGTGCCGCAGCTCGCGATGCCGTACGGGTCCGACAACTGGATCAACGCCGGCATCGTCGAGACGGCGGGGATCGGCTTCAACCTCCAGCCGGACGAGATCGACGTCGAGGTGCTGCGGAGCCTGGTGGGCGACGCCCAGCTGCGCAAGACCGCGGCCGCCGTCGCCGAGCACCTGACCTCCCAGCCGGGCCCGGACGCGATGGTCCCGCGCCTGGTCGAACTGGCCGGCGCGCGCTGACGGAGGCGAAGCCGCGCCCTCCCCGCCCTCCCGCGCCACGACATCCCGCACGACGAAAGGAATCACGGAACATGAGACTCACCCTGCTGTCCCGCGCTTCGCGAGGGACCGCCCTCGCGCTCGGCACAGCGGCCCTGGTGGCGGCCGCCGCACTGCCGGCGCACTCGGCGGTGACCGTCACGGACCTGGGCACCCTGCCCGGGCACACCTCCAGCCTGGCGTACGGGATCAGCCCCTGGGGCGTCACGGTCGGCTACTCCGCCAACGCCCAGGGCGTCAGCCGCCCGGTCCGCTGGTCGCCGAACGGCAACATAACCGACCTGGGCACGCTGCCCGGTGACGTCAGTGGCACGGCGTTCGTCATCAACGCCTCCGGTACGATCGCGGGCCGCTCGGTCGGTGCCGACAAGTCCGAGCACGCCGTGGTGTGGCGCCCCAACAGCGCGCCCGTCCAGCTGCAGGGGCTGCCCGGCTCGGTCAAGAGCCGCGCCTACTCGATCAACAGCTTCGGGACGGTGGCCGGCTTCTCGGCCACTCCGGAGAACGTCTACAAGGCGATGCGCTGGGACTCGGACGGCAAGGCCGTCCACCTGCCCCCGCTGCCCGGCGGCACCGCCAGCTCCGCGGGTTCCATCAACAACTCCGGCGTCACGGTCGGCTACTCCCTCCAGAACGGCTTCCAGAACGCGGTCCGCTGGAACGCCGACGGCACCCCCGTCCCGCTCGGCGGCATCCTGCCCGGTGACGACTCGAGCCAGGCCAGCTGGGTCAACGACCTCGGCGTCGCGGTCGGCAACTCGTTCAAGGCCGGCAAGTTCTACGACGGCCCGTACCACGCCGTGCGCTGGAACCAGCAGGGGCAGGCCGTACCGCTGGCGCCGCTGCCCGGCCACACCGGGTCCGCCGCCTACGGCATCAACAACCTCGGGGTCGCGGCCGGGTTCTCGTACTCGCCCGGCGGCGTCTACCACGCCGTGACCTGGGGCCCGGACGGGACCGTCACCGACCTCGGCGTCGCCTGGCCGTCCGGCGCGACCGAGGCCTACGCCGTCAACGACTCCGGAACGGCGGTCGGTTCGCTGACCACCGGCGCGGGCGTGCTGCGCGCGGCGCGCTGGCGCGGCTGACCGGCCACCACGGAAGAGGAGCAATGGGAGAGACACACACGCACCGCTCCGCGCACGAGCTGCCGGTACGGGCGCCCGCCCAGGACGTGCACCGGCTGCTCGCGGACGAGGGGAACTGGCCGCGCGTCTTCGCCCCCTTCGTCCACCTGGAGAACCTCGGCCGGGACGGCGACTTCGACCGGATCGGCATGTGGGGGCACTACGACGGCACCGTCGAGCACTGGGTGGCGCTGCGCCGCGTCGACCAGGACGCCCTGCGCGTCGAGTTCCGGCCGGAATCCCTGCCGCCGCAGGTGGAGTCGATGCTCCGTTCCTGGGTGGTCGAGCCCGCACCGGACGGCGGCTCCGTGGTGCGCTTGGAGCACGAGTACCGTCTGAAGGACCCGGCGGCGGCCGAGACGGTCCGCACCACCGTCGAGACGATCGCCCGCACCGAGGTCGCGGCGGTGCGCGACGCCGCGGAGCTGGCCGCGCTGCGGCCCGAGGCCCTGGTCACGGTGGAGGACGGCGTCACCGTCGCGGCGTCCGCCGAGGCGGTGTTCTCCGCCCTCTACGAGGCCGGCGAGTGGCCGTCCTTCATGGCGCACGTGGCACGGGCGGACGTCCGGGAGGGCGGCGAGGGGCACACCCAGGTCCTGGAGCTGGACACCGTCGAACGTCACGGCGGGATCTTCACCACCCGGGCGGCCCGGGTCGGGCTGCCCGGCTCGAAGATCGCGTACAAGCAGCTGCTGCTGCCGCCGCTGGGCGCCTCGCACCACGTCCAGTGGCTCCTCACGGAGCAGGACGGCAGCACCGTCGTCCGCTCCCTGCAGACGGTCGTCATCAAGGAGTCCGGCGTCGCGGCCGTGCTCGGCGAGGGCACCGGGCTGACGGCCGCCAGGGAGTTCGTACAGAACGAACTGAGTTCGAAGGTCCGGCTGATTCTCGACGCGGTCAAGAACCGTCTCGAGCAGGATGCGGACTGATCCACATGACGAACTACTGAAAGGACCCCCGTGATGCGAGCAGCCGCTCTGTCCGAGTTCGGCGCCCCCGAGGTGCTGCGGGAGACCACCGTCAAGGACGTGCAGGCCGGCCCCGGCGAAGTGCGCGTACGCGTCAGGGCCGCCGGAGTGCTGCCCTTCGACGTGCGGGTGCGCGGCGGCTGGACCCCGCCGTTCATCAAGCGGGAGTTCCCGATGGTCCTCGGCAACGAGTTCGCCGGCACGGTCGACCAGACCGGCGAGGGGGTGACGGCCTTCGCGGAGGGCGACGAGGTGCTCGGCTACAGCGTCCTGGGCGCCTACGCGGAGTACGTCACCGTGGCGGCGGACCAGATCGTCCGCAAGCCCCCGGCCATGCCCTGGGAGGTCGCGGCCGGCTTCTCCGGCAACGGCCAGGGGGCGCACATGGCCCTGTCCACGGTGGGGGTCAACGCGGGCGACACCGTACTCGTCAACGCGGCGGCGGGCGGGTTCGGCACCTTCGCCGTGCAGCTCGCCCTCGCCTGGGGTGCGGGCCGGGTCATCGGCACGGCCAGCGAGCGCAACCACGACCACCTGCGCGCCCTGGGTGCCATCCCCGTGACGTACGGCGAGGGTCTCGCCGAGCGGGTGCGGGCGATCGCGCCCGACGGCGTGGACGCGGCCGTGGACGCGGCGGGCCCCGACGCCCTGCGGGCCTCCGTCGAGGTGGCCAAGGACCGCAACCGGGTCGTCACGATGATCGCCGACGAAGCGGCGCAGGAACTGGGGCTGCCGTCGGTGGCGGGCGCGCGCTCGGCCGAGCGGCTCGCCGAACTCGTCGGCCTGTACGTCCAGGGCAAGGTCAACATCCACATCCGTGAGGCGTACCCCCTCGCCCGGGCCGACGAGGCCCACCGGAACGTGGAGAGCGGCCACGGCCGCGGCAAGGTCGTCCTGACCGTCTGACCGTCTGACCGTCTGACGGAGCCCCACCACGAAGGGGGCGGCCACCACGGCCGCCCCCTCTCGCGTGCGCGCTTCGAGGCTTCCTCGACCGGCCTGCCACAGTCTCGGAGCAACCCTCCGGGCCCCTGCGAACGAGCCGACGACAACACGAGGTGAGACTTCCGTGAAGGGAATCATCCTGGCCGGCGGGAACGGCACCCGTCTGCATCCGCTCACCCTGGGAATCTCCAAACAGCTGCTCCCCGTCTACGACAAGCCGATGATCTACTACCCGCTGTCCGTGCTGATGCTCGCCGGAGTCCGGGACATCCTCATCATCAGCTCACCGGTGGACCTGCCGCAGTTCCGCCGCGTCCTCGGCGACGGCAGCGCCCTCGGTCTGAACCTGTCGTACGCCGAACAGCCGGAGCCTCGCGGCCTCGCGGAGGCGTTCGTCATCGGGGCCGGGCACATCGGCGGCGACTCCGTCGCCCTCGTCCTCGGTGACAACGTCTTCCACGGACCCGGATTCGCCCAGCTGCTGCACCGCCACGTCCCCCACAAGGAGGGGGCGCTGCTGTTCGGTTACCCCGTGCGCGACCCGGAGCGGTACGGGGTGGGTGAGACGGACACCCTCGGCAGGCTCGTCTCCATCGAGGAGAAGCCGGCCCGGCCGAAGTCGAACCGGGCCATCACCGGCCTGTACTTCTACGACAGCGACGTGGTGGACATCGCCCGCGGACTGCGCCCCTCCGCGCGCGGCGAGCTCGAGATCACGGACGTCAACCTCGAGTACCTCGCCCGCGGCAAAGCCTCGCTCATCGACCTCGGCCGGGGGTTCGCCTGGCTGGACACCGGCACCCACGACTCGCTGCTGGAAGCGTCCCAGTACATCCAGACCCTCGAGCGGCGCCAGGGGCTGCGCGTCGCCTGCGTCGAGGAGATCGCCCTCCAGATGGGGTTCATCGACGCCGACCAGTGCCACCGGCTCGGCTGGCTGCTGCGCAAGTCCGGCTACGGCGAGTACGTCATGTCCGTGGCGGAGTCCGCCCGGGCCGGCCGGCTCGCCGCGACGGCTCCGGCCGCGACGGCCGAAACCGTCGCGGCCCTGTTCTAGGCGGTGCCCGCCCGACCGGGGCCGGGCACCCCCGGTCAGCTGCGGCTGGACTCCGGTGCCGCCTTCGCCGTCTCGTCGGCGGCCTCCCCGTCGGGCCGCCTCGGCATGAAGAGCGCGGGTACGACCATCGCCGCCGCCATGCCGAGCACCCACCAGAAGGTGTCCGCGTAGGCGGACGGGTCCGCCTGCGGGCCGCCGGAGTCCGAGGAGCCGAGGTTCACGGACAGCAGCAGGGCCACCATCGCGGTCCCGAACGACGCCCCGACGCGCTGCACCACCGCGATCATGACGGTGCCGCGGGGGATCCGGTCGCTCGGGATGTCGAGGTAGGCGGTGATGAGGATGGCCACGCCGACCACTCCGAGCCCCAGGCCCCGTACGCCGAGGGAGACGCCGAGGACCAGGTCGTCCGGGTCCGAGGCGAGCTGGGTGAAGCCGACGGTGCCCGCCACGGCGAGGGCGGTGGCGAACAGGATCAGCACCCGCGGCTGGTAGCGGTCGGTGAGCCACCCGGCGACCGACAGGCCGACCAGCATGCCGAGGCCCTGCGGGGCGAGCAGCCAGCCGATGGTGGAGCTGTCGTAGCCCAGGGAGCGGGCGTAGAAGAGCGGCAGGACGAAGAGCGGGCCGTAGACGGCCACACCGCTGAGGAACACCAGCAGTGAGGACGAGGAGAAGGCCCGGGAGCGGAAGAGCCCCACGTCGACGAGCGGGGACCGCGCACGCACGGAGTGCACGCAGAACGCGGCGATCAGCGCCGCGCCCGCGAGGAGGACTCCCACCGTCAGCGGGTCGGTCAGCTGCGCCACGTCACGTACCCGCGAGAACCCGTACACCAGCGCGACCATGCCCGGGGGCAGCAGCATGACGCCGACGCGGTCGACCTTGGCGTCCCCGCCGCCGGCGGAGGGCGGCAAGACCCGGTGCGCGAGGACGAGCGCCACGAGGATCAGCGGGACGTTCACGAAGAAGATCCAGCGCCAGCTGGCGACGTCGATGATGAGGCCGCCGGCCACCGGACCCAGGATCGGGGCGAGCTGCCCGGGGATGCCCACCAGGCTCATCACCTTGCCGAAGCGCTTGGGGCCCGCCGCCTGGGCGAGGATCGTCTGCACCATCGGGAGCACCATGCCGCCGCCGACGCCCTTGACGACGCGGAAGGCGATCAGGCTCTCGACCGACCAGGCCACCCCGCACAGCACCGATCCCCCGAGGAACACGGCCAGGGCGAACATCCACATCCGTCTGCTGCCGAACCGGTCGACGGCCCACCCCACCAGGGGCGTCACCAGGGCCAGGGTGAGGAGGTACGAGGTACTGACCCAGGACAGCGCCGTCTCGGACGCTTCCAGATCGGCCGAGATCTCGTTCAGCGCGACGCTGACGATGGTGGAGTCCAGCAGTGAGGCGATGGCGCCTATGAGCAGGGTGCCCGCGAGGATGAGCAGTCTGCGGTCCAGGCGTTCCGGGGGTGGAGTCTGCATACGAGGACCGTACGAAGCCGCGCTCTGCTCCGCCTCGAATCCGGTTCGAGCGATCCTGTTCCCGCGGACGCGTGCCGCGGCCGGCCCGGACGGGCCGCGGCGGCGGCCCGCCGGAGGGCGCGGGTCGCCGCGGGGGCCCGGACTAGTGGCGGGTGCCGATGAAGAACCCGGGACGGCCGCCGCCCGTCTCGACGTACTCCACGTCGAGACCGCTCTTGCGGAAGGCGTTCGTGTACTCCTCGCGGGAGAACAGCGTCAGGTGGTCGACCTCGCTGCGGTGCTGGATCCCGGTCCCGGCGTCGGCGACCACGTAGTGGATCTCCATCCGGGTGACGTTGCCCTCCCGCGTCGAGTGGGAGACGCGGGAGATGCCCTGGTCGCCGTCCTTGAACGCGTGGGTGGAGACGTAGCCGGGCAGGAAGTTGTCCGGGAAGTACCACGGCTCGACGGCCAGGACGCCGTCCTCGGCGAGGTGCCGGGTCATGGAACGGACGGCGGAGTCCAGGTCCTCGACGGTCCGCAGGTAGCCGATCGAGCTGAACATGCACACGACGGCGTCGAAGGTCTCACCGAGGTCGAAGGAGCGCATGTCGCCCTGGTGGACGGGGACGCCGGCGAGCCGCTCGAAGGCGAGGTCCGCCATCCACTGGGACAGGTCGATCCCGGCCGCGCGGTCGAAGATCTTGGCGAAGGCGGCGAGGTGGATGCCGGTGCCGCAGGCCACGTCCAGCAGGCTCGCCGCGTCCGGCTTGCGCGCGCGGACGAACCCGGCCACCTGGGCGGCCTCCGCTTCGTAGTCCTTGCGGTCCTGGTAGAGCCGGTCGTAGAGCTCCGCCTGGCTCTTGTCCTCGTACATGGATCCCCTCCCGTTGAACACGTCCCGGCGCGGTCCTGGGACCTGGTCGAGGCTGACCCGGCCGGCTCGTGTCCGCCTGGACCCCCACTGGCGTCCGGTGCTTCCCGCTGCCGCCGTCAGGGCCCGCCCGGGCCGGGTCGAGCGAGCCTCCAGGGGCCGTGGCGGGGGCGGAGCGGCACCACCACCGGACTTCGATCCGCGGTCGAGCGCCCGTTCCTAAGCTCGCTCGCGACATCCGACGTGAGAGGCGGCTATGATCAATCTTTTTCAGCCCCAGGTGGGTGCTGAGGAACTCGACGCGGTTGCCGAGGTGTTCGAGGACCGCTGGCTCGGCCACGGACCCCGCACCAAGGCCTTCGAGGCGGCGTTCGCCGAGCACCTGGGTGTCGCACCCGAGCACGTCGTCTTCATCAACTCCGGCACTTCCGGCCTGTTCCTGGCCACCGAACTGCTGGACCTCGAGGAGGGCGACGAGGTCGTCCTGCCCTCGCTCAGCTTCCTCGCCGCCGCCAACGCGGTCGTGACCAGCGGCGGACGCCCCGTCTTCTGCGACGTGGACCCGCGCACCCTGAACCCCACGCTCGAGGACGTGGAGCGTTCCCTCACCGACCGCACCAAGGCGGTCATCGTCCTCCACTACGGCGGCTACCCGGGCGACATCGTGCGCATCGCCGAGCGCTGCCGCGAGCTCGGCATCACGCTGATCGAGGACTCCGCCTGCTCCGTGGCGTCCCGCGTCGACGGCAAGGCCGTGGGCACCTTCGGCGACCTCGCCATGTGGAGCTTCGACGCCATGAAGGTCCTCGTCACCGGCGACGGCGGCATGATCTACGTGAAGGACCCCGAGCAGGCCGCCCGGGTCCGGCGCCTCGCCTACCACGGGCTCGCCCAGCCCAGCGGCTTCGGCTACGCCAAGGTCTCCGCCCGCTGGTGGGAACTGGACATCCCCGAGCCGGGCCGCCGCGTCATCGGCAACGACCTGACCGCGGCCATCGGCTCCGTACAGCTGCGCAGGCTCCCCGAGATGGTGGCCCGGCGCAAGGAGATCGTCGCGCTGTACGACCGGGAGCTGGCCGGGACCGCCGGCCTGGTCACTCCCCCGGCGCTCCCGGAGGGCCACGAGTCCACCCACTACTTCTACTGGGTGCAGATGGACCCCGCGATCAGGGACCAGGTCGCCAGCGACCTGCTGGCCGACGAGATCTACACCACCTTCCGCTACGCCCCCCTGCACAAGGTCCCGGCGTACGGCACCGACCCGGCCGAGCTGCCCGCCTCCGACTGGGTCTCCGACCGCACCCTGTGCCTGCCCCTGCACCCCGGGCTCAGTGACGCGGACGTGCTCACCGTCGCCGCCTCCCTGCGCAAGGCCGTGGACGCGCGCGGCGCGGAACAGGCCGCCGGGCGCTGAACCGCCCGTCTACGCCGCGGGGGCGGGGGGGAGTCCGCAAGACTCCCCCCCGCCCCCGTTTCCGCATGTGCGCCCGTCGCGCGGGAGCGGCACGGCCGCGGCCGCCGAAGGGGGGCGCCGGCAGCCCGGCGCCCCCCGTTCAGCGGCCGCGGTGGTGTGCGGTGGTCACGGTGCGGTGGTCACGCGACGACGTCGATCCGCCCCATCTGCCCGCCGGAGGAGTGCCCCAGCTGGTGGCAGTGGTAGAGGTACTGGCCCGTGTACGGACCCCAGGTCATGGCGATCTTCACGGTGTCGCCGGGGCCGAGGGTGACGGTGTCCTTCAGCCCCGCGTCGCGGACTCCGGCCGGCTGGCCGTTGCGCTCCAGCACCCGGAAGTACGTCAAGTGGGTGTGGAAGCTGTGCCAGAGGTGGAAGTCCGGCTTGCCGGCCGCGGCCGGGGCCTCGGCGTTGCGGACGGTCCAGACCTCGGTGGTGCCCAGCTTGGCCGTGATGTCGACCCGGTTCGGGTCGTAGGACAGGCCGTTGATGGTCATCGCCGGGAAGGTACGGATCTCGAAGTCCCGCTCGACCGTCGCCGCCGGCAGCGGCGGGTGCGTCGTCAGCCGGCCCGGTACGAAGCTGTAGTCGGAGGCGCGCCGCACGATGTCGAAGCGCATCACCTCGGGGCGCTCGGTGGGCTGCGCGCCCGGGTTCTCCAGGACGACCGAGTCACCGACCGCGTAGCGGGAGAAGTCCACGACGATGTCGGCGCGTTCACCGCCGAGCATCAGCAGTTCCGTCTTCTGGACCGGGGTCTCCAGGAAGCCGCCGTCCGTGCCGATCTGGGTGAACTCGATGCCGTCGGCGAAGCGCAGCCGGAAGTACCGGTTGGCGCAGGCGTTGTAGACGCGGAAGCGGTACTTGCGGGCCGCGACCTGGAAGTACGGCCGCTCCTTGCCGTTGACCAGCATGTGCGGGCAGTCGGACGGGCGCGTGTACAGCAGCGTCCCGTCCGCCTCGACGCGCGCGTCACGGATGATCAGCGGGACGTCGTAGCTGCCGTTCGGAAGGGGCAGGGTCCGCTCGTTGTGGTCGCCGAGCAGGTACAGCCCGTGCAGGCCCATGTAGACGTTCTCGGCCTCGAGGTGGTGCGCGTGGTCGTGGTACCACAGCGAGGCCGCGGCCTGCTGGTTGGGGTAGTGGTACGTGCGCTCGCCGCCCGGCACGATGGTGTCCATCGGCAGGCCGTCGTCCTGGGACAGGACGTGCGCGCCGTGCAGGTGCACGGCGGTGTCGACCGGGAGTTCGTTGATCTGGCGGACCACGACCTCACGGCCCTGGGTGGCCCTGATGGTCGGTCCGGGGAACGTTCCGTTGTAGGTGCGGACCTTCGACATCAGGCCCTTGACGATCTCGACCTGTGCCTCCCGCATCCGTATCTCGTACAGATCGGAGGTGGCCGTGAAGCCGGTCGGCACGAGGGTCTTCGGCAGCGGCATGGCGTGCGCGAACGGCACGATGGGAGCCGCCTCCGCCGTGGCGAGGGAACTGGCCACGGCCTGGGAGCCGGTGCCGGTCAACCGGTCCCACGGGAACAGGGCGGCGGCGCCACCCGCGGCCGCCACCTTGAGCGCATTACGACGATTCAGCATCAAACGGATCCGGATTCTCTTCGAAGGTACGGGGCTGCGCGGGCTTCGCCGCCCACGGCACGCCGACGGCGAAGACGAGCAACAGGGCGGCGAGGGCACAGAGCCGCAGGGCGGTGACGGCGTCGGCGGCGATGGCGGAGCCCAGGGGACCGCCGTCCACGGGGGAGAAGGCCCGCGCCAGTACCACCAGGGGTACGGTCACGGCGGAGCCCACGGCCGTGGCGGCGGCGGTGAAGGCCAGCTGGGCGGTGAGCGTCCTGCCCCCGGCCCGCACGACCCGGCCGCCGTGGCGGCGCAGCACCTGCGCCGCCACGGCCAGCAGGGGCAGTGTCAGGTAGAACGCGACGGTGGCCAGGGCCAGGAACAGCCCGGGCCGGAAGGCCTCCGCCTCGACCGGCCCCGAGCTGTGCCACCAGGCGTGGTCGCCGGGCTGCGGCGGAGGTGCCTCGCTCCGGCCGTAGACGGTCCATGCCACCGCTGCGGACTGGACGAGGGCGAGCAGACCCAGGGGCGCCTGCCGCAGCGGGGCGAACAGGCGCACCATGCCCGGGGCCGGTACCGGAGCCGGTACCACCCCGCTCGCGGCGTCGCTCCCGGCGTCACCGGCGGCGCCGCTCGCGGAGGCCGCCCTGCGGTGACCGGCGTGGGCCACCAGGTCCTGCGCGAGCAGACTCACGACGCCGGCTCCTGGGGGAAGTCGGTGGTACGGGCCAGCGCCTCCCACTCCTCCCAGAGGGCCAGCCGCTCCCGCAGCACGCTCGGCGCCAGGTCGGCGGCCCCGTTGCCCAGCAGGATGCGCAGCGGCGGATCGGCCGCGTCGACCAGCTTGAGCAGCGCCTCCCCCGCCTTGCGCGGATCGCCCGGCTGCAGGTGCGCGTAGGCACCCGAGAGGCCGTGCCGGCGCTTGGCCAGTACCGCGTCGTACGCGACCTTGGGCGTGGCCCGCACCATGCTGCCCGCGCTCCAGTCCGTGCGGAACTCGCCCGCCTCGACCAGGGTGACCTTGACGCCGAAGCCCGCGACCTCCTGCGCCAGCGTCTCGCTGGCCGCCTCCAGCGCCCACTTGCTCGCGCAGTACATGCCGAGGTTGGGGTAGGTGGTGACGCCCGCGATGCTCGACATCTGGAGGAGGTGACCGCTGCCCTGCCGGCGCATCACCGGCAGCACCGCCTGCGTCACCCAGAGCGCACCGAAGAAGTTCACGTCGAACTGGTCGCGGACCTGTGCCTCGTCCACCTCCTCGACCGCGCCGGCCAGACCGTACCCGGCGTTGTTGAGCACCACGTCGATCCGGCCCGCCCGCTCGGCGGCCTCGGCGACGGCGGCGAACACCGCCGCGCGGTCGGTGACGTCGAGCGCCACGGGAACGACCCGGTCACCGTGACGCTCCACGAGCCCGTCCAGCGCCGAAGCGCGGCGTGCCGTGGCGACGACGGTGTCACCGGCCTCCAGGACGACGTCGGCGATGGCCTGGCCCAGGCCCCGCGAGGCCCCGGTGACGAACCAGACCCTCGTCGGACGTCCGCTCATCGCCCGGCCCGCTGCTCGGCGTAGTTCTTGGCGTGGCCGAGGGTGGCGCGGCTGTTGGTGCTCAGCGCGCTGTGGACGTACTCCCTGGCGTCCGCGACCGTGGCCCCCTCACCCAGGATGCCGGTGATGTTCGCGGCGTTGAGGGTGACCGTGTGCTGCGAGGAA
>NZ_JBVISM010000023.1:0-49387 GCF_055575515.1 Streptomyces sp. NPDC034086 | reverse complement strand
CCGCACGCTGGGCATCCGTAACCAACAACGGCGGAATCTTCGGACCTGGACGACTCATGCCCGACTAACAGTGAATCTCCGACTCAGGTCACTAGGTCAGGGTCCGGCGCATCGACCGGTGCGGGATGCCCGCGTCCTCGAACTCCGGGCCGTACGCCTCGTACCCCAGCCGCTCGTAGAAGCCCAGCGCGTGGGTCTGAGCGCCGAGGTCCACGGCCGCCAGCCCCAGCCGGACGGCCTCCGCCTCGATCGCGCGGACCAGTGCCACCCCGACGCCCAGCCCGCGCGCGGACGCGCGTACGGCCAGCCGCCCGAGGGAACCGACCTCCGGGGACCCGGTCTTGCCCAGGGCCCCGGGCCCGTGCAGCAGCCGGCCGGTGCCCAGGGGCTCCCCGTCCGGGCCGACGGCCAGCACGTGCAGCGCGACCGCGTCGTAGGCGTCGTACTCGACCGACTCCGGCACGGACTGCTCCACCACGAACACCTCGGTCCGCACGGCGTGGCAGGCCGCCAGGTCGGCCCCGGAGGAGGCCACCCTCACCGTGACGGGCGGGGCGGGGTTCACTGGCTCTCGGCCCGGATCACATCCAGCGCGTGCTGCAGGTCCGCCGGGTAACCGCTCTCGAACTCCACCCACTGCCCGTCGGCGGGGTGCTCGAAGCCGAGCCGCACCGCGTGCAGCCACTGCCGGGTCAGGCCCAGCCGCTTGGCGACGGTGGGGTCGGCCCCGTAGGTGAGGTCACCGACGCAGGGGTGGCGGTGCGCGGACATGTGCACGCGGATCTGGTGCGTGCGTCCCGTCTCCAGCTTGATGTCCAGCAGCGACGCCGCCCGGAACGCCTCGATCAGGTCGTAGTGGGTGACGGAGGCCTTGCCGTCCTGGGTGACCGCCCACTTGTAGTCGGCGCTCGGGTGGCGTCCGATCGGCGCGTCGATCGTGCCGCTCATCGGGTCCGGGTGGCCCTGCACCAGCGCGTGGTAGCGCTTGTCGACGACCCGCTCGCGGAACTGGTTCTTCAGCGAGGTGTAGGCCCGCTCGGACTTGGCCACGGCCATCAGGCCGGAGGTGCCGACGTCGAGGCGGTGCACGATGCCCTGGCGCTCGGACGCGCCGGAGGTGGAGATCCGGTAGCCGGCGGCGGCGAGGCCGCCGATGACGGTGGTGCCGGTCCAGCCGGGGCTGGGGTGTGCGGCGACCCCGACCGGCTTCATGATGACCACGACGTCGTCGTCGTCGTGGATGATCTCCATGCCGGGGACCGGCTCGGCCACGAGCTCGACGGGCCGCGGCGGGGCGGGCATCTCGACCTCGAGCCAGGCGCCGCCGTGGACGCGCTCGGACTTGCCGACGACACTGCCGTCGACCGAGACCTTCCCCTCCGCCGCCAGCTCGGCCGCCTTCGTCCGGGAGAAACCGAACATACGGGCGATGGCGGCGTCGACGCGCTCGCCCTCGAGGCCATCGGGAACGGGCAGGGTGCGGATCTCGGGAATCGTACTCACCTGTCGAGTATGCAGGACTCGGCAGCGGAGCATTCCCGCCCGAGCTCCCCGATCAGTCCTTGTGGACGGTGCCGTCCGGGTCCAGGCCCTTGAAGGACAGCAGGACGATCAGGATGCCGCCGCACACGATCGCCGAGTCCGCGAGGTTGAACACGGCGAAGTGGGCCGGCGCGATGAAGTCGACGACCGCGCCGCGGAACACGCCCGGCGAACGGAAGATCCGGTCGGTGAGGTTGCCCAGCGCGCCGCCCAGCAGCAGGCCGAGGGCGATGGCCCACGGAAGGCTGCACAGCTTGCGGGCCAGCCGCACGATCACCACGATCACGGTCGCCGCGATGGCGGTGAAGATGAACGTGAAGGCCTCGCCGATGCCGAAGGCGGCGCCGGCGTTGCGGATGGCGGAGAACTTCAGCACGTCACCGATGATCTCGATCGGCGGCTGGTGTTCCAGTTTGGCCACGACCAGCATCTTGCTGCCGAGGTCGAGCAGGTACGCGAGCACCGCGACGACCAGCAGCGCCGTGATCCGCCTGCGCCCCCGGGGCGCCGCGGGCTCCGACTGCGGTTCGGCGTCGTCCCCGACTTCCGGCATACCGATGATGCGCTCCGCCTCTGCCACGTGAGTCCCTCGAACTAGCTCGAACCGGGTACGGGAACCTTCATCCCGACGAGACACGAGAGTACGTCAGTGCCCGCAGGTCCTGGCTAGTGCCTCCGCTCCTGCTTCTGCTTGCAGTCCACGCACAGCGTGGCCCTCGGGAAGGCCTGCATCCTGGCCTTCCCGATGGGCTGGCCGCAGTTCTCGCAGAGCCCGTACGTGCCCGCCTCCAGCCGTTCCAGGGCCCGCTCGGTCTGCTCCAGCATCGAGGTGGCGTTCGCGGCGAGGGCCAGCTCGGACTCCCGGGTGATGTTCTTGGTGCCGGTGTCGGCCTGGTCGTCCCCCGCGCCGTCGCCGGAGTCCCGCATCAGGCCCGAGATGGCCACCTCGGAGGCGTCCAGCTCGGCCCGCAGCCGCACCACCTCGCCCTCCAGCTCCGCACGCGCCCCGGCGACCTCCTCGGGGGTCCAGGGGTCCTCCCCCGCGCGCACGGCGAGAGCGCCGCGCGCCGTGGCCGCGGTGGCCTTCACCTTGGGAAGCCCGCTGGTGGCGGTCCCGGCCGTCTTCCTGGCCGTACCCACAGTCTTCTTGGCAACCACTTTCCGAGCTCCCGTCTTCCGCGCGGCCGGGGCCGCCCCCTCGGACACGTCCGCCTTGGCCGCGTCCTTGCTCGTGGTGCGCCCGGCCGCCGCCTTCTCGGCCGGAGCCTTCTCGGCGGCGGCCTTCTTCGCCGGAGCCTTCTCGGCCGCGGCCTTCTTGGTCGCGGCCTTCTTCGCCGGAGCCTTCTCGGCAGCGGTCTTCTTCGCCGGAGCCTTCTTGGCCGGAGCCTCCTCGGCTGCGGCCTTCTTGGTCGCGGCCTCCTCGGCTGCGGCCTTCTCGGCCGCGGCCTTCTTGGTCGCGGCCTTCTCGGCCGCGGCCTTCTTCGCCGGAGCCTCCTCGGCAGCGGTCTTCTTCGCCGGGGCCTTCTTGGCCGGGGCTTTCTCGGCAGCGGTCTTCTTCGCCGCAGCCTTCTCGGCCACGGCCTTCTTCGCCGGGGCCTTCTTCGCCGGGGTCTTCTTGACCGCGGCCTCGGCCACCTCCTGCGTCCCCGTCTTCTTCGCCACCATGGCCGCGGCCCCTTTTCACATACTGTGATCTTGTTCGCAGATCGTGCCGGAACGATAAATCGCCTCCGACCCCACGGCAACGGGGCACGCGTCCGTCGAGGTCAACCTGCATCCGTTGTGCCCAGCGCGGAGCCCCGTAATCCGCCCCGCCCACCCCAGTGGATCCCGAACCGGCCCGTCGGGCCATCCGGGGCACCGCGGCCCCGCCCGCGCCACGCCGCCGGCCGCCGTAAACCGGTCCGCCCACCGGCGCCCCGGCCCGTACACTGGGCGCAGCGAAAGGCATGGATGGGGACGAGTAGCGTCGGACGCAGCCAGGAGCGACCCGGGGACGGTGAGAGCCCGGGGGCGAGCGCGACGTGAAGGATCACCCCGGAGCCGCCGGAAGAAAGCCCGCACGGATCCCCGTACGGCGAGTAGAACCGGCTTCGCACCCCAATGAGGGGGCCGCCGGACCTGTCCGGAGGCCAAGGAGGGTGGTACCGCGGGAGCAGCAGACGCTCTCGTCCCTCCGGACGGAAGCGACACACCGCCGGAGGAAGAGTTCAGCCTCATGACCACACCGCCGCAGTACCGCCCGGTACCCGCCCAGGTCGACCTGCCCGCCCTCGAGCACGCCGTCCTCGACTTCTGGCGCGAGAGCAAGACCTTCGCCAAGACGCTCGAGCAGTCCGAGGGCCGCCCCGAATGGGTCTTCTACGAGGGCCCGCCCACCGCGAACGGCATGCCCGGCGCGCACCACATCGAGGCCCGCGTCTTCAAGGACGTCTTCCCCCGCTTCCGCACCATGCGCGGCTACCACGTGGCCCGCAAGGCGGGCTGGGACTGCCACGGCCTGCCCGTGGAGCTGGCCGTCGAGAAGGAACTGGGCTTCAACGGCAAGCAGGACATCGAGGCGTACGGCATCGCCGAGTTCAACGCCAAGTGCCGCGAGTCCGTCACCCGCCACACCGACGCGTTCACCGAGCTCACGACCCGCATGGGCTACTGGGTCGACCTGGACGACGCCTACCGGACCATGGACCCCGAGTACGTCGAGTCCGTGTGGTGGTCGCTGAAGGAGATCTTCAACAAGGGCCTGCTGACCCAGGACCACCGCGTGGCCCCCTGGTGCCCGCGCTGCGGCACCGGCCTGTCCGACCACGAGCTGGCCCAGGGCTACGAGACGGTCGTCGACCCCTCCGTCTACGTCCGCTTCCCGCTGACCTCCGGCCCGCTCGCCGGCGAGGCGTCCCTGGTCGTGTGGACCACCACCCCCTGGACCCTCGTCTCGAACACCGCCGTCGCCGCCCACCCCGAGGTCACGTACGTCGTCGCGACCAACGGCGAGGAGAACCTCGTCGTCGCCCAGCCGCTGCTGGAGAAGGCGCTCGGCGAGGGCTGGGAGGCCACCGGCCGGACCTTCACCGGCAAGGAGATGGAGCGCTGGACGTACGAGCGCCCCTTCGCGCTCGTGGAGTTCCCGGAGCCGGCGCACTACGTCGTCAACGCCGACTACGTCACCACCGAGGACGGCACCGGTCTGGTCCACCAGTCCCCCGCCTTCGGCGCCGACGACCTCGCGGTCTGCCGCGCGTACGGCCTGCCCGTCGTGAACCCGGTCCGCCCCGACGGCACCTTCGAGGAGGAGGTCCCGCTCGTCGGCGGCGTCTTCTTCAAGAAGGCCGACGAGAAGCTGACCGCCGACCTCGACGCGCGCGGCCTGCTCTTCAAGCACATCGCCTACGAGCACAGCTACCCGCACTGCTGGCGCTGCCACACCGCGCTGCTCTACTACGCGCAGCCGTCCTGGTACATCCGCACCACCGCCGTCAAGGAGGCGATGCTGCGGGAGAACGAGAAGACCAACTGGTTCCCGGAGTCGGTCAAGCAGGGCCGCTTCGGCGACTGGCTGAACAACAACATCGACTGGGCGCTCTCCCGCAACCGCTACTGGGGCACCCCGCTGCCGATCTGGCGCTGCGAGGAGAACCACCTCACCTGCGTCGGCTCCCGCGCCGAGCTGAGCGAGCTGTCCGGCCAGGACCACTCGAACCTGGACCCGCACCGCCCGTACATCGACGACGTCACCTTCACCTGCACGCACGAGGGCTGCTCCCTCGAAGCGGTCCGCGTGCCCGAGGTCATCGACGCCTGGTACGACTCGGGTTCCATGCCGTTCGCGCAGTGGGGCTACCCGTACAAGAACAAGGAGGTCTTCGAGAAGCGCTACCCGGCGCAGTTCATCTCGGAGGCCATCGACCAGACCCGCGGGTGGTTCTACACCCTCATGGCGGTCGGCACCCTCGTCTTCGACAAGTCCTCGTACGAGAACGTGGTCTGCCTCGGCCACATCCTCGCCGAGGACGGCCGCAAGATGTCCAAGCACCTGGGCAACATCCTCCAGCCGATCCCGCTCATGGACCAGCACGGCGCCGACGCCGTGCGCTGGTTCATGGCGGCCGGCGGCTCCCCGTGGGCGGCGCGGCGCGTCGGCCACGGCACGATCCAGGAGGTCGTCCGCAAGACGCTCCTCACGTACTGGAACACGGTCGCCTTCCAGGCGCTGTACGCCCGTACGTCGAACTGGGCGCCGTCCGCCGCCGACCCGGCGCCGGCCGACCGCACGGTCCTCGACCGCTGGCTGCTCTCCGAGCTCCACACCCTCGTCACCGAGGTCACGGACGCGATGGAGGCCTACGACACCCAGCGCGCGGGCAAGCTGCTCTCCGCCTTCGTGGACGACCTGTCCAACTGGTACGTGCGCCGCTCGCGCCGCCGGTTCTGGCAGGGCGACGCGGCCGCGCTGCGCACCCTGCACGACGTGGTCGAGACGGTCACCCGCCTCATGGCCCCCCTCACCCCCTTCATCACGGAGCGGGTCTGGCAGGACATGATCGTCCCCGTCACCCCGGACGCGCCGGAGTCGGTGCACCTGTCGGCCTGGCCGGCGGCCGACGCCTCCGCCATCGACCCGGTGCTGTCGCAGCAGATGCTGCTGGTACGCCGCCTCGTGGAGCTGGGCCGTGCGACGCGCGCGGAGTCGGGGGTCAAGACCCGCCAGCCGCTGTCGCGCGCGCTGGTCGGGGCGGTGGGCTTCGACGCCCTGTCCCCGGAGCTCCAGGCGCAGATCACGGAGGAGCTGAACGTCTCCTCCCTGGCCTCCCTGTCCGAGGTCGGCGGCTCGCTGGTGGACACCACGGCCAAGGCCAACTTCCGGGCGCTGGGCAAGCGCTTCGGCAAGGGCGTGCAGGACGTGGCGAAGGCCGTGGCCGCCGCCGACGCCGCCGCGCTGTCCCTGGCCCTGCGCTCCGGCTCGGCGGAGGTCGAGGTGAACGGTGAGACGATCACCCTCACCCCGGAGGAGGTCATCATCACGGAGACCCCGCGCGAGGGCTGGTCGGTGGCCTCCGACTCCGGTGCCACGGTCGCCCTCGACCTGGAGATCACCCCGGATCTGCGCCTCGCGGGCCTGGCGCGGGACGCCATCCGCCTGATCCAGGAGGCCCGGAAGAACTCCGGCCTGGACGTGGCGGACCGCATCGCCCTGCGCTGGTCCTCCCCCTCCCCGGAGGTCGAGACGGCCCTGACGGACCACGCGGCGCTGATCGCGGACGAGGTCCTGGCGACGGACTTCGCGTCCGGCGAGGCCGACGCCTCGTACGGTGAACCGTTCACGGACGAGTCCCTGTCGCTGACGTTCCGCCTCCGCAAGGCGTAACGCCTCCCGGCGCACGAGCCGTGGCCCGGCCCCCCGTCGCGGGGGCCGGGCCACGGCCGTCTCCGCCCCCGGCGGCCGGGGAGCGGTACGGCGCCCGGAGGCCGGGGGCGCACGCGGAACGGGCCGGGCCCGGTGCCCCCGAAGGGGAACCGGGCCCGGCCCGCGGATCGACTGCCGACGGACGCGGCGGCGCCTAGTTGTCGTCCTCGTCGATCAGGAAGCCCCGCATGGGGGACGGCGCCTGCATCGGCTGCGGCGCGGCCGGCCGCACCGGGGCCATCGGCTGCGTCATCGCCGGGGACATCTGCTGCTGCCCGCCGTAGGACGGACCGCCGGACATCGGCGAGGGACCACCCATCGGCGACGGGCCGCCCATCGGGGACGGGCCACCCATCCCCATGGCACCGGCCGGAGCCATCGAAGGCGACGGCGACGGCGGCAGGGCCGGACCGGCCGGGGTGCGCGGCGGCGCGAGGGAGTCGTCGGCCTGGGTCTCCAGCTGGCGCAGCTGCGACTCCAGGTAGGACTTCAGACGCGTACGGTACTCACGCTCGAAGCCCCGCAGGTCCTCGACCTTGCGCTCCAGCGTGGCGCGCGCGGACTCCAGGGAGCCCATCGCGACGCGGTGCTTCTCCTGCGCGTCCCGCTCCAGCGCGTCGGCCTTGGCGCGGGCGTCCCGCTCCAGGCCCTCGGCGCGGCTGCGCGCCTCGCCGACGATCTTGTTGGCCTCGGAGCGGGCCTCCGCGATCGCCTGGTCTGCGGTCTGCTGCGCGAGCGACAGGACGCGGGCGGCGCTGTCGCCACCGGGGCCCTGCTGCGGGAGCTGCGGCTGACCCATCGGCTGCATCTGCTGACCCATGGGCTGCATCTGCTGCCCCATCGGCTGCATCTGCTGGCCCATGGGCTGGCCGAGCTGGTTCTGGCCGCCCATGGACTGCTGCTGCATCTGCTGCTGCATCTGCTGCTGCTGGCCCATCTGCTGCTGCGGCGCCATCGGGTGCTGTCCACCCATGGACTGCTGCTGCATGGGGCCGCCCATCGGGCCCTGGCCCTGCGGTCCGTGTCCGCCGGGGCCGGCCGGGAGCTGCGGCGGGCCCATCTGCGGCTGCTGCTGCTGCGGCGGGCCGGATATGGCCGCGGGCACGGGGGCGCCCGGGCCGCGCTGGTCCTGGGGCTCCGGCTTGCGCATGTTCTGCTGCTGCTGCTGGTTCTGCGCGGCGGCACGCGTGGCGGCGGCCAGCTTGGCGCGCAGGTCCTCGTTCTCGCGCAGCAGACGGGTCAGCTCGGACTCGACCTCGTCGAGGAAGGCGTCGACCTCGTCCTCGTCATAGCCTTCTCGCAGGCGGACGGTCGTGAACTGCTTGTTCCGCACGTCCTCGGGAGTCAGCGGCATGTCTTCTTCACCTCTACGTAGTCGTCGGCAGTCGGCAGGACCGTATCGGGACTGTCCCCGCGCCTGCGGGGGAGCTCATCGTTCACACGCTTCTCGCAGCGGTGCTCACGAAACTGATGAGGATGTAAACGATGATCATCAGAACGAAGAAGGACAGGTCGAGTGCCACGCCCCCGAGACGCAACGGCGGGATGAACCGCCGAAGAAGCTTGAGCGGTGGATCGGTGACAGTGTAGGTGGCCTCCAGAACGACCACCATCGCCTTGCCGGGTGTCCATGAACGTGCGAACTGGAACACGTAGTCCATGACCAGTCGGAAGATCAACACGATGAGGAAGCACATCAGCGCGATGTAGACCACCTGTAGTGCGACGCCCATCCCGTGCTTCCCTCTCCCCTGCTTCCGCCCTGTTCCCGGTCCCGTTTCTGACGGATCGGTCTAGCTTTGGTTGAAGAACCCGCCCTCCGCGATGCGGGCCTTGTCCTCCGCCGTGACATCGACGTTAGCAGGAGACAGCAGGAACACCTTCTGTGTCACGCGTTCAATGCTGCCGTGCAGACCGAAGACGAGACCGGCGGCGAAGTCCACGAGACGCTTCGCGTCCGTGTCGTCCATCTCCGTGAGATTCATGATCACCGGGGTGCCCTCACGGAAGTGTTCCCCGATGGTACGGGCCTCGTTGTAGGTCCGGGGGTGCAGCGTCGTGATGCGGTACGGCTCCCGCTCGGAGACGACCTTGGGCATGATCACGGGTGCGTTCTTCTCCAGGTTGGTGCGGTCAGGTGTGATGGATGCCACGGGGGCAATTCGCGCGGGACGTCCGTTTTCTGACGGAATTGGGAGGGGCTCGCGCGGAGCGGGCGGCTGTACGGCTCGTACCGGTTCGTCCGTTACGGGCGTTTGGTGCACCGGCTGCTGCCTACGCTCTCGATCCCGAGCCCGTTCCGGTTCCGGTTCGGGCTCGAACTCGTCGTCGGGGTCGTACCCCGGGTTGTCGTACCGGTCGTCCTCCACGAGGCCGAGGTAGACCGCCATCTTGCGCATCGCGCCGGCCATTCTCCGAGTCCTCCGCTCTGTGGTGGATCGCCCTGTCGCAGGTGTCGAGTGTCCGTCAGCAAAGTAGCTGTGTCACCAAAGTCACCAACTGCCCGCGATCCACGTGGTCTGTCCGCTCATCTGCGGAAATGACCATATTTTCTGCTGTGGTCCGACTTTCTTCGCGACGTTACCCGAGCCGGGGTCTCGCGCCGAGTACCGCAGTGCCGACGCGTACATGTGTCGCACCCGCCAGCACGGCCTGCTCCAGGTCGGCGCTCATTCCGGCCGACACCATCGTGGCAGCCGGATGGGCCGCGCGCAGGCCTGATGACAATTCCATCATCCGCTCGAAGGCCGCCCGTTCGCGTCCCGCGTAGGGGCCCGCCAGGGGGGCGACCGTCATGAGCCCGTCGATCCGCAGTCCCGGCGCACCCGCGACGAGGTCCGCCAACTCGGCCATCAGGTCCGGCGCGGCACCGCCCCGGGCACCCCGCTCGCCCGACTCGGCGTCGAGGGCGATCTGCACGAGGCAGCCGAGCTCGCGCCCCCGGGCCTCGGCGGCCGCCGAGAGCGCGGTGACGAGCTTCGGCCGGTCGACCGACTGCACCACATGCGCGTATTCCGCCACGGAACGGACTTTGTTCGTCTGCAACTGGCCCACGAAGTGCCAGGTCAGCGGCAGATCCGCGCAGGCAGCGGCCTTGGGGGCGGCGTCCTGGTCGCGATTTTCCGCAACATGACGGACACCCAGGTCCGCCAGCAGTCGTACGTCGCTCGCCGGGTAGGTCTTGGTGACCACGATGAGGGTCACCTCCTCCCGCTCGCGCCCGGCCGCCGCGCAGGCGGACGCGATGCGCTCCTCCACCCGCGCCAGGTTCGCGGCGAGCTCGGCCTTACGATCCGTCATTCCTCAGTCCAACCAGACATATCCGGCGAGCCGGCCGGTCACCCGGTCGCGGCGGTACGAGAAGTGGTCCCGCGACTCCAGTGTGCAGACCGGCGAACGGTGCGCGTGCGCCACCCCCGCCGCGGCCAGCTGCGCGTGCACCCCGGCGACCACGTCGACGGCCGGCGTCCCCCAGCTGGTCTCGGCCCACGCGGCCGGCACCACCGCGGCGACCTGCTCGCGCATCTCGGCGGGCACCTCGTAGCAGCGGCCGCAGACGGCCGGGCCGGTACGGGCGACCATCCGCGCGGGGTCGGCGCCGAGGGCGACCATCGCCTCGACCGCGGCGGGCACCACCCCCGCGACGAGTCCCGGCCGCCCGGCGTGGGCGGCGCCGGCGATCCCGGCGACGGGGTCGGCCAGCAGTACGGGCGTGCAGTCGGCGGTGAGCACCGCGAGGGCGAGCCCCCGGCGGGCGGTCACCACCGCGTCGACGTCCGGGACCGGCTCCCCCTCGCCCCAAGGGGCATCGACCACGGCCACGTCCCGCCCGTGCACCTGGTTCATCCAGACGACCCGGTCCGGCCGGATGCCCAGGGCCTCGGCCGCGATCGCCCGGTTCGCGCGAACGGCGGCCGGGTCGTCTCCGACCGCGCCGCCGAGATTGAGCTCCTCGTACGGAACGGCGCTCACCCCGCCCCACCGGTCGGTGAAGGCGAAGTGGGCGCCGTTCTCGCTGTGCTGCCCCGATGTCACTTCAAGAAGTCCGGTACGTCCAGCTCTTCGGCCGGGCTGTCCTGGTAGGGCCGGGCCGTCGGGACCTGCGGCGCGGGGGCCACGGGCTCGACCGGGATCTCCACCGGGGCCGGGGGCTCCTCGCGGGGGGTGACCGTGCCGAGTCCGCCGAAGGCCGGGCGGACCGGCTCGGCGGCGCGGACCGGCGCGGGGGCCGGCTCCTCGCGCTTGGTGGACGCGGCGCCGATGACGTTGTCCCGGCGGGCCGGGGGCTGTCCGCCGTCGAAGCCGGCCGCGATGACGGTGACGCGCACCTCGTCGCCGAGCGCGTCGTCGATGACGGCTCCGAAGATGATGTTCGCCTCGGGGTGGGCGGCCTCGCTCACCAGCTGCGCGGCCTCGTTGATCTCGAACAGGCCGAGGTCGGAACCGCCGGAGATGGAGAGCAGCACGCCGCGGGCGCCGTCGATGGACGCCTCCAGCAGCGGCGAGGAGATGGCCATCTCGGCGGCGGCCACGGCGCGGTCGTCGCCGCGGGCGGAGCCGATGCCCATCAGGGCCGAGCCGGCCTCGGACATCACGGACTTGACGTCGGCGAAGTCGAGGTTGATCAGGCCGGGGGTGGTGATGAGGTCGGTGATGCCCTGGACGCCGGAGAGCAGGACCTGGTCGGCCGACTTGAAGGCGTCGAGCACGCTGACCTGGCGGTCCGAGATGGACAGCAGCCGGTCGTTGGGGATGACGATGAGGGTGTCGACCTCTTCGCGGAGTTCGGCGATGCCGTCCTCCGCCTGGTTCGCGCGGCGCCGGCCCTCGAAGGTGAACGGGCGGGTGACCACACCGATCGTCAGGGCGCCGAGCGAGCGCGCGATGTTGGCGACGACGGGTGCGCCGCCGGTGCCGGTGCCGCCGCCCTCGCCGGCGGTGACGAAGACCATGTCGGCCCCCTTGAGGACCTCCTCGATCTCCTCGCGGTGGTCCTCTGCCGCCTTGCGGCCGACGGCCGGGTTGGCTCCGGCGCCGAGGCCCCGGGTGAGTTCGCGGCCGACGTCGAGCTTGACGTCGGCGTCGCTCATCAACAGCGCCTGGGCGTCGGTGTTGATGGCGATGAACTCGACGCCCTTGAGACCGACCTCGATCATTCGGTTGATGGCATTGACACCACCGCCGCCGACACCGATGACCTTGATGACTGCGAGGTAGTTCTGCGGTGCTGCCACGTCGAAGGCCTCTCGCCTCGAGTTACGTGTCGCCGCCTCGCGGGCCTGCGTAGCGACGACTGATGCCGAAATGTGGGACGGTCCGTACGCGCCGACCCGAACCCTCACCCTTAAGTTTAGGGTTAGGGGTGTGTCTGTTCCCTGGACTCTTCCGAACAGGACACTAAGTCGACAAGTAGCGCGTGTTCAACGAACACGCCGAACCTCCCGTTTTTCTTTTCACCCTATGTGATCACCCGTATCGGTGGCCAACCAGGGTGCGTCGGTGTTCGACCCGACGTCAACTCCCGGACGCCGCGGGCGCCGTGGGGACGCTCACGTCGAAGTGGTCAGCCTTGGGCGCGGCCTTCAGCAGAGCCGTCAGCGCCTTGCCCTTCGCGTCACCCAGTTCGCCGCTCCCCCAGACGACCGTGCGGCCCTTCGTGAGTTGCAGTACGACCGAATCGTACGACCGGACCGTGACCTGCAACGTCTCCTCGGCCACGGGCCGGGGGAGGCTTCCGGCGACCCCGACCGCCTCCATCAGCAGCCGGTCGCGGTCGAAACGGCGGGCGCTCGGCGAGTCCTGCGCCGCCAGTTCGAGGACCGGAACGTGCGCGGGTGCGTGCCGGACCGTGTCGAATCGCACACCGGAAGCGTCCACTTCGACGAACTGCCCGTCCTTCTTGATGAGCAGGACCGGTTTGCGTTCCGTCACTTTCAGCGCGATCCCGTGCGGCCAGGACCGCACCACGTCGACCGCGTCGATGCGGGGCAGCCGGCCGCGCACCCGGGCCGCGATCTCGTCGGTGTCCACGCTCACCAGGGGGGCGCCGACGGGCACGGCCGCGGCGGCGAGGACCTGCCCGGGGGTGAGCACCTCGGTGCCGGAGGCCGTGACCCGCTCGACGCGGAGCCAGGAGGAGCCGTAGAGCGCCCAGACGACGCCGGCGGCGAGGAGCACCGCGGCGGCGAGGGAGGCCAGCAGACGGACCCGGCGCGGCAGTGCGCGGCCGGGTCCGGGCGGGCCGGATCCCCGCGGTGGTTCCGGCGACTTGGGGCGCTTGGGGGCTTTGGGCGCTTCGGCTCCCTTGGTGCCCTTGGCACCCTTGCCCCCCTTGCCACCCCGGCCGGAAGGGCCGCGCTCTGCCGTCGTCGCTCCGGCCACTCCTGTGCCTCCTGGGTCAGCGGTTACCCGCGTGCGGCCGCGATCGCCTCGTAGACCAGGCCGACGAGCAGGTCGTCGGCGTCCCGGCGGCCGAACTCGGCGGCGGCGCGGGACATCTCGTACAGGCGGTGCGGATCGGACAGCACCGGGAGGACCTGGCCGAGCACCCACTCGGGCGTCAGTTCCGCGTCGTCGACGAGCAGGCCGCCGCCGGCCTTGACCACCGGCTGGGCGTTGAGCCGCTGTTCGCCGTTGCCGATGGGCAGCGGTACGTAGGCGGCCGGCAGTCCGACGGCGGAGAGCTCGGCGACGGTCATCGCACCCGCGCGGCACAGCATCATGTCGGCGGCGGCGTACGCGAGGTCCATCCGGTCCACGTACGGTACCGGCACATAGGGCGGCATCCCGGGCATGTTGTCGACACGCGGCAGTTCGTTCTTCGGGCCGACCGCGTGCAGGATCTGGATCCCGGAGCGCTGGAGGGTCGACGCGACCTGCTGGATCGTCTCGTTGAGGCGGCGGGCGCCCTGGGAGCCCCCGGAGACCAGCAGCGTCGGCAGGTTCGGGTCCAGGCCGAAGGCGGCCCGCGCCTCGGGGCGGACCGCGGCCCGGTCGAGGGTGGAGATCGAGCGGCGCAGCGGGATGCCCACGTAGCGGGCCCCGCGCAGCTTGCTGTCGGGGGTGGAGACCGCGACGGCGTGCGCGTAGCGGGAGCCGATCTTGTTGGCCAGCCCGGGGCGGGCGTTGGCCTCGTGGACGATGATGGGCACCCCGAGGCGCTTGGCCGCGAGGTAGCCGGGCAGGGCCACGTAACCGCCGAAGCCGACGACCACGTCGGCCTTGGTCCGCGTGAGGATCTCCTCGGCGGCCTTGATGGTGCCGCGCAGCCGCCCGGGAACGGTGATCAGCTCCGGGGTGGGCCTGCGGGGCAGCGGCACGGCGGGGATCAGCCCCAGCTCGTAGCCGCGCTCGGGCACCAGACGGGTCTCGAGGCCCCGTTCCGTGCCGAGGGCGGTGATGCCCACGGTCGGGTCCTGCCTGCGCAGTGCGTCCGCGAGGGCCAGCGCCGGCTCGATGTGGCCGGCGGTCCCCCCACCGGCGAGTACGACATGCACCGAAATTCACCGCTCTCCGGACGGACGCCTCTTGACGCGCCGTCTCATCGACTTCCATATCGGCCCGCTCCGCTTCCAGCCCGTTCG
The DNA here is from genome assembly GCF_055575515.1 of Streptomyces sp. NPDC034086. Lineage (NCBI taxonomy): Bacteria > Bacillati > Actinomycetota > Actinomycetes > Kitasatosporales > Streptomycetaceae > Streptomyces > Streptomyces sp. NPDC034086. Next base: position 34,858 of record NZ_JBVISM010000023.1, on the reverse strand, counting down.
GGGCTGTCGCATCGCGAGCGCCGCCCGCGCCGCCGGTTCCTCCCGCGCGAACGCGATCAGCAGTCCGACCGCGAACATGGTCGGCAGCAGGGCCGACCCTCCGTAGGAGAACAGCGGGAGCGGGACTCCGGCGATCGGCAGCAGACCGAGCACCGCACCGATGTTGATCACGGCCTGGGCCGTGATCCAGGTGGTCACGCCTCCCGCGGCATACCGTACGAAGGAGTCCTCCGTGCGTCCGGCCACGCGGATACCCGCATAGCCTAGAGCCGCGAAGAGGGCGAGCACCGACAGCGTCCCTGCCAGGCCCAGTTCCTCACCGGTGATGGCAAAGATGAAGTCGGTGTGGGCTTCGGGCAGTTGCCCCCATTTTTCCACACTCGCCCCGAGACCGGAACCGAACCATCCGCCGGAGGCCAGGGCGTAGATCCCGTGTACGGCTTGCCAGCAGAGGTCGTTCTTGCCCGGTTCCGTCGCCCCGAGGCAGGAGAGCCGGTCCATGCGGTGCGGACTGGTCTTGATGAGCAGTGCGACGATCACACCCGCGAAGGCGAGCACGCCCACGAACAGCCGCGTCGGCGCCCCGGCGAGCCACAGCAGGCCGAACAGGACGGCGCCGAGGATCATCGCGGTGCCCATGTCCCCGCCGAGCATGATCAGACCGAGCAGCAGGAAGGCCACCGGGACCAGCGGCACCAGCAGGTGCTTCCACTGGCTCAGCAGCCCCTTGTCGCCCTTGCGGGCCAGCAGGTCGGCGCCCCACAGGATCAGCGCGAGCTTTCCGAACTCGCTGGGCTGGAGCATGAACGGGCCGCCCAGGGAGATCCAGTTCTGGTTGCCGTTGATCGAGACCCCTATCCCGGGGACCTGGACCAGGACCATCAGGAACAGGGTGCCGGCGAGCACCGGATACGACAGCGCGCGGTGGAGTTTGACCGGCATGCGGGAGGCGGCGAAGAGCAGGGCGCCGCCGATCAGGGCGGCCACGAACTGCTTCTTGAAGAAGTAGGCGTCCCCCAGGCCCAGCTGGAGCGCCTTGATCATGGAGGCCGAGTAGACCATCACCAGCCCGAGCACGGTGATGAGCAACGAGCTGCCGAAAATCAGGTAATACGCGGTGAGCGGCCGGTCCCAGGCCTTGCTCAACTGCCGCTGCGTACGCCGCAGTCCCGCCAGCGGCCCGCGCCCGGCGGGGCTCTTGGCGCCGCCCGCCGGGCGTTTGCGGCCCTGCGCCTTGACGGCTGCGGGCCGCCGCCCCGGCAGCATCTGCTTGGCCGGCATCTGTGATCTTCCCCTCCACTCGTACGGGGCGAGCAGCCGGCCGGAGGGAACCTGTCCCGGCGCCTCGGCCTAGACCGTGTCCGCGGCACTCCCGGAGGCCAGTTCGCGCACCGCGTCGGCGAACGCGTCCCCACGCGTGTTGTAGTTCGCGAACATGTCCATCGAGGCGCACGCCGGCGCCAGCAGGACCGTGTCTCCGGGCTCCGCGAGCCGGGCCGCTTCCCGGACCGCTGCGAGCATCGCCCCAGTGTCGGTCCGTTCGAGGTCGGTCACCGGGACCTCGGGGGCGTGTCGCGCCAGCGCCTCGGCGATCAGCGCCCGGTCGGCGCCCATCAGCACGACGGCGCGCAGCCGCTTCGCGGACTTCCGGACGAGCTCGTCGAAGGTCGCGCCCTTGGCGAGGCCCCCGGCGATCCAGACGACCGGTTCGAAGGCCGCGAGGGAGGCCTCCGCCGCGTGGGTGTTGGTGGCCTTGGAGTCGTCGACGTACCGGACCCCGTCGACCTCGTCCACGTACGCGACGCGGTGCGCGTCGGGGCGGAAGTCGCGCAGCCCGTCGCGGACCGCGCGCGGCTCGACGCCGAAGGCGCGGGCGAGGGCGGCGGCGGCGAGGGCGTTGGCGATGTTGTGCGGGGCGGGCGGGTTCACGTCGTCGACGTGCGCCAGCTCCTGGGCGTTCTTCTGCCGGTTCTGCACGAACGCCCGGTCCACGAGGATCCCGTCGACCACGCCGAGCATGGAGGGCCCTGGGGCGCCGAGCGTGAAGCCGATGGCGCGGCAGCCCTCCTCGACGTCGGCCTCCTCGACCAGCCTCTCGGTGGCCGGGTCGGCGACGTTGTAGACGCAGGCGACGGTGTTGCCCTCGTAGACGCGTCCCTTGTCGGCGGCGTACGCCTCCATGGAGCCGTGCCAGTCGAGGTGGTCCGGGGCCAGGTTGAGCACGGCCGCCGAGTGGGCGCGTACGGAGGGCGCCCAGTGCAGCTGGTAGCTGGAGAGTTCGACGGCGAGCACGTCGTAGTGCTCGTCACCGGTCACCACGTCGATGATGGGGGTGCCGATGTTGCCGACGGCGGCGGTCTTCAGACCGGCCGCCCTCAGGATCGACGCCAGCATCTGGGTGGTGGTGGTCTTGCCGTTGGTGCCGGTGATCGCGAGCCAGGGCGCCGGTTCCCTGCGCGGCTCGCCGGAGGCCGCGGCGCGCCGCTCCGCACCGGTCTCGCGCAGCTGCCAGGCGATCTCGACGTCGCCGACGACGTCCACGCCGGCCTTGGCGGCCGCCAGGAAGAGCGGGCTGTCGGGCTTCCAGCCGGGCGAGGTGACGACCAGGTCGGTGCCCTCGGGGAGGGTCTCGGCGTCGCCGAGGCGCACGGAAACGCCCTCGGCCAGCGCCTCCAGCTCCGCGGCCCGGGCCCGGTGGGCCTCGCTGTCGCCGCCGTCGACGACGGTGACGGACGCGCCGAGGCCGGCCAGGGCGCGGGCGGCGCTGACGCCGCTCACGCCGAGACCGGCGACGGTGATGTTCCTGTCCTGCCAGGAGGTCACTTTTCTGCTGCCCATCCCGCGTAGAAGAGACCGAGGCCGACGATCACGCACATGCCCTGGATGATCCAGAAGCGGACCACGACGAGGACTTCGGACCAGCCCTTGAGTTCGAAGTGGTGCTGGAGCGGGGCCATGCGGAAGACGCGCTTGCCGGTCAGCTTGAAGGAGCCGACCTGGATGACGACCGACATCGTGATGAGCACGAAGAGGCCGCCGAGGAGGGCCATCAGGAACTCCGTGCGGGAGCAGATGGCCAGGCCCGCGAGGGCGCCGCCGAGCGCGAGCGAACCGGTGTCGCCCATGAAGATCTTGGCGGGCGAGGTGTTCCACCACAGGAAGCCGAAGCAGGCACCCATCAGGGCGGAGGCGACGACCGCGAGGTCCAGCGGATCACGCACCTCGAAGCAGGCGTTCGGGTTCGTCAGGGTCACCGCGTTGGCGCAGGACTCCTGGAACTGCCAGACGCCGATGAAGGTGTAGGCGCCGAAGACCATCACGGCGGCGCCGGTGGCGAGGCCGTCCAGACCGTCGGTCAGGTTCACGCCGTTGGACATGGCCAGGATCATGAACAGGGCCCAGACCACGAACAGGACGGGGCCGATGGACCAGCCGAAGTCCGTGACGAAGGAGAGCTTCATCGAGGCCGGGGTGAGCCCGCGCGAGTCCTTGAACTGGAGCGCGAGCACCGCGAAGGCGATGCCGACGATGAGCTGGCCGGCCATCTTGGCCTTGGCCCGCAGACCGAGCGAACGCCGCTTGACGATCTTGATGTAGTCGTCGAGGTAGCCGACCAGGCCCATGCCCGCCATCAGGAACAGCACCAGCAGACCCGAGAAGCTCGGCTCCTCACCGGTGATGACCTTCGTCAGGGCGTACGCGATGAGCGTGGCCAGGATGAAGGAGATGCCGCCCATGGTGGGCGTGCCCTTCTTCCCGGCGTGGCCGCGCGGGCCGTCGTCGCGGATGAACTGGCCGTAGCCCTTGCGGGCCAGCAGCTTGATCAGCAGCGGGGTGCCGATCACGGTGAGGAACATGCCGATGACACCGGCGAACAGGATCTGCCTCATCGGTCGGCGACCCCGCCCTCGCGCTCCAGCAACGCCAGCGCGACCCGCTCCAGGCCGACCGACCTGGAAGCCTTCACCAGCACGACGTCCCCCGGGCGCAGTTCACTGCGCAACAGGTCGACCGCCGCCTGCGCGTCGGACACGAGCACCGACTCCTCACCCCACGAACCCTCGTTGTATGCGCCCAGTTGCAGCCAGGACGCTTCCCTGCCCCCGACTGCCACGAGCCTGCTCACGTTGAGCCGGACGGCAAGCCGCCCCACCGCGTCGTGCTCGGCCAGCGATGCGTCGCCGAGCTCGGCCATGGGGCCGAGCACCGCCCACGTACGTCCCCCGTTCGCCTTGCCGGCCTCGCCCATCGCGACGAGTGCGCGCAGGGCGGCCCGCATGGACTCCGGGTTCGCGTTGTAGGCGTCGTTGACGATCGTCACGCCGTCCTCGCGCTCGGTGACCTCCATCCGCCACCGGGACAGCGTGCCCGCTCCGGAGAGCGCTGTGGCGATCTCCTCGGCCGGCATGCCCAGGACATGGGCGACGGCGGCCGCGGCGAGCGCGTTCGACACGTGGTGCTCACCGTACAGCCGCAAGGTCACATCGCTGCACCCGGTGGGTGTGTGGAGTGTGAAGGAGGGCTGCCCCGCGGGCGTCATCCGCACGTCGGTGGCGCGTACGTCGGCGTCCTCGGCCTCGCCGAAGAGGACCGTACGGGCCTTCGTGCGGGCGGACATGGCGCGCACCAGCAGGTCGTCGGCGTTGAGTACGGCGACGCCGCCCTCGGCCTCGGACGGCAGGGCCTCGACCAGCTCGCCCTTGGCCTGCGCGATGGCCTCGCGGCCGCCGAACTCGCCGATGTGGGCGGTGCCGACGTTCAGGACGAGGCCGATGCGCGGCGGGGTCAGTCCGGTCAGGTAGGCGATGTGGCCGATGCCGCGGGCGCCCATCTCCAGGACCAGGTGGCGGGTCTCCGCGGTGGCCTTCAGGGCCGTGAGCGGCAGGCCGATCTCGTTGTTGAGGGAGCCGGGCGTCCACACGGTGGGCGCGTGGTGCTGGAGCACCTGGGCGATGAGGTCCTTGGTGGAGGTCTTGCCGGCGGAGCCGGTCAGGGCGACCACGTCGGTGCCGAGACGTTCGACGACGGCGCGGGCGAGGGCGCCGAGCGCCTTCTCCACGTCGGGCACCACGATCGCCGGTACGCCGACGGGCCGGGTCGCGAGGACCGCGGCGGCCCCGGCGGCGACGGCGCGCTCGGCGTAGTCGTGGCCGTCGACGTGCTCGCCCGCGAAGGCGGCGAAGAGGCTGCCGGGTTCCACCTGGCGGGAGTCGATGACGACGGGTCCGCCGATCCGCACCGCCGGATCCGGTATGTCGTGGGGCCGCCCGCCGGTGATGTCGGCGATCTCGGCGAGGGAAAGGGCGATCACTGGTCCACCTCGGCCTGTCGGGCGCTGAGCTGCTGGTTCTCGATGGCCGCGCGGAGCACGGCGCGGTCGTCGAAGGGGCGTACGACACCCGCGGTGTCCTGGCCCTGCTCGTGGCCCTTGCCGGCGACGAGGACGGTGTCGCCGGCCCCGGCGCGCGCGACGGCCGCGGCGATGGCCGCGGCGCGGTCGGCGTCGACGAGGACCGTGCCGCGCTCCTCGGCGGGCACGGAGACGGCGCCCTCGAACATCGCGGCGAGGATCCTCAGGGGGTCCTCGGAGCGCGGGTTGTCGGAGGTCAGGACGGCGGTGTCGGCGTACCGGGCCGCCGCGGCGCCCATCGGGCCGCGCTTGGTGGTGTCGCGGTCGCCGCCGCAGCCGAGGACGATGTGCAGCCTGCCGGTGGTGACCTCGCGCAGGGCGCGCAGCACCGACTCGACGGCGTCCGTCTTGTGGGCGTAGTCGACGACGGCCAGGTACGGCTGTCCCGCGTCGACCCGCTCCAGGCGGCCGGGGACGCCCGGGACCGCGGCGACGCCGTCGGCGGCGGTCTGGGGGTCGAGGCCGGCGGTGGCGAGCGTGACGATCGCGGCGACGGTGTTGGCGACGTTGAACGGGCCGGGCAGCGGGGCCTTGGCCCGTACGCGCTGCCCCGCCGGTCCGACCAGGGTCAGGGTGGAGTCCATGTGGCCGCTGGCCACGTCCTCGGCGCGCCAGTCGGCGGCCGGGTCGCCGGTGGCGGAGAAGGTGACGACCGGGATCGGCGCCTCCTTGGCGAGGCGGCGGCCGTACTCGTCGTCGATGTTCACCACGCCGACGCGGGCCCGGCGTTCGGTGAAGAGCTGGGCCTTGGCCTGGTAGTAGTCCTCCATGCCCGTGTGGAACTCCATGTGTTCCGGGCTGAGGTTGTTGAACACGGCGACGTCGAAGACGCAGCCGTCGACTCGGCCCAGGACCAGGGCGTGGCTGGAGACCTCCATGGCCACGGCGTCGACGCCGCGTTCGCGCATGACGGCGAACAGTGCCTGGAGGTCGGTGGCCTCGGGGGTGGTCCGCTCGGACTTGATGCGCTCGTCGCCGACGCGCATCTCGACGGTGCCGACGAGTCCGGTGGTGCGTCCCGCCGCGCGCAGCCCGCCTTCGACGAGGTACGCGGTGGTGGTCTTGCCGGAGGTGCCGGTGATGCCGAGCTGGAGCAGGGCCTCGCCGGGCCGTCCGTAGATCTCGGCGGCGACCTCGCCCATCCGGGCGCGCACGTCGGCGACGGCCAGGACCGGCAGTCCGGTCGCGGCGGCGCGTTCGGCGCCCTCCGGGTCGGTCAGCACGGCGGCGGCGCCGAGGGCGGCGGCCTGGGCGGCGAAGTCCGCGCCGTGCAGCCGGGCGCCGGGCAGGGCCGCGTACAGGTCTCCGGGGCGTACCGCACGGGAGTCGTGCGTGATGCCGGTGATCTGAGCGGCGCCGGACTCGGGCAGACCCAGCAGGGTGGCCAGCTCGCCCAGCGGGGTCGGGCGGACGGTCACGGGCCGGGGCGCCACCGGCGGCGCTGCCGGGGCGTCTTTCTGGGCGGTTCTGGGCTGATCAGCGTGAGGCACGGCGGTGAGCGTACCGGGCGCGGCGGGCCGCTCGCGAAGCGAGGGCCCCGCTTGCGCGCCGGCGGCCGTCTGGTTCCCCGGTTCCGGGGTGATCGTTGTCACTGGTCGTGCCTCGCGCTCTGGTGGCTGGACGGTCGGTTCACTGCCCGGGCTTCGGACCGGTCGGGGTGCCGCCGGGGGCGGCGGGCGGCGGGGCCGCCTCGTAGGTCACGGGCAGGCCCGCGGGGGCCGTTCCGGTGGGTGCGACCTGGAGGGTCTTGAGGGCGAACTCCATCACCGTCTTGTAGATGGGGCCGCAGATCTGGCCGCCGAAGTAGCTGCCCTTGGTGGGGTTCTGGATGGCGCAGTAGACGGTGACGCGGGGGGCGTCGGCGGGGGCGAAGCCGGCGAACGAGGCCGTGTAGCCCTTGTAGCGGCCGGTGGCCGGATCCACCCGGTTGGACGTGCCGGTCTTGCCGCCGACGCGGTAGCCGGGGATCTTCGCCTTGGTGCCGGTCCCCTCCTGGTCGTCGACCACGGATTCCAGCATCTCGGCGAGGGTCCGGGCCGTTTCGGCGCTGATCACGTTGGTCCGCTCGGGGGCGGGGGCCGGGGTGAAGCGGCCGTCGGGGCCCTTGGTGCCGCGCACCAGGGTCGGGGTGATGCGGACCCCGCCGTTGGCGATGGTGGAGTACACGGAGGCCGCCTGCATGGCGTTGACGGACAGGCCCTGGCCGAAGGGGATCGTGTACTGCTGGGAGGTGGACCAGGCCTCGGGCCTGGCGAGGATCCCTCGGGACTCGCCGGGGTAGTTCAGGCCGGTGGGGCGTCCGATGCCGAACTTGTCCAGGTACGAGTACAGGACCCGGTTGGCCTCGGCCTGGGTGGCGCCGAGCTGGCCGGTGGCCAGGATGGTGCCGATGTTGGAGGACTTGGCGAGGACCCCGTTGAGGGTCAGGTACCAGGTCGGGTGGTCGATGTCGTCCTTGAAGAGCCGGTCGCCGCGGTGGAGCCGGTTGGGGACCTCGACGTGGGTGTCGGGGCGCGCCTTCTTCTCCTCCAGGACGGCGGCCATCGACATCACCTTGGCGGTGCTGCCGGGCTCGTACACGTCCTGGAGCGCGGCGTTGCCCATGGCGGCGGAGCTGGCCCGGCTCAGGTCGTTGGGGTCGAAGCCGGGGGCGTTGGCCATGGCCAGTACCTCGCCGGTGCGGGTGTCCTGGACGATGACGTAGCCGCGGTCGGCGCCGGACTTCTCGACCTGCTCGGCGATGGCGCTCTGCGCGGCCCACTGGATGTCGCGGTCGATGGTCAGCTCGATGTCGTCGCCGGGTACGGCGGGCTTCTCGCTGGATCCCGCGGTGGGCACGCGGCGGCCGCCGGACTGGGCGTAGGTCAGCTCGCCGTCCTTGCCGGACAGCTTCTTGTCGAGGGCGGACTCCAGGCCGCCGCCGCCCTTGCCGTCGGCGTTGACGTAACCCAGTATCCCGGCGGCGAGGTCCCCGCCCGGGTACACGCGCTTGCTGCTGACCTCGTTGAAGACGCCGGCGATGACGTTGGCGCCGGGGCCGTTGTTCTTCTTGTCGGCGGCCGCCTTGTCGGCGAAGAGCTTCTTGAGGTCCTTGATCTGGTTCCAGACCTGGGGGGTCTGGCGGCGCGCCAGGACCACGTAGCGGCTGTTCTTGGTCTGGAGGCGCTTGGCGAGCTCTTTGGCGTCGGCTCCGAGGATGGGCGCGAGGAGCGCCGCGGCCTGCTGGGGGGCGTCGGGGGCCTTGCTCTCCTGCGGGGTGAACATCTTCGGGTCGGCGGTGATGTCGTACGCGTCGACGCTGGTGGCCAGGGCGACGCCCTTGCGGTCGGTGATCTCCCCGCGCTCGGCGGCCAGGGTGTGGCTGGCGAAGCGGTTCTCGCTGGCCTTGGCGGAGTACGAGGAGGCGTCGACGGCCTGCACCTGGAGGAGCCGCACGACGAAGGCGAGCATGACCAGGGTGAGGCCGACGCCGACCAGGCGCAGCCGCGGTCGGGGGTTGCCGAGGCGGATGGTGTGCGGGGTGCGCCGCGCGGCGGGCCGGACGGTCACCCGGGCCCGGTCGCCGGGCCGCGGCCGCGGCGGCCCGGTCACCCGCCGCCGGGGCGGCTCCGCGGGGCTCACCGGTGGCTCCTCCGCCGTGCGGTGCGGCGGCCGCCGCACCGGTGGGGGCCGGCCGCCCGGGGTCCGCGCTCCGGACGGTGCGCTCCGGACGCCGGCCGGGCGGGGTCCGCGGAACGGGGGAAGGACGGGGCGGTGGGATGCCCCACGGGGGTCCGCGTCACGACGTCACCTTCCAGGGGTCTGGCTCAGCTGGGGCTGGGGTTGCGGGGCCGCGGGCCGGCCCGGGGCGGGCGCGGGGGGCCCGGAGGGCGGTACGGAAGCCCCGGGGGCGGACGGCGCCGCACTCGGCGGCACGGGCGCGGGCGCGGCCTCGGGCGGCGGGGCCGGGGCCTCGGCCGGCGCCGGGCTGCCCGCGACCGTGCCGTCGGGGCGGAGGAAGACGGGGCTGCCGCCGGGCACCAGCCCCAGTTCGCGGGCCCGCCGCTGGAGGGCCTCCGGCGCCGAGTACCCGTCCACGTCCCGCTGGAGCGCCTGCTGCTCGTCCGTGAGCGCGGTGGTCTCCTTCTTCAGCCGGCTCAGCTGGAAGGAGCCCTCGTTCAGCGCCGAGTTCAGCAGCAGGAGGCTGATCAGTCCGCCCGCGAGCAGCGCCACCACCAGCAGGACGAACGGCATCCGCGCCGCCCCGCCGCCCTGCGGCCGGGGCCGGGCGCCCGCGCGGGCCTTGGTCACAGCCGCGCCTCGCGGATGCGCTCGACTCCCCGGAACCGGGCCGGGGCGGCCCGCCGGTTCTCGGCGATCTCCTCCTCGGTCGGCAGTTCGGCACCGCGTGTCAGCAGCTTCAGCTTCGGCTGGTACTTCTCCGGGACGACCGGCAGGCCCGGCGGGGCCGTGGAGGCGGCGCCGGCGGCGAAGACCTGCTTCACGAGGCGGTCCTCCAGGGAGTGGTAGGAGAGCACCGCGATCCGGCCGCCGACCGCGATCCGGTCGACCGCCGCCGGGATGGCCCGCTCCAGCCCGGAGAGCTCGCCGTTGACCTCGATCCGCAGGGCCTGGAAGGTCCGCTTGGCGGGGTTGCCGCCGGTGCGCTTGGCCGCCTGCGGCAGGGCGTCGCGGATCAGCTCCACGAGGCGGGCGCTGTGGGAGAAGGGCTCCTTCTCCCGCTCCCGCACGATCGCGGACACGATCCGCTTGGCCTGCTTCTCCTCGCCGTACTGGCGCAGGATCCGCACCAGCTCGCCGGGGGCGTAGGTGTTGAGGACCTCGGCCGCGCTGATGCCGGTCGTCTGGTCCATGCGCATGTCCAGCGGGGCGTCCTGCGCGTACGCGAACCCGCGGTCGGCCTCGTCGAGCTGCATGGAGGAGACACCGAGGTCGAAGAGGATGCCCTGGACGGCCGGGAGCCCCAGGTCGTCGAGGACCTCCGCCAGGTCGGCGTAGATCGCGTGGACGAGGGTGGCCCGGTCGCCGAAGGGAGCGAGCCGCTCCCCGGAGAGCCGCAGGGCCTCCCGGTCGCGGTCGAGGCCGATCAGGCGCACCTCGGGGAACCGGGTCAGCAGGGCCTCGCTGTGGCCGCCGAGGCCGAGGGTGCAGTCGACGACGACGGCCCCCGGCCTCTCCAGCGCCGGGGCCAACAGGTCCAGGCACCGCTGGAGCATCACCGGGACATGTCGGGACTCGCTAGTCAAAGCGCCCTCTCAGATAACGGCGCGGCAGGCATACGCCGCGCCGCGCACGCGGAGTGTTACCAGGGGGCCGGGCGGCCGGTGGGGGCCGGGCTCCGGCCGGTTCGCGTCACTTTAGTGCAACGGTCGCCGCGGTCAACGAACCGCCCCGTGCCCGGTGCGCCCTCCCCCCGGACAAGACCCAAAAGCCGCGAACCACCCGAACGGCCGCCCCCGCCTCACCCTTGTGGGTTAGCTCACACCAAGACCCGTTGACCTTCTTTGTCCACCCTCACACCACGCCCACCCGAGCTGTGACCACTACCGTCGACTCCATGACGACTTCCGCATCCCTGCCCGCACACCCCACGCCCCAGGCATCGAGCGGCGAAACCGTCACCGACCGCCTCGTCGCGGCGAACCAGCGCTACGCCGACCGGTTCACCGACCCCGGCATGGACGCCCGCCCCGTCCTCCACGTCGCCGTCGTGGCCTGCATGGACGCCCGTCTCGACCTCCACAAGGCCCTCGGCCTGGAGCTCGGCGACTGCCACACCATCCGCAACGCCGGAGGGGTCGTCACCGACGACACCATCCGCTCGCTCACCATCAGCCAGCGCGCGCTGGGCACCCGCTCGGTGATACTCATCCACCACACCGGCTGCGGTCTCGAAAGCCTGACCGAGGACTTCCGGCACGAGCTGGAGGACGAGGTCGGCCAGCGCCCCGCCTGGGCGGTGGAGGCCTTCCGCGACGTCGACCAGGACGTCCGCCAGTCCATGCAGCGGGTCCGGACCAACCCCTTCCTGCTCCACAAGGACGATGTGCGAGGCTTCGTCTTCGACGTGCACACCGGGCTCCTGCGGGAGATCGATCCGGCCACCTGAGTGACAGACCCGGCGGACGCCGTCAAGAATGCGGGAAGACACCGCCCGGAACCCGTCCGGGGCGGCGTCCGTGTTGCGGGGTGGGCCGGTTCATGCGCCAAACAGCGTCGGCCCTGAGAAAGGGCCGAGGAGAACCAGGTGACCACGTACGACGACCGAGCGAGCCTCGCTGATCTGACCAGCACGGCCGAACGGGTCCGCCGGTCCGTCGAGAGCGTGATCGAGGGCAAGCCCGAGGTCGTACGGATCGCGCTGACCGTGCTGCTGGCCGAGGGACACCTCCTGATCGAGGACGTCCCCGGCGTCGGCAAGACGATGCTGGCCAAGACGCTCGCCAAGTCCATCGACTGCTCGGTCCAGCGCATCCAGTTCACGCCGGACCTGCTGCCCTCTGACATCACCGGCGTCAGCATCTACGACCAGCAGCGCCGCGAGTTCGAGTTCAAGCCCGGCGCGATCTTCGCGCAGATCGTCATCGGCGACGAGATCAACCGCGCCTCCCCCAAGACCCAGTCCGCGCTGCTGGAGTCGATGGAGGAGCGCCAGGTCACCATCGACGGCACCACCTACGCCCTGCCCAGCCCGTTCATGGTCGTCGCCACCCAGAACCCGGTCGAGATGGAGGGCACCTACCCCCTCCCCGAGGCCCAGCGCGACCGCTTCATGGCCCGCGTCTCCGTGGGCTACCCCAGCCCCGAGGCCGAGCTCGAGATGCTCGACGTGCACGGCGGGCTCTCCCCGCTCGACGACCTCACCGCCGTCGCGCACGCCCACGACGTGGTCAAGCTGATCGAGGCCGTCCGCGAGGTGTACGTCGCCGCGCCCGTACGCCGCTACGTGGTGGACCTGGTCTCCGCGACCCGCAGCCACCCGGAGCTGCGGCTGGGCGCCTCGCCCCGCGCCACCCTGCACCTGCTGCGCGCCGTCAAGGCCTCCGCCGCCCTGTCCGGCCGGGACTACGTCCTGCCCGACGACGTGCAGCAGCTCGCCGCGCCGGTCCTCGCGCACCGGCTGCTGCCCACCGCGCAGGCCCAGCTGAACCGGCGCACCGCCGAGCACGTCGTCCACGACATCCTCCAGCGCACCCCCGTCCCCGCCGCGCACGCGCGCGGCGAGGTGCCGCCCGGCGCGGGCCTGCGGGGCTTCTGATGAGCGCCGGTGCCCCGCACGGCGCCGGCGGGCAGGTGGGGGAAGCCGGGGGGCTGCGCGCCTCGTTCGCGGGGCTGACCACCCGGGGCCGCTCGTTCCTGGCCGCCGGGACCGCCGCCGCCGTCTGCGCGTACGTCCTGGGCCAGGGCCAGCTCCTGCGCGTCGGGCTGCTGCTCGTCGCCCTGCCCCTGATCTGCGTCCTCGCCCTGCACCGCACCCGCCACCGGGTCACCGCGAGCCGGCGCCTGACCCCGCCGCGGGTGCCCGCCGGCGGGGAGGCCCGCGTCCAGCTCCGGCTGGAGAACGTCTCCCGGGTGCCCACGGGACTGCTGATGCTCCAGGACCGGGTGCCGTACGTGCTGGGGCCGCGGCCCCGCTTCGTCCTGGACCGGGTGGAGTCCGGCGGGCGGCGCGAGGTGTCGTACCGGGTCCGTTCCGACCTGCGCGGCCGCTACCCGCTCGGCCCGCTCCAGCTGCGCCTGACCGACCCCTTCGGACTGGTCGAGCTGACCCGCTCCTTCACCTCCTACGACACCCTCACCGTCGTCCCGCGCACCCACTCCCTGCCCCCGGTCCGGATGACCGGCGAGGCGGGCGGCTACGGCGACGGCAGCCGCCGTTCGCTCGCCCTGGCCGGGGACGACGACGTGATCCCGCGCACCTACCGGCGCGGCGACGACCTGCGCCGGGTCCACTGGCGCTCCACCGCCCGCTACGGCGAACTGATGGTGCGCCGCGAGGAGCAGCCCCAGCGCAGCCGGGCCACCGTCCTGCTGGACACCCGCGACACGGCGTACGCCGGCGCCGGCCCCGACTCCGCCTTCGAGTGGGCGGTGTCGGCCGCCGCCTCCACCCTGCTGCACGTCCTGGAGCAGGGGTTCTCGGTGCGGCTGATCACCGACACCGGTGACCGCGTGCCCGGCGAGGGCGGCGGGGGCGGCGGGGGCTTCTCCTCGGGCGGCCCGGAGTCCGCCGAGGCGGCGGGTCTGATGATGGACACCCTCGCGGTCGTCGGGCACTCCGACGGCAGCGGGCTGGGCCGTGCCTACGACGCGGTCCGCAGCGCCGGAGCCGGCCCCGCCTCCTCCGGCGGCGACGGCCTGCTCATCGCCTTCTTCGGCGACCTCGACGGCGAACAGACCGAGATGGCGGCCCGGATGCGGCAGCGCAGCGCGGGCGCGGTGGCGTTCGTACTGGACTCCGCGGCCTGGACCGGAGCGCCCTCGCGGGCGGAGGAGCGGCTGCGCAGGCTGCGGGACGCGGGCTGGACGGCGCTGGCCGTCCCGCCCGGCGCCGCCTTCGCCGAACTGTGGCGGCAGGCCGGGAACGCTCCCCTCGGCCCCGAGAACCCCGGAGGCCGGACATGAGCGGGCGCACGCGGGTGACCCTCTTCGCGATGCTGGCGACGCTGCTGACCTCCTGGTCGCTGGCACCGCTGGTGGAGTCCACGGGCTGGCTGCTCCAGGCGGCGGCGCTGCTCGGGCTGCAGTCCGCCGTGGGGGCCGGCGCCCGGCGGGTGCCGCTGGCGCGGTCGCTGACCGTGGCGGCGCAGCTGCTGGTGTCGCTGCTGGTGCTCGCCCTCCTCTTCGCGGGGAAGGCCGAGACCACCGGGGGCGGGCCGCTGTCCTTCCTGGTCACCGACTTCGGGGCGCTGTTCCAGCAGGGCGTGCGGGACGTGAGCGAGTTCGCCATACCGGCCCCCCTCACCGACGGCATCCGGCTGCTGCTGCTGGCCGGGGTGCTGCTCATCGGGCTGCTGGTGGACGTGCTCGCGGTGACGCTGCGGACCTCGGCGGCCGCCGGACTGCCGCTGCTGGCGCTGTACTCGGTGGCGGCCGGGCTGGCGACCGGCCAGGGGGGCTCCTGGTTCGCCTTCCTGCTGGCCGGGGTGGGTTACCTGATGCTGCTGCTGTCGGAGGGCCGCGACCGGCTGGCCCAGTGGGGCCGGGTCTTCGGCGGCGCCCCCGGCACCCGCGTCTCGGCGGCCTCCGGGTACGCGGGCGGCGGCCGGGCCGTGGCGCCCGTGCGCACCGGGCGCCGGATCGGCGTGGTCGCGCTCGGCGTGGCCGTGGCGGTGCCGGCCGTACTGCCCTCGCTCGGCGGCGGGCTGCTGGGCGCCCCGGGCGAGGACTCGGGCGCGGCGGGCCGGGGCGGCGGCACGATCTCGGCGGTGAACCCGCTGGTCTCGCTGCAGAGCAGCCTGAACGCGCAGGACAACCGGGTGGTGCTGAAGTACCGCACGGACAGCCCGCAGCTCGGCGAGCAGTACCTGCGGATCCTGGCGCTGGACGAGTTCAACGGCGTCAAGTGGGAGGCCTCCGGGCGCCCGCTCACGGACGTGCCGGAGCGGCTGCCGACCCCGTCCGGGCTGAGCGACCGGGTGCGCGAGAGCGCGTCCGAGGTGCGCACCTCCGTCTCGGCGGCGCAGACGTACGCCCAGCGCTACCTGCCGATGCCGTACCCGGCGACGCAGATCGACATCGCCGGCAAGTGGCGGTACGAACCGGCCGGCCGGACCCTGGTCGGGGACCAGCTGGCCAAGGACCGCTTCCAGAACGTGCAGGGCGCGCAGTACACCGTACGGAGCCTGCTGCTGCGGCCCACGGCGGCGCAGCTCCAGGCCGCGCCCGCGCCGAACCCGGCGGTGCGGGAGGAGTACACGAGGCTGCCGGACAACCTGCCGCCCGTGGTGGCGGAGACGGCCCGGCGGGTCACCCAGGGCGCGCGGGACGACTACACGCGGGCCGTGCGGCTCCAGGACTTCTTCGCGGTGAACGGCGGCTTCCGCTACGACACGAAGGTGTCCTCGGGAACGGGCTCGCAGGCCATCGCCCGGTTCCTGGCGGACAAGGAGGGCTTCTGCGTCCACTTCGCCTTCTCGATGGCCGCGATGTCCCGCTCGCTGGGCATCCCGGCGCGGGTGGCGGTCGGGTTCACCCCGGGCGAGAAGCAGGCCGACGGCAGCGTGAACGTCTCGATGCGGGACGCCCACGCGTGGCCCGAGCTGTACTTCGAGGGCGTGGGCTGGACCCGGTTCGAGCCGACGCCCCGGGCCGGCATCTCGCTGCCGGACTACAGCCGCACCGAGGCCCCGGCCCCGCAGCCGTCCGCGCCGTCGGCGCTGCCCTCGGCGTCCGCGTCGGCGCCGGCGCCCCTGCCCTCGCAGGCCGAGGCGTGCCCGCCGGAGCTGAGGAAGCTCGGCGAGTGCGGCGTGCCGGCCGCCCAGCAGGGCACCGGCACGGGGTCCGGCGGCGTACCGGTCGGCGCGGTCCTCGGCTGGAGCGCCGGCGCGCTGGTGCTCCTCGGGCTGCCGCTGCTGCCGCTGCTGTGGCGCCGGCGGGTCCGCGAGCGGCGGCTGGCGTCCCCGCGGGGGGCCGCGCGGGGGCCGTCGTCGCCCGGGGCCCCGGCGGTCCCGTCGGAGTCCTCGCCCGGGGTGCTGGCCGCCTGGCGGGAGCTGGGCGACTCGGCCTGGGACGTGGGCATCCCGCCGGACGGGGCGCTGTCGCCGCGTCAGGCCGCGAGCCGGGTCGTCGTCCTGGGCCGGCTCGACGGGGAGCCCGCGCAGGCGGTGCACCGGGTCGCGGACGCGGTGGAGCGGACGCTGTACGCCCCGCCCGGTGCGGACGTCCCGTACCCGCGGCTGGCCGCCGACGTACGCCTGGCCCGCACGGCCCTGCTGGCCGCCCTGGGGCGCCGGGCCCGGCTGCGCGCGCTGCTGCTCCCCCGGTCGGCGGCGCGCGTGACGGCCGCCGCCTCGGCCCGGGCGGCGGCGCTGTCCGCGCGGGCGGCGGCCCTCACGGCCCGGATCCGCCTGCGGATCCCGCTGCGCGGCCGCGGCTGAGCGGGAGCCCGCGGCGGGAGAAGACGGACGCCGGTGCGTCCGGACCCGTTCCCCCCGAGTCCGGACGCACCGGCGTTCGCCGTACCGCTCGCGGCCAGGGACCCGGTCCGCTCCGCGGCCCCGTGTCCGCGGTGCGGGCCGAGGCCCCGTCCGTGCCTCCAGTCTGCTGTCTTCGCAGGTGGGAGCCCATCCGTACGCGTACTCATCTGTTCGCCTAGGTACGGATACTCAGTTCTACGCCGGTCCGGCCCCCGGGCGGCACCGCCGACCGGGGGTCAGCGCTCCCGCCGCCGGGGGTCAGCGGCTGCCGCTGACCCGTCCCCGGAGCAGCAGCGACAGCGCCGAGTGGACGTCGTCCAGGGAACGCTCGCTCTGGAAGGCCTGCCAGTCCAGCGCGGCCACCAGCACCATCCCGACCAGCGCGGCCGCCGTCAGCGGCACGTCGATCTCGGCGCTGAGCTCCCCCCGCTCCACGCCCTCCCGCAGGACCGACTCGACGACCGCGACGGCTTCGCCCCGCACCACCATCAGGGTGGACTGCCAGGCGCGGTTGGTCCGCCAGAGTTCGGCGACGTACAGCTGGGTGAACGCCGGGTAGCGGTCGATGAAGACCAGGCCCGCGCGGATCATCCCGTCGAGGGCCTCGATCCGGCTGCCGCCGCGCGCCTCGGTGCCGTCCGCCGCCGCCCGCAGCGAGGCGGTCAGCAGACCCACCCCGTGCCGCAGCAGCTCCTCGAAGAGTTCCGTCTTGCTCGCGAAGTTGTAGTAGACGGTGCCCTTGGCCACGCCGGCCCGCTCGGCGATCTCGTCGACCGTGGTCGCGGAGAAGCCCTGTTCGGCGATGAGCGTGACGGCCGCCTCGTACAACTTCTGCCGCGTGGCCTGCCGCCGGGCGCCGCCCGCGGTGGTGCTGCTGCTTTCCATGGCGCTGATTCTCACAGGTCACAGCCCCTTACAGGCTCAGTTCGGGGTGCAGCCGGTCCATCGTCCACACCTGCTTGCCGCGGGCGGCGAGCGCGGTGAGGGCCAGCGCCCCGGCCGTGAAGGCCGCCAGGACCGCGCAGCCCTGCCACACCGGGGTGAGGTCGCCGCCGGTGATGAGACGGCGCAGGCCCTCGACGACGTACGACATCGGCAGGTACGGGTGGACGTCGTTGAAGAAGTCCGGGCTGGTCTGGATGGGGTAGGTGCCGCCGGCCGAGGTGAGCTGGAGCATCAGCACGGCGAGGACCAGGATGCGGCCGGCCGCGCCGAACTTGGCGTTGAGCCACTGGATGATCGCCGCGAAGCAGGCGGTGACCAGGACCAGGAAGCCGATGGTCAGGGCCGGGTGGGCCATCTTGAGCCCGAGGCCCGGGGCCCAGTGCAGTACGGACATCAGCGCGCCCACCTGCGCGGCGCCGAGGCCAGCGACGGGCAGCCAGCCCGCGACGGCGATCCGCCAGGGCGAGGCGCCGGCGGCCAGGGCCCGCTTGTTCATGGGCGCGATCAGCATGTAGGCGACCATCGCGCCGACCCACAGGGACAGCGGGATGAAGTACGGGGCGAAGCCGGTGCCGTAGTTGGGCGCCTTGTGCAGGGCCTGGTTGGCGAGCTGGACCGGGTCGGCCATGACCTCCGTGCGGGCGTCGCGCTGCCGCTGGTCGTAGTCCGGGATCTTGCCGACGCCCTCGTGCAGGCCGTCGGCGAGCCGGCCGCTGCCGTCGACGAGCTTGAACATGCCGCCGCCCAGGGTGTGGGCGCCGTCGCCGAGCTTGCCGACGCCTTCGCCCAGCTTGCCGGAGCCGCCCGCGGCGGTGCCGATGCCCTTGTGCAGCTCGACCATGCCGGCGGCGACCTTGTGGGCGCCGTCGTTGAGGGCGTTGGCCTTGGTGACGGCGGCGTCGAGGTCGCCCGCGAGGCCGGGGGCCCGGGTGGCGAGTTCGCGGGCCTTGTTCTCCAGGTCGGTCAGCTGGGCGCGGAGCCTGGTGATGTCGCCGCCGGAGTTCCCGAGGACGGTGTTCACGTCACCGGCGAGCAGGGCGGCCTCGGCCGCGTTGTCCTTGATCTGCTTCAGCTCCGCGCAGGAGGCCGCGAGGGGCGCGGCACCGGGGGTCGCGCACACCTTCGTGTAGTACGAGTCCAGGCCGGTGGCGACCGCCTTGGTCCGGGCGGCGGCGGCCGGCGCCTTCTCGACGGCCTTGGCGAGGTGGTTGTTGACGACCTTGGCGCTGTCGGCGACCAGTTTGGCGGTGTCCGCCAGGTTCTTGGGGTCCTTGACGAAGGGGCGGGCCTTGTCGGCGGCGCCGTTGACCACGTCGGCGACCTTCTGGGTGCCGTCCGCGACCTGCCGGGAGCCGGTCTCCAGCTTGCCGGCCGCCTCGTTGAGCTTCTTCAGGCCGCCGGTGAGCTCGCCGGACTTCTCCTTGGCCGTGTCGAGGCCGTCGGCGAGTTCCTTCGCGCCCTGCTGGGCCTTGCCCGCGCCGTCCTTGAGCTGGTCGGCGCCGTCGGCGGCCTCGGCGGTCTTGTCGTGCAGGTCGGAGAACGAGATGAAGATCTTGTCGAGGAAACCGCGGGAGGCGTTGGTGGACGCCGCCGAGCGGACCTCGGCGAAGACGGTGCGCGAGATCGAGCCGACGATGTAGTTGTTCGCGTCGTTCGTCCGGACCTGGAGGGCCCCGGTGGTGGGGTCGTCGCCGCCGCTGGAGGCGATCTTCCTGCTGAAGTCGGCGGGCATGGTCAGGGAGAGGTAGTACGTCCCGTCCTCCAGGCCCTCGGCCGCCTCGGCGGCGCTGACCTCGCGCCAGTCGAAGGTCCTGCTCTCGCGCAGCTTGCGGGTGATCTCGCCGCCGGCGTCGAGGCGCTTGCCGTCCACGGTGGTGCCCTGGTCGGCGTTGACGAGGGCGACGGGCACCCTCTCGAGCCGGCTGTACGGGTCCCAGAAGGACCAGAGGTACAGGGCCCCGTAGAGCAGGGGCAGCAGGAGCAGTGCGACGAGGGCGGCCCGGGGCAGCTTCCCCCGCCCGAACCGCTTCAGCTCAAGCGCGGCCAGTTTCGGCGAGCGCATCGTCCGCCCCCTTCGTGTCTTCGTCGGTGCCGGTGCGGGTGTCGGTGCGGGTGTCGGTGTCCGCTTCGGTGCTGGTGCCGGTGTCCGCCTCGGTGCCGGGCCCGTCGGCTTCGGTGCCGGGCCCGTCGGGTTCGGCCTCGGACTCCGGGTCGGCCTCGGCCTTGGTGCCGGGCTCCTGGGCGTCGGCCTCGGCGTCGCCGTCCCCGTCGGGGTCCGTGTCGTTGCCCGCGGCCGTGCCGGCGGGCAGGCCCCAGGTGATCTTCGGACCGTCGCCGTGCGCCACGGCCGCCCCCGCGGGACCGGGCCCGGCCTTCCCGGTGGTCCCGCCCGCCCGCGGCCGCGCGCCGAGGGGCTCCGCCGCGTCCGGTTCCGCGCCCGTGCGCAGCACCGTCACGCCCTCGGGGGCCTCGCTGCACACCGCGAGGACGGTGGTCCCGCGGTCGGCGAGGGAGCGCAGCAGCGCCCAGGCCCGCGTGCGTTCGGCGTCCGAGAGCTTGAGGTCGAGGTCGTCGAGGGCCAGCAGCCGGGGGCCGCCCAGCAGGGCGATGGCCAGGGACAGCCGTACCGCCTCCAGGCGCTCGAGGTCGCGTACGGAGGTCCGCTCGCCCTTCGGCAGGGCGGCGAGGTCCAGCCCGACGGCCGTCAGGGCCTCGTCGATCCGGGCCCTGGCGGAGGCCCGGCGGTCGCCGCGCGGGCGCAGCAGGGAGCGCAGGGGGGCGTCGTAGCGCCGCTGGAGCATGGCCCCCTCGCGCAGCTGCTCGGCGACGGTGAGGGCCTGGTCGAGGTCGTTGACCCCGGGGACGGGGCCGAGAGCGGTGATCCGGCGGACCGCGGCCATTTTCTTCGGGAGCCGGTGGCGGCCGATCTCGGCGTGACCCTCGGTGGCCTTCATCCGTCCGGTGAGGGCGAGGAGCAGGCAGGTCCGGCCGCTGCCGGAGGGTCCTTCGAGCGCGACGAGCGATCCGGGGGCCGCTTCGATCCCCATGCCCCGGAACACCCAGCCGCGCGGGCCCTTGAGTCCGAAGCCCTCGGCCTTGACGGCGGCGCCGTGCGGGCTGTCCACGCCCGTCCCCCTCCTTTTGAACTGACCGGTCAGTTCAAAAGCTAGCAGGCGCCGGGCCCCGGGGCCCGGCGGGTGTGGCCTTTGGCGGGAACCCGGCGGTCCGTCCCGCGCCCGCGACCCTCCCCACTGTCGTGCCCGCGACAGGGCCCGCCATGCCCGCCCCGTCCGGATTTCATGGTGAACGCGCAGGTCAGGGCGATTGTCAGTGGTGCCCGTCACGATGGACCCACGAACGGAACAAGGCAGCACCGCTGAGCACCACGCAACGACAGGAGGTTCGTCATGGCCACACCGTCCCCGTCCCCTGTCCACCCCGTCCCGCGCAGGGCGTCCGCACCGCCGGCCGCCCTCGAACTGCTCGCCAAGGCCCGTGACGGCCTGGCCGAGGCGGCCCTGCTGCCCCGGCCCAACGAGCGGTACGCCACCGCGCACCTGGCCGCGCTGCGCGCCGCCGCGGCCGTCCTCGCCGCGCGCGGGCGGCCGGAGCCGGCCGGAGCCCGGCGGCGGCCGCGGATCCGCAGCGCGTGGGAGGTGCTGCCGGAGATAGCGCCGGAGCTGACCGAGTGGAGCGCGCTGTTCGCCTCGGGCGCGGCCCGGCGGGCCCGGGCCGAGGCCGGGATACGGGGCGCGGCCAGCGGCCGGGACGCGGACGACCTCGTACGGGAGGTGGGGACGTTCCTGCGGCTGGTCGAGCGCATGCTCGCCCTGCGGCCCGTGGCGCAGGCCCTGCCGCAGCCCCGTCCGGAGCGTCCGAACGCCGGATGAGCTGCGCGGTCGGCCGAGGCAATAGGGTGGGGCACGCACCTCCCCACCCTTACGCGCCGAGGAGTCATCAGCCGTGTCGGACACTTCCCGCCCCCGTGCCTCCCTCCGCACCGCCGTGGTGTGGGAGGTCCTCAAGGAGGCCCTCGACCGCCGGGTGAAGGCGACCGGGCGGGAAGTCCTCGAGGTGCTGGACACCGGCGGCGGTACGGGCAAGTTCGCCGTGCCGGTGGCCCGGCTGGGCCACCGGGTGACCGTGGTCGACCCCAGCCCGAACGCGCTGTTCGGGCTGGAGCGCCGGGTCGCCGAGGCCGGTGTCGCCGATCTCGTGCGCGGGGTCCAGGGCGATGCCCAGGGCCTGCTGGACGTCGTCGAGCGGGACGCGTACGACGTGGTGCTCTGCCACGGCGTGCTCGAGTACGTGGACGACCCGGCCGAGGGCGTGGCCAACGCCGTCGCCGCCCTGCGCCCCGGCGGCATCCTCAGCCTGCTCGGTGCCGGCGTCGGCGGGGCCGTGCTGGCGCGGGCGCTGGCCGGGCACTTCACCGAGGCCCGCACCGCCCTCACCGACCCGGCCGGGCGCTGGGGCTCCGGCGACCCGGTGCCGCGCCGCTTCACCGCCGAACAGCTCGGCGCGCTGGTCGGCGACGCCGGTCTGGAGGTCGGCGCGGTCCACGGCGTCCGGATCTTCGCCGACCTGGTCCCCGGGGTGCTCGTGGACACCGAGCCCGGCGCGGTCGAGGCGCTGCTGCGTCTGGAGGAGGCCGCCGCCGAGCTGCCCGCCTTCCACGCGGTGGCCACGCAGCTGCACGTCCTGGGCGAGAAGCCCGCCTGATCTGCGGG
Source organism: Streptomyces sp. NPDC034086 (assembly GCF_055575515.1). Taxonomy (NCBI): domain Bacteria; kingdom Bacillati; phylum Actinomycetota; class Actinomycetes; order Kitasatosporales; family Streptomycetaceae; genus Streptomyces; species Streptomyces sp. NPDC034086. The sequence goes on along the minus strand of NZ_JBVISM010000023.1, from coordinate 12,635 downwards.
CTTGCTCGAGCGGGCTCCGGCGGATCCCCTCCCAACCGGCCCGCCGCCCCGTATGATCGGGTGCACCGGTCGGCATGACGGACCGCCCATTGGGGAATAAGCGCCTCAATGGCCGCCTGCCTTGGCGCCGGTACGTTCGAAGCACCCGTCCGGCTCCGGGTCCGGCACTGAGGACCTGCCCGGCGGTGGTTTGCAGAATGTGGCGTAGAGGGCGGGTATCACGGGGGCGATTCCCCGCCTATCCTGAAGGGGACCCCTGGTCGCTACCCCCCGCGACCGACGGATGAGGAGGACTCCCGTGCCGCTCTCGGAGCACGAGCAGCGCATGCTCGAGCAGATGGAGCGAGCGCTGTACGCCGAAGACCCCAAGTTCGCGACAGCGCTTGAGGGCAGTGGACTGCGCACGTACACCCGGCGACGGGTCTACCAGGCAGTCGTAGGCATTGTGGTGGGTATCGCGCTCCTCATGACCGGTGTGATCTGGCAGGAAGTGCTCTGGATCAGCGTGGTGGGATTCCTCGTCATGCTGGCCTGTACGGTCCTCGTGGTCACCGGTTGGCGCAAGGCCCCCAAGCCTGGCGAACAGCCCGTCTCCGGAACTGCAGGCGGTTCGGCCCACGGCCGCAACCGGCAGCGTCGGTCGATGATGACCCGTATCGAGGAGCGGTGGCAGCGCCGCCGCGACGAGCAGGGGCAGTAGCCCCGCACAGACTCCGCCGGTGAGGGGGCGTCCGCGATCACGCGGCCGTCCCCTCGCCGTTTCCCCCGCCCTGATCGGCCGCTCTGCGGCATGCTGACCAGATGAGTGTGCTCCCCCTGGTCTTCACCAGCGGCTGGGCCAGCGGGATCAACGCCTACGCCGTGGTCCTCCTGCTCGGCGTCTTCGGCGCGACCGGCCTGTCCGACGAGATCCCCGCCTCGCTCCAGCGCACCGACGTCCTCGTCGTCGCGGCCGTGCTGTTCCTGTGCGAGGCCGTGGCCGACAAGATCCCGTACGTGGACTCCCTGTGGGACACGGTCCACACCGTGATCCGGCCCGTCTCCGGAGCGGTCGTCGGGGCCCTCCTGGCCGGACAGAGCGGCTCGCTCTCCGACCTCGCCGCCGGCGCCGTCGGCGGTTCCACCGCCCTCGCCAGCCATTTCGTCAAGGCCGGCACCCGGATGGCGGTCAACACCTCGCCCGAGCCGTTCAGCAACATCGTGCTGAGCACCGCCGAGGACCTGGGCGTGGGCGGCATCGTCACCTTCGCGATGTTCAACCCCCGGGCGGCGGCCGTCATCGCCGCCGTCCTGCTGCTCACCGGCCTCGTCCTGCTGGTCTACCTCTGGAGCCGGATCCGCCGCTTCCGACGGCGGCGGGCCCAGCGCCGCGAGGAGAAGCGGCTGGCCGCCGCCGCCCGGGCCGCGGGCGGAGCACCACCCGGCTGACCTGCGGGCCCGCCTCGATAGGCTCGGCGTCATGGCGAGAATTGCGGTGATCGGCGCCGGCATGGGCGCGATGGCGACGGCGGCCCGGCTGGCCGTGGCGGGGCACCGGGTGACGGTGTACGAGCGCGGGTCCACCTACGGAGGTTCCGTCGGCCGGTACGAGCGCGACGGCTTCGCCTTCGACACCGGCCCCGGGCTGCTGCACCTGCCCGCCGTCTACCGCGACCTGTTCGTGAAGACCGGCAAGCGGCCCCTGGAGGACCGCGTCGGCACGGTGCAGCTGGACCCCGCCGTCCGGCACGTGCTGGACGGTACCGCCGTCACCCTCCCCGGCGCCTCCCGGGGCGGGGTCGCCGCCGCCCTCGACGACGCCTTCGGCGCGGGCGCGGGCGAGCGCTGGAACGCCCTGCTGGGGCGGGCCCGCGACACCTGGGACGCCACCCGCCGCCCACTGCTGGAGGAGCCGCTGCGCCCCGACTGGGAGGTGCTCGGCCGCGACCCGTACCCGGCGCAGCGCCGCAGCGGTCTGCTGCGCCGCCGTCCGCCGACGCTGGCCGAGGTGGCGCGGCGCGAGCTGGGCGGCCCGCTCGGCGAGCTGCTGGCGGGCCGGGTCCTGGCGTACGGGCTGGACCCGGACGCGGCGCCCGCCGCGGCGGCCGCGCTGCCCTACATGGAGCAGACCTTCGGCAGCTGGTACGTCCGGGGCGGCATGCGCGAGCTGGCCACCGCCGTCTACGAGCGCTGCCGGGAGCGGAAGGTGGAGTTCGTCTTCGGCGCCGCCGTCCGCTCCGTGCTGAGCCGGGACGGCCGGGCGGCCGGGGTGGGACTGGCCGACGGCACCGAGGCCGCCGCGGACCACGTCGTCTGCGGCATCGACCCGAGACAGCTGCCGAGTGCCTCGGTGCCCCGCCCGCCCGGCGGCGTACCGGCGCGGGGCGCGGAGGTGCCCGGCCGGCTGACCCTGCTGCTGGCGCTGCGGGGAGCCCGCCCGGCGGACGCCGTCCACCGCACCCTGGTGCACTCCCCGGGCTCCTCCGGCGTACGGCTGGTCACGGTGCTGCGCCCGGACGACCCCGCCACCCGGCCGGACCCCGACCACGAGGCCGTCACCGTGAGCGCCGTATGCGGGCCTGCGGGCGGCGCGCCCGTCCCGGACCCGGAGCAGCTGCTGGACCTCGCCGCCCGGGCCGTGCCGGGGCTGCGCGAGCGGCTGCTGTGGCAGGAGGTGCGCACCCCGCGGGACGTGGAGGCGGCCACGGGCGCGCGCGGCGGCTCGGTTCCGCCTCCCGCGCTTCCGGGGGACGGGGGCCGGCTGCTGTACCCGGCCAACACGACGGCGCTGCCCGGGCTGTACCTCGCGGGCGGCTGGGCGCACCCCGGCGGCGGGCTCGCCCACGCGGGGATGACGGGGGCCCTGGTGGCCGGGCTGATCGTGGAGGGGGCCGGGTTCCGGGGCTCGCAGTGAGCCCCGGCCCGCCAGGGACCGGGCCGGGGCCCGGCCGGGGCCCCGTCAGTGGCGGTACTGGCCGTACTCCCCGTTGCCGGGGTACGGGTACTCCTGCTGCGGGTCCTGCTCCGGGTAGGGCTGCGGGGCGGCGTCGGTGCCGCGCTGCTGCGGGACCCAGACCCCGCCGGGCGGGGTGTCCATGGAGTACTGCTGCTGGGCGGGGTCGCCGTAGGGCGGGTAGGCCGCGCCGTCGTAGGGCGGGGCCGGGGAGACCTCGCCGCCGGTGCCGATGTACGGGTCCGAGTAGGCGGCGTAGACCTGCTGCTCGCCCTGGGGGTAGGTGCCGGGGTAGTCGTAGCCGCCCTGGCCCTGCTGCTGGTCGTAGTAGGCCGCGTACTGGTGCGCGTCCTGCTCGGCCGTGGTGAACGGCGAGGCGAAGGGGGTCTCGGCGCCGGGTTGCTGGGGCTGCTGGGGGACGAAGCTCTGTATCCCGTACGAGCCGGTCTCCTCGGGCACCGGCTGCGGGGTGAACACCGCGTCCTCGGCGTCCGGGTCCTCACCCGGCCCCGGGCCCTGGCCGGCGTACTCCAGCCCGGTGACCTCCAGTGCCGGCTCCGGCCGCGGTCCGCTCCCGGAGCGGCGGCGTCTGCCCGGCGCCGCCTCAGGTGCGGGCCGCCCGCCCCGGCGCAGCGCCCAGCCGGCCACGAAGCCCTTGCGGAAGGAGAGCGTGACCAGCGTCTGGCCGACCGCGAAGGCGGTCGCGCCGACGGCGATCACGAGCACCGACGGCAGTACCACTCCGGCCACCACTCCGGCGAAGCCGGTGAAGGCCAGCAGGCGCCAGCGCAGCCGGGCCTTGTACTGCATCAGGACCTCGGCAAGCAGCCACAACGCGACGATGCCGAACGCGATGTAGAGGACCGTCATTCCCATGCAAGGCCCCTCTCGGTACGGCCGCCCGCGCGGGAAGGGAGACGGCCGGTCAGGCCCGCTGGTGCAGGCCCAGGTTCTCGTAGATCTCGAGGGTCGCCGTGGAATTGTTCAGCGTGATGAAGTGCAGTCCCGGGACACCCTCGGACAGCAGCCGCGCGCAGAACTCCGTGGCGAACTCGATGCCAATGGAGCGTACAGCGGCCGGGTCGTCCTTGACGGCGAGCATGCGCTCTTTCACGGCGTCGGGGAAGACGGCGGTGCTCAGCTGCGGCAGCCGGTCGAGCTGCTTGATACCGACAACGGGCATGACCTCGGGGATGATCGGGGTCTCGCAGCCCGCCTTGGCGACGCTGTCGCGCAGCCGCAGATAATTCTCCGGATCGAAGAACATCTGGGTGATGGCGTAGTCCGCACCGGCACGGCACTTGTCCACGAAGTGCCGGATGTCCGTGTCCCAGTCCTCGGAGCGCGGGTGCATCTCGGGGAAGGCGGCGACGCCGACGCAGAAGTCGCCGGACTCCTTGAGGAGGCGCACCAGGTCGGCCGCGTAGTCCACGCCCTCCGGGTGCCTGACCCAGGGGCCCATGGGGTCGCCGGGCGGGTCTCCGCGCAGGGCGAGCATGTTGCGGATGCCGGCGTCGGCGAACTGGCCGATGACGTGGCGCAGCTCGGCGACGGAGTGGTCCACCGCGGTCAGGTGCGCGACGGGCGTCAGGGTGGTGTCGGAGGCGATCTGCTGGGTGGCGCGGACGGTGCCGCCGCGGGTGGAGCCGCCGGCTCCGTACGTGACGGAGACGAAGCTCGGGGAGACCGCCTCGATCCGGCGGAGCGCGTTCCAGAGGTTGCGCTCGCCCTTCTCGGTCTTGGGAGCCCAGAACTCGAAGGAGTACGAGGCTCCGGACGCGATGAGGTCACGGACCGTGTGTGCACGGTCCGACCAGGTGGAAGCGGTACCAAGGGCCATACGGGCAGGTTAGACGGGGCCCGGCGGACGCCGAAGCGCTGTCCACGAACTGGACAGCTTTTTGGACGCCGCTCCAGCGCTACCCGAGGCGGGCGCGAACCCTCTTGGCGAGTTCGGCGGCCGCGGCGCCGGGGTCGGAGGCCTCGGTGAGGGCCCGGACGACCACGACGCGGGTGGCGCCGGCGTCCAGGACCTCGTCCAGGTTGCCGGCGTCGATGCCGCCGATCGCGAACCAGGGGCGGTCCTGGGCGAGGGAGGCCGCGTACCGGACGAGGTCGAGTCCGGGGGCGTGGCGGCCGGGCTTGGTGGGGGTGGGCCAGCAGGGGCCGGTGCAGAAGTAGTCCACGCCGGGCTCGGCGACGGCGGCGTCCACCTCGGACACGGCGTGGCAGGAGCGGCCGATCAGGACCCGGTCGCCGAGGATGGCGCGGGCGGCGGGGACGGGAATGTCGCCCTGGCCCAGGTGCAGGACGTCGGAGCCGATGGCGTGCGCGACGTCGGCGCGGTCGTTGACGGCGAGGAGCTTGCCGTGGCGGCGGGCGGCCTCGGCGAAGACCTGGAGGTGTTCGAGCTCCTCGCCCGCCTCCATGCCCTTGTCGCGGAGCTGGACGACGTCGACGCCGCCGGCCAGGACGGCGTCGAGGAACTCGGGGAGGTCACCCTGCCGCTTGCGCGCGTCCGTGCACAGGTAGAGCCGGGCGTCGGACAGCTGCTGCATGGGATTCCCCCGTGGTGGTGAGGTGTGCGGGCCGACCGGGTCGGCCCGCACACCGGTGGATCAGCCGGTCAGAGGGCGAGCGCCTGGGCGCGGCGCTTGACCTCCGTGCCGCGATTCTCGCGCAGCGCCTGTACGGGGGTGCCCGGCAGGGTCGGATCCTCGGTGAAGAGCCACTCCAGCATCTCCTCGTCGGAGAAGCGGTCGTCCCGCAGTACGGTCAGCAGCCCGACGAGGCCCTTGACGACCTTGTCGCCGTCGATGAACTGCGCCGGAACCTGCAGGGCGCGGTTCTCGCCCCGGCGTACGGCGATCAGCTGCCCTTCCTTGACCATCTGGCGGACCCGGGTCACCTCGATGTCGAGCATCTCCGCGATGTCGGGGAGGTACAGCCAGGAGGGGACGAGGGCATCGATCTTTGCGTCAATCTCGGTCACGGGGACAAGCCTGCCACTTCGGACGGGCCGCCGGTACCCGGCCCCGTCCGTCCGGGGCCGGGCGGCCGCCGGACCGGGGGCCGGCGGGCGGCCCGGCGCGGCCCGGGAGCCGTCAGACCAGGGCCGATTTCAGCGGAACGGCCGGGTCCGCGACTTTGGACGGGTCCACGGGCGCGGCGGACTCGATCAGCTTGCGGCCCTGCGCCAGGTCCCGGGGCCGGCCCACGGCCAGGACGGCCACCAGCGCGCCGGCGCGCAGCCAGCACACCGACCAGGCCGCTCCGGCCGGGTCGCCGCGCCACAGCAGGGTGTCGGCGTCGCCGTGGTGTCCGGCGTACTGGACGAAGCGGCCGAACTGCTCGGACCAGAAGTACGGCACGGGGTCGTAGGCCTGGACGGGCTCCGCGGCGAGGATGTTCGCCGCGACGGCCCGGGGGCCCTGGAGGGCGTTGTCCCAGTGGTGGACCAGCAGCCGCCGCCCGTAGCGGGCCGACGGGAAGGAAGAGCAGTCACCGACCGCGTACACGCCGGGGACGGAGGTGCGCAGGTACGCGTCCGCGGTGACGGATCCGTCGGGGCCGAGCTCGATCCCGGTGCCGGCGAGCCAGTCGGTGGCGGGGCGGGCACCGATGCCGACGACCACCGCTCCGGCGGGCAACTCGCGGCCGTCGGCCAGCACGACCCGGCCCTCCTCGATCCCCGCGACCTTCGCGCCGGTGATCAGGGCGGCACCGGCCTCGGCGTACCAGCGGCCCATCGGCTCGGCGACCTCGGCGGGCAGGGCCCCCGCCAGCACCCGGCCGGCGGCCTCGACCACCGTGACGGCGCAGCCGGCCTCGCGGGCCGCGGTGGCGAACTCGGCGCCGATCCAGCCCGCCCCGACCACCACGGTCGCGGGGGCCGCGGCCAGCACCGGGCGCAGCCGGGCGGCGTCGTCGAGGGTGCGCAGCAGGTGGACGCCGGGGACGCCCTCGGTGCCGGGCAGGGTCAGCGGGCGGGCGCCGCAGGCCAGCACGAGGACCCCGTACGGGACCGGGCCGGCCTCGGTGTCGACCTCGCGGGCCTCCGCCCGCAGCCCGGTGACCTCCGTGCCGAGGCGCAGGCCGATGCGCAGGTCCTCGAAGTCGACCTCGAACGCGGAGTCCTCGGCCTTGCCGAGGAGCACCGCCTTGGAGAGCGGGGGGCGGTCGTAGGGCTGGTGGGGCTCGGCGCCCAGCAGGGTCACGGGGCCCTCGTAGCCCTGTTCGCGCAGGGCCACGGCGGTCTGCACGCCGGCCATTCCGGCACCCACGATCACGACGCCGGGGTTCGTCTGTTCCGTCTGCTCACTCACGCGGCCCAGCCTAGTGAACTGACGGGCCATCAGGAACAGGGGGAGGCGGCCCGGCGGGCGGACGCCGGGGAGGCAGCCTTACCCGGCTCCGGCCGCGGGGTTTAGTCTGGCCACCGTACCTATCGCGGGAGTCCGGGCGCACCGGGCTGAGAGGGAGGCTGGCCGGCCTCCGACCGTACGAACCTGATCCGGGTCATGCCGGCGAAGGGAGGGGCTGGACGCCCATGCATTCATCTCGGAAGGGATCCGCCGCAGGATCCGACGTCCTCGTCATCGGGGGCGGCATCATCGGCCTGGTCACGGCCTGGCGGGCGGCCCGGCGCGGACTGCGCACCGCACTGGCCGACCCGGACCCTGGCGGCGGCGCCGCCCGGGTCGCCGCCGGCATGCTGGCCGCCGTCACCGAGCTGCACTACGGCGAGGAGACCCTGCTCGGGCTCAACCTCGCCTCCGCCGCCCGCTACCCGCGGTTCGCCGCCGAGCTCACCGAGGCCAGCGGCGGCATGGACCTCGGCTACCGCGCCTGCGGCACCCTCGCCGTGGCCCTCGACGCCGACGACCGCCTCCACCTGCGGGAACTGCACGCCCTCCAGCGCCGCTGCGGCCTGGAGCCGGAGTGGCTCACCGGCCGCGAGTGCCGCCGCCTGGAACCGATGCTCGCCCCCGGCGTACGCGGCGGCCTGCGCGTCGACGGGGACCACCAGGTCGACCCGCGCCGGCTCGCCGCCGCCCTGCTCGCCGCCTGCGAGCGGGCCGGCGTCGCCGTCCACCGGGCCCGCGCGGAACGGCTGCTCGTCACCGCCGACCGGGCCGCCGGGGCACTGCTCGACGACGGTACGGAGCTGCGCGCCGGCCAGGTGGTACTGGCCGCGGGCTCGCTCAGCGGGCGGCTGGCCGGCGTACCGGCGGAGGTGTGCCCGCCCGTACGGCCGGTCAAGGGGCAGGTGCTGCGGCTGGCCGTGCCGCCCGCGTACGCGCCGTTCCTGTCCCGGACGGTACGGGCCGTCGTACGTGGCAGCCACGTCTACCTCGTGCCGCGCGAGAACGGGGAACTCGTCATCGGGGCCACCAGCGAGGAACTCGGCTGGGACACCACGGTGACCGCGGGCGGGGTGTACGAGCTGCTGCGCGACGCCCACGAGCTGGTGCCCGGCATCACCGAGCTCCCGCTCGTCGAGACCCGGGCGGGGCTGCGCCCCGGCTCCCCGGACAACGCGCCGCTGCTCGGCCCGACCGAGCTGCCCGGCCTGCACCTGGCCACCGGGCACTACCGGAACGGGGTGCTGCTGACCCCGATGACCGGCGACGTGATGGAGGAACTGCTGACCACCGGCTCCGTGCCGGAGATCGCCCGCCCCTTCAGCCCGCGCCGCTTCTCCTCCACGCGTCAGGAGTCCCTCGTATGACCATCTCCGTCAACGGCGAGCCGCGCGAGGTCGCGGCCGGCACCACCCTCGACGCGGTGGTCGCCACCCTCACCACCGCCCCCTCGGGCGTGGCCGCCGCGCTCAACGAGACCGTCGTCCCGCGCGGGCAGTGGCCGGCGACGCCGGTGGGCGAGGGCGACCGGATCGAGATCCTCACCGCGGTCCAGGGAGGCTGACCACCATGGCTGACGACGTCTTCACCCTGGGCGGCCGGACCTTCTCCTCCCGGCTGATCATGGGCACGGGCGGGGCCCCGAGCCTGGACGTCCTGGAACGCGCCCTGGCCGCCTCCGGCACCGAGCTGACCACGGTGGCCATGCGCCGCCTCGACCCCACCGTGCAGGGCTCGGTGCTCTCCGTGCTGAACCGGCTCGGCATCGCCGTCCTGCCCAACACGGCGGGCTGCTTCACCGCCGGCGAGGCCGTGCTCACGGCCAGGCTGGCGCGGGAGGCGCTGGGCACGGACTGGATCAAGCTGGAGGTCGTCGCGGACGAGCGCACCCTGCTGCCCGACGGCATCGAGCTGCTGGACGCCGCCGAGGTCCTGGTCGACGAGGGCTTCACGGTCCTCCCGTACACCAACGACGACCCGGTCCTGGCACGGAAGCTGGAGGACGCGGGCTGCGCGGCGATCATGCCGCTGGGCTCCCCGATCGGCTCGGGCATGGGCATCCGCAACCCGCACAACTTCGAGCTGATCGTCGAGCGCGCCGGGGTCCCGGTGATCCTCGACGCGGGCGCGGGAACCGCCTCCGACGCGGCCCTGGCGATGGAGCTGGGCTGCGCGGGGGTGATGCTCGCCTCGGCGGTGACGCGTGCGCAGCAGCCGGTCCTGATGGCGGCGGCGATGCGCGACGCCGTCTCGGCGGGCCGCCTGGCCCACCGCGCGGGCCGCATCCCCCAACGCCGCTTCGCCGAACCCTCGTCCCCGACGCAGGGCCGCGCGACCCTGGACCCGGAACGCCCGGCGTTCTGAGGGGGCGGGGGGCGGGGGCGGGGTTTCGGGGGCGGGGTCTTGGCGGGGCGGCATCAGGGCTGGTTTGGGGGTTTCCCGTCAGTCCCATCGTCCTTCCGTGTCGGGCCGGCCCGTCAAGGGCGCTCCTTCGTCGCGTCACTGCGTGATCGCCTCCGGCGACCCTTGACCGACCGTCCCGCCCCGGAAAGACAAGGACTGCCGGGAACCCCCCAAAGGAACGGGACGGTCCATGGGGAGGGGACCCCCGTATCACTGATGAGGCGGGGTGGGCGGGCGTCGCCCGTGTCCCGCATACGGGCCGCTCAGAGACCCTCGGCGGGCCACCCCCACGCGTCAGATCGCTACGCGCTCCCGCCGGCACGGCGTCCGACGACCGTCCGGGGCCGATCCCTGCACGAAATGACGAGCAGAGCCCCTTTCGGGACCGGTAAAGCGCACCAGATCGCTACGCGCTCCTCCCGGCTTGGCGTCCGGCGGCCGCCTGGGGCCGCTACCTGCACCAAACGTTGATCAGGGAGAGGCGGGAAGCCGACAGGCGCGTCAGATCGCTACGCGCTCCTCTGATCTCGGCGGCTGCCGGCCGTCCGGGCCTGATGTGGGCCTTGGCGAGGGTCAGGGCTGTTCCCCCATGGCTGCGCGGAGCCAGTCCAGGGCGCCTTGGGCGAGGAGTTCGTCGGCGAGGCGCTGGGCGGTTTCGGTGGTCAGCCGACTGCGGCTGTTGTCGATCCAGCGTTGTGCGTTGGCGTAGCCCTGGGCTTTGTACTCGATGCCCTGGAGCATGCACTCAAGCTTGTCCGCGTCGCGGGCGCAGATCGATTCGGGTGTCTCTTTGGCCTCGTATTCCGCGACGAGATCCTGGATGGTCGCGGCGAGGAGGTCGGGCATGCCTGCCGTCTGGTCCGCTGTGATCTCCGTGGGATCGGCGGACGGGGAGTACTTCTTGCCCAGGTGGTTCACATCCCCGCTGCGGGATTCCTGTGTGTCGTGCCACACGGCGAGAAAGGCCGCGCGGGCTGGGTCGGCTCCCTCCAGCTTCGCGATGACGGAAGCGATCAAGGATGTGCGCCAGGAGTGCTCGGCCACGCTCTCGGGATTGTTGACACCGGCCATCCACCAGCCCGTACGGCGTGCGTTCTTGAGCGTGCCGGTTTCATAGAGGAAGTGGGCCACCGTGGACAGGTCGTCAGCCACGTCTGTCTCCTTCTCACGCCCCAGCGAGGCGGATCGCGTACCGAATGCCTTCGAGCTCGCGACGCGCTCTGGTCGAGGGCTCGGTGCCATCCAACAGCACGGGCATCCGGGCCCGCAGGTCTCGGACGGTGGAAGTGGCCGTCTTCAGGAGGCTGGGACGGGCAGCCAGGAGTGCCCAGAGGGTATGGACGTTCAGGTCGAAGTAGCCGTGCTGTGGTCTGAGTCCCTTCCCCAAGTGCTGGAAGAGCTTGTGTCCTTGCCAAGAGACGGCATCGGTTTCCACGATGAAGTCGTCGCACAGCTGGATGTGCGCTGCCTCTCCGATCCAGTACGCCCAGTAGTTGAGGTTGGCGGTTTCGCCCAAGTCGTCGCCTTCGAGCGTGGTGGAGATGAAGTACGCCATGCGCTCTCGGTCACCTCGACGGGCCGCCACAGTGGCCACGGAACGGGCTTTGAGCCAACGGGTGAGCCAGTCGTCGGGCCGCTCTGCCTTCTGCTGGTGCATCAGCCAGTCGACGGTATCCGTTGCCTGGTCGTAGCCCGCGAGATAGAGGGCTTGCCGGCGCAGCAAGAACTGATCAGCGGCTCGGGCCTCTTCGGCTGTCGCGCGCAGGTACTGGCCTCCATTGCCTTCTCCAAGGCGGCGAGTAGGACTGCCGGAGTCCCCATGCGCATGAGTCGATGGCGGTGTCCGAGCATCTGGCCGACCGAGAGAGCCGTGAGCGGCCGCCTGCCGGATTCCCATCCCGCGATGGCGTCCGTCGACAGACGAAAGGCCTCCGCGAGGCTGCCCTGCGTGTGGCCGAGCTGCTCCCGGATGACCCGGAAGACGTACCCGGAAACCGTTCCCGGGCGGCCCGGCCGTCGGCCTCGCGGACCCGTGGTCAGGGTGGAGCATCCCTTGCCGACCACAGCACCTCCCTACCCTCGGATTCTTCGCGGAATACCCGTACCGACAGTCACTTCGACCGGCAGGGAGACGTGCCTACGCTCGTGTGCACAGCGACAAACAGACCACTCAGCGTAGCGACATGGAGGCCGCCTTGAATGCGGCAGAGAAGAGCACAACCGGCGGAGAACCTCCGCACGGCAATCGCCTCGGTGACCACTGGTCGGAGCCGAAGGGCGTTTCCGCACCCAGCTCGGCCCTTCTCGCCCGGGCCCGCACCGGTTGGGAGCGCTTCGTCGATTCGATGGAGGAGGACGGGGATGAGTGAGTGCTACGAGTACGTCCCCCACCGCCTCCTCCGCCAGCGCGTCCGCGACATCGCCTCGGGCTTTGAAGGCGTGCTCATGGCCGTGATCAACGAGAACGTCTCCGACACCGGCATCGAGCGCTGGATGGAGCTGGCCTACATCCGAGGTGCCTCCGGCCGCGAGTTCACCACCGCCGTCGCCAACGTCGAACCCGCCCACGACCAGCCCAGGAGGGCCGACAGCCGCCGAGATCAGAGGAGCGCGTAGCGATCTGACGCGCCTGTCGGCTTCCCGCCTCTCCCTGATCAACGTTTGGTGCAGGTAGCGGCCCCAGACGGCCGCCGGACGCCAAGCCGGGAGGAGCGCGTAGCGATCTGACGCGCTCACCGGTCCCGAAAGGGGCTCTGATCGACATTTCGTGCAGGGATCGGCCCCGGACGGTCGTCGGACGCCGTGCCGACGGGAGCGCGTAGCGATCTGACGCGTGGGGGCGGCCCGCCGAGGGTCTCTGAGCGGCCCGTATGCGGGACACGGGCGACGCCCGCCCACCCCGCCTCATCAGTGATACGGGGGTCCCCTCCCCATGG
>NZ_JBVISM010000022.1:54523-63476 GCF_055575515.1 Streptomyces sp. NPDC034086 | reverse complement strand
GGGATGCGAGGTGGGGGGGGATACCGGCCGTCGTGGGGGGGTGTTTTTCCTTTCTTGAAGAGGCTAACCCTCCTCGTGGGGGTTTTTGTCACTTTCCTCCCCGTGCCCCCCCCCCGGTCCTCGCGGCCGCGTACGGGGCGCGAACCGGGCGTCAGACGGTGTGGACGTCCTTGTGCGGGTCGCGGTGGCCCGCCCTGCGGTTGGCCTCCCAGCCCGCCCACGCCGAGGTGATCATCTCGCGGACGTCGTGCCGCGCCTTCCAGCCCAGCTCGGCGGCGATCCGGTCGGCCGAGGCCACGACCTTCGCCGGGTCACCGGGACGGCGCGGGGTGACGACCGGCGCGTAGGTGTGGCCCGTCCCCTCGTTCAGCAGCTCGACCATCTCCTTGACGGAGACGCCCTCGCCCCGCCCGATGTTGACGGTGAGGTCCTTGTGGTCTCCCGCCGCGCCCCACTCGGCGAGCCGGCGGGCGGCCACCACGTGGGCGTCGGCCAGGTCCTCGACGTGGATGTAGTCGCGGATGCAGGTGCCGTCCGGGGTCGGGTAGTCGTCACCGAAGATGCGGGCGCCCTCGCCGGCGTCGTACCGCTCGAAGACCATCGGGACCAGGTTGAAGACCCCGGTGTCCGCGAGCTCGGGGGTGGCCGCGCCCGCCACGTTGAAATAGCGCAGGCACGCGGTGGAGATGCCGTGCGCCTTGCCGGCCGCGCGCACCAGCCACTCGCCGGCGAGCTTCGTCTCGCCGTACGGGCTCAGCGGCTTGCAGGGGGTCTCCTCGGTGACGGAGTCCACGTCGGGCATGCCGTACACGGAGGCGGAGGAGGAGAAGAGGAAGTTGCGGATGCCGGCCGCGGCCACGGCCTCCAGCAGCACCGTGAGGCCCTGCACGTTCTCGCGGTAGTAGTACAGCGGCTTCTCGACGGACTCCCCGACCTGCTTCTTGCCCGCCAGGTGCACCACACCGGTGATCTTGTGCTCGGCGATGGCCTCGTCCAGGGCGAGGCGGTCCAGCACCGAGGCCGTCACCAGCGGGACGCCCTCCGGTACGCGGTCCTCACGGCCGGTGGAGAGGTCGTCGAAGACCACGACCTTCTCACCCGCGAGCAGCATCGCGCGGACGACGTGCGCGCCGATGTAGCCGGCACCACCGGTGATCAGAAATGTCATGCGTGTCTCCCGAGCTCTAGCGCGACCGGCGCGTGCGGGCGCGGTCGAGGCGGTTGCGTACGAAGGTCAGCGCGCCCCCGGCACCGGGCGCGAGGCGCACGGCCAGCGCTCCGGCGGCCGTGCGGTAGGGCTGCGCCAGCAGAACACCGTACCGGCTGCTGGGCAGGGCCCTGCGGCGGAGCAGCCCGCCCGAGGGGCGCAACGAGGTGACGAGGGAGCTCCCGTCGGCGCAGTCCACGCCGACCCGGACGTCCCAGGCCTGCATCCCGCGCAGTCCCCGGCGGCGCCCCTCGGCGGCCAGCGCGGCGAGCCGGAACGGCACCTCGGCGGTCCACCCGTCCCCGTCCGCGGCGGCCCGCAGCTCCACCGGCCGCACCAGCACAGGATCCCCGCCCGCCCGGGGCGGGAAGCTCAGCCGAACGGTCCGCGGACCCGCCCCGGCGAGCCGCCCGTACAGGTCGCGCACCCGGATCCGGACGGCCCCCGCCCCGGCGGGCGCGGCGTCGACGGTGACGGGCAGGGCGTCCACCGGCACGGCGTCGAGGCCGTCGAGCGGCACCGGCAGCCGCTCGCTCCACACGGGGACCCCGGCCGCGTCACGCGCGTACGGGGGCAGCAGCCGGGCCGGCTCGGCGGCGAACCGGGTCAGCCGCTCCACGTCGTCCGGCGGGGTCTCGGCGGCCGCGAGCACCCGCGCGATCCAGCGGGCGCGGGCGGGGGCGGCCGCGATGTCGGCCGGGTCGAAGCCCGCCAGGTACTCGCGGGTGAGGGTCCACCAGGCGGCCTGGTACCCGGGATCCGTGCCCAGCTCCCGCAGGTACATCCGCAGGTCGTAGTCCAGGAACTTCACCTGGCAGGCACGGCCCAGTTCCGGCGAGGCGGCGGCGAGGGTGCGCGAGGCGGTGCGGTGCGCCTCGACGCGGGAGCGCCAGTTCCCGACGTCCGCGCGGTCCAGGGAGATCGACACCCGGGCGGCGCTGCGGCGCACGTGCCACACGTAGACGAGGTCGCCGACGACCGCGATCCGGGGGGCGGCGGCCAGGACGCGGGAGGTGAAGACGAAGTCCTCGTACACGAACCGGCCGTCGGGGAAGCGGATCCCGTGCTTCTCCAGGAAGGCGCGGTCGTACAGCTTGTTGACGCAGAGCGTGTCCCGCACCAGCTCGGGCCGGTCGGCGGGCCGCTCGATGACGTCGCCCGGCGTGTACAGGCCGGGCATCCAGGGCACCTCGCGGCCCTCCGGCAGCTCCCGCCGCACGCACGAGCCGACCGTGACGGGAGCGCGGTGCTCCTCGGCCGCCCGCAGCAGCGCGGCGGCGGCGCCCGGGGGCAGGACGTCGTCACTGTCCAGGAAGAGCACGTAGGGGGAGGTGGCGGCGGCGATCCCGTCGTTGCGCGGGGTGCCGCAGCCGCCGCTGTTCCGCGTGCGGTGCAGCACCTTCAGGCGCGGATGGGCCGCGGCCAGCTCGTCCAGCACGCGCGCGGTCCCGTCCGAGGAGGCGTCGTCGACCGCGATGACCTCGGCGACCACCGGGCCCTGGGCGAGGGCCGAGGAAACGGCCTCGCCCACGAGCCCGGCGTCGTTGTACGCGATCACCACCACCGAGACCGAGGGGCCCGCGGCGGTGTCACTGCTGGAATGGCTGCTCACCCGTTGGATCCTAGGCGAACGGCGTAAAGCCCCGTTCAAGGAGGCGGCACGCCGGGGAGGGACCGCGTCAGAAGGGACGGAACTCGTCGTACTCCTGCTGGGCGGCGTCGCCCCGCTTGGCTTCCTTCTCCTTGCGGCGCGTGGTGGCCGGGCGCGGAGCCTCCAGGCGGTGGTCCTCGCCGCGGCGGCCCAGCATCTCGGCGCCGGCCATCATGGTCGGCTCCCAGTCGAAGACGACCGCGTTCTCCTCGGAACCGATCGCGACGCCGTCGCCCGCCTTGGCACCGGCCTTGCGCAGCGCGTCCTCCACACCGAGGCGGTTGAGCCGGTCGGCGAGGTAGCCGACGGCCTCGTCGTTGTTGAAGTCCGTCTGGCGCACCCAGCGCTCCGGCTTCTCGCCGCGCACGCGGTACACGTCCTCCACCTCGTCGTAGGTGACGGTGAAGCCCGCGTCGTCCACGGCCTTCGGGCGGATGACGATGCGGGTCGCCTCCTGCTTGGGCTTGCGGGCGCGCGCCTTGGCCACGACCTCGGCGAGGAAGAAGGAGAGCTCCTTCAGACCCGTACGGGCGACGGCGGACACCTCGAAGACCTTGTAGCCGCGGGCCTCCAGGTCCGGGCGGACCATCTCGGCGAGTTCCTTGCCGTCCGGGATGTCGACCTTGTTCAGGACGACGAGGCGCGGACGCTTCTCCAGGCCGCCGCCGTAGAGCTTGAGCTCCTCCTCGATGAGGTCGAGGTCGCCCACCGGGTCGCGGTCGGACTCCAGGGTGGCGGTGTCCAGCACGTGCACGAGGACCGAGCAGCGTTCGACGTGGCGCAGGAACTCCAGGCCGAGGCCCTTGCCCTGGCTGGCGCCCGGGATCAGGCCCGGGACGTCGGCGATGGTGTAGACGGTCGAGCCGGCCGTGACCACGCCGAGGTTGGGGACGAGGGTGGTGAAGGGGTAGTCCGCGATCTTCGGCTTGGCGGCGGAGAGCACCGAGATCAGCGAGGACTTGCCGGCGCTCGGGAAGCCGACCAGCGCCACGTCGGCGACGGTCTTCAGCTCCAGGACGATGTCGTCCGTGGTGCCCGGGACGCCGAGGAGCGCGAAGCCGGGGGCCTTGCGGCGGGCGGAGGAGAGCGCGGCGTTGCCGAGGCCGCCGCGGCCGCCCTCGGCGGCGACGTAGGTGGTGCCCTGGCCGACGAGGTCGGCGAGGACGTTGCCCTGCTTGTCCAGGACGACGGTGCCGTCCGGCACGGGCAGGATCAGGTCCTGGCCGTCCTTGCCGGAGCGGTTGCCGCCCTCGCCGGGCTTGCCGTTGGTGGCCTTGCGGTGGGGGCTGTGGTGGTAGTCCAGCAGGGTCGTGATCGCCTGCTCCACCACCAGGATGACGTCGCCGCCACGGCCGCCGTTTCCGCCGTCGGGGCCGCCGAGCGGCTTGAACTTCTCCCGGTGAACGGAGGCGCAGCCGTGGCCCCCGTTACCCGCGGCGACGTGCAGCTCGACGCGGTCCACGAAGGTGGTCATGGGTGTTCCTCCAGATACATACGGGAATGTCCCGGGCAGGCCTTGCTGCCCATTAAACGTGTCTATGTGACAACGCGCCGAGGGCGGATCCCTCTTCCCGGCATGCGCCGGGAAGAGACGAGATCCGCCCTCGGGCTGTTACGAACGCGTGTGATGCAGCGAGAAGCTGGATCAGGCGGCCGGAACGATGTTGACGACCTTGCGGCCACGGTGCGTGCCGAACTGAACGGCACCCGCCTGCAGCGCGAACAGCGTGTCGTCGCCACCGCGACCGACACCGGCACCCGGGTGGAAGTGGGTGCCGCGCTGGCGGACGAGGATCTCACCAGCGGAAACGACCTGACCGCCGAAGCGCTTCACGCCGAGCCGCTGAGCATTGGAATCGCGACCGTTCCGGGTGGACGATGCGCCCTTCTTGTGTGCCATGTCTCAGTCCCTCTTACTTCGCAGCCGTGGGGATACCGGTGACCTTGATCGCCGTGTACTGCTGACGGTGACCCTGGCGACGGCGGTAGCCGGTCTTGTTCTTGTAGCGCAGGATGTCGATCTTGGCGCCCTTGGTGTGGTCCACGACCTCGGCCGTGACCTTGATCCCGGCCAGCACCCACGGGTCGCTGGTCACGGCGTCGCCGTCGACAACGAGCAGGGTCGAGAGCTCGACCGTGTCGCCAGCCTTGGCAGTGGAAATCTTGTCAACCTCAACGATGTCGCCGACAGCAACCTTGTGCTGGCGACCACCGCTGCGCACGATGGCGTACACGCGGATCTCTCTCTCACTCGGGACGGATGCTCCTGAAGCCAGCCGCTCACACGGGCCGGGGCCCGCGATGATCCGGAATTGGACGAGCGGCCTCTCCCGTGACCCGGCCGCTTGCGCGGTCGTGCGGGAGGAAGGTGCTCAGGAGCGCGACGCACGCTGAACGGGTAATCGTTCAAGACACGCCGACGGTCTAGGTTACGGGGCTGGTTCCGGAGGGTCAAACCGGGCCCCGTGGCGCCGTGGACCCCGCCCGGGGGCGGGGTCCACGGTCACGGAACGGATCAGGCCTCGGTCGGAGCCGAGACGGACGGAGCGTTCTGCTCCGCCGCCGCGGTCTTCTTCGTGGCCCGCTTCGCCGTGGTCTTCTTGGCCGTCGCCTTCTTCGCGACGGTCTTCTTGGCGGCCGCGGCCTTCTTGGCCGGGGCCTTCTTCGCCGTGGTGGCCGCCTTCTTGGCCGGAGCCTTGCGGGCGGCCTTCTTGGCGGGAGCCGGCGCCTCGGCCTCGGCCTCGGCGGCCTCCGGCTCGGCGGCCTCGGCCGGAGCCTGCTCCGGGGCGGCCGGCGCGGGCTCGGCGGCCGGGGCCTCCACGACCACGATGGCGGCCTCCACCGCACCGGCGGGCGCCGTGGCCCGCCGTACGGCACGGCGGCGCGGACGGGCCGGGGCGGCCTCCACCACGGGCTCGGCCGGGGTCTCGGCGACCACGGGCCCGGGCTCGGCGACCGGCTCGGCGACCGGCTCCGGCTCGGCGACGGCCTCCGCGGCCGGCTCCGGCTCGGGCACCGCCACGGGCTCCGGGGCCACGACGGGCTCCGGCTCCGGCGCGGTCGCCTTGCGGGTCGCCCGGCGACGGGTACGGCCCTTCGGCGCGGCCTCCTCCACGGGGGCGGCCGGAGCGAGCGGGGCGGCCTCGACCGTCTCCGCGGCCTCGACGGCCTCGGCGACGACCTCCGCGGCCGGCTCCAGCACCGTGTCGGCGGGCTCGGTGACCGGCTCCGCCTCCACCACCGGGGTCACCGGCGCGGGGGCGGGGGCCGCGGCCGCGAACCGCTCCGCACCGCGCGGGGCACCCGCCGGAGCGGTCGCCTTGCGGGTGGCGCGGCGACGGTTGCGGCGGCCGCTGACGCCCGCCGCGGCCTCGGCCTCGGCGGCGCTGCTGTACAGCTCCTCGTCCGGCACGAACGCCGGCTCCGGAAGGGCACGCGGCGCGGCGAGCTCGGCGGCCACCTCGGCCTCGGTCTCGGCCTCCTCGAGCAGCTCGGCGTCGACGGTCTCGACGGTCTCCAGCTCGTGCTCGTGCTCGTGACGGCCACCGCGGCGCTTGGCGCGCTTGCCGTTGCCGCCGCCGCCCACCGCGGCCGGGGTCTCCATGTGGACGATCACACCGCGGCCGTTGCAGTGGACGCAGGTCTCGGAGAAGGACTCCAGCAGACCCTGGCCCACCCGCTTGCGGGTCATCTGGACCAGGCCCAGCGAGGTGACCTCGGCCACCTGGTGCTTCGTGCGGTCACGGCCCAGGCACTCCAGCATGCGCCGCAGCACCAGGTCGCGGTTCGACTCCAGGACCATGTCGATGAAGTCGATGACGACGATGCCGCCCAGGTCGCGCAGCCGCAGCTGGCGCACGATCTCCTCGGCCGCCTCCAGGTTGTTCCTGGTGACGGTCTCCTCGAGGTTGCCGCCCTGACCGGTGAACTTGCCGGTGTTGACGTCGATGACGATCATCGCCTCGGTCTTGTCGATCACGAGGGAGCCGCCCGAGGGCAGCCACACCTTGCGGTCGAGCGCCTTGGCGAGCTGCTCGTCGATCCGGTACGTCGCGAAGACGTCGACCTCGGAGGTCCAGCGGGACAGCCGGTCCACCAGGTCCGGGGCCACGTGGGACACGTAGCCGTGGATGGTCTCCCACGCCTGGTCACCGCTGATGATGACCTTGGAGAAGTCCTCGTTGAAGATGTCGCGCACGACGCGGACCGTCATGTCCGGCTCGCCGTAGAGCAGGCTCGGCGACGAGGTCGTGATCTGCTTCGACTTCTTCTGGATCTCCTCCCACTGCCCCTGGAGACGCTCGACGTCACGGCGCAGCTCGTCCTCGCTCGCACCCTCGGCGGCGGTGCGCACGATGACGCCCGCGTCCTCGGGGACGATCTTCTTGAGGATGGTCTTCAGACGCGCGCGCTCGGTGTCGGGCAGCTTGCGGCTGATGCCGGTCATCGAGCCCTCGGGCACGTAGACCAGGTAACGGCCGGGCAGCGAGACCTGGCTGGTCAGGCGGGCGCCCTTGTGGCCGATCGGGTCCTTGGTGACCTGGACCAGGACCGACTGGCCGGACTTCAGGGCCGACTCGATGCGGCGCGGCCCGTTGGCCATGCCGAGCGCCTCGAAGTTGACCTCACCGGCGTACAGGACGGCGTTGCGGCCCTTGCCGATGTCGATGAAGGCGGCCTCCATCGATGGCAGCACGTTCTGGACCTTGCCCAGGTAGACGTTGCCGACGTACGAGGTGGCCTCTTCCTTGTTGACGTAGTGCTCGACGAGCACGTTGTCCTCGAGGACGCCGATCTGGGTGCGCTCGCCCGCCTGGCGGACGACCATCACGCGCTCGACGGCCTCGCGGCGGGCCAGGAACTCGGCCTCGGTGATGATCGGCACCCGGCGGCGGCCCTGCTCGCGGCCCTCGCGGCGGCGCTGCTTCTTCGCCTCCAGACGCGTCGAGCCCTTGATGGACTGGACCTCGTCCGCGCCGGTGCCCGGCTCGGCCTTCTCGCGCGCCGGACGCGGCTCGCGGACCTTGACGACGGTGCGGACACCGTCCTCCTCGCCCGCCTCGACCTCGACGGCACCGTCACCGCTGCGGCGGCGACGCCGGCGACGGCGACGGCTGGAGGTGGAACCGAGGGCCTCGTCGGCCTCCTCTTCCTCTTCCTCCTGCTCGGCTTCCCGCGGTTCGGCGTCCTGCGCGGGGGCCTCGGCCTCGCCCTCCTCGTACGCGGACTCGTCCAGGTCGGCGTTCTCCCCGCGGCGGCGGCGACGGCCACCGCGGCGGCGGCGGCGCGAGGGGCGCTCGCCCGACTCGTCGGTCTCGTCCTCGTCGAACTCGGCGGTCTCGGCCTCCGGCTCCTCCTCGGCGAGCTCCTGCTCGGCCGGGGCGACGGGCTCGGCCGCACCGCGACGGCGGCGGCGACGGCCGGCCGGCTGCGCGGCGGGGGCCTGGACCTCGGCGGCGGCCTCGGTCTCGTCCTCCTCGTCCTCCTCCGCCGAAGCGGCGGCGGCAGCGGCCGCGGCGGCCATGGCGGCGGTCTCCGGCGTCTGGAACATCGGCTCGGCGAAGACCGGCGCCTGGAAGACGGCCACGGCGGGACGCGCGGCGCGGCGGCGGCCGGCCGGGGCGGCCTCGGGCTCGGCGGCGGCCTCGGGCCGCGCGGCGGGGGCCGGGGCGGCGGGGGCGGCCGGGGCGGCGGAACGGGTGGCGCGGCGGCGGCCGCGCTTGGGGGCGTCCACGGCGTCGGCGACCGTGACGGCACGGGTGGCGGCCCGGGGGGCCTCCTCCGCGGCGGGGGTCCGGACCTCTTCCGCTTCCTCCTCCGCTTCCTCGACGGCCGGGGCGGTCTCGACGGCGGCCGGGGCGGCGACGGCGCGGGTGGCACGGCGACGGGCACGCGGCGCGGGGGCGGCCGGAGCCTCCTCCTCCACGGCCGCAGCCGGGGCGGACTCCACGACGACCTCGGCCGGCTCGGCGGCCGCGGGGGCGGCGACGGCGCGGGTGGCACGGCGACGGGCACGCGGCGCGGGGGCGGCCGGAGCCTCCTCCTCCACGGCCGCAGCCGGGGCGGACTCCACGACGACCTCGGCCGGCTCGGCG
>NZ_JBVISM010000022.1:0-54424 GCF_055575515.1 Streptomyces sp. NPDC034086 | reverse complement strand
GGCGGGCGCGGCCACGGCGCGGGTCGCACGGCGACGGGCACGCGGCGCCGGAGCGGCCGGAGCCTCCTCGACGGCCGGAGCCGGAGCGGCGGCGGGAGCGGTCTCGGCGGCGGCCTCCGGAGCGGCCTCGGCGACCGGAGCGGTGGTGGCGCGGGTGGCACGGCGGCGGGTGCGCGGGGCCGGGGCGGCCACGGGCTCCTCGGTGACCGGCGCCGGAGCCGCCGGCTCCACGACGACCTCGGCGGCTTCGGCGGCGGGCGCGGCCACGGCGCGGGTCGCACGGCGACGGGCACGCGGCGCCGGAGCGGCCGGAGCCTCCTCGACGGCCGGAGCCGGAGCGGCGGCGGCCTCCACGGGTGTTTCGGCGGCGACGCCGCCGGGCGGGCCGGCCGGCCGGGAAGCCGCGCGGCGACGCCTGCGCGGGGGCAGGTTGTCGCTGGGGCTGCCACTGTCGGCGGCGGGGGTGTTCTCGGTTTCGTTGTTGAGCATGCGGGGTTCTCCCGTCACGCTCCCGGGCGCCGCGGCTGACGTCCGGTCCGGCGCGGCTCCGCGCGAAGGGCGCGGAGCCGGCCTCCGGGGCGCGTTCGCCACACGGGAGCTGTAGTCCATGGCCGCCGGTTCCGTACGTCTTGTCCGTACGGCCTGGCGGAAGTCTTCAGGTCTGTGCGCTGCCCGACCCAGGTGGCTCCCGAGTGCCAGGGCGGCGCGACGACGACGTTCCTTACGCGGCGGGACCTTCCGGCGCCTTCGCGTCGGCATTCACGGCGGCCGTGGGTGGGGCGGCCGTGACGGCTTCGCGGTCGGGCGCGAGCGGGTCGGTCACCGTGCCGGACTCCTCGTCGAAGAGCCCCTGCGCCAGCCTGGTCACCGCTGCGGGGACCGGCGGCGCCAGGTCGGCCACAGCGTGGAGACCGGACAGGACGTCGTCGGGTCGCACGGCAGGTGTCAAATGCCGAACAACCAGCCGCAGTATCGCACAGGCATTGTCCAGCGGCCTATCAGCCGGGGCGGGAAGGGCCTCCAGACTGACGACGGCGCCTCGGGTGTCGAAGGTCCGCATGCCGTTCTTGGTCCGGCGCTGCACCTCGACCGTCTCGGCGGCGAGGAAGCCCTCCACCGCCCGCGCCGCGTCCGCGGGCTCCACGCCCTCCAGGCGCAGCTCCCAGACGGAGGCCGTCAGACGGTCCGCGAGCCCGGAGGTGCGGGCCTCGACGGCGTCGACGATGTCGAGGCCGGCCGGCATGGACTCGTCGAGCAGCTCGCGGAGCTTCTCGGGGTCACGGGCCTCGGCGAGGCCGATCTCGAGGTACTCGGCCTCGCTGCCGGTCCCGGTGGGGGCGGCGTTCGCGTACGAGACACGGGGGTGGGGGGTGAAGCCGGCCGAGTACGCCATGGGCACCTCGGCGCGGCGCAGGGCGCGCTCGAAGGCGCGCTGGAAGTCTCGGTGGCTGGTGAACCGGAGGCGGCCACGCTTGGTGTAGCGCAGTCGGATGCGCTGCACCACCGGTGCGGGAGGCGGGCCTTCGGGCTGTCGCTTGCCCAGTGGTTCTTCTCCTTGTGCGGGGCGGCGCGGCTCGCGCGCCGCCCTGAGGTCTGTCGACCCGTCCGGCTCACCCCCGCCGTTCGCGCAGGGAGATCTCGGGAGCGGGTGCCGCGTCGGCGGCTGTCGTACTACCCAGAGTACGCGCCCGTGACCTCGCCGGTTCCCGGGGCGGTCCCCCGAACAGCGCGCGCCGGACCTCGGCCCGCGCCTCGCGCACCGCGGCACGGGAGGTGCGCCACACCTCGCGCAGGGCGTGGCCGAGGGGTGTGGCCACCTGCCGGTACACCCACGCGGCGGGCCGGGCGACCCAGCCGCGCCACAGCCGCCGCAGGCCGCGGCCGAGTGCGCGGGTGATCCGCCCGGCGAGGTGCCAGGCGCTGACGAGGAGGCGCCCGAGGGGGGCGAGCAGGTACCGGTAGAGGAGGGAGAGCGGCGGCAGGAGCACGTACCGCCCGGCCCAGGCCAGCCCGTGGCCGGCCGGCTGGAGGACGTACCGCCACAGCCCCACCCAAGGCCACACGAACAACAGCCGCCAGAACCAGCCCACCAGCCCACCAGCCACCGCAGCCCGTGGCCGGCCGGCTGGAGGACGTACCGCCACAACCCCACCCAGGGCCACACGAACAACAGCCGCCAGAGCCCGCGCCCCAGCCACCGCAGCCCGTGGCCGATCGGCGTGAGCACCTCGCGGTAGAGCCGGCCGGACGGCAGCACCACCCCGTGCCGCACCACCCAGGCGATCCCGGTCCCGAGCGGCACCAGCACGTACCGCCCGAAGGAGAGGCACAGCCAGGCGGTGCCCAGCCCGAGGGGGCGCAGCAGCCAGGTGTACGCGGCGCCGGAGACGGGCACGACCAGGTAGCGCCACAGTCCGGCCCAGGGCCAGTAGAAGAGGAGGAGCAGCAGCGGCCTCAGCGCGTACCGCCACACCCGCGCGAGCACCCACCCGGCGGCCCGCCCCAGCGGCGCCAGCACGCGGCGCCGCGCGGCCCGCGCGCCGAGCACGAGCAGGTCCCACACGGCCCGCACCGGCAGCACCACCAGCACGGCCACGATCTTCACCGGCACCCTGACCACCCCGGTCAGGCACCCGTCCGCACCCGGCGCCGCCTGCTGCTTTTCCATCCGCATGCCGCTAAGGACACCAGAACCCGCGGTTCCGTTCCGACCCGGCTCCGAAGCCCGGACGGCCGGCGCACGAACGCGCCGTGCCCCCGCCGTCGGACGGCGGGGGCACGGCGCGGGAGGCTCAGCCGCAGGCCGGGGTCACTTCACGACCGACAGGGGCAGCAGCTTCTTGCCGGTCGGGCCGATCTGGATCTCCGTCTGCATCTGGGGGCACACGCCGCAGTCGAAGCAGGGCGTCCAGCGGCAGTCCTCGACCTCGGTCTCGTCGAGGGCGTCCTGCCAGTCCTCCCAGAGCCAGTCCTTGTCCAGGCCGGAGTCCAGGTGGTCCCAGGGCAGCACTTCCTCGTACGTGCGCTCACGGGTCGTGTACCAGGCCACGTCCACGCCGTACGCCGGCAGGGTCTTCTCCGCCGCCCGCATCCAGCGGTCGTACGAGAAGTGCTCGCGCCAGCCGTCGAAGCGGCCGCCGTCCTCGTAGACCGCTCGGATGACGTCGCCGACGCGGCGGTCGCCGCGCGAGAGGAGGCCCTCGACGATGCCGGGCTTGCCGTCGTGGTAGCGGAAGCCGATGGAGCGGCCGTACTTCTTGTCGCCGCGGATCTTGTCACGGAGCTTGCCGAGGCGGGCGTCCGTCTCCTCGGCCGACAGCTGCGGGGCCCACTGGAAGGGGGTGTGCGGCTTGGGCACGAACCCGCCGATGGACACGGTGCAGCGGATGTCGTTCTGGCCGGAGACCTCGCGGCCCTTGGCGATGACGTTGACGGCCATGTCGCCGATCTGGAGGACGTCCTCGTCGGTCTCGGTCGGCAGGCCGCACATGAAGTACAGCTTCACCTGGCGCCAGCCGTTGCCGTAGGCGGTGGCGACGGTGCGGATCAGGTCCTCTTCCGAGACCATCTTGTTGATGACCTTGCGCATGCGCTCGGAGCCGCCCTCGGGGGCGAAGGTCAGGCCCGAGCGGCGGCCGTTGCGGGTCAGCTCGTTCGCCAGGTCCACGTTGAAGGCGTCCACGCGGGTGGACGGCAGCGACAGGCCGACCTTGTCGTCGCTGTAGCGGTCGGCGAGGCCCTTGGCGATGTCGGCGATCTCGGTGTGGTCCGCGGAGGACAGGGAGAGGAGGCCGACCTCCTCGAAGCCCGTCGCCTTGAGGCCCTTTTCGACCATCTCGCCGATGCCGGTGATGCTTCGCTCCCGCACGGGGCGCGTGATCATGCCGGCCTGGCAGAAACGGCAGCCGCGGGTGCAGCCGCGGAAGATCTCCACCGACATGCGCTCGTGGACGGTCTCGGCGAGCGGGACCAGGGGCTGCTTGGGGTACGGCCACTCGTCGAGGTCCATGACGGTGTGCTTGGAGACGCGCCACGGCACGCCCGAGCGGTTCGGGACGACACGGCCGATGCGGCCGTCCTCGAGGTACTCGACGTCGTAGAAGCCCGGCACGTACACGTTGCCGGTCTTCGCGAGGCGCAGCAGGACCTCCTCGCGTCCGCCCGGGCGGCCCTCGGCCTTCCAGGTGCGGATGATCTCGGTCATGTCGAGGACGGCCTGCTCGCCGTCGCCGATGACCGCGCAGTCGATGAACTCCGCGATCGGCTCTGGGTTGAAGGCCGCGTGCCCGCCCGCGAGGACGATGGGGTGGTCGACCGTCCGGTCCTTGGACTCCAGCGGGATGCCGGCGAGGTCCAGCGCCGTGAGCATGTTGGTGTAGCCCAGCTCCGTGGAGAAGGACAGGCCGAACACGTCGAAGGCGGAGACGGGGCGGTGGCTGTCCACGGTGAACTGGGGCACCTGGTGCTCGCGCATCAGGGCTTCCAGGTCGGGCCACACCGAGTACGTGCGCTCGGCGAGGACGCCCTCGCGCTCGTTCAGCACCTCGTAGAGGATCATGACGCCCTGGTTGGGCAGACCCACCTCGTAGGCGTCCGGGTACATGAGTGCCCAGCGGACGTCACAGGCGTCCCAGTCCTTGACGGTGGAGTTCAGCTCACCACCGACGTACTGGATCGGCTTCTGAACGTGCGGAAGCAGGGCCTCGAGCTGAGGGAAGACTGACTCGGCGGGCATAGCAACCTTCGTGAGCGGGCAGGGGGGCGACTCTCAAGCGTAACCCCCTCGGGGCCGCCCCCTGAATCCCAGCGGACATCAGGGCGGGGAACACCGCACCGGACGTCGTCCGCCCCGCGGTCACAGGGAGGAGCGGAGCTGCGGTTCCGACGCCCGGGCCCAGACGGCCGGGAGGTCGCGTGCGGCGCGTTCGGCCCTGGCCTCCTCACGGCCGTGCAGGAGGCCCCAGGTGAAGGAGGGCTCGCCGGCGCCGTGGGCCTGGTGGGCCAGGTCGCGCAGGACGGTGCGGGTGACCACGCTGTCCTGGTGTTCGCCGAGCACGTCCTGGACCGCTTCCATGGCCCGGGCGAACTTCCTGGCGGGCTTCCCGAGGGCGGGTTCGGCGGCCTCGGCGCCGTAGCGGGCGCGTTTGGCCGCCTTGCGGGCCTCGTGGAGGGCGCGGTCGCGTTCCGGGCCGGGGTCGAGGGAGAGGGCGCGGTCGACCCGCCGGGCGAGCCTGCGGTAGTCGCGCAGGATCGCCTTCGGAAGGGCCTTGGCCGCGGGTTTCGCGGCCCCGGGCAGCAGCGGCGGCTCGGCGAGCAGGGCCTCCAGGGTGTCGAGGAGGGTGAGGTGCCGGGCGTGGTCGAGGGCGGCGAGGGCGCGGCCGCGCGTCACGGAGCGGCTGGTGCCGTTCCAGGTGCGCAGCCGCTTGTGGACGGGGCCGGCGAGGAGGGGGTGGGGGAGGCCGGCGACCGCTTCCCGGAGGTGGTCGTGGAGGACCTCCCGGTCGCGGTCGGCGCCGAGTTCCGTGCCGAGCCGGCGCAGCTCTTCGCCGATGGGGTCGGTGACCTCGCGGTCGAGGATCTTGCGGTAGGTCTTGAACGCGCTGCGCAGGCGCCGGGAGGCGACCCGCATCCGGTGCACGGAGTCGGGCTGGTCGCGCCGTACGGCCGGGTCGTTGCTGATGAGGGTGTCGACCTGCCGGCGCAGGTACGCGAGGACGTACGCGCCGGCGGTTCCGTCGGCCGGGCCGGGCGCGGGGCGGGCGGGGGCCCCGCTGCCGGTCTCGGCGAGGGCGCGGGCGAGTTTCGAGGGGGCGTCGGAGACCTTCAGCCCGGCCTTGCGGAAGGTCCGTTCGACGGCGTCGAGGAGCGCGGGTCCGGTGCCGTCGGCGAGTTCGACCTCGACCTCGGTCCAGTGGGCGGTGGCCCCGTCCCGTTCTGCGTGGACGGTGTCGGTGCTGAGCTGTGCGAGGAGGGTGCCGCCGGCGTCGAGGAGGTCGCTGGTGCGGCGTTCGGAGCGCAGCCGGACCTGGGGTTCGAGCCGGTGGTCGCGCACCCGGGAGCGGACCAGGGCGGCGAGGGCGGGCGGGACGGTGTCGGCGAGGGGGGCGTGGACCTCGTCGCGGACCCCGGGGGCGACGGGGAGTTTGAGGTGCCAGCCGGAGTCCCCGCCGCCGGTGCGGCGGCGCAGGGTGAGGCCGTCGGCGGCGAGCCGCTGGTCGGGGGTGTCGTAGTAGACGGCGTCGAGGTGGTCGGTGCCCCGGTCGTGGACGGCCGCGATGGCGGCGGTGCCGGTGAGGTCGGGGAGTTCGGGGAGTTCGGGGAGGTCGTTCCGGGCGCCGGGCCGGGGTCCGTCGCGCCGGGCGGCCTTGCCGTGCCCGGCCGCGTCGCCGCCCGCACCGGCTTTCGCCGCCCGGCCGGTGTCTCCGGTGTTCCCGGTCGTGCCGGCGCCGCCTTCGGTGTCACCGGTGGTGCCGGAGCGCTTCCCGCCGGATCGCGGGAACTCGAATTTCCGCTCGATCTCGCGCTTGGTGTCCGCCATGAACCGAATCTAGTCCCGATCGGAGCACGGCGGGAGAGGGCCTCGGCGTTCGGCGGAACGGCCCCCTCCGCACGTGTGGCTCAGGCCGACAGGGGGCGTTGCACGCGGATGGACTGGAGCAGTCCGACGGCCACCCAGACGGCGAACATCGACGATCCCCCGTAGGACACGAAGGGCAGCGGCAGGCCGGCCACCGGCATGATGCCCAGGTTCATCCCGATGTTCTCGAAGGCCTGGAAGGCGAACCAGGCGATGATCCCGGCGGCCACGATGGTCCCGTACAGCTCGGTGGTGGCGCGGGCGATCATGCAGGCGCGCCACAGGACGAAGCCGAGCAGGCCGATGATGAGGATGCCCCCGATGAAGCCCAGCTCCTCCCCCGCGACCGTGAACACGAAGTCGGTCTGCTGTTCGGGCACGAACTGGCCCGTGGTCTGGGGGCCCTTGAACAGTCCGGAGCCGGTCAGGCCGCCGCCGCCGATCGCGATGCGCGCCTGGTTGGTGTTGTAGCCGGCGCCGGCGGGGTCGAGCTCGGGGTTGGCGAAGGCGGCGAAGCGGTTGATCTGGTACTGGTCGAGGACGCCCAGCTGCCAGATCAGAATGGCTCCGGCGGTTCCGGCGCCGATCAGGCCGACCACCCAGCGGTTGGAGGCGCCGGAGGCCAGCAGCACTCCCAGCACGATCACGACCATCACCATGACCGACCCGAGGTCGGGCATCAGCATGACGATGCCCATGGGCGCGGCGGCCAGGCACAGCGCCTTGACCACGGTGCGGTGCTCGGGATGTTCCAGGTCTCCGGCGTCGACCCGGGCCGCCAGCAGCATCGCCATCACCAGGATGATCGTGACCTTCACGAACTCCGAGGGCTGGAGCGAGAAGCCGCCGCCGATGACGATCCAGGCGTGCGCGCCGTTGATGGTGGCGCCCAGCGGGGTGAGCACGGCCGTGACGAGCAGGAGCGAGAGCCCGTAGAGGACCGGGACGGCCCCGCGCAGGTTGCGGTGGCCCAGCAGGACCGTCCCGATCATCAGGAGGAAGCCGATGCCGGTGTTGAGCAGGTGGCGCCAGAGGAAGTACTGCGGGTCGCCCTGGTTGAGGGTGTCCCGGTGGCGGGTCGCCGACCACACCAGCAGGGCGCCGATCAGGGACAGGGCGAGCGCCGACAGCAGTATCGGCCAGTCGAGGCGGCGCAGGACCGAGTCACGGGCCGTCAGCCGGGCGAGCGGGCCCTTCCGGGGGGCGTACCGGGATACGGAGAAGTTGTTGGCGGTCTGCATCATCACGTCTCAGTCATGCCGCAGGGGCGGCGGGCCGGCGAGCGCGGGCGGCGCCAGCTCCTCCGGGGACGGGGGCACGTACGGCCGGATCTCGGGGGCGTCGATGGTGCCGTCGGGGTTGACGGTGGGCAGCTGGGCCTGCGGCTTGGGCAGGAGGGCCTTGCCGGTGTCCTTGCCGTCCATGGTGAGGCCGTACATCGCGTTGTAGATGTTGCGCACGGCGGGACCCGAGGCTCCGGAGCCGGTGCCGCCCTGGGAGATCGTCATCACGATGGTGAAGTCGTCGGTGTAGGTCGCCAGCCAGGAGGTGGTCTGCTTGCCGTAGACCTGGGCGGTGCCCGTCTTGGCGCGCAGCGGGATCCTGTCCAGCGGCCAGCCGCCGAACCGCCAGGCGGCGGTGCCGCCGGGTTCGACGACCATGCGCAGGCCCTTGTCGAGGTCGGCGATGGTCTTGGCGTCGACCGGCAGCTTGCCGTGGGGCGTGGGCCTGATCTCCTGGACCTTGCCGTCGGGGCTGATCACGGCTTTGCCGACGGTCGGGTTGTAGAGGGTGCCGCCGTTGCTGATGGCGGCGTAGGCGGTGGCCATCTGGATGGGGGTGACGAGGACGTCGCCCTGGCCGATGGCGAAGTTGATGCTGTCGTAGGCCTTGAGCTGGTTGCCTTCGAGGCAGCTCTCGTAGGCGATCTGCTCGACGTAGGTGCCGCCCTTCTTGCCCTGCTTGCACCAGGAGTCCTTGTTGGCCGCCCAGAAGTTCTGCTTCCACTGGCGGTCGGGGATCCGGCCGGTGACCTCGTTGGGCAGGTCGATGCCGGTCTCGGAGCCGAGGCCGAACTCACGGGCGGTCCGGTAGAACCAGTCGTGGGCGTCCTTCTTGGGTTCGAGGCCGCCGTCGCGCTGCCACTCCTTGTGGCCGAGGGCGTAGAAGACGGTGTTGCAGGAGAACTTGAGGGCTTCGCCGAGGGTGATGGGGCCGTGGCCCTTGGACTCGAAGTTCGCGAAACTGCGGCCGCCCATGTTGTAGGAGGCGCTGCAGTTGTACTTGTCGTTGAAGTCGTAGCCGGCGCGGACGGCGGCGCTCGCGGAGACCACCTTGAAGATGGAGCCGGCCGGGGCCTGGCCCTGGATGGCCCGGTTGAGCAGCGGGTAGTTGGAGTTCTTGCTGGTGAGGTTGGCGTAGTCCTGGCCGGAAATGCCGCCGACCCAGGCGTTGGGGTCGTAGTCGGGCTGGGAGGCCATGGCGACGACGCGGCCGGTCTTGGTCTCCATGACGACGACGGCGCCCGAGTCGGCCTCGTACTTGCGTCCGGTGATGTTGTCGGTCTCCTTGCGGACGACCTTCATCGCCTGGGCGAGCTCGTACTCGGCGACGGACTGGACCCGGGCGTCGATGCTGGTGACGAGGGTGGATCCGGCGACACCGGGGTCGGACTTGGTCTGGTCCATGACGCGTCCGAGGTTGTCGACCTCGTACGAGGTGACCTGCGCCTTGCCGCGCAGCTCCTTGTCGTACGTGCGCTCGAGCCCGGAGCGGCCGACCTGGTCGGAGCGCAGGTGGGGCGAGTCGGTGTCCTTGGCCTTCTGGATCTCGTCGTCGGTGACGGGCGAGAGGTAGCCGAGGACCTGGGCGGTGCGGGCGGCGCCGGGCGCCGGGTAGCGGCGCACCGCGGTCGGTTCGGCGGTGATGCCGGGGAAGTCCTCGGGGCGTTCGCGGATCTGGAGGGCCTGCTGGGTGGTGGCCTCCATGGTGACCGGGATCGGCTGGTACGGAGAGCCGTTCCAGCAGGGCTTGGGGGTCTGGGAGTCGCAGAGCCGGATCTTGTCCATGACGTCCTGCGGCTTCATGTCCAGGACCCCGGCGAGGCGGGTCAGGACGGCCTTGCCCCGGTCCTTTATCCGCATCAGCTCGGTGCGGGAGGCGGAGACGACCAGGCGGGTCTCGTTGTCGGCGAGGGGGACGCCGCGGGCGTCCAGGATGGAGCCGCGCACGGCGGGCTGCACCACGCGCTGGACGTGGTTGCTCCTGGCCTCGTCGGCGTACTCGTGGCCGTTGCGGATCTGGAGGTACCAGAGCCGGCCGCCGAGGGTGCAGAGCAGGGAGAAGACGAGGATCTGGATGATGACGAGCCGGATCTGCACCCGGGGGGTGCGGCCGGTCTCGGGAATGTTGGTCATGCCTCGTGCTCCCCCGTCACAGCTTCTTGACGTTCTTCACGCCCTTGACGCCCTTTATCCGGCCGGCCCGGTTCGCGCGGCCGCGGGCGGAGCGCAGCCGCAGGCCGCCGCGCTGGCTGCCGATGCTGAGGCCGGTGCCGCCGGCGAGCCAGCCGGAGGACACGTCGGCGCCCTGCGGCGGGCCGCCGTTGGCTTCGACGGCCATCGGGTCGTTCTCGGCCCGGCGGGCGAGGGCCATGATCCACGGCACCGTGAAGGGGGCCAGCAGCAGGTCGTAGAGGACGGCCGTGAACAGCAGCCCGCCGAGGCCGACGTGGCGTTCGGCGGTGTCGCCGACCAGGGCGCCCACGGCGACGTAGAGCAGGATCGAGCCGACGGCGGCGGCGAGCACGGTGAGCATCGGGCCCCAGGCGGAGCGGAACCGGCCGTTGTCGGGGCGGGCCAGGCCCACGAGGTAGCCGATGATGCACAGGACGAGGGCGTAGCGGCCCGCCGCGTGGTCGGCGGGCGGGGCCAGGTCGGCGAGGAGTCCGGCGCCGAAGCCGAGGAGGGCGCCGGAGGTCGGCCCGTACACCAGGGACAGGGCGACGACCGTGAGCAGCATCAGGTCCGGGACGGCGCCGGGAAGCTGGAGCCGCCCCAGGACGGTGACCTGGATGACGAGGGCCACCACGACGAGGGTGGCGGAGAGCAGGATCCGGTTGAAGCGCATGGCTCAGCGTTCCTCCTCGTCCGCGGGCCGGCCGGAGACGCTCGGGGAGGGCGTGACCGTGACGGTGACCGTCGGTGTGGGCTTGGGGGGCTCGGGCTTGGGCGGCAGGACGGCGTCACGCGGGTCGTCGCGGGGCGGCACGACGACCACGCCGACGATGTCGAGGCGGGAGAAGCCGACGAAGGGGCGGACGTGGATGGTGCGGGTGAGGCCGCCGTTGGAGGGGTCGACGCGGACGACCTCGCCGAGCGGGACGCCGGGTACGAAGGGCTTGTTGGCGCGGGAGCCGAAGGTGACGAGGCGGTCGCCGGGGCTGACCTTGGCGCGGCCGTTGAGCATCTGGACCGACAGGGCGCGGTCGCCCTGGCCGGTGGCGAAGCCCAGTTCGCCGCTCTGCTCCAGACGGGTGCCGACGGTGAAGTCGGGGTCGTTGGCGAGCAGGACGGTGGAGGTGTCGGGGCCGACGGTGGTGACCCGGCCGACGAGGCCGTCGCCGTTGAGGACGGTCATGTCGCGCTCGATGCCGTCCTTGCTGCCGGCGTCGATGGTGACGGTCCAGGAGAAGCCCTGGGCGGACCCTATGGCGATGACTTCGGCCCCCTTGATGCCGTACTGGCCGGCGCCGGCGCGCTTGAGCATCTCGTCGAGCTCGTGGATGCGGCTCTTGGCCCGCTCGTCGCTGCCCATCCTGGTCTTCAGGAGGGCGTTCTCGCGTTCCAGCCGGGTGATGCGGTTGTGGCGCTCGTCGGAGTCGCGTACGGCCCCTATGGCGTTGGCGACCGGGCCCACCGCGGTGGCGACGCCCTTCTCGACCGGGCCGAAGACCGCTGCCGCGGCCTTGCGGGCACCGTCGACCGGTGACTCCTCGCCCGCTCTGATGTCCACCGTGATCAATGCGAACGCGATGGCGATCAGCAGCACCAGGAGCAGCCGGCTCTCTCGTGTGTCCCTCACGTGCGGCGGCCGTGCCTTCCTCGTAGAAAACCCGTGCGGCGGAGCCGCTCCGGCGGAGCCGGGGCTGCGCCGGACTGTGCCTGTATATCAACGATCCGCCGTACCGGCGCGGTAGCACCCGTACGGCGGATCCTTGTGTTCCGCATGTCCCGTTGGAGGGGGTTCGATCACCGCCGGGGCTGGGCGTCCAGAACCTGCTGGAGGGCTTCGAACTCCTCTACGCACTTGCCGGAGCCGAGGGCCACGGAGTCGAGGGGGTCCTCGGCGATGTGGATCGGCATGCCCGTCTCGCGGCGCAGCCGCTCGTCGAGGCCGCGCAGCAGGGCTCCGCCGCCGGTGAGGACGATGCCGCGGTCCATGATGTCGCCGGACAGCTCCGGCGGGCACTTGTCGAGGGTGGTCTTGACGGCGTCCACGATGGAGTTGACCGGCTCCTCGATGGCCTTGCGCACCTCCGCGGCGGAGATGACGACGGTCTTCGGGAGGCCGGAGACCAGGTCGCGGCCGCGGATCTCGGTGTGCTCGTCCTTGTCGAGGTCGTACGCCGACCCGATGGTGATCTTGATCTGCTCGGCGGTGCGCTCGCCGAGGAGGAGCGAGTACTCCTTCTTGATGTGCTGGATGATCGCGTTGTCCAGCTCGTCGCCGGCCACCCGGATGGACTGTGCCGTGACGATTCCGCCGAGGGAGATGACCGCGACCTCCGTGGTGCCGCCGCCGATGTCCACGACCATGTTGCCGGTGGCCTCGTGGACGGGCAGACCCGAGCCGATGGCGGCGGCCATGGGCTCCTCGATGATGTGCACCTGGCGGGCGCCGGCCTGCGTGGACGCCTCGATGACGGCGCGGCGCTCCACTCCGGTGATGCCGGAGGGCACGCAGACCACGACGCGCGGGCGCGCCAGGTAGCGGCGCTTGTGGATCTTGAGGATGAAGTACCGGAGCATGCGCTCGGTGATCTCGAAGTCGGCGATCACGCCGTCCTTGAGGGGCCGTACGGCGACGATGTTGCCGGGCGTCCGGCCGATCATCTTCTTCGCCTCGGAGCCGACCGCCAGGATTCCACCGGTGTTCGTGTTGATGGCGACCACGGACGGCTCGTTCAGAACGATTCCCCGGCCCCTCACGTACACCAGCGTGTTGGCGGTCCCGAGGTCGATCGCCATGTCACGGCCGATGAACGACATGTTGTTCCCCTTGTTCCCCATGAGGAGCGTCTGGCCTTCCAGTTGATAGCGGCTGCTGTCAGGTCGGCGAGGTGGGTGTGTGGGTGGAGGCCCCATCGTAGTGCCGCGAGTACCGGTACCGCGCGACGGGACTCCGGCGATCGCGCCGGAACGGAAACCCGCCCCCTGATTGGTGACGTCGTGTCCTTGCCATGCGTTCCCGGCCGGTCCCCGCAATACCGAAGGGCGACCGAAATTACTTCGGTCGCCCCAGGTCGTGAGCGCTATTCGGCTGATGTCTCGTCAGGAAGGACTGTTCCCGGGAATCAGAGCGCGGGGAAGAAGAGCTTCAGCTCGCGCTCCGCGGACTCCTCGGAATCCGAGGCGTGGATCAGGTTCTCCCGGACGATGGTGCCGAAGTCCCCGCGGATGGAACCGGGCGCCGCGGCGATCGGGTCGGTGGGTCCGGCCAGCATGCGGACGCCCTCGATCGCACGTTCCCCTTCCACGACCAGGACGACGACCGGGCCGCTCGCCATGAAGCCCATCAGGGGCTCGTAGAAGGGCTTGCCCTTGTGCTCGCCGTAGTGGGCCTCCAGGGTCTCCGCGTCGAGCGTGCGCAGCTCCATCGCCGGGATGGTCCAGCCGGCCTTCCGCTCGATGCGGCCGATGATCTCGCCGACCAGCCCGCGACGGACGGCGTCGGGCTTGAGGATGACGAGCGTGCGCTGGGTCATGTGGGTGCTCCTTGCGGCAAACGGGTGCGGTGCGACGAATCTACAGGGCCGAAACGGTGAACCGTCACGCAGCGTCAGGAGAGGCGGCTTCCGCCTGATGGGCGGCCCAGCTCGCCTTGATCGCGTCGATCTTGCGGCCGTAGTGCACCGAGCACCACCACAGGCCCGCGAAGACCGCGCCCAGGAAGAACATCGTCGGGACCACGAAACCGCTCGCGATCAGCCCGATCTGCAGCGCCCAGCCGATCTGCACCGCACCGGGGCGCGAGAGCATCCCGCACAGCAGCACCGACAGCAGCATCGTCACACCGCAGACGGTCCACACCTCGGCCTGGGTCAGGTCCGGGTTCTTCATGGCCACCAGGCCCGCGAAGCCGACGATGAAGAATTCACCGATCAGCGTGCTCGCGCAGAGCGTGCGCATCGATCCCTCAGCCCTTCTTGAACAGCAGGCGGGCCTCGCCCACCGTGATCACGGAACCGGTCACCAGGACACCGGCCCCTCCGTATTCGGCCTCTTCCTCCGCGAGGGTGACGGCCGCCTCCAGCGCGTCGTCCAGCCGCGGCTCCACCTGCACCCGGTCCGGGCCGAAGACCTCGACCGCGATCGCCGCCAGCTCGTCCGCGCCCATCGCCCGGTGGCTGGTGTTCTCCGTGACCACGACCTCCGCGAAGATCGGCTCGAAGGCCTCGAAGACGCCCTTGACGTCCTTGCCCTCGCTCGCGGCCACGACACCGATCAGCCGGCTGAAGCCGAACGCCTCGGTGACGGCCTCCGCGGTCACCTGCGCGCCCGCCGGGTTGTGCGCGGCGTCCAGGATCACCGTCGGGCTGCGGCGCACGACCTCCATGCGGCCCGGCGAGGTCACCGAGGCGAAGGCCTGCCGCACGGTGTCCGCGTCCAGCTCCCGGGCGTGCTCCCCGCCGACGCCGAAGAAGGCCTCGACGGCGGCCAGCGCGACCGCCGCGTTGTGCGCCATGTGCGCGCCGTACAGCGGCAGGAAGATGCCGTCGTACTCGCCGCCCATGCCGCGCAGGGTCAGCATCTGGCCGCCGACCGCCACCTCGCGGGAGACGATGCCGAACTCCATGCCCTCGCGGGCCACCGTCGCGTCGACCTCCACGGCCTTCTTCAGCAGCACCTGCGCCGCGTCCACCGGCTGCTGCGCCAGGATCACGGTGGCGTCCTGCTTGATGATGCCGCCCTTCTCCTGGGCGATCTCGCCGGGCGTGGAGCCGAGCCGGTCCGTGTGGTCCAGGCTGATCGGGGTGATCACCGCGACCGTCCCGTCGATCACGTTGGTGGCGTCCCAGCTGCCGCCCATGCCGACCTCGACCACGGCCACGTCGACCGGCGCGTCCGCGAAGGCCGCGTACGCCATGCCGGTGAGCACCTCGAAGAACGACAGCCGGTACTCCTCGGCGGCGTCGACCATCTCCACGTACGGCTTCACGTCGTGGTACGTCTCGACGAAGCGCTCGGCGCTGATCGGCGCCCCGTCCAGGCTGATCCGCTCGGTCACGGACTGGACGTGCGGGCTGGTGTAACGGCCCGTGCGCAGGTCGAAGGCGTTCAGCAGGGCCTCGATCATGCGGGCCGTGCTGGTCTTGCCGTTGGTGCCGGTGACGTGGATGGACGGGTACGCGCGCTGCGGCTCGCCCAGTACGTCCATCAGGGCGGCGATCCGGCTGACGGACGGCTCCAGCTTGGTCTCGCCCCACCGGGTGGCCAGTTCCTGCTCCACCTCCAGCAACGCCTTCGCCACCTCCGGGTCCTCGGGGCGGGACGGCACGGGGTCGCCCGACGGCGGTCCGGCCTGGGCGCGCAGGGTACGGCTGCCGGCCTCGATCACCGCCAGGTCGGGGTCGCGGTCGGACTCTTCCGCCACGATCTGGTCGAACTCGTCGAAGGTACCGTCGCGGTCGCGGTCGTGGCTCTCGGGCTGCTGCTCACTCACGGGGACCAGTCTACGGACGGGGACCCGCAGGACTTCCGGCCCGGGCCTTTCGGGACCCACGGCCGCGAAGGCGGCCCGATCGTCGTGCAAGCCTTGCGGCAGGTGAGAGGGGACCGAATGCCGCAGGCCAGCACCACCACGACCGCCTCCAGCCGCGACATGGGGATGGACCTGGGGACCGCGAACACCCTCGTCCACGCCCGCGGCCACGGGATCGTCCTCAATGAGCCGTCCGTGGTGGCGGTCGGGGCCGGCACCACCACCGCCCCGGCCGTCGGGACCGAGGCCAGGGAGACCACCGGCCGCACCCCGGGCTCCATCACCGCCGTCCGCCCCCTCAAGGACGGGGTGATCCGCGTACCGTCCGGCGTGACCCCCGTCGAGCGGCGGGCCATCGTCCACGCCTCCACGCCCCCGCGCGGGGCTGAGCGCCGCCTCCGGTCAGCCCCGCGGCAGCGTCGCCACCACCTCGTACGACTCCGGCGTCCGCGTCGCCGTCAGCGTGCCCCCCAGGCTGCGGACCCGCTCGGCCATGCTCGCCGTACCCGAGCCCGCCGAGACCGGGGTCCGGTCCGGGGCGCCGTCCGGCAGTCCGTTGCTGACGGCGATCCGCACGTGCGGGCCGTCCGCCCGGACCGACACGTCGATGGTCTCGCCGCGGGCGTGCTTGGCCGCGTTGGTCAGGCACTCCTGCACCACCCGGTAGACCGCGGCCTGCCGCAGCGGCGACAGCCCGTGCGCCCGCGGGTCCAGCGCCAGCCTCACCGGCGAACCGGCCCGGCCGCTCTGCTCCGCCAGCGCCGCCAGCCCGTCCACACCGGGGGTGGCCGCCCGCTCCCCGCGCTGCACGATGATCTCGTTGAGGACCAGGTGCGCCCGGCGGGCGGTGTCCGACAGCTCCTCGAAGTCCTTCGCGTACGG
Organism: Streptomyces sp. NPDC034086; assembly: GCF_055575515.1. Lineage (NCBI taxonomy): Bacteria > Bacillati > Actinomycetota > Actinomycetes > Kitasatosporales > Streptomycetaceae > Streptomyces > Streptomyces sp. NPDC034086. The sequence goes on along the minus strand of NZ_JBVISM010000022.1, from coordinate 37,983 downwards.
CGTCTCCCGCGCTCGCATCGACAGCACCTCCGAGCGCACCGTCAGCAGGGTCAGCTCCCGCCCGACGAAGTCGTGGACGTCCCGGGCGACCGAGGTCCGTTCCTGCTGCACGGCGTTCAGCACCGCCGACTCGGCCCGCCGGGCCTCCAGCTCGCGCACCAGGTCGTGCCGGCAGGCGGCGATCCCGACGGCGCAGGCGAGCACCCCGATCGGCACGACCAGGCCCAGGAAGGAGCTGAGCGTCGCCACCTTCGGCTCGGGCCAGCCCGGCAGGCAGAACACCGAGACCGCGAAGGCCACGTACCCGAGGGTGGCCAGGACCGCGGCGCGGCGCCCCCGGTACCGGCCGACGGAGTACAGCGCGAACTGGATCAGGGTCAGTTCGTGCAGCCAGCCGATGAACAGCAGGGCCGTGAGGTACGCCGCCCACGGCATCCGGCGGCGCGCCAGCAGCGTCGAGCAGCCCGCGGTGAGCACGGCGGCGGCCCCCGCCCCGCTGAGGGAGTTGTCGGCGGCGGCGAGGCCGGGCAGGTCCAGCGCCATCAGGGCCAGGCAGCTCAGCGCGGCGAGGACGTCCTGCGCCCGGGGCGAGGCGGCCCAGCCCTCGGCCGTCCGGCGGCCGGAGGCCACGGCCCGGTGGAACGCCGACGGGGCGGGCTTGACGTGCATCCCCCCATCATCCGTGGTCGGTCCGGGGGGACGGATCGAGGGGGGCCGCCCATGCAGTGGAATGCGGCACTCCGGGCATCTCCGGGCACGGCGTACGCGAAGGCCCCCGCACCGTCCGGAGACGGTGCGGGGGCCTTCGTACGCGGCGGGGACGCGCGGCTACGCGGCGGGCAGCGCTGCCAGCTGCGCCTGGATCCGGGCGATGTCCGCCTCGGCCTTGGCGAGCCGGCCCTTGATCTTGTCCACGACGTTGTCGGGGGCCTTGGCGATGAACGCCTCGTTCGCCAGCTTCGCCTCGGCCTGCTGCTTCTCCTTCTCGGCGGCGCCCAGGTCCTTCGTCAGGCGCTTGCGCTCGGCCTCGACGTCGATGGTGCCCGACAGGTCGAGCGCGACCGTGGCGCCGGCGACCGGCAGGGTCGCGGAGGCGCTGAAGGCCTCGCCCTCCGGCTGGAGGCGCAGCACCTGGCGGATGGCCGCCTCGTGCGCGGCGAGCGCCGTACCGGACAGGTCGAGACGGGCCGGCACCTTCTGCTTGTCGTCGAGACCCTGCTCCTTGCGGAACCGGCGGACCTCGCGGACGAGGTTCTGGACGCTCTCGATCTCGGCCTCGGCGGCCTCGTCGCGGAAGCCGCCCGGGGCGTCGGCCCCGGGGACGGACACGGGCTTCGGCCAGTCGGCGATCACGAGGGACTCACCGCCGGTCAGCGTGGTCCACAGCGTCTCGGTGACGAAGGGGACCACCGGGTGCAGCAGGCGCAGCATCACGTCGATGACCTCGCCGAGGACCCGGCCGGAGACCTTCGCCTGCTCGCCGCCCGCGAAGAAGGTCGTCTTCGACAGCTCGACGTACCAGTCGAAGACCTCGTCCCACGCGAAGTGGTAGAGCGCCTCGCTGAGCTTCGAGAACTGGAAGTCGTCGTAGTACGCGTCGACCTGCGCGACCGTCTCGTTCAGGCGGGACAGGATCCAGCGGTCGGTGGCCGACAGCCGCTCGGCCGGCGGCAGCTCGCCCTCGATCGTGGCGCCGTTCATCAGCGCGAAGCGGGTGGCGTTCCAGATCTTGTTGGCGAACTTGCTGGACGCCTGGACCCAGTCCTCGCCGATCGGGACGTCCGTGCCCGGGTTGGCGCCCTTGGCCAGGGTGAAGCGGACGGCGTCGGAGCCGTACTTGTCCATCCAGTCGAGCGGGTCGACGACGTTGCCGAAGGACTTCGACATCTTCTTGCCGCGCTCGTCGCGGACCAGGCCGGTCAGCGCGATCGTCTTGAAGGGGACCTCGCCGTCCATGGCGTACAGGCCGAACATCATCATCCGGGCGACCCAGAAGAAGATGATGTCGTGGCCGGTGACCAGGACGTCGGTGGAATAGAACTTCGCCAGGTCCGGGGTCTTCTCCGGCCAGCCCAGCGTGGAGAACGGCCACAGGCCGGAGGAGAACCAGGTGTCCAGGACGTCCGTGTCCTGGGTCCAGCCCTCGCCCGTCGGCGCCTGCTCGTCGGGGCCGACGCAGACGACCTCGCCGTCGGGGCCGTACCAGACCGGGATGCGGTGGCCCCACCACAGCTGGCGCGAGATGCACCAGTCGTTGAGGTTGTCGACCCAGTCGAAGTACCGCTTCTCCATCTCCCGCGGGTGGATCGCGACCCGGCCGTCGCGGACCGCGTCACCGGCGGCCTTGGCCAGGGTCTCGACCTTGACCCACCACTGGAGGGACAGACGGGGCTCGACGGTGGTCGAACAGCGCGAGCAGTGCCCGACGGAGTGCAGGTAGGGGCGCTTCTCGGCGACGATCCGGCCCTGCTGGCGCAGCGCGCCGACGACCGCGGAACGCGCCTCGAAGCGGTCCAGGCCGAGGAAGGGGCCGTGGACGGTGATGACACCGTGCTCGTCCATGATCGTCATGTTGGGCAGGTCGTGGCGCTGCCCGATGGCGAAGTCGTTCGGGTCGTGGGCGGGGGTCACCTTGACGCAGCCCGTGCCGAACTCGGGGTCGACGTGCGCGTCGGCGACGACCGGGATCGAGCGGTCGGTGAGCGGCAGCTTGATCAGCCGGCCGACGAGGTGCTTGTAGCGCTCGTCGTCGGGGTGGACGGCGATGGCCGTGTCACCGAGCATCGTCTCGGCGCGGGTCGTGGCGACGACGAGGCTGTCCTCGCCCTCGCCGTACCGGATGGAGACGAGCTCGCCCGCGTCCTCCTGGTACTCCACCTCGATGTCGGAGATGGCCGTCAGGCAGCGGGGGCACCAGTTGATGATGCGCTCGGCGCGGTAGATCAGGCCGTCGTCGTAGAGCTTCTTGAAGATGGTCTGGACGGCCCTGGACAGGCCCTCGTCCATGGTGAAGCGCTCGCGCGACCAGTCGACGCCGTCGCCGAGGCGGCGCATCTGGCCGAGGATCTTGCCGCCGTACTCTTCCTTCCACTGCCAGACGCGCTCGACGAACTCCTCGCGGCCCAGGTCGTGGCGGGACTTGCCCTCCTCGGCGAGCTGCTGCTCGACCTTGTTCTGGGTGGCGATGCCGGCGTGGTCCATGCCGGGCAGCCACAGGGACTCGTAGCCCTGCATGCGCTTGCGGCGGGTCAGGGCGTCCATGAGGGTGTGCTGGAAGGCGTGGCCCAGGTGGAGCGAGCCGGTGACGTTCGGCGGCGGGATGACGATGGTGTACGCGGGCTTCTCGCTCGCGGGGTCGGCCGTGAAGTACCCACGCTCTACCCAGCTCTCGTAGAGCTTCCCCTCTACCTCGGCCGGCGCGTAGGCGGTCGGCAGTTCGGAGTTGGGTGCGCTGGGTGTCTGCGTGTTCTCGGTCACGGGCACAGTTTAGGGCCGTAACGGTCCGGTACTGAAACCCGTAATCCGGGGGCCCGCCGCCCCGGGCGCCCATGCCTTCCGCCAGGATGTGTGAAACGGATAAGCAAACCTCACAGGGGGACGCGGGATGAGTTACAACCAGCCGGGGCCGTACGGCCAGCAGCCACAGCAGCCCGGCCCCTACGGGCAGCAGCCGCCGCAGCCGTACGGCCAGCCCGCCCAGCAGCCCGGCTACGGTTACCCCCAGCAGGCCCCGCCGCCCCCGCCGGCCTACCCGCAGCAGGGCGGCTACCCGACCCCTCCCCCGCCGCCGCAGCCCCCGTACGGCCAGCAGCCCCAGCCGCCGGCGTACGGCTACCCGACGCCGCAGCAGCCCCAGCCCGCGTACGCGCCCCCGCCGCAGCCCCCGAAGAAGTCGAAGGCGGGCCCGATCATCGCGGTCGTCGTGGCCGTGGCCGTGATCGCCGGAGCCGGCTGGTGGTTCCTGGGCGGCGCGGGCGGCCCGGTCTCCGACGCCACGAAGGGCTACAAGCTGGTCGCGCCGGAGTCGGTGGGCGAGTTCCAGAAGGACCCGAAGTACCAGCCTAAGCAGCTCAGCGACACGGACAAGCAGCAGATCGAGGCCGCGGGCGTCAAGAACCCCACCCAGGTGGGCATGGACTACTACACCGGCGACCCGAAGAACCCGCTCACGTTCAAGGGAATCTCCTTCACCGGCTTCTACGGCGCAATCGCCGACCCGGAGAAGACCGTTGACGGGTACTTCGCCATGGCCCAGCTGAAGATCACCAAGGACGGTAAGTCTGACGCCCAGCTCGTCGGCAGCCCGAAGGAGATGACCCCCGCCGGGTTCAAGGGCGCCGTCATGAAGTGCCAGGAAATCAAGGCCACCAGCAAGGACCCTTCCGCCAAGGGACCCAAGGAGGTGACGCTTCCGGTGTGCATCTGGGCCGACTACAGCACCCTGGCCACGGTCACCGCCAGTGAGGCGGCTTCCATCCTCGCGGGCAAGCCGGGCTACACCCTCGAGCAGAACGCCGACTTCGCCGCGAAGCTCTACAACACCGCCCGCGTCAAGAAGTAACCGCGGCCGCCCACGCGGAAGGGGGCGCTCCCGGTCGGGAGCGCCCCCTTCTGTATGCCCTCGCCGCTACGCCGACTTCTCGTGCGGGCCCTGGTCCTTCGGGACGATGCGGGGGACCAGCGTCGGGTTGACGTTGGAGCGGACCACGTCGGCGCTGATGACCACGCGGGCCACGTCCTTGCGGGACGGGACCTCGTACATCACCGACATCAGCACCTCCTCCATGATGGCGCGCAGGCCGCGCGCGCCCGTCTGGCGGAGGATCGCCTGGTCGGCGATGGCCTCGAGGGCCTCGCGCTCGAAGTCCAGCTCGACGCCGTCGAGTTCGAACAGGCGCTGGTACTGCTTCACCAGGGCGTTGCGCGGCTCGACCAGGATCTGGAGGAGCGCTTCCCGGTCCAGGTTGTGCACCGAGGTGATGACGGGGAGGCGGCCGATGAACTCGGGGATCATCCCGAACTTCACCAGGTCCTCCGGCATGACCTCCTGGAACTGGTCGCTCGCCTCGATCTCGCGCTTCGAGCGGATCGTCGCCCCGAAGCCGATGCCCTTGGCGCCCGCGCGCGACTCGATGATCTTCTCCAGGCCGGCGAAGGCGCCGCCCACGATGAAGAGCACGTTCGTCGTGTCGATCTGGATGAACTCCTGGTGCGGGTGCTTGCGGCCGCCCTGCGGCGGGACCGACGCCGTGGTGCCTTCCAGGATCTTCAGGAGGGCCTGCTGGACGCCCTCGCCCGAAACGTCGCGGGTGATCGACGGGTTCTCGCTCTTGCGGGCGACCTTGTCGATCTCGTCGATGTAGATGATCCCGGTCTCGGCCTTCTTGACGTCGTAGTCCGCCGCCTGGATCAGCTTGAGCAGGATGTTCTCGACGTCCTCGCCGACATAGCCGGCCTCCGTCAGCGCCGTCGCGTCGGCGATGGCGAACGGGACGTTCAGCATGCGGGCCAGCGTCTGGGCCAGCAGGGTCTTGCCGGAACCCGTGGGGCCCAGCAGGAGGATGTTGGACTTCGCGAGCTCGATCGCGTCGTCACGGCCCTGCGCGCCGCCGTTCTCGCCGGCCTGGACGCGCTTGTAGTGGTTGTACACCGCTACCGAGAGCGCCTTCTTCGCCGGCTCCTGGCCGACGACGTAGCTCTCCAGGAACTCGTAGATCTCACGGGGCTTGGGGAGTTCCTCCCACCGGACCTCGGAGGTCTCCGCGAGTTCCTCTTCGATGATCTCGTTGCAGAGGTCGATGCACTCGTCGCAGATGTACACACCGGGTCCTGCGATGAGCTTCTTCACCTGCTTCTGGCTCTTTCCGCAGAACGAGCACTTGAGCAGGTCGCCGCCGTCACCGATGCGTGCCACGAGGTGCTTCCCCTTCGCCTGGGAGACGCCTGGTTCAGCGCTCCTGGTGCCTCATATCCGACGGTACCTTGCCGGGGGCCCCGTTCGGGGCCCCCTTGACGCGGTTCACATCGCAGAATCCTGCGGTGCGGCCACGCCGAGTGGCGGCAAGGATCAGACCGCGTTCATCTTGCGGGTCGAGACGATCTGGTCGATCAGCCCGTACGCCAGCGCGTCCTCGGCCGTGAGGATCTTGTCGCGCTCGATGTCCTCGCGGATCTTCTCGATCGGCGTGGACGAGTGCTTGGCCAGCATGGTCTCCAGCTGGTCGCGCATGCGCAGGATCTCGTTGGCCGCGATCTCCAGGTCGGAGAGCTGCTCGCGGCCGGTGCCGCCGGAGGGCTGGTGGATCAGCACACGGGCGTTCGGCAGGGCCATGCGCTTGCCCGGGGTGCCGGCGGCGAGCAGGACCGCGGCGGCGGAGGCCGCCTGGCCCATGCAGACCGTCTGGATGTCCGGCTTCACGAACTGCATCGTGTCGTAGATGGCCGTCAGCGCGGTGAAGGAGCCACCGGGGCTGTTGATGTAGATCGAGATGTCGCGGTCCGGGTCCATCGACTCCAGGCACAGCAGCTGCGCCATGACGTCGTTGGCCGACGCGTCGTCGATCTGCACGCCGAGGAAGATCACGCGCTCCTCGAAGAGCTTCGCGTACGGGTCGTACTCGCGCACGCCCTGCGAGGTGCGCTCGACGAAGCGCGGGATGACGTAGCGGTTGTCGACCTGCGGGCCGGAGTAGAGGCCGCTCGCGGAGAAGTTGTTCTGCATCTGGGTGTTCACCGTCCTGGTGGCGTTCTGCGGGCTGGGGGTGCCTGGCTCGGGCGGGCTGGCGTACGGGGCCCCGTACGGGCCCCGGCGCGCCGGGCCGGGATCAGGCCCCGGTGCCGCCGCCGCCCGGGACCAGGGACGCGGCGGAGATGATCTCGTCGATGAGGCCGTACTCCTTGGCCTCCTCCGCCGTGAACCAGCGGTCGCGGTCGCCGTCGCGGATGATCGCCTCCACGGTCTGGCCCGAGTGGTGCGCGGTGATCTCAGCCATGCGCTGCTTGGTGCGCAGCAGGTACTGGGCCTGGATCTTGATGTCCGAGGCGGTGCCGCCGATACCGGCGGAACCCTGGTGCATCAGGATGTCGGTGTTCGGCAGCGCGAAGCGCTTGCCCGTCGCGCCGCCGGTGAGGAGGAACTGGCCCATGGAGGCCGCCATGCCCATGCCGATGGTGACGACGTCGTTCGGGATGTACTGCATGGTGTCGTAGACCGCCATGCCCGCCGTCACGGAGCCACCGGGGCTGTTGATGTACAGGTAGATGTCCTTGTCCGGCTCGGCCGCCAGGAGCAGGAGCTGCGCCGTGATCTTGTTCGCGATCTCGTCGTCGACCTGCTGGCCGAGGAAGATGATGCGTTCGCCGAGCAGCCGGTTGTAGACATGGTCGCCGAGGCCGCCACCGATGGACGGCTCACCCGCGGCGTAAGGCTTCAGATTCGTCACGTATCCACCTGCTCGTCTCCGACGGCCACATGCCGTCTCAGCGTCTCGTTCTGGGGCGCGGACCTACCGGGGGGCGATGCCGCCGGCTTCGGGTACTCCCGTGCCCTCGTATTCATGGACCCTAACGCGCAGGTAGGACAACGCCATCCCGCTTCCCGAACTGTTCGCTCGGAGCGCAAGGTCCGGAGCCCTTCGCGAGGGCACGGGGAAGGGCCCGGACGCGGCTGCGTCCGGGCCCTTCGGGGCACTGCTCAGGGGGCTCCGCCGGGGCGTCGCCCGGAGGTGTTACTTGGCCTCGTCGGCCTGCGCCTCGGAGTCGCCCTCGGCGGCGGCCTCGACGGCCTCGGCGGCCGTCTCGGCCTCGTCCTCGTCGTCGGAGAGGTCGACGACCTCACCCTTGGTGTCGACGACCTTGGCGGCCTCGACGACGACCGCGAGGGCCTTGCCGCGGGCGACCTCGCCGACCAGCATCGGGACCTGGCCGCCCTCGACGACGGCCTGGGCGAACTGGTCCGGGGACATGCCGGAGGACTGCGCGCGGCGCATGAGGTGCTCGGTGAGCTCCTCCTGGTTGACGCCCAGCTTCTCCTTGTTGACCAGCGCGTCGAGGACGAACTGCGTCTTGATGCCCTTGACGGCCTGCTCGGAGGTCTCGGCGTCGAACTCCTCGGCCGTCTTGCCCTGGATCTCGAGGAACTTCTCGAGGTTCAGGCCCATCTGGCCGAGCTGGTGGTGCTCCAGGTTGTGCTTGCGGGTCTGGACCTCGTCCGCGAGGAGCTTCTCGGGGATCGGGACCTCGACGAGCTCCAGCAGCTTCTCCAGGACGCGCTCCTGGGCCTGCGTGGCCTGGTCGTACTGCTTCATGTTCTCGAGGCGCTTGCGGCTGTCCGCCTTCAGCTCCTCCAGGGTGTCGAACTCGCTCGCCATCTGGGCGAACTCGTCGTCCAGCTCCGGCAGCTCGCGGGCGGAGACCTTGGTGACCTTGACGGTGACCTCGGCGTCCTTGCCCTCGGCGGAGCCGCCCTTCAGCTGCGAGGTGAAGGTGGCCTCGCCGCCGGCCTCGAGGCCCTTGACGGCCTCGTCGATGCCGTCGAGGAGCTCGCCCGAGCCGATGGTGTAGGAGACGTCGGTGGCGACACCGTCCGCGAGGACCTCGCCGTCGACCTTGGCCTCGAGGTCGATGGTGACGACGTCACCCTCGGCGGCGGCGCGCTCGACGTCCTTGGTGGACGCGAAGCGGTTGCGCAGCTGCTCGACCGACTTCTCGACGTCCTCGTCCGAGACCTCGACCGCGTCGACCTCGACCTCGATGCCGGAGTAGTCCGGGATCTCGATCTCGGGGCGGACGTCCACCTCGGCGGTGAAGGCCAGCAGCTCGCCGTCCTTCAGCTCGGTGATGTCGACCTCGGGCTGGCCCAGCGGGTTCAGGTCGGCCTCGTTGACCGCCTCGGTGTAGAACTTCGGGAGGGCGTCGTTGACGGCCTCCTCCAGCACCGCACCGCGGCCGAAGCGCTGGTCGATGACCCGGTTCGGGATCTTGCCCTTGCGGAAGCCCTTCACCGTGACCTGCTGGTTGATCTTCTTGTACGCCGCGTCGAGGCTGTCCTTGAGCTCCTCGAAGGGCACCTCGACAGTGAGCCGAACCCGAGTCGGGTTCAGGGTCTCCACGGCGCTCTTCACGGTTCGGTCTCCTTGTGGCTGACTGCTTGGGGTTCTGCCGGCCCGCTGTGATTCAGCGGCCTCGGCGGATTTCGGCCCGGCATCAGACACACGGGCACGCAGCTTGCATAGTAACCGCAAGCGGCAATCAGCCCACAACGCGATCTTCGGAGATCCCGGTGGCGGGCGGTACTGGTGGTCGGGGTGGCCGGATTCGAACCGACGACCTTCCGCTCCCAAAGCGGACGCGCTACCAAGCTGCGCCACACCCCGTCGGTGCGACACGTAGGGTACATGCCCGGAGACCCTCCGACGCCCCGGTTTTCCCCGGCGGGCGCACGCGCGCGCGGAGCGGGCCGGACACGGCGGGAAAAGCGGTGTGCACTCCCCCCGCGCGACCCGCTAGGATGCTGTCCGTGCCGCGGTCCCCGGACCTGCGGCGCGCATGTTGCGGGTGTAGCTCAATGGTAGAGCCCTAGTCTTCCAAACTAGCTACGCGGGTTCGATTCCCGTCACCCGCTCTCCATGACTCGGGGCCAGGCGCCGGAGATTCCTCTCCGCCCTGGCCCCGAGGCGTTTTCCGGGCCGGACGGACGGTGGAAGTCCCGCGTAGGGCCCGCGTCAGAGCTTGATGCCCGCGATGGTGTCCGCGAGGGAGTTCAGGAAGCGGTTGACGTCCGGGGCGATGGAGCTGGACGCCAGGAAGAAGCCGAAGAGGACCGCGACGATGGCGGGGCCGGCCTTGATGTGGCCGCCGCGGATCAGGATCACCAGGATGATCGCCAACAGAACCACCACTGACAGCGAAATGGCCACTACTGATCACACCTTCGGTCGTCCCCTGGCCGGCCCGGTGCGCGCGGTCGCGCGCGCACCACTCGCACCATCCTCCCACCAACCGGCCCCCACTACCCGCCTCGTGACGAATCGCCATCATGTCTTTCCCGTCGGGCGGGCGCGGATCCGGCACATATGGGGCGCGGCGGGACGGAGGGCCGGGTTCAGGGCGCGGTGATGCCGAGGAGGGAGCGGACGCGGGCGTACTTCGCGGTCAGCCGGTCCCGGGTCGGCGCGTCCAGTACGGACAGGCGTACCGGGTCGGCGTTGTGCGCGAGGTCGGCCTCCTTGACGAGGAGGGCGCCGGGGGTGGCGAGGACGCGGGCGGCGTACTCCTCCAGTGGTTCCCCGGGGCGTTTGGTGAGCGCCAGCACCATGTCCTTGACCTCCTGCGGGAGGGCGGCCTCCGCGAGCCGCTCGGGGGTGAGCGCGTCGTCCTCCACCGCGTCGTGGAGCCAGGCCGCGGCCTGCTGGGCGGGGGTGCCGCCACGCAGGCGGACGCCTTCGGCCACGGCGGCCAGGTGCTCGGCGTAGGGCCGGCCGGCCTTGTCGGTCTGGCCCTCGTGCGCGGAGCGGGCGAGGGCCTCCACCTCGGCGAGGGTCAGGGAGCGGTCCGTCATGCGATCTCCTTCGCTGCCGTGCGCAGGGCCACGGCGACGCGGTGGACGTCCGCCGGCGTGGTGCGCCAGTTGGAGAACGCGGCGCGCAGGGCCGCGGTTCCCCCGTGGACGGTGGGGGTGACGAACACGTCGGCGGCGACGGCCTCGCGCAGCGCGGTCAGCCGCTCGGGGGTGGGGGCTTCGGCGAGGGTGAAGCAGACGACGTTGAGGCGGACCGGGGACAGGAGCCGGAAGGCAGGGTCCCGGTCGAGGTGCTCGCCGAGGGAGCGGGCGCAGGCGATGTCCCGTTCGACGATCTCCCGGTGGCCGTCGCGGCCGTACGCGCGGAGGGTGAACCAGGCGGCGAGGGCCCGCAGCCGGTGGGAGTTCTCGGGGGTGAGGTGGACCAGGTCGGGGTCGGGGCCGAGGGGGCCCAGGTACGCGGCGGCGTTGGCGAAGACCCGGGACTGGAGGTCGCGGCGGCGGGTGAACTGGACGGCGCTGTCGTAGGGGACGTTGAGCCACTTGTGCAGGTCGGCGCAGACGGAGTCCGAGGCGTCGAGGCCGGCGACGAGGTGCGCGTGCCCGGGGGTGAGGGCCGCGAAGGCGCCGAAGGCCGCGTCGGTGTGGAGCCAGAAGCGGTGACGGTCCTTGAGGGCGGCGACGGCGCGGAGGTCGTCGAAGTCGGCGGTGTTGACGGTGCCGGCGTTGGCGACGACGACCGCCGGGCCGGGCGTGTCGGCCAGGGCCCGGTCGAGGGCGGCGGGGTCCACGGCCTCCCGGCCGGGGAGGGTGGGCACCCGGACGAGGGCGGAGCGGCCGAGGCCGAGGACGGACAGGGCCTTGGCGATGGAGGAGTGCGGGGCGCCGGAGAGGACGCGGACGGGGCCGAGGGCGGCGGCCCCGTCCTCGGCCGGGGAGACGCCGAGGCGTTCGCCGAGCCATTCGCGGGCGATGGCGAGGCCGGCGGTGTTGGACAGGGTGGCGCCGCTGACGAAGGTGCCGGTGTGGGCGGTGGAGAGGCCGAAGAGCTCGCGCAGCCAGCCGACGGTCTCGCGTTCGAGGTGCTGGCCGGCGCCGTCGAGTGCGGAGTTGGAGTTCTGGTCGTGGGCTGCGGTCAGCCAGTCCCCGGCCAGGGCCGCGGGGGTGGCGCCGCCGGTGACGAAGCCGAGGTAACGGGGTCCGGCGGAGGCCGAGAGGCGGGGTGCCCAGCGGGCCTGGAAATCGGCGAGGGCCGCTTCCGTGCCGGTGCCGTGCTCGGGCAGGGGCGCGGGCGGCGGCGCGTCCCCGGGCGGTACGACGGGGCGGCCGTCCAGGGCGGCGAGGGCCTCGGCGGCGGCGCGGCGGGTGGCGTCGAGGAGTTCGGGGAGGCGGGCGAGGTCGGCGGCGAGCGTGCGGTCCATGGGCGGGACGGTAGACGCCGCCCGGGCGGGGCGACCGGGCCAATCGGCGGTGAGTGGCCCGGCGGGACCGGGGCGGCGCCGGGGGGCGTGCGTGCGCTCGGCGGGCGGCGGCCGTCCCCGGGCGGGCCCGGCGGCGGGCTCCGGTGCGGCGGGCGGCGGGCGCGGGGCGGCGTACGGGCGGGCGGCGTACGGGCGACGGCCACGGGACGGCGGGCGGCGCGGGGGGGGTGTGCGGGCCGTGCCGCCGGGGTTCGGCTACGCCGCCGCGGGTGCCGGGCGGGCCGTGAGGGTGGTCATGCGGACGGCGATCTGCTGCGCGGAGGTGCGGGGGAGGCGGTCCGCGATGAGCCCGTCGGCGAGGAAGAGCACCTGGTCGGCGTGGGCGGCGGCGGACGGGTCGTGGGTGACCATGACGACGGTGGCGCCGAGCGAGTCCACGGCGTCGCGGAGCAGGCCGAGCACCTCGGCGGCGGTGGTGGTGTCGAGGGCGCCGGTCGGTTCGTCGGCGAAGACCACGTCGGGCCGGGTGACCAGGGCCCGGGCGATGGCGACCCGCTGCTGCTGCCCGCCGGACAGTTCGGCGGGGCGGCGCCGGCCCTTGCCCTCCAGCCCGACCCGGGCGAGCAGTTCCGCGGCCCGTGCCCGGTCCTGGCGGCCGCCTCCCAGGCTCATCGGCAGCAGGACGTTCTGCTCGACGGTCAGCGAGGGCAGCAGGTTGAACGCCTGGAAGACGAAGCCGAGGCGGCTGCGGCGCAGCTCGGTGAGCTCGTTCTCGTTCATGGCGGTGATCTCGGTGCCGCCCAGCCGGACGGAGCCCTCGGTGGGGACGTCGAGTCCGGCGGCGCACTGGAGGAAGGTGGACTTGCCGGAGCCGGAGGGGCCCATGACGGCGGTGAAGCTGCCGCGCGGGAGGGTGAGGTCGATGCCGCGCAGGGCGTGGACGGTCGCGGCGCCGCGTCCGTAGACGCGTCGCACTCCGCGCAGTTCCACGGCGGGGCCGGTCTCCTCGCCGTGTCGCCTGGTCCGCCCGAACGCCATGGTGTGCCGCCTTCCGTACCGCTGTCCGCTGGTGTCCCCGACGCTACGCGGCGGCGTGCGGGGCGGCCATGGAGCGGCCCGGCGGACGGCTGGTGGGGTAAACCCCACCCCGGGTCAGGGCGAGCGGCGGATGAGGAGCAGGGCCCGGTCGTCGTTGACGTCCTTGGCGACCTTCTCGATGAGGTGCCAGGCGGCGCCCTCCCAGCCGGCGGCGACGTAGCGGTCGGCTTCGCCGGTGAGCCGGTCGATGCCCTCGCTGATCTCGCGGTCGGCGGTCTCGACGAGGCCGTCGGTGAAGAGCATGAGGACGTCTCCGCTGCGCAGGTTGCCGCGGGCGGGCGCGAATTCGGCGCCGTCGTAGACGCCGAGCAGCGGGCCCTCGCCGGTCACCTCCTGCCAGCGGCCGGTGCCGGCGGAGAGCTGGAGGGCGGGGAGGTGTCCGGCGGACAGGAGGTCGTAGTCGCCGGTCTCCAGGTCGAGGACGAGGTGGATGGAGGTGGCGAAGCCCTCCTCCCAGTCCTGGCGGAGGAGGTAGCCGTTGGCGGCGGGGAGGAACTCCTGGGACGGCAGGGCGCCGAGGAGGCCGCCGAAGGCACCGGAGAGGAGGAGGGCGCGGGAGCCGGCTTCCATGCCCTTGCCGGAGACGTCGGTGAGGACGACTTCCAGGGTGCGGCCGCCGTTGGTGCGGGCGGCGACGACGAAGTCGCCGGAGAAGGACTGGCCGCCGGCCGGGCGCAGGGCCATCTCGCGGTGCCAGCCGCGGGGCAGGGCGGGCAGCTTGCTCTGGACGCGGATGCGTTCGCGCAGGTCGAAGAGCATGGTGCCGCCGCGTCTCCACGGGACGCCGACGCGGCTGCGGAACTGGGCGATGACCAGTCCGAAGAAGCCGCAGGCGGCGACCACGAGCACGGTGCCGGGGGTGACCCGGGCGGGTCCCTGGGTGTAGGGGCCGAGGACGAGGGCCTCGACGATCAGGGCGGCCGCGGCGGCGGCGTACAACCCGAGCAGGCTGGCGGGGCGCAGCAGGAGGCCCCCGGCGACGATGGGCAGGACCAGGGCCGACGGGGAGAACCAGACGGGCATGAGCAGGGTGCCGCAGGCTATGGCGGGGACGGTCAGGAGGAGGCCGGCGAAGGCCAGCCAGTCGGAGGCGTCCCCGCGGAAGTAGTCGACGGCGGATTTGCGCAGGGCGGTGCGGGCCCGGTGCGACAGCATGCGCATCCGGGCCGTGAACGTCTCGACGCGTGCTCCGGCCATTGCTCCGGGACCCTATCCATCCTGGCTGTGGCCGCGCAGGGGGACCCCCGGACCGGGGGCGCTCCACGGGACGAAAACCCTTCGACCGCGGCGGAACGCGCGGGTGAGGATGACCGCATGGCACTTGAGATGCGGGTTTTGAAGCAGAATGAGTGGGATGTCTGGTTCCAGCATCTGGAACTGGCGTTCGGCGGCGTCTCCGAGCCCGCCCCGGCCCGGGAGCTCTTCCGGTCCCTGACGGAGCCCGGCCGCTCCCTCGGCGTCTGGGACGGCGAGGACTGCGTCGGCTCCGCCTCGGCCTTCGGCTTCCGCCTCTCGGTGCCGGGCGGGGCCCTGGTCCCGGCCTCGGGCGTCACCATGGTCGGGGTCGCGCCGACCCACCGCAGGCGCGGGGTGCTCACCTCCCTGATGCGGCGCCAACTGGACGACATCCGTACGGGTGAGGAGCCGGTCGCCGTGCTGACGGCGTCGGAGCCGGAGATCTACGGCCGCTTCGGATACGGGACCGCCGCGTACTCCACGGCCGTCGACATCGACACGACCCGGGTACGGCTCTCCGTGCCGCCGGGGACCGACGGGGTGCGGCTGCGGCTCGTGGATCCGGAGAAGGCCCTCCCGGACTGCGAGCGGGTCTACGCCGCCCTGGTCGCGGGGCGGCCGGGCATGCTCGCGCGGCAGCCGGGCTGGGAACGGCACGCGCTGCTGGACGTGCCGGAGCAGCGCGACGGGGCGTCGCCGCTGAAGTGCGTGGTGGCGGAGGGGCCGGACGGCGAGGTGACCGGGTACGCCCGGTACCGGGTCAGGCCGGACTGGGAACTGACCGGCTCGGACGGCAAGGTCGAGGTCGCCCAGGTGGACGCGCTGGACCCGGCGGCGTACGCGGCGCTGTGGCGCTACCTCTTCGAGATCGACCTCACCTGGCACGTACGGGCGTACGCGCGGCCCGTGGACGATCCGCTGCTGCACCTGGTGAGCGACGTCCGGCGGGTCCGGGCGAAGCAGCGCGACGCGCTGCACCTACGGCTGGTGGACCTCCCGGCGGCGCTGGAGGCGCGGGCGTACGCGGCCGACGTGGACGTGGTCATGGAGGTGGAGGACGCGTTCTGCCCGTGGAACGCGGGGCGGTGGCGGCTGACCGCCGGCGCGGACGGCGCGGCGCGGTGCGCCCGGACGCGGGACGAAGCCGACCTGGCCCTGTCGGTGCGGGAGCTGGGGGCGGCGTACCTGGGCGGGGTCACCCTGACCTCGCTGGCGGCGGCGGGCCGGGTGCGCGAGCTGCGCCCGGGCGCGCTGCGGCAGGCCTCGCGGGCCTTCGCCGGCGACGTCGCGCCCTGGCTCCCGCACTCGTTCTAGACCGCCCCCGGCAGCTAGCGCCGCTGGCAGGCGGGGCACCAGAAGAGGTTGCGGGCGGCGAGACCGGCGGTGCGGATCTCGCCCCCGCAGATGTGGCAGGGCATGTTCGCCCGTCGGTAGACGTACACCTCGCCGCCGTGGTCGTCCACCCTGGGCGGGCGGCCCATGGCCTCGGGGAGGTGCTCGTCGCGGACGGTGTCGATGCGGTTCTTGCGGACGCCCTCGCGCATCAGCACCACCAGGTCGGCCCACATCGCGTCCCACTCGGCTCGGGTGAGGTCCTTGCCGAGCCGGTAGGGGTCGATGCCGTGCCGGAAGAGGACCTCGGCGCGGTAGACGTTGCCGACGCCCGCGACGACCTTCTGGTCCATCAGGAGGGCGGCGATCGTGGTCCGGCTGCGGGAGATCCGGGCCCAGGCGCGGGCCGGGTCGTCGGCCGGGCGCAGCGGGTCGGGGCCGAGGCGGTCGTGTATCGCCTTCTTCTCGCCCTCGCCGATCAGGGCGCAGGCGGTGGGGCCGCGCAGGTCGGCGTAGTGGTCCTCGTTCAGCAGGCGCAGCCGGACCGTGTCGGTCGCCGGCGGGGCCGGGGCGGTGCCGAAGCCGAGCTTGCCGAAGAGGCCGAGGTGGATGTGGATCCAGGCGTCACCGAGCTCCAGGAAGAGGTGCTTGCCGTGGGCCTCGGCGCCCTCCAGCTCCCGCCCGTCGAGCAGGGCCGCGCTCTCGGCGAAGCGGCCCTGGGGGCTGCTCACCCGTACGGGGCGGGCGGCGAAGCGCTCGGTGTGGTCCTGGGCGAGGCGGTGGATCGTATGCCCCTCGGGCACGGCGGTGCTCCTCCATCGGGTGCGTGCCGCCGGACGGGACGTCCGGCGGCACGGGGTCCTACTGGTCCTGCGGGTGGTGGGCCGGGATCGGGGGGAGCTCGCCGGTGGTCTCGTACGCGGAGAGCATGTCGATGCGGCGCGTGTGGCGCTCCTCACCGGAGTACGGGGTCGCCAGGAAGGCCTCGACGAAGCGGGTGGCGTCCTCCTGGGAGTGCATCCGGCCGCCGACGGAGATGACGTTGGCGTTGTTGTGCTCGCGGCCGAGCTTCGCGGTCTCCACGCTCCAGGCGAGGATGGCGCGCACGCCCTTGACCTTGTTGGCGGCGATCTGCTCGCCGTTGCCGGAGCCGCCGATCACGATGCCGAGGCTGTCGGCGTCCGCGGCGGTCTTCTCCGCGGCGCGGAGGCAGAACGGCGGGTAGTCGTCGACGGCGTCGTAGATGTGGGGCCCGCAGTCGACGGGCTCGTGGCCGTTGTTCTTGAGCCAGTCCACCAGGTGGTTCTTGAGCTCAAAGCCGGCATGGTCGGATCCGAGATACACGCGCATGGGTCGAGTGTGGCATGCGCGGCCCGGCAGGACGCCGGAGGGGTGTCGCATAAATCACTTCTAAACCTCAAGTAAACCCAAAGAACGCAGACGGGAGGGGTCGGGACCCCGGTCCCGGGTTAGGGGCCTCGGGTAACTATCGGAAGAAGGTCTTCCGTACTGGCCGGAAATCGGGTTTGAATGCCGGAACTCTCCACCCGAGAACCTAAGGATTCGTCCATGAGCACCACGACGACCCTTCAGAAGGCAGGCGACCCGACCGGCGACCCCGGTTCCGTCCAGCCCTCCGACGGTCTCAAGGCCGGTCTCAAGAACCGCCACCTTTCCATGATCGCCATCGGCGGTGTCATCGGCGCCGGGCTCTTCGTCGGCTCCGGCGGCGGCATCGCCAAGGCCGGCCCCGCCATTCTGATCTCGTACGCCCTCGTCGGCGCGATGGTCGTCTTCGTGATGCGGATGCTGGGCGAGATGGCCGCCGCCAGCCCGAACTCGGGCTCCTTCTCCGCGTACGCCGACCGGGCGCTGGGCCGCTGGGCCGGTTTCTCCATCGGCTGGCTCTACTGGTTCTTCTGGGTCGTCGTCCTGGCCGTCGAGGCCACCGCCGGAGCCGTCATCCTCGAGAGCTGGATCCCGGCCGTCCCGCAGTGGGCGTGGGCCCTGATCGTGATGGCCGTGCTGACCGTCACCAACCTCGGCTCGGTCGCCTCCTACGGCGAGTTCGAGTTCTGGTTCGCCGGCATCAAGGTCGTCGCCATCGGCGCCTTCGTCATCGTCGGCATGCTCGCCGTCTTCGGCCTGCTGCCGGGCTCGGACAACCCGGGCGCCGGCTTCGCGCACCTGACCGACACCGGCGGGTTCATACCCAACGGCTGGGGCTCCATCCTCACCGGTGTGCTGATGGTCGTCTTCTCCTTCATGGGCAGCGAGATCGTCACCCTGGCCGCCGGCGAGTCCGAGGACCCGCGCCGCGCGGTCACCAAGGCCACCAACTCGGTGATCTGGCGCATCGGCGTCTTCTACCTGGGCTCGATCTTCATCGTCCTCACGCTGCTGCCCTGGAACGACGCCTCGATCGTCGAGAAGGGCTCGTACGTCGCCGCCCTCGACTCCATCGGCATCGCCCACGCCGGCCAGATCATGAACGTGATCGTCCTGACGGCCGTGCTGTCCTGCCTGAACTCCGGCCTCTACACCGCCTCCCGCATGGCGTTCTCGCTGGGCGAGCGCGGTGACGCCCCCAAGGCCTTCGCCAAGGTCAACAAGAAGGGCGTGCCGACCGCCGCCATCCTGGGCTCCGTGGTCTTCGGCTTCGTCGCCGTCTACTTCAACTACGCCTACAAGGACACGGTCTTCGACTTCCTGCTGAACGCGTCGGGTGCCATCGCGCTCTTCGTGTGGCTGGTCATCTGCCTGACGCAGCTGCGGATGCGCAAGATCCTGGTCCGCGAGGCGCCGGAGAAGCTCACCGTCAAGATGTGGCTCTTCCCGTACCTGACCTGGGCCACCGCCGCGATGATCACCTTCGTCCTCGGCTACATGGTCTACGACGAGGGCAACCGCAAGACGGTCATGCTGTCGCTGCTGGTCGCCGCCGTGGTGCTGGTCATCGGCGTGGTGCGCAACGCCCGCCGCAAGGCCACCGCCGACGCGTAGGTCCCCGTACCCCGGTACGAGAACGCCGCAGCCCCGGACCGCCACGCGCGGTCCGGGGCTGCGGTGCGACGGGGTCAGCCCCGGTTGCCGGCCAGCTTCCAGACGGCCGGCAGCGCGCCCATGGCCAGCGCGGCCTTGAGGGCGTCGCCGATGAGGAACGGGACGAGGCCCTTGGCGACGGCGGTCTCCAGGGACATCCCGGTGACGGCCATCAGGTACGGCACGCCCACCGCGTAGATCACCGCGGAGCCCAGCACCATCGTGCCGGCCGTGCGCAGCACCGAGCGGTCACCGCCGCGCCGGGCGAGGGCGCCGACGAGGGTGGCGGCGAGCAGCATGCCGAGGACGTAACCGAAGGTCGCGCCGCCCGCGCCGGAGCCGCCGTTCGCGAACCACGGCACGCCGGCCATGCCGACCAGGGTGTACAGCGCGAGCGAGAGGAAGCCGCGGCGGGCGCCGAACGCCGTGCCGACGAGCAGGGCCGCGAAGGTCTGCCCGGTGATCGGGGCGGCCAGGCCGTCGACCTGGACGGAGACCTGCGCGGCGAGACCGGTGAGCGCGGCTCCGCCGGCCACGAGCGCGGCGTCCTTGACGCGGCTCGCGGGCAGCAGATCGGCGAGGACGGCGCCGGGCCGGAAGGAAACGGAAGCGGTGCTCATCGAAGGCTCCGGAGGGTGGGTGGTCGGGCAGGGTCACCGCGACGTTAGCCGCCGGCCCACCGCCGCCCCACCATCGGCCGGGACAAAGCCGTACTGTCCGGTTTGGTGGAGACCGCACAAAGGCACGCTCCTACACTCGTGTTGGGGTGATCCCGGTCACGGGCCACATGCGACGGCACATCCTTTTTGCTCCCGGGGGGACCCTCCAGCCAGACTGTAGGTTCCCGCCAATCCCCCTGGATACCCCTGGATTCCCCGCCCATCCCTTGCGCAGCCCCCGGCGTCGCTTGCCTACCGAGAGTACGAATCTGCTCATGCGCGAAGACCTGTCCGTCACCGGGAGCGAGCTGCCCCCGGAACCCCTCAGCCACAGCCTCAAGCAGCGTCACCTGACCATGCTGGGCCTCGGCGGCGTGATCGGCGCCGGCCTCTTCGTCGGCTCCGGCGCCGGCATCGGGATCGCCGGTCCCGCGATCATCTGCTCGTACCTGCTCGCCGGCGTGCTCGCCATGCTGGTGATGCGGATGCTCGGCGAGATGTCCGCCGCGATGCCCGCCTCCGGTTCCTTCTCCGTGTACGCGGAGAAGGCCCTCGGGCGCTGGGCCGGCTTCTCGGCCGGCTGGCTGTACTGGTTCCTGCTGGTGGTGGTGCTGGCCGTGGAGGCGACCGGCGCCGCGAACATCGCGCACGGGTGGGTGCCCTCGGTCGACCAGTGGCTGTGGGTGCTGATCTTCATGGTGGTCTTCACCCTCAGCAATCTGGCGGCCGTGAGGAACTTCGGCGAGTTCGAGTTCTGGTTCGCCGCCCTCAAGGTCGGCGCGATCGTGCTCTTCCTGATCCTGGGCACCCTGGCGGTCTTCGGCCTGCTCCCCGACACCGAGCCGGTGGGCACGGCCAACCTGACCGGGCAGGGCGGCTTCTTCCCGGCCGGGGTCGGCGGGGTGATCGCCGGCATGCTGGCGGTGGTCTTCGCCTTCGGCGGCCTGGAGGTCGTCACCATCGCGGCCGCCGAGTCGGACGACCCGGCCAAGTCCGTGTCCCGCGCGGTGCGCAGCGCGGTGTGGCGCATCCTCTTCTTCTACGTCGGCTCGATGCTGGTCATCGTGAGCCTGCTGCCGTGGGACTCGCTGGAGCCCGGTGAGAGCCCGTACGTCGCCGTCCTCGACTCGATCGGGATCCCGGCGGCCGGCCAGATCATGAACATCGTGGTGTTCGTGGCGCTGCTGTCGGCGCTGAACGCCAATCTGTACGGCTCCTCGCGCATGGTGTTCTCGCTGGCCGAGCGGGGCGAGGCGCCGAAGTCGCTGCTGAAGGTGTCGGGCAGCGGGGTGCCGACGCGGGCGGTGCTGGCCTCGGTGGCCTTCGGCTTCGTCTCGGTGGTGCTGAACCTGCTGTGGCCGGACACGGTCTTCCTGTACATGCTGAACGCGGTCGGCGCGGTGCTGCTGTTCGTGTGGGCGCTGATCGCCGTCTCGCAGCTGCGGCTGCGGCCGCGGCTGGAGCGCGACATGCCGGAGCGGCTGACGCTGCCGATGTGGGCCTTCCCGTACCTGACGTGGGCGGCGCTGGCCGGCATGGCGGCGGTGCTGGTGCTGATGCTGTTCGACGACTCGGCGCGGCCGCAGTTGCTCTGGTCCTCCGGGGCGGCGGCCCTGGTGCTGCTGGTGGCGTGGTACCGGGAGGTGCGGAACCGGCGGTCCTGACGCCGCGACAGGCGCGCCGCGGGCCCGGGACTTCGGTCCCGGGCCCGTTCCGCTTTCCGGGGCGGGGCGGTCACGTCCGGTGAGAGCGGCGTCCGGATGATGGACGTACGGCGTCCGATAACCGGACGCTCGGCAGACTGGCCCCATGAGTCAGAGCACCACCACCGCACCTCCCGGACAGCGGGCCCCGGCGGCCGCGGGGGCCGGGTCGCCCCTCGGCAACGGCCTCAAGCAGCGCCACCTCTCGATGATCGCCCTCGGCGGGGTCATCGGCGCCGGCCTCTTCGTCGGCTCCGGGGCCGGCATCGCGGCCGCCGGCCCCTCGATCGTGCCGGCGTACGCCGCGTCCGGGCTGCTCGTCATGTTCGTGATGCGGATGCTCGGCGAGATGTCCGCCGCCCACCCGGCCTCCGGTTCCTTCTCGGTGCACGCCGAGCGGGCGGTCGGGCCCTGGGCCGGCTTCACCGCGGGCTGGATGTTCTGGACCCTGCTGGTCGTGGGCGTGGCCATCGAGGCGATCGGCGCGGCGCACATCCTGACGGGCTGGTTCCCCGGCACCCCGTCGTGGATGTGGGTGCTGGTCCTGATGGTGGTCTTCACCGCCGCCAACCTGGGCGCCGTCTCGCGCTTCGGCGAGTTCGAGTTCTGGTTCGCCGCCCTCAAGATCGGCGCCATCGCGCTCTTCCTCGGGCTGGGCGTGCTCGCCGTCCTCGGCCTGCTGCCCGGCACCTCCTCCCCCGGCGCGGACAACCTGCTGCGCGACGGCGGCTTCCTGCCCAACGGGACCGACGGCCTGCTGGTCGGTCTGCTCGCCTCGGTCGTCGCGTACGGCGGTCTGGAGACGGTGACCATCGCGGCCGCCGAGTCCGAGGACCCCGTCAGGGGCGTGGCCCGGGCCGTCAGGACCACCATGTGGCGGATCGCGATCGTCTACGTCGGCTCGATGCTGGTGATCGTGACCCTGCTGCCCTGGAACGACCCGGCCGTCACCGAGCAGGGCCCGTACGCGGCGACCCTGGACCGCCTGGGCGTCCCGGCCGCCGGCCAGATCATGAACGTGGTGATCCTGGTCGCCCTGCTGTCCGCCATGAACGCCAACATCTACGGCTCCTCGCGCATGGCCCACTCCCTGGTCGCGCGCGGCCAGGGCCCCCGGGCGCTGGGCAAGGTCTCGGGCGGCGTGCCGCGCCGGGCGGTGCTCGCCTCCGCGGGCTTCGGCTTCGTCACCGTCCTGCTGTCCTACTGGTACCCGGACACCCTCTTCGCCTGGCTGCTGAACATGGTCGGCGGGGTCATCCTGGTCGTCTGGGGCTTCATCGCCGTCTCGCAGTACGTGCTGCGCCGGCGCCTGGAGCGCGGGGCCCCCGGGCGGCTGGTCGTGCGGATGTGGGGCTTCCCGTACCTGACCTGGGTGGCGCTGGCGGGCGTCGCGGGCGTGCTGGTGCTGATGGCCGTGGGCGAGGACACCCGGGTGCAGGTCGTCTTCACCGGCGGGCTGACCGCGGCCCTGGCGGCGACGGGGTACGTGCTGCAGCGGCGGCGGGCCGCAGCCGGGGAGTCCGCCCCGAGGTGACACCCGCGTCCGACGGCACGTCAGGGGCCGGGTCCGTGCGGGAGCACGGGCCCGGCCTCCGGCGTTCCGGCGGTGCGCGCAGGAGAGGTGACCCTTACTCGTCGGCCGGAATAGATGCTGCTAGCGTGCAGTTGCGCATTAATTGCAATTAGCGATTGGCACGCCGAGGGGACCGGACAACACGCATGGCGATCTACACGCTTCCTGAGCTTCCTTACGACTACGCGGCGCTCGAGCCGGTGATCAACCCGCAGATCATCGAACTGCACCACGACAAGCACCACGCGGCCTACGTCACGGGCGCCAACACCACGCTCGAACAGCTGGAGGAGGCGCGCGACAAGGAGAACTGGGGCGCGCTCAACGGGCTGGAGAAGAACCTGGCGTTCCACCTCTCCGGCCACATCCTGCACAGCATCTACTGGAACAACATGGCCAGCCCCAAGACCGGGGAGGGCGGCGGCGAGCCGACCGCGGCCGACGGGGTGGGCGACCTCGCGGACGCCATCACCGAGTCCTTCGGCTCCTTCGCCAAGTTCAAGAAGCAGCTGACCTTCGCGTCCTCCGCGACGCAGGGCTCCGGCTGGGGCGTGCTCGCGTACGAGCCCGTCAGCGGCCGCCTGGTCGTCGAGCAGGTCTACGACCACCAGGGCAACGTGGGCGTCGCCAGCACGCCGATCCTGGTCTTCGACGCCTGGGAGCACGCCTTCTACCTCCAGTACAAGAACCAGAAGGTCGACTTCATCGAGGCCATGTGGAACGTCGTCAACTGGCAGGACGTGGCCCGTCGCTACGCCGACGCCAAGGCGAACACCCCGCTGCTGATCCCCGTCAAGGGCTGATCCGCACCCCGTAGACCCGTCCGCCTCGTGATCGTCTTCTCAGCCTTCGCGTGCGGACGTGTTCAGCGGAAGACCCCCGTGAGGACGTGACTCACGGGGGTCT
Source organism: Streptomyces sp. NPDC034086 (assembly GCF_055575515.1). Classification (NCBI taxonomy): domain Bacteria; kingdom Bacillati; phylum Actinomycetota; class Actinomycetes; order Kitasatosporales; family Streptomycetaceae; genus Streptomyces; species Streptomyces sp. NPDC034086. The sequence goes on along the minus strand of NZ_JBVISM010000022.1, from coordinate 14,494 downwards.
TCTGCGCGTACCTGGGCCGGACGCGGCCGGGCCGGGGCCGGACTACTCGAAGCTGGGGCCCTTGGTGCGGGTGCGCTTGATCTCGTAGAAGCCGGGCGTCGAGGCGACCAGCAGGGTGCCGTCCCACAGTCGGGCGGCGGCCTCGCCGCGCGGGGCGGGCGTGACGACCGGACCGAAGAAGGCCACCTCCTCGCCGTCGGCGCCGGGCACGGAGATGACCGGGGTGCCGACCTCCTGGCCGACGCGCTCGATGCCGTCGTTGTGTGAGTCGCGCAGGACCTCGTCGTACTCGTCGGAGTCGGCGTACGCGAGCAGTTCGGCCGGCAGGCCGACCTCCTCCAGGGCGTCGGCGATGACCTCGCGGGTCGCACCGCGGTCCTCGTTGTGGATCCTGGTGCCGAGGGCGGTGTACAGCTTGCCGGTGACCTCGTCGCCGAACTTCTGCTGCGCCGCGACCACCACGCGCACCGGAGCCCAGCCCTTGGGGCCGAGCAGTTCGCGGTAGCGCTCGGGCAGCTCGTCGAGCTTGCCCTCGTTGAGCACGGCGAGGCTCATCACGTGCCAGCGGACTTCCACGTCACGGACCTTCTCGACCTCGAGCATCCACCGCGAGGTCATCCAGGCCCAGGGGCAGAGCGGGTCGAACCAGAAGTCGACCGGCGTCTTCTCGCGCACCTGGGTGTCGGTCATGGCTCTCCTCAAGTCATAGGGCGTCACGGGGCACGTTCCCTCTCGCCAACCGGGCCGGGACCGCGCGCATTCCCCGTGGGAGGATTCCAGCGAAGACCGCGATCACGCACGAAGGAGTGCAACGTGCCCGGAGAGAATCTGTCCCGCGACGAGGCCCGCGAGCGGGCCGAGCTGCTGTCCGTCGACGGGTACGAGGTGGTCCTCGACCTGAGGTCCGCGGTGGACGAGGCCGAACCGGCCGAGGGCCCCCGCACCTTCCGCTCGGTGACCACCGTGCGTTTCCGGGCCGCCGTCCCGGGCGCCTCCTCCTTCGCGGACCTGATCGCCCCCTCGGTGAACTCCGTCACCCTCAACGGGCGCGCCCTGGACCCGGCCGCCGTCTTCGACGGGGCGCGGATCGCGCTGGAGGGGCTCGACTCCGAGAACGTCCTGGTCGTCGACGCGAACTGCGCCTACAGCCGCACGGGCGAGGGAATGCACCGCTTCGTGGACCCGGAGGACGGCGAGGTCTACCTCTACACCCAGTACGAGCCGGCGGACGCCCGCCGGGTCTACGCCAACTTCGAGCAGCCCGACCTGAAGGCGCCGTACCGCTTCGAGGTGACCGCGCCCGAGGGCTGGCAGGTGTGGAGCAACGGCGCGGAGGAGTCCCGGGAGGGGCAGACCCGGCGCTTCGCCGAGACCGCGCCCATCTCCACGTACATCACCTGTGTGGTGGCCGGGCCGTACCACTACGTCACCGACACCTACACGCGCGGGGACCTGACCATCCCGCTGGGCGCGATGTGCCGCAAGGGGCTGGCGAAGCACTTCGACGCCGACGACGTCTTCCGGGTCACCAAGCAGGGCTTCGACCTCTTCCACGAGATCTTCGACTACCCGTACCCCTTCGGGAAGTACGACCAGGCCTTCGTGCCGGAGTACAACCTGGGCGCGATGGAGAACCCGGGGATGGTGACCTTCCGCGAGGAGTACATCTTCCGCGGGAAGGTCACGCAGGCCTCCTACGAGCGGCGCGCGAACGTCATCCTGCACGAGATGGCGCACATGTGGTTCGGCGACCTGGTCACCATGAAGTGGTGGGACGACCTGTGGCTGAAGGAGTCCTTCGCCGACTTCATGGGCTCCTTCGGGCTGGTCGAGGCCACCCGTTTCGACCAGGCCTGGGTCACCTTCGCCAACAGCCGCAAGGCGTGGGCGTACCGGGCCGACCAGCTGCCGTCCACGCACCCGATCACGGCCGACATCCGTGACCTGGAGGACGCGAAGCTGAACTTCGACGGCATCACGTACGCCAAGGGCGCCGCCGTCCTCAAGCAGCTGGTCGCGTACGTGGGCCGGGAGGCGTTCCTCGACGGCGCCCGGCGCTACTTCAAGGCGCACGCCTACGGGAACACCACCCTGGACGACCTGCTGTCGGTGCTCGGGGAGGTCTCCGGGCGGGACATGGCCGAGTGGTCGCGGGCCTGGCTCCAGACGGCGGGCGTGAACGCGCTGACGCCGGTGGTGACCTCCGACGCGGCCGGGCGGCTGACGGAGCTGGCGGTGGTACAGGACGGCGACGAGCCGAGGCCCCACCGGGTGGCGGTGGGCCTGTACCGGCTGGAGGCCGACGGTTCCCTGGTGCGCTACGCCCGGGCCGAGGCGGACGTGGCGGGCTCCCGGACGGTGGTGGCGGAGCTGGCCGGACTGGAGCGGCCCGACCTGGTCCTGGTCAACGACGATGACCTCACGTACTGCAAGATCCGCTTCGACGAGGTCTCGCTGGCGACGCTGCGCGGCCACCTCGGCGACCTGACGGACCCGCTCGCCCGGGCGCTGTGCTGGTCGGCGCTGTGGAACCTGACGCGGGACGCCCTCATGCCCGCGCGGGACTTCCTCTCGCTGGTCCTGGCCCACGCGGGCCGGGAGACCGACGTGGGCGTGCTCCAGCAGCTGCACGCGCAGGCGCTCAGCGCGGTGACCCACTACACGCCGACGGAGCGCCGCGAGCAGAGCGGGCGCGACCTGGCGGCGGGCGCGCTGCACGAACTGCGGCTGGCCGAACCGGGGTCGGAGCACCAGCTGACCTGGGCCCGGTTCTTCGCGGCGAGCGCGGCGACCGAGGGCGACTTCCAGCTGCTGCTGGGGCTGCTGGACGGCACGGCGCGGATCGACGGGCTGGAGGTCGACCAGGAGCTCCGCTGGGACTTCCTGCTGCCGCTGGTGGCGCACGGGGCCCTGGGCGAGGCGGCGGTCGAGGCGGAGCTGACCCGGGACGACACGGCCTCGGGCAAGCGGCACGAGGTGCGCTGCCTGGCCGCCCGGCCGTCGGCGGCGGTCAAGGACCAGGCGTGGGCGGCGGTGGTGGAGTCCGACGCGCTGTCCAACGCGCTGGTGGAGGCCACCATCGACGGGATGCAGCGGGCCTCGCAGCGCGACCTGCTGGCGGGTTACACCGGGCGCTACTTCGAGGTGATCGAGCGGGTCTGGGCGCAGCGCTCGATCCAGATCGGCATCGACGTGGTGAAGGGGCTCTACCCGATGCTCCAGGACTCGCAGGCCACGGTGGACGCCACCGACGCGTGGCTCGCCGCCCACCCGGACGCGGCGCCCGCGCTGCGCCGGCTGGTCCTGGAGTCCCGCGACGACCTGGCCCGTGCGCTGCGCGGCCAGGCGTGCGACGCGGCCGCGGGCTGAGACCGCGTACGGCGGGGTGCGGGCCGGGGGTCCGGTCCGCACCCCGCCCCCGGGGGCCCGTACGGTGATGAGGTCGTGTGGTCATGCGGTCATGCGGTCATGGGCTCATCGGGGCAGCGGTCCTTTTCGGCACTCGAACGCCCGTACTTTAGCCCCGGCTTGTCCGGATTTGTCGACGGGCGTGTAACAGGGGTTAGCAAGGCCATGGCCTGAGGGAATCACCGCGTCATGAACCAGAACGCACCCCTCCCCCTCGCCCACCTCAGCGCCAGCCGCCCCCGCGTGCTGACCCTCGCCCAGCTGCGCGAGCACGGCGTCAGCGCCTCCGACGCCGCCGGGCGGCCCTGGCAGCAGGTGCTGCCCGGGGTGTTCCTGCTCCACTCCGGGCCCGCGACCAGCGAGGAGCGGCTGCACGCCGCCCTGCTGTACGCCGGCCGGCGCGGCAGCGGCGAGGTCATGATCACCGGGCTGGCCGCCCTCGCGCTCTACCGGTTCTCCTCGACGCCCGCCCTGCTCGCCCTCCCCCACATCGACGTCCTCGTACCGAACACCCGCCGGCTGCGCTCCACCGGCGACGTCCGCGTCGTCCGCGCCCACACCCCGCCCCGTCCCGTGGAGGTGACCGGGCTGCCGGTGGCCCCGGTGGCACGGGCCGTCGCCGACGCCGTCGCGCAGGTCTCCGACGCCGGTACGGTGCGCGGCATCCTCAGCGAGGCCGTCCGCGGCGGGCACTGCGAACCGGCGGCCGTGGTGCGCGAGCTGACGGTGGCCCGGCTGCTGAACCGGCCGCACGTGGTCGACGCCGTCGAGTCCCTCCTCGCGGAGGGCCGGGCCATCGCCGAGGACCGGCTCTACCAGCTCGTACGGGGCTACGAGCTCCCCGAGCCCGTCTGGAACGTGGACCTGCGGCTGCCCGGCGGCCCGCACCTGGGCGGTGTCGACGCGTACTGGCCCGAGCAGGCCGTCGCCATCGAGATCGACACCCGCGCACCCCGCCAGGGCGAGGACGAGGACTGGTCGGAGGCGGTCCGCAAGCGGGAGACCCTGGAGCGCCTCGGGGTGACCGTCCTGTACCTGACGCCCCGCAAGCTGCGCGACTGGCCCGAGCAGCAGGCGGCGGTCGTCCGGACCGCCCTGACGGCGTCCGGCGACCGCGAGCCCGCCGCCTACCTGGTCGTACTGCCCCGGTGAGGCGGGTTGGCCGGGGAGTACTCGGGAGTGCTCCACCGCAGCCGCCCCGGATGCAGGCTCTCCACGACCGCCTCCACCCGGAAGCGCACGGCGCGGCCGCCGCCGGGGCCGTACTCGGTCCGCGCCCGGCCGCTCAGCTGGAGCAGCCCGCCGCCCTCCCAGTCGGGGAAGAGCAGCCCGGCCCGCTCGTCGGCGACCAGGTTGCCCAGGGTCAGGAACATCGCGTTGCCCGCGTAGTCCGGCCAGAGCAGTTCCGTCGGCGAGAGCACCTCCACGAAGCCCGGCATGCCGCCCCGGTGACTGGCGTCGGCCCCGTCCGCCTCGGCGGTGGTGGCGACGAAGAAGGTGTCCGCGGCGCGGACGGCCCGCGCCTGGCCGGGGGTGAGCGCGTCACCGCGCCGCACCACACCGGCCCCTTCGGCGACCAGCTCCAGCGGCTGCCGCTTCTGGAGGTACTTGGGGCAGTTGGAGAACACCTGCTCGGCCTCCACCGCGAAACCGCCGGGCGTCACGGCGAGGGTCCCGTTGAGCCGCATCCGGCGCCGGGTCCGCGGGTCCAGGGAGATCGTGCCCGTCCGGGTGCCGCCGGTGGCCAGCGCCCCGGCCAGCGGGTCGCCCTCCGGGAGGCCCCCCGAGACCTCGATGCGGCGCGGCCCGGTGGCCCGTACGAAACCGGGCGCGCCGGTGAGCAGCGAGGCCCACAGCCGCCCCGTGCCGTCGGCGGCGCCGACGACGAGGTGGGGCTGCTGGGCGAGGAAGGCCGCCGCGACGTCGCGGATGTCCGCGCCGATGGAGCGGCCGACGTGTTCGGCGAGCTCGCGCACGCCGACCCGTTCCTGCACGGCCAGCGAGCCCTGGTGGTACCGGCCCATCACGATCCCCGTCCTCGAGTTCCCGGTCCTTGACTTGCCCGTCCTTGCCTTCCCGACCCTTGGCTTCCTAGAAGAAGCCGCAGGTCGGAGCACCCGCCGTCGGGGCGGGAGCACCCTCGGCCCCGGTGGGCACGGAGATCTCCAGGCGGGTGCCGTCGGGGTCGTGGAAGAAGATGCCGCCGGAGGCGGTGCCCTCGCCGTGGGCGACGACGCCGTCGTAGGCGAAGGCGACGCCGAGGCCGCGCAGCCGCTCCTCGTACGCCCGGACCTCCTCGATCGCGCCGGCCGAGAACGCGAGGTGGTGCAGTCCGGCGGCCTGCGGCTCGTAGCCGCCCCCCGCCTGCTCCCAGAGGGTCAGGACGAGTGCGCCGTCCTGACCGAGGAAGGCGAACCTGCGGCCCTCCTCCTTGCCCTCGCGCAGCAGGGCGAATCCGAGGGCGTCGCGGTAGAAGGCGAGCGAGCGGTCCAGATCGGTGACGTTGAGGCCGATGTGCCCGGTGCTGAGCGTGCCGGTGGCGGTCGTCATGAGGGTTCCCTTCCCCGAGGTTCCAGAAGTCCTGGAGTTCTAACCTTCTAAATTGAGATTAGAGGTTAGAGCGGGAGGCGTCAACCGGTCACGTATTCTTGAGGGGTTAGCAGCGCGAGGAGGCGACATGACGGCACCGAGCACGGACCCGCGTCCGCTCACCGGAGAGCCGGTCTCCCTGGACCTGCTGAACACGCGCTGGATGATGGACGGCGAGATCGCCGACCTCTTCGCGGGGGCCTTCGGGCTGACCCGGATGGAGGGACTGGCGCTCTGGCTGGCGAGCACCGGCCTGGCCGGCCGCTTCCGCGCCGACGCCTCGACCCTCGTGCACCTGCTGACCGCGCGCGAGGCCATCGCCCGTGCCGTCGCGGACCCCGCGGACGAGGGCGCCCGCTCCCTGGTCGACTCCGTGCTGGAGCACGGCCGGATCCGCGCCACCCTCACCGCCGAAGGCCCCGGCGAGCGCGCCGAGTTCGCCGACCCCTCCTGGGGCCCGGCGTGGACGGCGGCCCGCGACTACCTCGGCCTGCTGGCCACCGCGCCCGACCGGATCCGCAAGTGCGCCTCGGAAACCTGCGTGCTGCACTTCCACGACACCTCGCGCAACGGCACCCGGCGCTGGTGCTCCATGGCCGCCTGCGGCAACCGCGCCAAGGCGTCCCGGCACTACGCGCGCACGCGCGAGCGCTGAACGGTCGGAATCTGTCACACCCGTCCTGAGACGGACGTCCGATCCGCCTCCGCGAGACGGTCGGAGAGTCGACAAATCAACTCATCGGGCGTTTCAAGTCGCCCCGGATCGCCCCGGCTTGTCCTCACTGGCGGACACTGCGCACTGACGGGAACCCGCCATGTCAGGTCTCGGTCAATGACAGCCCTCCCCAAACAGCTGTCACTTGCGCAAAGCTGACCGGTCATCCGGCACCGAATTCCGGACCGTATCTTTCACTTAGCCAGGGATGCTGATGACCCTCGACTCCCCCAGCTCCACCACCGGGGCCATACCCGGCACCAGGCGCGCGGCCCGCGTCGCGGCGGCCGCGGGCCTGGTGGCCGCCCTCTGCGCCACCGGCGCGGTGCCCGCGTTCGCCGCGGGCGACGGCGACGCCCCGTGGACGACCGCACCGGTCAAGTCCGCGGACCAGAAGCTCGGTTCGGCCGACGCCGAACTGCTCCAGGAGGCCAAGGCCAAGGGTGACGCGACCGTCACCGTCATGGTCGCGACCGCCCCCGGCCAGACCAAGCAGGTCGCCGACCAGCTCGACGCCGTCCAGGGCGCCTCGGTCGGCCGGACGTACGACAAGCTCGGCTACGTCCGCGCCACCCTGCCGACCGACAAGGCGGAGGCCGCGCTGAAGGCGGCCGCCAAGCTGGAGTCCGTCCACGGCATGGACCTGCGGCACGAGATCCGGCTCCCGGACCCGCGCCCCGAGGTGAGCAAGGAGGGCTCGGCCAAGAAGACCGCCGCCGAGACCTACCCGGCGCCGGACAGGAACACCCCGGCCAAGAACCCGTACAACCCGTCGTTCGAGACCGGCTCCGTGGACTTCGTCAAGGCGAACCCGCAGGCCGACGGCCGTGGCGTGACCATCGGCATCATGGACTCGGGCGTCGACGTCAGCCACCCCGCGCTCCAGAAGACCACCACCGGCGAGCGCAAGATCGTCGACTGGGTGACCGCGACCGACCCGATCACGGACAACGACGGGACCTGGCGCGCCCAGATCACCCCGGTCACCTCCGCGGGCGGCGCCTTCACCGCCGGCGGCCAGAGCTGGAAGGCCCCCGAGGGCACCTTCCAGTGGAGCCGCTTCAGCGAATCCATCACCGCCAACGGCGACATGAAGGGCGACGTCAACCGGGACGGGGACACCACCGACCGGTTCGGCATGCTCTACGACCCGGCCGCCGGCACCGTCCGCGTCGACACCGACCAGAACGGCGACTTCACCGACAACGAGCCGATGAAGCCGTACAAGGACGGCTTCCAGATCGGCTACTTCGGTACGGACAACCCGGCGACCGACGTGGCGGAGCGCATCCCGTTCACCATCGAGATCCGCAAGGACGTCCCGATGGACCCGCTCGGCGGTGACTGGGTCGGCAAGAAGGCCGACTTCGTCAACATCGGCATCATCGAGTCCGAGCACGGCTCGCACGTCGCCGGCATCACCGCCGCCAACGGCCTGTTCGGCGGCCAGATGAACGGCCAGGCGCCCGGTGCCAAGCTCGTCTCCTCCCGCGCCTGCTCGTGGTCCGGCGGCTGCACCAACGTCGCCCTGACCGAGGGCATGATCGACCTCGTGGTCAACCGCGGCGTCGACATCGTCAACATGTCGATCGGCGGCCTGCCGGCGCTGAACGACGGCAACAACGCCCGCTCGGAGCTCTACAAGAACCTCATCGACACCTACGGTGTCCAGCTCGTCATCTCGGCGGGCAACGAGGGTCCGGGCGTCAACACCATCGGCGACCCCGCCCTCGCGGACAAGGTCATCTCCGTGGGCGCCGCCGTCTCCAAGGAGACCTGGGCCGCCAACTACGGCTCCGGCGTGGCCAAGAAGTACAACATGTTCCCCTTCTCCTCGCGCGGTCCGCGTGAGGACGGCGGGTTCACGCCGACCGTCACCGCTCCCGGCGCGGCCATCAACACCATCCAGACCTGGCTGCCCGGCGCGCCCGTGAAGGAGGCCGGCTACGGCCTGCCCGCCGGCTACGGCATGCTCCAGGGCACCTCGATGTCCTCGCCGCAGGCCGCGGGCGCCAGCGCCCTGCTGATCTCGGCCGCCAAGCAGCAGAAGATCGCGCTGTCCCCGGCGAACCTGCGCGTGGCGCTGACCAGCACCGCGAAGAAGATCGACGACGTCCCGGCCCACGCACAGGGTGCCGGGCTCATCGACATCCCCCAGGCCTGGGAGTCCATCCAGCGCGGCGCCAAGGCCAACGAGTTCACCGTCAAGGCCCCCGTCGACACCGCGCTCGACCAGTTCCTGAAGACCCCGGGCTCCGGCACCGGCCTCTACGACCGCGAGGGCGGCCTCAAGGTCGGCCAGAAGAAGGTCTACGACGTCGTCGTCACCCGCACCACCGGCGTCAAGTACGGCACCCGCCACAACATCGGCTGGCGCAACAACGACGGCACCTTCAAGGTGGTCGGCGGTGGCGGCTACGACTACGTCACCCTGCCCCTGAACAAGCCCGTCACCATCAAGGTCGAGGCCAACGCCAAGTCGGCCGGCGTCCACAGCGGCATCCTGCAGCTCGACGACCCCACCACCGAGGGCGTCGACAAGCAGATCCTCGCCACGGTCGTCGCCGCCACCCCGCTGGCGAAGCCCTCCTTCACGCTGTCGGACAGCTCCACCGTCCAGCGCAACAGCCACAAGTCGTACTTCGTGACCGTCCCGCAGGGCGCCAAGACCCTCGAGGTCGCCCTCGGCGGGCTCGCGGCGGGCAGCCAGACGCGCTTCATCTCGATCCACCCGTACGGCACGGGCGTCGAGGACAGCGCGACCACCCAGTGCTACCCGAACTACGACAACCCGGCGAACCAGTGCCGCCCCGACCTGCGCTCGTACGAGAACCCGCAGCCGGGCGTCTGGGAGATCGAGGTCGAGTCGCGCCGTACGTCGCCGCTGCTCGACAACCCGTTCAAGCTGGACGTCTCCGTGCTCGGCGCGGCCTTCGACCCGGCCGTCAAGGTCCTCCCCGAGGTCAAGCAGGGCACCCCGGCGCCGGTCCAGTGGACCGTGAAGAACGACGCCGCCGCCATCTCCGGCGGCAAGCTGGCGGGCGGCCCGCTCGGCTCCGCCAAGGTCGACAAGCCGACCATCGCGACCGGTGAGACCAAGACCACCGAGGTCACCGTCGGCGAGGGCGCCTCCCGCCTCGACGTGGCGATCAACAAGCCCTCGGACACCGCCGCGGACCTCGACCTCGAGGTCTACAAGGACGGCGTCAAGGTCGGCTCCTCCGCCGACGGCGACTCCGACGAGTCCGTGAGCCTGGTCAAGCCCGCCGCCGGCACCTACACCATCAAGGTCATCGGCTACGCGATCCCGGCCGGCACCACCACGTACGACTACCGCGACGTGTACTTCTCGGCCGCCCTGGGCTCCGTCCAGGTCGACGAGGCCACCCCGGTCAACCTCGCCAACGGTGCCTCGGCCCCCGTCTCGGCGCAGGTCCTGGTCTCCGGCGCGGCCCCCGAGGGCCGCCAGTTCTTCGGCCAGGTCCAGCTGCTCAACGCCCGCGGCACCGCCGCCGGCACCGGCAGCGTGCAGATCGACAAGGTCACCCCGTAACGGCGTGACCGGCTGAACGCGTGACGAGGGGCGGTGCTCGGCCGAGCACCGCCCCTCCGGCGTGCCGCCCCGCACCCGCTCCCCGGACGATCACGGTCGAACCGCGGCAAACCCCCTCCGACCAGGCAGAACGGCCCTTCGAGGGGCCCGGGGCACGCCGTCCGCTCACCCGTCGCGGGAAGGTGGGCGTCCGACACTGTCCGCACCTCGGACAATGGATTGGACAAGCCTCGTGGGTTCGAACGCATGATGGCTTCACGCGCGCCCGCGTCCACGTAATCGAAGGAGTCACCGTGAGGGTCGGAATCGTCGGAGCCACCGGACAGGTCGGCGGAGTCATGCGCGGCATCCTCGCCGAACGGAAGTTCCCGGTGGACGAGCTCCGGCTCTTCGCCTCGGCCCGCTCCGCCGGCTCGACCGTCGAGTGGCAGGGCCGGGAGATCACCATCGAGGACGCCTCCACGGCGGACTACTCCGGCCTCGACATCGTGCTCTTCTCCGCGGGCGGCACCACCTCCAAGGCCCTCGCCGAGAAGGTCGCCTCCCAGGGCGCCGTCGTGATCGACAACTCCTCCGCCTGGCGCAGGGACCCCGAGGTCCCCCTCGTCGTCTCCGAGGTCAACCCGCACGCGATCAAGAACCGCCCCAAGGGCATCATCGCGAACCCGAACTGCACCACCATGGCCGCCATGCCGGTGCTGCGCCCCCTCCATGAGGAGGCGGGGCTGGTCGCGCTGGTCGCCACCACCTACCAGGCCGTCTCCGGCTCCGGCCTGGCCGGCGTCGCCGAGCTCAAGGGCCAGGCCTGCGCGGTCTCCGAGGCCGCCGACCAGCTGACCTTCGACGGCGGCGCGGTGGAGTTCCCCGAGCCGGCCGTCTACAAGCGCCCCATCGCGTACAACGTGGTCCCGCTCGCCGGCAACCTGGTCGACGACGGCTCCTTCGAGACCGACGAGGAGCAGAAGCTCCGCAACGAGTCCCGCAAGATCCTGGAGATCCCGCAGCTCAAGGTCTCCGGCACCTGCGTGCGCGTCCCCGTGTTCTCCGGCCACTCGCTCCAGGTCAACGCCCGCTTCGAGCGTCCGATCAGCGTCGAGCGCGCCTACGAGCTCCTCAAGGACGCCCCCGGCGTCGAGCTCTCCGAGATCCCCACCCCCCTCCAGGCCGCCGGCAAGGACGCCTCGTACGTGGGCCGCATCCGCGTGGACGAGACGGTCGACAACGGCCTCGCGCTGTTCCTCTCCAACGACAACCTCCGCAAGGGCGCCGCGCTGAACGCCGTCCAGATCGCCGAGCTCGTCGCCGAGGAACTCCGCGGCTGACGACCCCGGGGACGGAGGGGCGGTGCCGCCGGCACCGCCCCTCCGTCGTGCCCCCGCCGTGTTCGCCCGTGGATTAGTCCTGCCCGGCGGCCCGGCCCGCGTGGAAGGATGGCCCGGCAACGTCACCATCAAAGGAGATGAACGCGTGCCTGGCACGAATCTCACCCGTGAAGAGGCTCAGCAGCGGGCGAAGCTGCTCACCGTCGACTCGTACGAGATCGCACTCGATCTCAGCGGCGCGCAGGAGGGCGGTACCTTCCCCTCCGTGACCACCGTGCGCTTCCAGTCGGCCGAGGCAGGCGCCGGGACCTTCATCGACCTGGTCGCGCCGGCCGTGCACGAGGTCGTCCTGAACGGCAAGTCGCTCGACGTGGCCGCCGTCTTCCGCGACTCGCGGATCGCGCTGGACCACCTGGCCGCCGGCGCCAACGAGCTGCGGGTCGTCGCGGACTGCGCCTACACCAACACCGGCGAGGGCCTGCACCGCTTCGTCGACCCGGTCGACCAGCAGGCCTACCTGTACACCCAGTTCGAGGTGCCGGACGCGCGGCGGGTCTTCGCCAGCTTCGAGCAGCCCGACCTGAAGGCGACGTTCCAGTTCACCGTGACCGCCCCCGAGGGCTGGACGGTCATCTCGAACTCCCCGCGCGACCTCTCGCAGGGTGCCGACGCCAAGGACCGGGTGTGGGTCTTCGAGCCGACCCCGCGCATCTCCTCGTACATCACCGCGCTGATCGCCGGCCCGTACCACGCGGTGCACAGCTCGTACGAGGGCCCGGACGGGCAGTCCGTGCCGCTCGGCATCTACTGCCGGCCCTCCCTCGCCGAGTTCCTCGACGCGGACGCGATCTTCGACGTGACCCGGCAGGGCTTCGACTGGTTCCAGGAGAAGTTCGCGTACGACTACCCCTTCGCGAAGTACGACCAGCTCTTCGTGCCGGAGTTCAACGCGGGCGCGATGGAGAACGCGGGCGCGGTCACCATCCGTGACCAGTACGTCTTCCGCTCCAAGGTGACGGACGCGGCGTACGAGGTGCGCGCCGAGACCATCCTGCACGAGCTCGCGCACATGTGGTTCGGCGACCTGGTCACCATGGAGTGGTGGAACGACCTGTGGCTGAACGAGTCGTTCGCCACCTACACCTCGATCGCCTGCCAGGCCTACGCCGAGGGCTCGAAGTGGCCGCACGCGTGGACGACCTTCGCCAACTCCATGAAGACCTGGGCGTACCGCCAGGACCAGCTGCCGTCCACGCACCCGATCATGGCCGACATCCGTGACCTGGACGACGTCCTGGTCAACTTCGACGGCATCACGTACGCCAAGGGCGCCTCGGTGCTCAAGCAGCTCGTCGCGTACGTCGGCATGGACGCTTTCTTCAAGGGCGTGCAGGCGTACTTCAAGGCGCACGCGTTCGGGAACACCCGCCTGTCTGACCTGCTCGGCGCCCTGGAGGAGACCTCCGGCCGCGACCTGACCGCCTGGTCGAAGGCGTGGCTGGAGACGGCCGGCATCAACGTCCTGCGCCCGGAGATCGAGCTGGACGCGGACGGCCTCGTCTCGTCGTTCGCCGTCCGCCAGGAGGCCCCCGCCCTGCCGGCGGGCGCCAAGGGCGAGCCGGTGCTGCGCCCGCACCGCATCGCGGTGGGCCTGTACGACCTGCGTGACGGCAAGATGGTCCGCACGGACCGCCTCGAGCTGGACATCGACGGCGAGCTGACGGCCGTCCCCGAGCTGGTGGGCCGGACCCGCCCGGCGGTCGTGCTGCTCAACGACGACGACCTGTCGTACGCCAAGGTCCGCCTGGACGAGGTCTCGCTGGCCAACGTCACCGCGCACCTGGGCGACTTCACGGAGTCCCTGCCGCGCGCCCTGTGCTGGGCCTCGGCGTGGGACATGACCCGCGACGGCGAGCTGGCGACGCGCGACTACCTGGCCCTGGTGCTGTCCGGCATCGGCAAGGAGTCGGACATCGGCGTGGTGCAGTCGCTGCACCGCCAGGTGAAGCTGGCCATCGACCTGTACGCCGACCCGGCGTGGCGGGAGCAGGGCCTGGAGCTGTGGACCGAGGCCACGCTCGAGCACCTGCGTGCGGCCGAGCCGGGCGGCGACCACCAGCTGGCGTGGGCCCGCGCCTTCGCGGCGACGGCCCGCACCGAGGAACAGCTGACCCACCTGGCGGCGCTGCTGGACGGCTCGGCGGAGGTCGAGGGCCTGGTCGTGGACACGGAGCTGCGCTGGGCGTTCCTGGAGCGCCTGGCCGCCACGGGCCGCGCCGACGAGGCGGCGATCGAGGCGGAGCTGAAGCGGGACGCGACGGCCGCGGGCGAGCGCCACGCGGCGACGGCGCGGGCCGCGCGTCCCACGGCGGAGGCCAAGGCCGCGGCGTGGGCCTCGGTGGTGGAGTCGGGCGACCTGCCGAACGCGGTGCAGGAGGCCGTGATCGGCGGCTTCGTCCAGACCGACCAGCGGGAGCTGCTCGCGCCGTACACGGAGAAGTACTTCGCGGTGCTGAAGGACATCTGGGAGAGCCGCAGCCACGAGATCGCGCAGCAGATCGCGGTCGGGCTGTACCCGACGCTCCAGGTCTCGCGGGCGACCCTGGACGCGACGGACGCGTGGCTGGCCTCGGCCGGGCCGAACGCGGCGCTGCGCCGCCTGGTCTCGGAATCCCGCGCCGGCGTCGAGCGTGCCCTGAAGGCCCAGGCGGCGGACGCGGCGGCGGCCCGCGCCTGACGGCTACGGCCCCGGGGGCCGGGTCCGGGTCCGGGCCCGGGCCCGGGGCCCGGGGCCCGGGGCCCGGGGCCCGGGGCCCGGCCTCGCCGCCCCGTCTGCGGGGCCGCGGGGCGGGGGCGGGGGGTCTGCGGGGCGCTATCAGGGCTGGTTTGGGGGTTTCCCGTCAGTCC
>NZ_JBVISM010000021.1:0-84005 GCF_055575515.1 Streptomyces sp. NPDC034086 | reverse complement strand
GATCCGGAACGGGCGCCGAACATCGAAGCCCGCCCCGGACGACACCCCACCCCGGCACCGACCCCGCCCCGAAGCCACCCCACCGAACCCCGCCCGGCAGGGCGACCGTCCGGTGGGGCACCCCCGGCCCGAAGCCCTGCCCGGCAGGGCGACCGTCTGGCGGGGCACCGGCCCGAGCCCCCGCCCCGCAGGGCGACCGTCCGGTGGGGCACCGGCCCGAGCCCCCGCCCGGCAGGACGGCCGTCCGGTGGGGCACCCCAGCCCGAAGCCCCGCCCGGCAGGGCGACCGTCCGGTGGGGCACCCCGGCCCGAAGCCCCGCCCGGCAGGGCAGCGGCGCCGGCAGGGCAGCACCCCGCCCCCCGAACCGCCCGGCCAGGGCCTACGCTCCCGGCCACGGCCCCGGCGTAGGCGTGGCTTCCTTCAGTTCCGTCTCCGTCCGGAAGACCTTGAACCCCCGCCGCTGGTAGTTGGCCATCGCCGTCGGCCCGTCCTGGCTGCACGTGTGCACCCAGACCCGCCGCGTGGGCTCGCGGTCCGGCCAGCGGGACGCGAGGTCCCAGGCGCGGGCCGTGCCGAAGGTCAGCAGGTGTCCGCCGATGCGGCGGCCCCGGAAGTCGGGCAGGAGCCCGAAGTACATGATCTCGACCACACCGTCGGGCTGCGCGTCCAGCTCCACGTACCCGGCCGGGGTGCCCCGGTCGTACGCGACCCACGTCTCCACCCCGGGCCGGTTCAGCCGCTCCGCCCATTCCGCGCGGGTCAGCGACAGCCGGTCCGTCCAGTGGATGTCCCCGCCCACCGAGGCGTAGAGGAACCGGCTGAACTCCGGCGAGGGGACCTCCGAGCGGACGATCGTGATCTCCGGACCCGGTACCGCCGCCGGGACGAGGTCCGACGCCGAGGTCATCTCGAGGGACCAGGTGGTGAGTGTGATGGTGCTCATGCGGTTCAGGGAATCACGGCCGCCGCGCCGTGGCCCACGCGGGCCCGGATGACCGCCGGGGCGGTGGAGTGGGGCAGGAGCCGGGCCGGGTCCGCCGGGCGGATCAGCTCCACTTCCACGTCCTCCGCGAAGCGGTACGGCCGGTGCGTCAGGACACCGGCGAGGTGCCGCCGTACCCGGGACAGCTCGGCGCGGACCGTCACCGTCCGCGTCGGGTCCCCGAACAGTTCGCCGGCCAGTTCCGCCGCCGTACGCCCGCGCGGCGCCTCCGCCAGCAGGAACAGCAGCTCCGCGTGGCGCGGGCTCAGCTCCTGGGACCAGCTGCCGGCGGCCCCGTACACCGTCGCCGACCAGGACCGGGGCCGGCTCAGGTCCAGCACCACCCGGCTCACCGCCGCGGCGGCGCCGCGCGGCTCGGCCAGCCGCAGCAGCCACCCGCCGGGCAGCGGCTCGGCGACGCAGTCGCCCAGCTGCGCGACCCGTACCGGCCCGGGGCCGAGGGCCTTCGGCAGGGCGACCCGGTCGGCGGGGGCCAGCCCCGTCACGGCCGCCGTCCAGCCGTGCGGGTCCACGGCCACGGCCCGCCCGGGCAGCCGGGCCAGCAGCGGGGCCGCCACCGCCCGCAGCCGCTCCAGGGACTCCAGGTGCCGCACCCGCAGCTCCCGCTCGGCGAGGCGGGCCACGGAGCTCACCCAGGCCAGGGTCGCCGGGTGCATGGTGGCGAGCGGCCCGCTGACGTCGACCACGCCGAGCAGCCGCCCGTCCCTCGGGTCGTGCACGGGGGCCCCGGCGCAGGTCCAGTCGTGGTGACTGGAGACGAAGTGCTCCGCCGAGAACACCTGGACCGGGCGCCCCGTCACCAGGGCCGTGCCCACCCCGTTCGTGCCGACCACGGCCTCGTCCCAGTCGGCCCCCACCGCGAAGCCCAGCCGGTCGGCCTTGCGCAGGATCGACCGGTGTCCCTCCCGCCACAGCAGCCGCCCGTCCGCGTCGGCGACGACCATGATGTGCAGGGACTCGTCCAGGGCCGGCAGCAGCCCCTCGCGCAGCACCGGGAGGACCTCCCTCAGGGGCGACACCTGCCTCCGCTCCTCGGTCTCGGCCGCGGACAGCATCCGCGAGCGCGCGTCCTGGTCGGGGTGCACCCCGACGGCCAGCATCCGCCTCCAGGACTCGGCGATCTCCGGGCGGGGGGCGGCCGGCGGCCGGTCCCCGGCCAGCGCGGCGGCCCGTACCCCCTTGAGCAGGCGCGTCGCCTCGCGCGCGTCCATCGCCGAGATGCGCGCCACGTCGACCGTGCTGCCTGCGGTGTTGGCCACCGGAACCTCCCCGTGCTGAACAGGACGTACTGCCGGAGCCGCCCCCGGTGCCGCACGCGCGTGTTACCCCGGCACATGCGGCGGGCGAATTCCGAGCCGTAAGGAATGCAGGGTTGCAACGGTATGCAACCCTCGCCAACCCCCGGTCACCCGACCGAAACTATGGGCACGCCGCCGAGCGGCGTGACAGCTCCTTCCTCGGGGCTCTTGGACCAGGGGTGGTGCCGAGTCGGCGCGGCGCCACCCCCGGTCCCACCTCCACGGGCTCGGATCCGGTGCTGAGCGTTCCGGCGGCCGTAGCGGTTTGGGGACCACGACGGCCCGGGAGCACGGTGGTTTGGGGACCGCCGTCAGCCCGTGATCCGCGCCCGTGCCACCACCGCGGCCAGGTCCAGGCTGTGCGGCAGCGTTCCGAAGGCCGCCCCCCAGTCACCGCCGAGCCGCGACGCGCAGAACGCGTCCGCCACCTCCGGCGGAGCCCACCGCACCAGGAGCGAGCCCTGCAGCACCAGGGCCATCCGCTCCACCACCCGGCGGGCCCGTGCCTCGATGCCGTCGAGGTCGGCCAGCTCCGTCAGCAGGTCCTTGATCGCCGCGTCCAGCCGGTGGTCGGCGCCCCGGGCCAGGCCGACCTCCTGGAGGAAGGCGTTCAGGGCCTGCGGCTCCCGCTGGAGGGCGCGCAGCACGTCCAGGGACTGCACGTTGCCCGAGCCCTCCCAGATGGAGTTCACGGGGGACTCGCGCAGCAGCCTGGGCAGCCCGGACTCCTCGACGTAGCCGTTGCCGCCCAGGCACTCCAGGGCCTCCGCCACCATCGGCGTGCAGCGCTTGGTCACCCAGTACTTCGCGGCGGGCACGGCCAGGCGCAGGAAGGCCCGCTCCTGGTCGGTCCCGGCGTCGTACGCGGCCGCGAGACGGAGCGTCAGGGCCGTCGCCGCCTCCGACTCCAGGGCGAGGTCGGCGAGGACGTTGCGCATCAGCGGCTGCTGGATGAGCGGTGCTCCGAAAGCAGAGCGGTGCTCCGCATGGTGGACGGCCTGCGTCAGTGCCTGCCGCATCAGCGAGGCCGAACCGATCACGCAGTCCAGCCGGGTCGCCGCCACCATCTCGATGATGGTCCGCACCCCCCGGCCCTCCTCGCCCACCCGCCGCGCCCACGTCCCGTCGAACTCGATCTCCCCCGACGCGTTCGACTTGTTGCCCAGCTTGTCCTTCAGCCGCTGGATCGCGAACGCGTTGCGCGTCCCGTCCGGCAGCACCCGCGGCACCAGGAAACAGGTCAGCCCTCCCGGCGCCTGCGCCAGCACCAGGAACCCGTCCGACATCGGCGCCGAGCAGAACCACTTGTGCCCGGTCAGCACGTACTCCCCGGAGGCGTCCAGCGGCGCCGCCGTCGTCGTGTTCGCCCGTACGTCGCTGCCGCCCTGCTTCTCCGTCATCCCCATCCCGAAGAGCACCCCGGCCTTCTGCCCGGCCGGCCGCAGCCCCTCCTCGTAGACGTGCGAGGTCAGCCGCGGCTCCCACTCCGCCGCCAGCTCCGGATCGGCCCGCAGCGCCGGCACGGCGGCGTGCGTCATCGAGACCGGGCAGCCGTGCCCCGACTCCGCCTGCGACCACAGGAAGAAACCCGCCGCGCGCCGCAGGTGCCCGGCCGGACGCCCCCAGGCGTCCGTCAGCCCGGCGCCCACCGCGTGCCCGAGCAGCCGGTGCCACGAAGGGTGGAACTCCACCTCGTCGATCCGGTTCCCGTACCGGTCGTGCGTCCGCAGGACCGGCGGGTGCTCGTTCGCCTCCCGGCCCCATTGCTGCGCCTGCGCGGAACCCGCGGCACGTCCGAGGGCGGTGAGCTCCCCGAGCACCTCCTCGCGGAGTTCCGGGGCCGCGCCGGCGAGGTGCCGCTCCACGCCCTCCGTGAGGGCACGGTCGCCGAGGTAGACCTCGTACCCCACGAGGGGAGGGGCCTGGTTGCTGACTGTGTGGGTGGTGGCTGCCATGCGGATACCGTAAGGACGTGCAGCCAGCAAAAGAAACACCCGAGGGCTTCCCGGTACGGCCGGGACGGCTCCACCGGGCCCGCGCCCTCTACCGCAACGTCTCCAAGCGCACGATGGGCTGGCTGCTCCTCAAAGACACCGTCAACTCCTGCATCGAGTACCGGATCCTCGGCCTCGCCGCCGAAGCGGCCTTCTTCACCCTCCTGTCCCTGCCCCCGCTCTTCCTCGGCCTGCTGGGCCTGCTCGGCTACGTGGACGGCTGGACCAACACCGAGTCCGTCGCCAGCATCGAGGAGAACATCCTGCGCGCGGTCGGCACCGTCCTGTCCGACCGGGGCGTCAACGACATCGCCAGACCCATGCTCGACGACGTCACCAGCCGCGGCCGCCCCGACCTGATCTCCCTCGGCTTCGCCTTCGCGCTGTGGTCGGGCTCGCGCGCCGTCAACGTCTTCATCGACACCATCACCGTCATGTACGGGCTCGACGGCCAGCGGGGCATCGTCAAGACGCGGCTGCTCGCCTTCCTCCTCTACGTGATCGCCCTGCTGATCGGCGCGATCGTGCTCCCGCTGATGGTGGTCGGGCCGGACGCCGTCGTCCGCCTGGTGCCCTGGAGCACGGAGGTGATCGCCGTCCTCTACTGGCCCGTGGTCACCCTGCTCTCCATCGCCTTCCTGACCACGCTCTACCACGTCTCCGTGCCCGTCCGCTCCCCGTGGATCGAGGACGTGCCGGGCGCGCTGGTGGCGCTCGCGATGTGGGTGCTCGGCTCGTTCCTGCTGCGGATCTACCTGACCAACACGGTGGAGGGGCCGACGATCTACGGCTCCCTGGCCGCGCCCGTCGCGATCCTGCTGTGGATCGGCATCTCCGCCTTCGCGGTCCTCGTCGGCGCCGCCGTCAACGCCGCCATCGACCGGGTCTGGCCCTCGGTGGCCACCGCCGCCGCCCGCGAGGCCAACGAACGGGCCCGCGAGGCCGAGGCCGCCCGGCTCGTCGCCCGCGCCGCCGCCTGGCGGGCCCTCGCCGAGGGGGAGTCCGAGGACGACGAGGACGCCGGAATGCCCTCGGAGTTCCCCGAGCGCTGGTCGAACTTCCTGCCGCCCGACGACTACACCTCCCGCCTGCGCAAGCACTGACGGCGGGCCCCCTGGGGTGGCCCGGCCGCGACGTGCGCCGCCTCGCCGGGCGCACGGCCGCGTACGAGGACCCGTGCGCGGCCCCCGAAGCGCCGGCCCGGACGCGCCTCGCCGCCTCCGGGTACGGGCCCCGCACCCCGGGCCGGGTGCCGCGCCTCCGGCGCGCCCGGGCCGGAACGGCCCTCGGGGCCTACACGGCGGCGGGGGCGAACAGTGAGACCCCGCAGCCGTCCGGGTCGAGCACCACCGCGTAGCGCTGCCCCCAGAAGGCGTCCCAGGGCTCGAGGTGCCCCTCGTACCCGGCGCCCGTCAGCTCCGCGTACAGCGCGTCCACCTCGGCGGGGGAGTCGCACAGAAAAGCGAGCTCCCGGCGCGCGCCGCCGCTCGGCGGGGTCCAGGAGGGGTCGAAGGACCGGACCGTCTCCTCCGTGTCCCAGCCGATCCGCAGCCCGCCGGGCAGTACGGCCTCGACGTGCGGCTGGGTGTCGGCGCCGGCCGGGACGTCCAGACCGAGCCGGCGGTAGAAGGCGAGCGAGGCGGCCATGTCGGAGACGACCAGGCCGATCATGTCGAGTCGTGGAGTCATGCACCGCAGGCTAGGCGGACGGCCGGGCCGCGGTCTTGAAGGAAACGGACATCGCGGGAAGGGCACACGGACGCCGCCACGCGCCCCGGCCCGGTCCCCGGAGCCGCGCAGCCCACCGTGTCCGCGGCCGCCCTTGATCGTTCGGGGTGGTGTGAGGTTGTGCGCTGCCCGGATGCGGGCGATCGGCCGCGGGGCGACGGGCATCGTCGTGGCGGTGCTGTGCGCCGGCGCGTGCGCCGGACCGTCCCGGCCGGAGCCGCCCACCTCGGAGCCGGCGCGCAGTGACCTGATCAAGGCCGCCCAGCAGCTCCTGGTGAACCGCTGCCTGGAGGCCCGCGGGGCAGCGGGACCGCCACCGCGGCAGGACGTGCTGTTCGGGACCGCCCCGGCCGAGCTGTCGGTCACGCTCGCCACCGGACACACGGTCCGTACGCACACCGACGGCTGCCTGGCCGAGGCGCACCGCGACCTCTACGGCGACCAGGCCGGCTGGTTCCGTGCCGAGGTCACCGTCAACAACCTGCGCGCCGAGGCCCAGGCCCGGCTGGCGCAAGACCCCGCGTACCGGGACGCACTCGCCCGCCGCGCGGCGTGCGAGGACCAGGACGCCCGCTGCGTCGGCGCGACCGGCCTCCGGGAACTGCGCGCCCGGCTGGAGCCCGTCCGCCTCGCCGAGGTCCGCGCCGCACACCGCGGCGACATCGCCACCTACGACCGGCTGCGCGACCGCGCACTGCGCCGCGCGGCCGCACTGCTGTCCGCCGACCAGACCCCCCACCGGAAAGGCCACGACCCCTCATGAAGAACAGGCTGACCACCGCCGCCGCCACCGCACTCCTCGTCCTCACCGCGGGCCTGGCCGCGGCGGCCCCGGCCGGCGCGGCCGACTGCCCCAGCGGCGAGTTCTGCGCCTGGACGGACGTCGACTACCAGGGCCAGCGCGCCAACTGGAGCGGCGACGACACCTGGTGGGAGAGCTACATCGCCGACGAGGACTCCTCCTGGGCCAACCACGGCATCTCCGGCCCCGGCATCAAGGACCACGTACAGGTCTACTCCGCGAGCGGACTGGGCGGCCACATGACCCTCTGCCTCGCCCCCGGCCAGGAGGTCAACCACAACGCCGCCGCCAACGACGCCGGCGATTCCCACACCTGGACCATGAGCTGCTGAGAAACCCGCCCCCGGCCGCCGGCCCCCGGATTTAATCGGTGGTGCGGTGGCCCGGGGCGGGGCTATGGTTCTGCTCGTTCCGAGGCGCGGCCGTGTGCCGTCGCCGAGGGCGTGGTGCCGGTTCGTCGAGAAGAAGCAGGAGGTGAGGACATTGATGACTGTCACGGTGACGGGCTTTGCCCGCATTCAGGAGTTCATCATCGTTTCCGCCCCTGTGGTCTCCGGCTGACCTCACACTCTCTCCGCACCGCCGCCGAGCGGGCGCTGCCGGGGCCACCCTGTGAAGGGTTCCCCTTGTCTCTCTCTTCTTCCTCCTCTTCCCTCTCCTCCCTGTCCTCCTTCGGCTGGGACGGGGCGTGGGCCGACGAGTTCGCCCCCTACGCCGCCCAGGGACTCCTCCCCGGCCGCGTCGTGCGGGTCGACCGGGGCCAGTGCGACGTGATGACGGAGGACGGCGTGATCCGCGCCGACACCGCGTTCGTCACGCCCCACGACCCGCTGCGGGTCATCTGCACGGGCGACTGGGCCGCCGTCGAGGCGACCGGCAACCCCCGTTACGTGAAGGCGTACCTGCCGCGCCGGACCGCCTTCGTGCGGTCCACCTCCTCGCAGCGGTCCGAGGGGCAGATCCTCGCCGCCAACGTCGACCACGCGATCATCGCCGTCTCGCTCGCCGTCGAGCTCGACCTCGGCAGGATCGAGCGGTTCCTCGCGCTGGCGTGGGAGTCGGGGGCGCAGCCGCTGGTCGTCCTGACCAAGGCCGACCTGGTCCCGGACCCGAGCACGCTGGCCCACCTGGTGCGGGACGTGGAGACCACCGCGCCGGGCGTGCAGGTCCTCACCGTCTCCTCCCACACGGGGGAGGGCACCGACGTGCTCGCCGCGGTCGTCGCCGACGGTACGAGCGTGCTGCTCGGCGTCTCCGGCGCGGGCAAGTCCACGCTGGCCAACGCGCTCCTCGGTGCCGACGTCATGCAGGTCCAGCAGATCCGCGAGGTCGACGGCAAGGGCCGCCACACCACCACCACGCGCAACCTGCTCGCCCTGCCGGGCGGGGGCGTCCTGATCGACACCCCGGGGCTGCGCGGCGTCGGACTCTTCGACGCGGAGGCGGGGGTGGGGCAGGTGTTCTCGGAGATCGAGGAGTACGCCGCGCAGTGCCGCTTCCACGACTGCGCGCACGAGGCGGAGCCGGGGTGCGCGGTGCTGGAGGCGGTGGCGGAGGGCGCGCTGCCCGAGCGGCGCCTGGAGAGCTACCGCAAGCTGCTGCGCGAGAACCAGCGGATCGTCGCGAAGACCGACGCCAGGCTGCGGGCGGAGATCCGGCGGGACTGGCGCATGAAGTCGGCGGTGGGGCGCGCGAACTACGCGGCGAAGCGGGGTCATTAGGCTCTGCCCTGGCCGGACCTCTGCCCTGCCGGGCCTTTGCTCTGGCCGGGCGGGGGCTCGGTGGGATGTTTTCGGCGCTGGACCGGTGGCCGGGGCGGGCTTCGATGTTCGGCGCCCGTTCCGGATCCGGTTGTGGGGGGTGGCTCGCGCCGAATGCATCTCGTTTCAGCCCCGGACGGCACCCACCCCGTCCCCGCCCCCTCACGCAGCGACTCCGGCCTGGCCCTCGACTCCAGCCCCGCCACCCTCAGCCTCGCCGGCTTCGAGGTCCAGGGTCCCGTGCAGGGCCGCCGGGGTCACGTGGACAGGACCGTTCCCAGCCACGCCGCCGTGACCAGAAGGCAGGCGAGCAGCTCCACCAGCACGCTCGTCCCCACCGCCCGCATCACCGTCCGGACCGACGCCCACGCCTCCCCGTGCGCGCCGAGCCGGCGGCGCTCGGAGAGGTAGATCCCGCCGATGAAGCCCGGCACCGCCCCGACCACCGGCAGCAGGACGAAGCCGGCCACCGCGCCCGCGCCCGCGTACGCCGCCGTGCGGCGGGTGACCCCGACGCCGCGCAGCCGCCGCGGCGGCAGCTGCCACTTCACCACCTGCACCACCAGCAGCAGGGCCGTCGAGGCGACCAGGACCGCCCATGCGGCGGTGGAGCGCTCGTGCAGGGACCACCACAGCAGCCCCGCCCAGACCAGCCACGTCCCGGGCACGCCGGGGACCAGTACCCCCAGCACCCCGAGCAGCAGCACCAGCCCCACCAGGAGCAGCTGAGGCAGATCCATGGGCTCAGCGTGACCGACGCCCGGCTAGCGGGCCACCCAGCCCCGTTCGTACGCGTGCCAGCCGAGCTGGAGCCGCGTCGTCACGCCCGTCAGCTCCATCAGTCCCTTCACGCGCCGCTGGACCGTCCGCAGGCCCAGGTCGAGGTGCTTGGCCACGCTCGCGTCCGTCATCCCGGCCAGCAGCAGGGAGAGGATCTCCAGGTCGGTGGTGTCGGGGCCGCCGTCGCTCTCCTCCGGGTGGCCCGTGACGCCCAGCCGCAGGGGGAGGGACTCCCGCCACACCGCCTCGAAGAGGCCGCGCAGAGCTTCGAGCAGGCCCGACGCGTGGACCACCAGGGCCGTCGGCTCCGCCCCGCGGGCCGTCAGCGGGACCATGGCGAGGGTGCCGTCCGCGATCACCAGCCTCGTGGGGACCGTGCCCGTCACCCGGATCCGTTCGCCGCGGGCGAGCGCGCCGGAGGCCTCCCGCATCCCGGCGGGCAGCGTGAGCACCTCGCGCTCGACGACCACCCGGTGCTCGACGCCGCGTACGGAGGCTTCGTGGTCCGGCCCGGCCGCCGGCTGGTGCCGGCCGCTGACCAGGGCGCAGACCTCGTGCGCCGCGCCCAGCCGGAGCTGGTGGAAGCGGTGGGCCACGGCGCTCGCGCCCGTCACCACCTCCACCAGGTCGTGCACGGGGGGTTCGGCCGCTTCCGCCCGGTACTGGCGCGCGAGCAGCGCCGCGGCCGTCTCGGCCCGCTCCAGTTCGTGCCGCTGCTGGGTCAGCAGGGCGCCGAGGGCGACCTCCGGAGGCGCCGCCACCCAGCGGCCCGGCTGCGCCGAGGACCGGGCCGCGAGGCCGTGGCGTTCCAGGTGGCGCAGGGCCCGCTCGGTCTGCGGCACGGGCAGCGTCAGCCGGTGTGCCAGGTCGGGCACCTCCGCAGCCCCCAGTGCCACCAGCGCGCGGTACGCCGATTCCTGGCCCTCGTCCAGGCCTATCGCTCCCAGCAACCCGTCCACCCCACTCCCCAGAGCCGTTCCCGGCGGGGAGCGGCCACGGCGCGAACCCGCCACCGCCATCTTCGCCGCATCCCCCGCTCCACCGTCACGGCGGCTCCCCCGCGCACCAACATCCTCCCGGCATGGGTCTTTTACGGGGTGGTGAGGTGCTTTCGTGCGCTTGGAGCGATGCGTCCCACCTGCCGGGCGAGGATCCGGGGGGCCTTTTCGTGCATTCGGGGTTTTCCGCCGCCCGGGCGGGCCGAGAATGGGGGCATGAGTCAGCAGGGCGCCGAGGACTGGTGGCAGAAGCTGTACGAGGACCCCGAGGCGGGTCCCGCCCCCGACCCGGGGGAGACGCTGGACCAGCGCTTCCGCTCGGCGTCGGTCCTGGTGACCGGTCCCGAACCCCCGTTGCCCGGGCCCCGGCGGGAGCCGCCCCCGACGGCCGACGCGCCGCCCGCCCCGCCGCCGGCGGTTCCGGCTCCCGAGGGCCTGCCGTCCGGGTACCGGATCGCCGGCCCGCCCCCGGCCCCGCCCCTGCCCCCGCAGCGCACGGCGCCCCCCGCAGCGGATCCGGTGGTGGCCGGGGAGACCGGGTACGCGCGGGGGGACGTGGCCGTGCCGCCGGCCCCCGGCCCGGGCTGGGACCCGCCACCCGAACCGGAGCCGGAGTCCGAACGGCCCGCGGTGCGCCACCTCGGCGACCGTGCCCCCACCTACGCCGCCGAGCCGGGGGCACTGCCCGCGGCCGACCCCGCCGCGCTCGACTTCCTGACCCCGGACACCGTCCTGGAGGGCGCCCGCTACGGCACGTACACCCTGCGGGCCGCCTCGCTGCGCGGGGACTCCGCCCGCTACCGCGGCGAGGCCCGGCGGGACTTCCTGCTCACCGCCCGCTTCGGCAGCGGTGACGGAGCGCTGGTGCTGGTGGTCCTGGCGGGCGGGGACCGGGCCGCGCCCGGGGCCCGCGAGGCCGCCGCCGAGCTGGGCCACCTCGTCGCGGCGGCGGTCGGGCGCAGCCGGGAGAGGCTGGCCGAGGACATCCGGGCGGGCCGGCGCGAAGCCCTGCTGTCGGGGCTCCAGCGCCTCACCGACCGGGGCTACGGGCGGCTGCGGGCCCGTGCCGCCGAACTCGGGCTCGCGGAGGAGGCGTACACCGCCGGGCTGCGGGGGCTCCTGCTGCCCCTGGACCCGCACTGCCCCCACCGGGTCTTCTTCGGCGCGGGCGCGGGAGGGGCCTTCCGGCTGCGCGCCGGCCGCTGGCAGGACCTGGAGGCCGCCGAGCCGGCCGGCGGGGCGACCGGCG
Source organism: Streptomyces sp. NPDC034086 (assembly GCF_055575515.1). Lineage (NCBI taxonomy): Bacteria > Bacillati > Actinomycetota > Actinomycetes > Kitasatosporales > Streptomycetaceae > Streptomyces > Streptomyces sp. NPDC034086. The sequence continues at coordinate 72,392 of NZ_JBVISM010000021.1, read as the reverse complement.
GCGCCTTCCGGTTCCGGGCGTCCGTGGCCCGCCCGGGTGACACCCTGCTGCTCTGCTCCGGCGGTCTCGCGGAGCCGATGCGGGAGGAGGGCCTGCTCCCGGCCGAGCTGGCCGCCCGCTGGTCGCAGGGGGAGCCGCCGGGTCTGGCGGCGTTCCTCGCGGACGTCCAGCTGCGCCTCAAGGGCTACGCCGACGACCGGACGGCCGTCGCGCTCTGGGAGGCGTAGCCGGGCGGGACGTGCGTGGATGGAAGGCGCACACGGCTCGCGCGGAACCGGAAAGGGCGCCTTCCATGGCCAAGCAGAACGTGGCGGAGCAGTTCGTGGACATCCTGGTGCGCGCGGGCGTGCGCCGGATGTACGGAGTCGTCGGCGACAGCCTGAACCCGGTCGTCGACGCGATCCGCCGGACGGGCGGCATCGAGTGGATCCAGGTCCGCCACGAGGAGACGGCCGCGTTCGCCGCGGGCGCCGAGGCCCAGATCACCGGCCGGCTCGCCGCCTGCGCGGGCTCCTGCGGGCCCGGCAACCTCCACCTGATCAACGGTCTGTACGACGCCCACCGCTCCATGGCCCCCGTCCTCGCCCTCGCCTCGCACATCCCCTCCGGCGAGATCGGGCTCGGCTACTTCCAGGAGACCCACCCCGACCAGCTGTTCCGCGAGTGCAGCCACTACAGCGAGCTGATCTCCAACCCGGCCCAGATGCCCCGGCTGCTCCAGACCGCCATCCAGCACGCCATCGGCCGCGGCGGGGTCAGCGTCGTCGCGCTGCCGGGGGACATCGCCGCGCAGGCGGCTCCGGAGAAGGCGGTGGAGCACGCCCTGGTGACGGCCCGGCCGACCGTACGGCCCGGTGAAGAGGAGATCGAGAAGCTGGTCCGGCTGGTCGACGCGGCCGACAGGGTGACGCTCTTCTGCGGCAGCGGCACCGCGGGCGCGCACGCCGAGGTCATGGAGTTCGCCGGCCGGGTCAAGGCCCCCGTCGGCCACGCCCTGCGCGGCAAGGAATGGATCCAGTACGACAATCCGTACGACGTCGGCATGAGCGGTCTGCTGGGCTACGGCGCCGCCTACGAGGCCACGCACGAGTGCGACCTGCTGGTCCTGCTCGGCACGGACTTCCCGTACAACGCCTTCCTCCCCGACGACGTGAAGATCGTTCAGGTGGACATCCGGCCCGAACACCTGGGCCGACGCTCGCAGCTGGACCTGGCGGTCTGGGGGGACGTACGGGAGACCCTGCGCGCGCTGAACACGAGGGTGCGGCCCAAGGTGGACCGCCGCTTCCTGGACCGGATGCTGAAGAAGCACGCGGACGCGCTGGAGGGGGTGGTGAAGGCGTACACGCGCAAGGTGGAGAAGCACATGCCGATCCACCCCGAGTACGTGGCCTCCGTACTCGACGAACTTGCCGACGACGATGCCGTGTTCACCGTCGACACGGGCATGTGCAACGTCTGGGCGGCGCGCTATCTTTCCCCGAACGGCAAGCGGCGCATCATCGGCTCCTTCAGCCACGGCTCCATGGCCAACGCCCTCCCGCAGGCCATCGGCGCGCAGTTCACCGACCGCCGCCGTCAAGTGGTGTCGATGTCGGGCGACGGCGGCTTCTCGATGCTGATGGGAGATTTCCTCACCCTGGTGCAGTACGACCTGCCCGTCAAAGTGGTCCTCTTCAACAACTCCTCCCTGGGGATGGTCGAGCTGGAGATGCTGGTTTCCGGCCTTCCCTCGTACGGAACGACGAACCACAATCCGGACTTCGCCGCGATCGCCCGCGCGGCGGGCGCCTACGGGGTGCGGGTGGAGAAGCCCAAGCAGCTCACGGGCGCTTTGAAGGACGCGTTCCGGCACAAGGGGCCCGCGCTGGTGGACGTGGTGACCGACCCCGACGCCCTGTCGATGCCGCCCAGGATCAGTGCCGGGATGGTGACCGGATTCGCTCTGTCCGCCGGCAAGACCGTGCTGGACGGCGGGGTCGGCCGGATGGTCCACATGGCTCGTTCCAACCTGCGGAACCTGCCCAGGCCTTGAGGCCGAAGGAGTGCGGACCGTACCCAGGGGCATGCATTCCGTAGACCTGTTCGAGACCACGGGCAGCGCTATGCGGGGAGGTATGTCGCCGTGCGGGTGGGGGCGAAGACCGGGAAGACGTGGAGGACCGAACGGCCCTTGGCGCGGGAGCCGTCGACGGGTGCCGGACAGGACCGCGCCGAGATGACGCGCAGCCTGCGCCGGGCCGATCTGAAGGCCGTGGGCGAGGTGCGCCGGGCCCTGCGGGAGCTGCTGCGGCACCGCTGCCGCGGCGAGACGGCCGACGTGGCCGAACTGCTGATCACCGAGGCCGTCACCAACGCCCTCGTGCACACCGAACAGGGCGCCGAGGTGTCCGCGAGCCTCAGGAGCGGCCGGCTCCGGGTCGAGGTCCTTGACCACGCCGCACTGCTGCCCCGGTCGTACGTACCGTCCGCCGACGACGGTACGCACGGCCGCGGGCTGGTCCTGATGCAGGCGCTGGCCGACGACTGGGGCGTGGACCCGCTCGGGCCGGGGCGCGGCAAGGTGGTCTGGTTCGAGCTGGGGGTGACGGGCACGGGCCGGCCCTGAGCGTGCGGAAGCGGGGCACCCCCGGGGGCACCCCGCTCCGTGCGTGCGGTCCGGTCAGCCGAACTGCTGCTCCAGGTCCTTCAGTTTGCGCTCCAGGGAGTCGAGCCGGGGGATCGTCTGGGTGTCGTCCTCGGCGGTGAGGTCCACCGTCCGGGGGCCGGGCGGATCAAGGGGTTCGGTTCCGTTCACGGCCTGCAGTGAGGGCCTTCGGCGCAGGGGCAGCTGTTCCGCTTCCGATATGGCGGGCTCCGCGCCGACCGGCGCGGAGCCCGACCCGGGGGCGAGCCCCGGCAGGTCGACCTGGCGTCCCCGGGTCCGCCCGAAGGCCCTGTTCTGCCGGCCCAGCGCCTTGATGTGGGCGCGGTCCAGGCGGTGCTGCTCCCGCCTGCGGTGCCGGTCCTGTTCCCGCTCCTTCTTGTCCTCGCGCACCTCGTCCACCGCCTCGTCGAGGGTGCGTACCCCCTCCAGCAGCATGAGCGACCAGGCGCCGAAGGTCTCCCGGGGCGCCCGCAGCCAGCGGACCATGCGGATCTGCGGCAGCGGGCGCGGGATCAGGCCCTGCTCGCGCAGCGCCGCCCGGCGGGTCTGCTTGAGGGCCCGGTCGAAGAGCACCGCCGCCGAGAGCGACATCCCGGCGAAGAACTGCGGGGCACCGTCGTGACCCGAACCCCGCGGCGCGTGCACCCAGTTGAACCAGGCCGCCGCCCCGGCGAAGAGCCAGACCAGCATCCGGGAGCCGAGGGCCGCGTCGCCGTGGCTGGCCTCGCGGACGGCGAGCACCGAGCAGAACATGGCGGCGCCGTCGAGGCCGAAGGGGACGAGGTACTCCCAGCCTCCGGAGAGGTTCAGGTTCTGCCGGCCGAAGCCGACCAGCCCGTGGAAGGAGAGCGCGGCGGCCACCGCCGCGCAGCAGAAGAGCAGGACGTAGGAGGCGGTTCCGTAGACGGCCTCCTTGCGGCGGCGGCGTTCCTCGCTGCGTTCCCAGCTGTCGTCGGCCGCCGCCTTCTCGCCCTCACGCTTGCCACGGGCCAGCACCGCCACTGCCGCAAGCACGCCCAGGAGCAACAGGCCGCCGGGCAGCAGCCAGTCCAGCGATATGTCGGTCAGTCTCATGCGGATGTCCCTTGCCTCGCGTATGCGGCGTTCCGGGCGCCATAGTGGCGCAGCCGGTCAGGGGTGCACGTGGGTTTCGGGGCAAGTGGACGCCATCGGGGGGCCGGTCCCGTCGGATAGGGTGTTGTGGGTCGAACTGGCGCTCGTTCGGGCCTGGTTGCGTTCGAATCCACTTCATCCGTACGGGTGGGTTCAGGCGGTGGCCGCCGTGAGCCGGGTGACGCGGTCCGCGTCGCAGGTGCGCGGGCAGGTCGTGCAGGTGTCCTCCGGGCGGATCGTGTAGAAGAAGCAGCAGCTCGCCCGGTCCCGGGTGGTGATCTCCGTCCCGCCGGTACCGGCGAGGGCCCGGAAGCCGGCGCCGGCCGTGTACGGGGCGAGCGCGCCCGGCAGCAGCAGTTCCAGCTCGCGCACGGCCCGCCGCTCCTCGCCGAGCAGGCTCCCGACGTACCAGAGCCCCTCGACCACCTCGTCGGCGGCCATCGCCCACAGCGCGCGGCGGCCGCGCCGCATCCTCGGGCCGAAACCCTCCAGCAGCGGTCCGAGGTGCTGGGCCACGGCTGCCCGCACCTCCTCGCGCAGGGCCTCCTCGCCGGGGACGACCCGCGCCCCGGGGAGGGAGGCCGCCGGGTCGTCCGGCAGGCAGGCGAACTCCTCCACGCGTACGGACATCCGCCCCTGGGTCCGGTGGAAGGCCACCCGGTCCACGGGCAGCCGGGGCACCCGGCGTTCCAGGAACCACGGGACCGTGATCAGCAGGCAGGCGGGCCAGGCGTACCGGTGGAGCCCGAACCCGGCCACCACGTCGGGCCGGCCCCGGCGCCCGTAGTCCCGCAGGACCTGGGCCTCGTCCCAGGCGAGGTGGGCGTCCAGCGCCGCCCCGCCCGCCGCGAGCTCGTGCGCGCCGACCCATCCCGCACCGCGGGGGAGGGGTTCGTGCGCGCCGCGCTCCTCGGCCCGCAGGCCCGGATGGGCGGCCGCCAGGCGCTCGTACGCACGGGCCACCGGAGAGCCGGCCGGGGCGGGTGCGGACGGGAGCGGGGCGGGAACAGCCGAGCCGGGCATGGCGGACCACCGAATCACGCGTCGGGAGGAGAGGTAAGGCTTACCTTAGCTGATCTCCGCCGGGGTGGGGAGGCCGGGCGTCGCTCCGGCGCCCCCCACGGCCCCGTCACCTATCCTCGGAACCGGTCGAGACCCGGAGGAGGACCGAGTGCACGAAGCGGCCCACGCCCTGGTGTCGGACGAGCCGGTGGGGCCGGCGGAGCGGGCGCCGTCGGACGAGCCCCTGATCCCGCCGCAGAAGGTGCTGCGCCATTCGGTGCGCGGACAGGTCCTCGAGGCGCTGCGCGCCGCCCTCGTGGACGGGGAGCTGGCGCCGGGAGAGATCCACTCGGGCCCCGCGCTCGCCGAGCGGTTCGGGGTCTCGGCGACCCCCGTCCGCGAGGCGATGCAGCAGCTCGCGCTGGAGGGGGCGGTGGAATGCCTGCCCAACCGGGGCTTCCGGGTGCTGAGCCGGACCCCCCGCGCCCAGGCGGAACTGGCCGAGGTCCGGGCCCTGATCGAAGTGCCCGTCATGCTCCGGCTGGCCCGCTCGGTGCCCGCCGCGACCTGGGAGTCCCTGCGCCCGGCCGCCCTCGCCACCGCCGAGGCGGCCGCCGAGGGGGACCTGCCCCGGTACGCGGACGCCGACCGGGCCTTCCACCGGGCCGTGCTCTCCCTCTCGGGCAACGGCCAGCTGGCGCGGATCGCGGAGGAATTGCACCGGCGCGCCCAGTGGCCCCTGCCCGGCGCCCCGCGCGTGCGCCGCGCCGACCTGGTGGCCGACGCGGCCGAGCACTCGGCCCTGCTGGAGGCGCTGATCGCGCGGGACCTCCTGGTGGTGGAGTCGCTCGTGCGCGAGCACTTCGCGGGCGCGCCGGCCTGAGAGCCCGGGGCCCGGCCGGGACGCCCGCCTCAGGCCCGCCCGCAGCCGCCGCGCCCCTACGCCGCGGGGGCCAGCTGGTCCGCCAGCCACGTCGGGATGCCGCCCAGCAGGTGGAACAGCCGCCGGGCCTCCGCGCGCAGCCGGGCGGCCTCGGGCTCCGGTTCCACCTCGGCCAGCGCCGCCAGCGCCGGGGCCGTGCCGACCAGGAACCCCAGGTCCTCCCGGATCCGCAGCGACTCGGAGAAGCCCTTGCGGGCCTCGGCGACCTCGCCGTCCCGCAGCGCCAGCGCGGCGAGGTGGCGCCACGTGAAGGACAGCAGCAGCGTGTCCCCGTGGGCCAACGCGCCCGTGTGCGCGCGGTGGTACGCCGGCCGGGCCGCCTGCGGGGCGTCCGCCAGGTGCTCGGCGACCAGCCCCCGCCGGAAGTCCAGCAGCGGGCGCGTCCGCGACCCGGGCGACAGCAGGGCGGCCGCGCGGCCCAGCGCCGAGCGGGCCTCGTCGGCCCGGTCCCGTACGCCGAGCACGGTCGCCGCGTACGCCAATTGGCCCCGCTCGCAGGCCGCCGCGCCGCGCTCGTCGTCGTTGTGGGCCACGGCCTCGGCCACCCGCAGCGCGTCCTCCGCGTCGGCCCAGCCCTGGCCGGTGAACAGGCACCGCTCCACCAGGAGCGCGGTGCGCTGCACCGCCGCCCCCGCCTCGTCCGCGTGCGGCGTCAGCAGGGCCGCCGCGTCCGTCCAACAGCCGCGCGAGCGCAGCCGCCATATCGCCCGCTGGAGGGGGTCGTCGCCCCCCGTAGATCCCGCACCGGACATGGCGGTATCCGCCACAGTGCCCTCCCCGAAGCAACCAAGCAGCACGTCGTTGAGCCCTGGGGCGAAATGAGAGCACGGATCGGCTGCATCGGCCAAGGGGTCGGGTGAACTCTTTCACAAAGTCCGGACGGCTCGTCAGCCGCCCCGGCCCGGTCCCTGCCGGGGCCACCCCCCGCGATCAGGGAACCGGTCAGCTCATGCGCAGCGCGAGGAAGAAGTCGAGCTTGTCCTCCAGGCGCGAAAGGTCCCGTCCCGTCAGCTGCTCGATTCGCCCGACCCGGTAGCGCAGCGTGTTGACGTGCAGGTGCAGCCGCGTCGCGCAGCGCGTCCAGGAGCCGTCGCAGTCCAGGAACGCCTCCAGGGTCGGGATGAGCTCCGCCCGGTGCCTGCGGTCGTAGTCGCGCAGCGGGTCCAGCAGGCGGGCCGTGAAGGCGCGGCGGACGTCGTCCGGCACGAAGGGCAGCAGCAGGACGTGCGAGGCCAGCTCGTGGTGGCCGGCCGCACAGACCCGGCCGGGCCGGGCCGCCGCGACCCGGCGGGCGTGCCGGGCCTCCTCCAGCGCCCCGCGCAGTCCCTCGGCGGAGTGCACGGCCGCGCTGACGCCGAGGGTGAGCCGGCCGTCGTCGGCCAGGCCGGCCGCCAGGGGCTCGCGTACGGCCGCCAGGAGCACGTCGGCGTGCAGGGCGGAGTCCGGGCCCCCGTCCTCGCCGGCGTCGCCGGAGAGCGCGGCCAGCGGTACGAGGGCGATCGCCTCGTCACCCGCGTGGGCCACCGCGATCCGGTCGGACGGTTCGGGTCCGGCCATGGACGGGTCGACCAGGATCTCCTCCAGCAGCGACTGGGCCACCGGGCCGCCGGGGATGTCCCCGCCCTCCCAGTCCACCCGCGCCACCACGACCTGCCAGTGCGGGGCGACGCCCAGCCCGGGCAGCAGGACGGGCGCGGCCACCCGCAGGCGGGCGGCGATCTCGGCGGGCGGGGCGCCCGTCTGGACCAGCTCCAGCACCTCCTGCGCCAGGCGGCGGCGCACCGTGCGCGCCGCGTCGCGGCGGTCCCGCTCCACCGCGATGAGCTGGGTGACGCCCTGGAGCAGGTCCAGGCGCTCGGCCGGCCAGTCGCCCGCGTCCGCCTCGACGGCCAGCAGCCAGTCGGACAGCACGCTCTCACGCACGTCACGCGCGGCGGCGGCCGGGCCCCGGCCGTGTCCCCTGATCGGGAAGAGGGAGTACGTAATACCCTGGATGGACATCCGGTGCGGACCCCTGCGGCCGGTCCGGACCGCCGCGAGGTGTTCGCTGGCCAGCGCCGCGCAGATGCCCGGAGCGAGCGGCTCGCCGGCCCCGGCGATCTGCCGGCCGGTGGGCGAGAGCACCCAGGCCCGCAGATCGAGGTCCGTGGTGAGCAGATCCAGCACCACATCGGGTCCGCCGCCCGCGGGGCCCGAGGTCATCAGACGCCGGTGGCGGTCCACGACCGCCGCCAGGTCGCCCGCGCGTTCCCCGGAGACCTGCCGCACCACGTATTCCGTGATGGTCGCGAACGCGACGTCCTCGTTCACCGCGAAGAGCGGCAGCCGGTTGCGCCGACAGGCCGAAACCAGATCGTCGGGGATGTCTCCCAGTTCCGCTTCGCCGGCCGCGAGACCCGCCACTCCCGCGCTCGCGAGGATTCGTACGAATGGCTCGGAGTCGGCTGAATTTCTTCGCCATGCCAGCCCCGTGAGGACAAGTTCTCCCCCCGACAGGTATCGGCTGGGATCCCTCAGGTCGGTCGTCATGACCCCGCGGACCGTCCGGTCGAGTTCTTCCTCGCCGCCCAGCAGCCGCAGCCCCAGCGCCTCGGTTTCCAGCAGTGCGCGCAGCCGCATGATGTCGCCGCCGATCTGTCTCGATGTTGCCGTTGGAAATCGGGCAGGTCGTCGCATCCTGCCTTTCATACGAATCTACAAGACGAAGGAGGCCGCCAGCCAACTCCTTCATGGTTTCGGTGACTGCACCCGAGGGACACCGGGCTTGTGTACTGGCTCCACACCGCGTTAACAGCACGTGAACGACCAGTCGAGGGCCCTTCGGCCTCCTGGCTTGAAGTGAACGACCCGATTAAGAAGAAGAGAGCCGACATGGACTTCCTTCGCCCCGCCAGCTGGGAGGAGGCACTCGCCGCCAAGGCCGAGTACCCCACAGCTGTGCCGATTGCGGGTGGCACCGACATCATGGTCGAGATCAACTTCGATCACCGCCGTCCGGAATACCTCCTGGACCTCAACCGCATCGAGCTGCTGCGGGAGTGGGAGGTCGGCGAGGAGGTCACCAAGCTCGGCGCCTCCGTCCCGTACACCCAGATCATGGAGAACCTGCGCGGTACGCTGCCGGGTCTCGCGCTCGCCTCGCACACGGTCGCGTCCCCGCAGATCCGCAACCGCGGCGGTGTCGGCGGCAACCTCGGTTGCGCCTCGCCCGCCGGTGACTCCCACCCCGCCCTGCTCGCCGCCGACTGCCACGTCGAGGTCGAGTCGGTGCGCGGCTCCCGCCTGATCCCGATCGACGAGTTCTACACCGGTGTGAAGCGCAACGCGCTCGCCGCCGACGAGCTCATCAAGACGGTCCACATCAAGAACGCCACGGGCCCGCAGCAGTACTCGAAGGTCGGCACCCGCAACGCGATGGTCATCGCCGTCTGCGGTTTCGGCCTCGCGCTGCACACCGACACCCGCACCGTGCGTACGGGCATCGCCTCCGCCGCCCCCACCCCGATCCGGGCCAAGGCCGCCGAGGAGTTCCTGAACGCCGCGCTCGAAGAGGGCGGTTTCTGGGACAACGGCAAGGTCATCACCCCGTCGATCGCCAAGCAGTTCGGTGAACTCGCCTCCGGCGCGTGCAACCCGATCGACGACGTCCGCGGCACGGCGAAGTACCGCCGTCACGCGGTTGGCATCCTTGCTCGCCGTCAGCTCGTCTGGACGTGGGAGCAGTACCGCGGCGACAACGGCCGCTCGCTTGAAGGGGCTGCGTAACCATGCGCGTCAATTTCACTGTCAACGGTCGTCCGCAGGAAGCCGACGACGTGTGGGAGGGCGAGTCCCTCCTCTACGTGCTGCGCGAGCGTCTGGGCCTGCCCGGCTCCAAGAACGCCTGCGAGCAGGGCGAGTGCGGTTCCTGCACCGTCCGTCTCGACGGAGTGCCCGTCTGTTCCTGCCTGGTCGCGGCCGGCCAGGTCGAGGGCCGCGACGTCGTGACCGTCGAGGGCCTGGCGGACTTCGCCAAGCAGCGCGAGGCGCACGGCCACGCCTGCGGCACCAGCGCGTGCGGCGGCTCCCAGGGCGTCTCCACCGACGAGGCCAAGCAGTGGTCCGCCAAGGGCACCGACTCCCAGACCGGTGAGGGCGCCGAGCTCTCCAACATCCAGCAGGCGTTCATCGACGCCGGCGCCGTCCAGTGCGGTTTCTGCACCCCGGGCCTGCTGGTCCAGGCCGACGCCCTCCTGGAGAGCAACGCCGACCCGTCCGACCAGGACATCCGTGAGGCCCTGTCCGGCAACCTCTGCCGCTGCACGGGCTACGAGAAGATCCTCGACGCGGTCCGCCTCGCGGCCGCCCGTCAGGGAGAGGCTGTCTGATCATGGCCAACACCCGCACCACTCCCTCCGGTACGCCGACGAACGTCACCCAGAAGCACAACAAGGGCGGCATCGGCGAGTCCACGCTGCGCCCCGACGGCACCCTCAAGGTCACCGGCGAGTTCGCGTACTCCTCGGACATGTGGCACGAGGACATGCTGTGGGGCCAGACCCTGCGCAGCACCGTCGCCCACGCCGAGATCGCGTCCATCGACATCTCCGAGGCGCTCGCCACCCCCGGCGTGTACTCCGTGCTCACGTACGCGGACCTGCCGGCCGAGATGAAGAACTACGGCCTCGAGATCCAGGACACCCCCGTCCTCGCCAACGGCCGGGTACGTCACCACGGCGAGCCGGTCGCCCTCGTGGCCGCCGACCACCCGGAGACCGCCCGCCGCGCCGCCGCCAAGATCAAGATCGACTACCGGGAGCTGCCGCTCGTCACGGACGAGGCCTCCGCCCTCGCCGCCGACGCGCCGCTGATCCACGAGGGCCGCGACGACCACCACGCCGGTCACGTCCCGCACCCGAACATCGTGCACCGCCAGCCGATCATCCGCGGCAACGTGGAGGAGGCCCGCAAGCGCGCCGACGTCATCGTCGAGGGCGAGTACACCTTCGGCATGCAGGACCAGGCCTTCCTCGGCCCCGAGTCCGGCCTCGCCGTGCCGTCCGAGGACGGCGGCGTCGACCTGTACGTCGCCACCCAGTGGCTGCACTCGGACCTCAAGCAGATCGCCCCCGTCCTCGGCCTGCCCGAGGAGAAGGTGCGCATGACGCTCTCCGGCGTCGGCGGTGCCTTCGGCGGCCGCGAGGACATCTCGATGCAGATCCACGCCTGCCTGCTGGCCCTCGCGACCAACAAGCCGGTCAAGATGGTCTACAACCGTTTCGAGTCCTTCTTCGGCCACGTGCACCGCCACCCGGCGAAGCTGTACTACGAGCACGGCGCCACCAAGGACGGCAAGATCACGCACATGAAGTGCAGGATCGTGCTCGACGGCGGTGCCTACGCGTCGGCCTCCCCGGCCGTCGTCGGCAACGCGTCCTCCCTCTCGGTGGGCCCGTACGTCATCGACGACGTGGACATCGAGGCGATCGCGCTCTACACGAACAACCCGCCCTGCGGCGCGATGCGCGGCTTCGGCGCCGTCCAGGCCTGCTTCGCGTACGAGGCCCAGATGGACAAGCTCGCGGCGAAGCTGGGCATGGACCCGGTCGAGTTCCGCCAGCTCAACGCCATGGAGCAGGGCACGATCATGCCCACCGGCCAGGTCGTGGACTCCCCGGCCCCGGTCGCCGAGCTGCTGCGCCGGGTCAAGGCCCGCCCGCTGCCGCCGGAGCGCCAGTGGGAGAGCGCCGGCGAGGGCGCGGACGTCCGCGCCCTGCCGGGCGGCCTGTCCAACACCACGCACGGCGAGGGCGTCGTCCGAGGCGTCGGCTACGCGGTCGGCATCAAGAACGTCGGCTTCTCCGAGGGCTTCGACGACTACTCGACCGCCCGCGTGCGCCTCGAGGTCATCAACGGCGAGCCCGTCGCGATGGTCCACACGGCCATGGCGGAGGTCGGCCAGGGCGGTGTCACCGTCCACGCGCAGATCGCCCGTACGGAGCTGGGCGTCACGCAGGTGACCATCCACCCGGCCGACACGCAGGTCGGCTCCGCCGGTTCCACGTCCGCCTCCCGGCAGACGTACATGACCGGCGGCGCCGTGAAGAACACCTGTGAGGCCGTCCGCGAGGCCGTCCTCGAGATCGGCCGCCGCAAGAACGGCTCCTACCACCCGGCGTGGGCGACCGCCGAGCTGCTCCTGGAGGGCGGCAAGGTCGTCACCGACGCCGGCGAGGTGCTCGCGGACCTGGCGGACATCCTGGAGGGCGAGGAGCCGATCGACCTCGAGCTCGAGTTCCGTCACCGCCCGACCGTCCCGTTCGACCTGGTCACCGGCCAGGGCGACGGCCACGTCCAGTACACCTTCGCCGCGCACCGCGCGGTCGTCGAGGTGGACACCGAGCTCGGCCTCGTCAAGGTCGTCGAGCTGGCGACTGCCCAGGACGTCGGCAAGGCGCTGAACATGCTCTCCGTGGTCGGCCAGATCCAGGGCGGCACCACCCAGGGCCTCGGCGTGGCGGTCATGGAAGAGATCATCGTGGACCCGAAGACCGCGAAGGTGCGCAACCCCTCCTTCACGGACTACCTGATCCCGACCATCCTGGACACCCCGACCATCCCGGTCGACGTCCTGGAGCTGGCCGACCCGAACGCGCCGTACGGCCTGCGCGGTCTCGGCGAGGCCCCGACCCTCTCGTCCACCCCGGCCGTCCTCGCGGCGATCCGGCAGGCGACGGGTCTGGAGCTCAACAAGACGCCGATCCGTCCGGAAGCCCTCACCGGCACCCTCTAGGACGGCGTGGTCCGGGGGCCGAACGGCCCCCGGACCGTCACACCCCGGATTTCCGGGCGGCGCGGTACGGGAACGTCACACTTCACGCCGCGCCGCCCGGAGCACCACGCACCAGTACCGCACCGCTCGCGGTCAGCGTCACCCGCAGAACCCCTGCGAAACCCCCACGTAGTACCAGCGGTCACCCCGCACTACCCGCAGTACACGCAGTGCACATTTCGCGTCGCCTCGGGCCGTCACCCCGGGTCGTGCAGCCAACGCATTTTCCCAAATCCCGCGTCTCCAATCTTTATGCGGGTGCCCCTTTGAACCTTGGGAGTCAGGCACCATGACCCAGTCGTCTGTGGAGCCCAAGACCACCGCGGAAGAGGCCGGCGACGGCTCTCTGAACCCCGCGGGGCGTTCTTGGCTCGACCGTTACTTTCACATCACCCATAGAGGGTCGAGCATCGGCAACGAAATTCGTGGCGGCATCACGACTTTCATGGCCATGGCGTACATCCTCCTGCTCAACCCGCTGATCCTCTCCGGCAAGGACGTCGCCGGCGACACGATGAGCCAGAAGGCGCTGATCACGGCCACCGCCTTCGCCGCGGCCCTGACCACCCTGCTCATGGGCTTCGTCGGCAAGGTCCCGCTGGCGCTGGCCGCCGGCCTGTCCGTCTCCGGCGTCCTGTCCTCGCAGGTGGCCCCGCAGATGACGTGGCCGCAGGCCATGGGCATGTGCGTGATGTACGGCGTCGTGATCTGTCTCCTGGTCGTCACCGGCCTCCGCGAGATGATCATGAACGCGATCCCCCTCGCGCTCAAGCACGCCATCACCATGGGCATCGGCATGTTCGTCGCCCTGATCGGCCTCGTGAAGGCGGGCTTCGTGCACGCCTCCGAGGTCGGCGGTCCCGTCACCCTGGGCCCCGCCGGCGAGCTCGCCGGCTGGCCCGTCCTGCTCTTCTGCATCACGCTGCTCGCCATCTTCATGCTCCAGGCCCGCCGGGTCCCCGGTGCGATCCTGATCGGCATCATCGGCGGCACCGTCCTGGCGGTCGTCCTCAACGCCGTGGCGGACATCGACGCCAAGGCCTGGCGCAGCGGCCCGCCGGCGCTCAACGGCTCCGCGCTCTCCATGCCCGACTTCTCGCTCTTCGGCGACGTCGAGTTCGGCGGCTGGGGCGACGTCGGCGTCATGACGATCGGCATGATCGTCTTCACCCTGGTGCTCGCCGGCTTCTTCGACGCGATGGCCACCATCATCGGCGTCGGCACCGAGGCCAAGCTCGCCGACGACAAGGGCCGCATGCCGGGCCTGTCCAAGGCACTGTTCATCGACGGCGCCGGTGGCGCCATCGGTGGCATCACGGGCGGCTCCGGCCAGACCGTGTTCGTCGAGTCCGCGACCGGCGTCGGCGAGGGTGCCCGCACAGGTTTCGCCTCCGTCATCACCGGCCTCTTCTTCGCCGCCTGCCTCTTCTTCACCCCGATCACGCAGATCGTCCCCGGTGAGGTCGCCTCCGCCGCCCTGGTGGTCATCGGCGCGATGATGATGCAGAACGCCCGCCACGTGGACTGGTCCGACAGCGCGACCGCGATCCCGGTCTTCCTGACCGTCGTGATCATGCCGTTCACCTACCAGATCACCGCCGGTGTCGCCGCCGGCGTCATCTCCTACACCGCCATCAAGGTCGCCCAGGGCAAGGCCCGTGAGATCGGCGGCTTCATGTGGGCGCTGACCGGTGTCTTCCTGGTCTTCTACGCGCTCCACCCGATCGAGGGCTGGCTCGGGGTCAGCTGACCCGGGGCGGCTCCCGGCCGCCCTCCAGCGGCCCGCACCCCTCCACGCACCCGATACTGGAATCCGACACCCTCTCCGAGGAGGCCGCACATGCTGGACATCGCCGAAGAACTGAACCGGTGGGTCGAGCAGGGACGGGACTTCGCCGTCGCCACCGTGGTGGCGGTCGGCGGGAGCGCCCCCCGGCAGCCCGGGGCCGCGCTCGCCGTCGACGGCGAGGGCACGGCCATCGGATCGGTTTCCGGCGGATGCGTGGAGGGCGCGGTGTACGAGCTGTGCCGGCAGGCGATCGAGGACGGCGAGACCGTCGCCGAGCGGTTCGGCTACAGCGACGACGACGCCTTCGCCGTGGGCCTGACCTGCGGCGGAATCATCGACATCCTGGTGACCCCGGTCCCGGCCGGATCCCCCCTGCGCGAGGTGCTGGCCGTCGCGCTGCGCGCGGCGGCCCGGGGCGAGACGTCCGCGCTGGCGCGGATCGCCGAAGGCCCGGCCGAGCTGATGGGCCGCGCCCTGGTGGTCGGCCCCGACGGCTCCTTCGAGGGCGGCTTCGGCGGCCACCCCGAGCTGGACCGCACCCTCGCCGAGGAGGCCCGCGCCATGCTGGACGCCGGGCGGACCGGGGTCCTGGAGGTCGGCGCCGACGGCCGGCTCTGCGGAGAGCCGCTCAAGGTCCTGGTCGAGTCCAGCGTCCCGCCCCCGCGGATGATCGTCTTCGGTGCCATCGACTTCGCCTCCGCCCTCGTGCGGATCGGCAAGTTCCTCGGCTACCACGTGACGCTGTGCGACGCCCGGCCCGTCTTCGCCACGAAGAAGCGTTTCCCCGAGGCCGACGAGATCGTCGTCGACTGGCCGCACCGCTACCTGGAGACGGCCCGGACGGACGGCCGGACCGTGCTCTGCGTCCTCACCCACGACGCCAAGTTCGACGTACCGCTCCTGGAACTCGCCCTCCGGCTCCCCGTCGCCTACGTCGGCGCCATGGGCTCCCGCCGTACCCACGAGGACCGCAACAAGCGGCTGCGCGAGGTCGGCGTGACCGAGCTCGAACTGGCCCGGCTGCGCTCCCCGATCGGCCTGGACCTGGGCGCCCGCACCCCGGAGGAGACCGCGCTGTCCATCGCCGCCGAGATCGTGGCGAACCGCCGCGGCGGCAGCGGCGCGGCCCTCGCCGGCGCGCACATCCCGATCCACCACGACAGCTCGGACGCGGTGGCCGGCAGGATCGGGTCCGTCGCCTGAAGGGGCGGCCCTCCCGAGTGAAAGAAGGCGCTGCCCCGCGGGGGTTGCGCCTTCCTGCCGTCCCGCCTATTTTTACCGGCCGGTAACAGCGCTTTCCCGTATCGGAGTTGAGCGGATGTCCCGGACCGGCCACACCCCTGCACGCACCCTGCGCCTGATCGGCGCCGCCCTGGCGATGGCGGGCCTCGCGGCCGTCCCCGCCCCCGCCTCCCAGGCCGCGGCGCCCCCGGCCGCGGGCCTGCGCGAGGTGCTCTTCGTCGGCAACAACTGGGAGGGCACCGCCGACGTCCTCGCCTCCACCGGCGACCTCGCCCGCGTGGGCCGGATCAACGTCGTCCCCGACAAGGAGGAACGGCTCCGCGAGATCTACCTCGACCCGGTCAGGCTCGGCTTCTTCCTCGGGATCCGCGCCACGGCCGGCGAGGGCCACGACCAGTTCGTGGACGACATGTACACCACGCCCGACGGCTCCGCCGTCGTGGTCTCCCGCCCCAGCTTCGCCGACGTCGTCTCCATCGACGTGCGCTCCGGACGGATCAACTGGCGCTTCCCCGTGGCCGGTCACCGCTCCGACCACATGGCCGTCTCGCCCGACGGCACCCGCGTCGCCGTCTCCGCCTCCACCGCGAACACCGTCCACGTCCTCGACATCGCCACCGGCCGGGAGGCCGGGTCCTTCACCACCGGCGACAAGCCCCACGAGAACGTCTTCACCCAGGGCGGCCGCTACCTCTGGAACAGCGCCATCGGCGACGTCACCTCCGCCCTCGACGCACCCTGGCTGGACTGGACCAAGGGCGACCGGAAGATCACCGTCGTCGACACCCAGACCTTCCGCACCGTCCGCGTCATCGACATGCGCGAACGCCTCGACGCCTTCGGCCGCAAGGACCTCTCCGACGCCGTACGGCCGGTCTCCCTCAGCCCCGACGAGTCGAGGCTCTACTTCCAGGTCTCCTTCTTCAACGGATTCCTCGAGTACGACGTGGCCTCCGACAGGATCACCCGCGTCAAGACCCTCCCGGAGAACCCCGCCACCACCACCGACCGCACCAAGTGGGTCAACGACTCCCGCCACCACGGCATGTCCATGAGCCCCGACGGCAGCAGGCTCTGCGTCGCGGGCACCATGGACGACTACGCCACCGTCGTCGACCGCGCCACCCTCGCCGAGGGACCGCTCGTCCCCGCCGCCAAGCCCTACTGGGCCACCGTCGACGGCGACGGCACCGCCTGCGTCATCTCCGAGAGCGGCGCCGACCAGGTCACCGCCATCGACTTCGCCACCGGGGCCAAGCGGGTCTCCGTCCCCGTCGGCGACCACCCCCAGCGCATCCGGATCGGCCACGTCCCCGCCGGCTGGACCGGCCCCGGGAGCCGCTGACGGCGCACCCCGCAACCGGCCGGACCCGGCCCAGGGACCGGCCGGACGGGCAGATCCGGCCATTATGGTGTGAGCGGTCCGCGATGACCGATTAGTCTCCCGATCATGGTGGACATCCGCGAGGTACCCGAGGCCGACATCGACCGCGCCCAGGAGCTCGCCTACCTGGTCTTCCACGACCGGCCGGAGCCGCAGGCGCGGGAGCGGCACCACTCCCTGCTCACCCGCTGCCGACGCCTCGGCGCCTACGACGGCGACGCCCTCGTCGGCTTCATGGCGGCCCACCGCTTCCGCCTCTCCGTCCCGGGCGGCACCGACCTCGCCTGCCCCGGCCTCACCTTCGTCTCCGTCGCCCCCACCCACCGCCGCCGGGGCGTCCTCACCGCGCTCATGGACGAACAGCTGCGCCGCACGGCCGCCGAGGGCAGCCCGCTCGTCGCCCTGTGGGCCTCCGAGGCCGCCATCTACGGCCGCTTCGGCTACGGCTCCGCCACCCAGGGCGTCACCATCGAGATCGACTCCACCCGGCCGCTGGCCCTGCGCATCGACCCCGACCCGCGCCCGCTGCGGCTGGTGGACCCGGACGAGGCCCTCACCGTCATCGCGCCCTTCCACGAGGCCGCCCGCCGGGCCCGGGCCGGACGGCCGACCCGGAGCGCGCGGCGCTGGGCCGAGGAGTGGCTCTGCGAACAGGACGAGGAGGACGAGGAGCTGAGCCCGCCCAGGATCATCGCCGTCGGGGAACCGGGGGAACCCGTCGCCGGCTACGTCCTCTACCGCACCAAGCACGAGGACGACGGCGCACCCGCCCGCGGCCCGGGCCTGGTCCGCGTCGACGAACTCGAGGCCGGCACCCCGGCGGTCGCCGCCGCGCTGTGGCAGTGCCTGGCCTCCCTCGACCTCACCGGCAGGGTGTCCGCGTGGGGCCGCCCCCTCGACGACCCGCTGCTGCACTTCGCCGCCGACCGGGACCAGGTCCGGGTCACCGCCCAGTACCCGGCGCTGTGGCTTCGGCTGGTCGACGTACGGGCGGCGCTGACCGGGCGGTCGTGGGCCGCGCCCGTGGAACTCGTACTGCAACTGTCCGACAGCCGGCTGCCCGTGAACGCCGGGCGGTTCCGGCTCAAGGCCGGGCCGGACGGGGCGGCGTACGAGACGGCCCGCGCGGCCCCCGACCTCACCCTGGACGTACGGGAGCTGGCCGCCTGCTACCTGGGCGGGACCCGCGTCGGCGAGCTGGTGGCGGCCGGGCTGGTGACCGAGCACACTCCCGGCGCGGCGGCGGCCCTGGACGCGGCCCTGTTCTCCGGGCGGCTGCCGCACACCTCCGACGAGTTCTGACGGCCGCCGCGGCAGGCCGGTGCGGGCGGCCCGGCGCGTGCGGGGGCGGGCGAGCGGACCGCCCCCGCGGCCTTCAGGACCGGGCGGCCGTGCCGATCCGCGCCGCCGACATGCCGAAGCCGCCGGAGAGGATGCCGGTGGACAGGGCGTCGCCCGGGCGGTGCAGGTTCTCCTCGCGGTACCGGCTCGTCATCCGGTGCCAGTGCAGGACCCCGGCGAGCCAGTCCTGGAGCTCGCCGACGTACGCGTCGAGCCCGGCGCGGGCGTCGGCGTCCAGCCGCCAGTCGTCGTAGAGCACGGGCAGCTGGTTCGCGACGATGTGCTGGAACTCCTCGATGCGCCGCGCCATCAGGGAGTGGCAGATGTGCAGGGCCTCGGGATACCCGATGCCGAAGAAGTTCCGGGTGACGAGGACGTGGTTGTGCACCTCGCCCTCGAACTCGACCTCCTTCTGGTAGGAGAAGACGTCGTTGACGAGGGCGCCGGCGTCGGCCGCCGCGTTCTCCAGCGACCGGATGGTCCCCGAACGGTAGATCTCGTCGGGGATGCCCCGGCCGTCCTGGCCGAGCCGGCACATGTACATCGTCATCTGGGCGCCGAAGGTGTGGCGGCGCATCTCGGCGTAGTCCACCGGGTCGGGGACGCGGTGGTGGAACTGGTTCTCCACCTCCCACACCCAGCTGTCCAGCATGTTCACCATGGTCGCCCGGAACTCGGCGCGGGCGGCCGGGGCCATGCCCCGGCAGGTGCGCTGCCACAGGTCGGCGAGTGAACGTTCCATCGCGATGACCGGCACCGGCGCCGTCTCGGCGGGGTCCAGCGGCATCATCGCGACCAGCCGCGCGGTGGCCGCCTTCGCGGCGGCGATGTTCCCGGTCTGCCCGAACACCAGCGGGTAGTAGTCGTCCGCGTACGTCCCCCAGGCCAGCCAGGACGCGTTCAGCAGCAGCGCCTCCCGGGTGGCGTCCGGGTCGATGCCGGCCGAGCAGAGGGCGAAGTCGAAGCCGCGCATCCGGCGTTCGTCCCAGATCGCCGAGCCGGGGTCCCCGGGCTGGGGGTCCAGCAGCCCCATCCCGCGGCACCATCGCACCAGCCCCTCGCGGGCGTGGTCCAGGTGCGGGCTGAGGGACAGCGCGTAGGGCATGTGGATGTCGGGGATGACGGACGGGCCGGTCTTCTCGAAGGGGACGTGGCTGAAGGACCGGCGGCGCAGCTCCATCGAGCGCCGGGTGAAGACCGAGCGCAGGTCGAAGGCGCTGGTGCCGAGTCCGGAGGGGAGGAAGGGCAGGGTCAGCGGGCCGGTGGTCCGGGCGCCTTCGTTCATGTAGCGGCTGGAGGCCATGTGCCATTCGTGGCCGCCGGACTGCCAGTCCTGGAGGCCCTTGGTGTAGGCCAGCACGGCCGCGGTCTCGGCCGGGGTCAGGGCGTGTTCGGCGAAGAGGCGGGGGAGTTCGGTGAGCGCGGTCTGCTCGAACTGCTGGAGTCGGGAGGTGATCAGGTCGTTGGAGAGGTCGGCGGCCTCCTGGGTGGTGCAGCCGAGGAAGGTCTCCAGCACCAGGACCGCGTTGGAGAGTTCGCCCTCGTCCTCGACCTCGCGCTGGTAGGAGAAGATGTCGTTCCTGATGTGCACGGCGTCGGAGAAGGCGTCGCGCAGGACGCCCAGGGGCCGTGAGTGCGCCACCCGCGCGGGGACTTCGGCCGACACGTACTCGACCAGCCCCGCCGACCAGGGCGCGCCTCCGACCTTGCGGCGCATCTCGATGTACTCGAGGGGGTTCGCGATCCTCCCGATGCCGATGTTCGCGAGCTCCCACATGGACTCGTCGAGGAGGTTCTTCGTGGAGAGGGAGAACCGTTCCCGCCAGTCGGCCGACATGGAGGGGACCGTACGCGCCCACAGGTCGGCGAGCCCCGCCTCGACGGGATTGGTGGCCTCGGGGAAACCTTCCGCCAGGTCCATCGGCATGAAGGCGGCCAGCCGGTCGAGGTAGGCCTTGGCGCCGGCCCGGTCCTGGGAACGCTTGAACGTCTCCAGGAAGTGGTCGTCGAAGAAGAACACCCACACGTACCAGTCGGTGACCAGGGACAGGGCGTCGCCGTCGCAGTCGGGGTGGGTGTACGAGCAGAGCAGCGCGTAGTCGTGCGAGTCCAGGTCCGACTCCTCCCAGACGCCGGAGCCCTCCAGCATTCCGAAGGCCCGTGCCCACCGTTTGCTGTGGGACCTCGCGCTCTCCAGGTGGGGGTTCAGGCGTGCCGGGTAGGGCACGTAGAACTCCGGCAGTTGAAACGGCTGCGTCACGGGCGGGCCGGCCTTTCCTCACGGGATGCGGGACCGGCGCTCCGGTCCCCCGCACGAGATCAGCACCGCCCCGCCCCCGGCGTCGCCCGGATGGGCCGGAGTTCACCGCTTCAGGTGACGGCGGAGCCGTTCCGCGGCGCGCGGGGCACCCGGGCCCGACGGCCGGCGGCCGGCGGACGCGCGACGGCCCGGCCTCCGCGGGGGAGGCCGGGCCGTCGCGCGTACGGGAGGCGGTCAGTCGGACCGGCCCTCGAGGTCGCCCTCGGTGTCCAGGTAGACCTGGCGCAGGGCTTCGAGGACCTGCGGGTCCGGCTTCTCCCACATGCCGCGGGACTCGGCCTCCAGGAGGCGTTCCGCGATGCCGTGGAGGGCCCAGGGGTTGGCCTCCTCCAGGAAGGCGCGGTTCTCCGGGTCCAGGACGTACGTCTCGGTGAGCTTGTCGTACATCCAGTCCGCCACCACGCCCGTCGTGGCGTCGTAGCCGAAGAGGTAGTCGACCGTCGCCGCCAGTTCGAAGGCGCCCTTGTAGCCGTGGCGGCGCATCGCCTCGATCCACTTGGGGTTCACGACGCGGGCCCGGAAGACGCGCGAGGTCTCCTCGACGAGCGTGCGGGTCTTGACCGTTTCCGGGCGGGTGGAGTCGCCGATGTACGCCTCGGGGGCCGTGCCGCGCAGGGCGCGGACGGTGGCCACCATGCCGCCGTGGTACTGGAAGTAGTCGTCGGAGTCCGCGATGTCGTGCTCGCGGGTGTCGGTGTTCTTGGCGGCCACCGTGATCCGCTTGTACGCCGTCTCCATCTCGGTGCGGGCCGGGCGGCCCTCGAGGCCGCGGCCGTACGCGTAGCCGCCCCAGACCGTGTAGACCTCCGCCAGGTCGGCGTCCGTACGCCAGTCACGGGAGTCGATCAGCTGGAGGATGCCGGCCCCGTACGTGCCCGGGCGCGAGCCGAAGATGCGGGTGGTGGCCCTGCGTTCGTCACCGTGGGCGGCGAGGTCGGCCTGGGCGTGGGCCCGGACGAAGTTGTCGCGGGCCGGCTCGTCCAGGGAGGCCGCCAGCCGCACCGCGTCGTCCAGGAGGCCGATGACGTGCGGGAACGCGTCGCGGAAGAAGCCCGAGATGCGCAGCGTCACGTCGATGCGGGGACGGCCCAGCTCCGCGAGGGGGATCGCCTCGACGCCGGTGACGCGGCGCGAGGCCTCGTCCCAGACGGGACGGACGCCGAGGAGGGCGAGGGCCTCGGCCACGTCGTCGCCCGCCGTGCGCATCGCGCTCGTGCCCCACAGCGACAGGCCGACCGAGGCGGGCCACTCCTCGTCGTGGTCGGTGCGGTAGCGGGTCAGGAGGGAGTCCGCGAGGGCCTGGCCCGTCTCCCACGCCAGGCGGGACGGGACGGCCTTGGGGTCGACCGAGTAGAAGTTGCGGCCGGTCGGGAGGACGTTGACCAGGCCGCGCAGCGGCGAACCCGACGGGCCCGCCGGGACGAAGCCGCCGTCCAGGGCCCGCACCACGTGGGCGATCTCGTCCGTGGTGCCGGCCAGGCGGGGGACCACCTCGTGCGCGGCGAAGGCGAGGATGTCCGCCACGGCCCGCGGGTGGCCCGCCGCGACGGTGGCGACCGCGTCGGGGGACCAGCCGGCGTCCTCCATGGCCTGGACCAGGGCGCGGGCGGTCTCCTCGACCTCGTCCGCCGCCGTGCGGGTGGCCGCCGACTCGTCGAGGCCGAGGGCCTCGCGCAGCCCCGGCAGGGCGCAGGCGCCGCCCCAGATCTGCCGGGCGCGGAGGATGGACAGCACCAGGTTGACGCGGGCCGGCCCCGTCGGGGCGCCGCCGAGGACGTGGAGGCCGTCGCGGATCTGGGCGTCCTTGACCTCGCACAGCCAGCCGTCGACGTGCAGCAGGAAGTCGTCGAAGCCGTCGTCGTCCGGACGCTCGTCGAGACCCAGGTCGTGGTCGAGCTTCGCCGCCTGGATCAGCGTCCAGATCTGGGCGCGGATCGCCGGCAGCTTGGACGGGTCCATGGAGCTGATCTGGGCGTACTCGTCCAGGTGCTGCTCGAGGCGCGCGATGTCGCCGTACGACTCCGCGCGGGCCATCGGCGGCACGAGGTGGTCGACCAGGGTGGCGTGCACGCGGCGCTTGGCCTGCGTGCCCTCGCCCGGGTCGTTGACCAGGAACGGGTAGACGAGCGGGAGGTCGCCGAGCGCCGCGTCCGGCGCGCACGACGCGGAGAGGCCGGCGTTCTTGCCCGGCAGCCACTCCAGGTTGCCGTGCTTGCCCAGGTGGATCATCGCGTCGGCGCCGAAGCCGCCGTCCTCGGCGGCCGCCTGGATCCAGCGGTACGCCGCCAGGTAGTGGTGCGAGGGCGGCAGGTCCGGGTCGTGGTAGATCGCGATCGGGTTCTCGCCGAAGCCGCGCGGCGGCTGGATGAGGATCAGCAGGTTCCCGCGGCGGAGCGCGGCGAGGACGATGTCGCCGTCCGGGTTCGAGGAGCGGTCCACGAACATGTTCCCGGGCGCCTCGCCCCAGTGCTCCTCGACGCTCTCCCGCAGCTCGGCCGGGAGTTCGGCGAACCAGCGCCGGTAGTCGGCCCCCGGGATGCGGACCGGGTTGCGGGCCAGCTGCTCCTCGGTCAGCCAGTCCTGGTCGTGGCCGCCGGCCTCGATCAGGGCCCGGATCAGCTCGTCGCCGTCGCCGGAGACCAGGCCGGGGATCTCGGCCTCGGGGCCGAAGTCGTAGCCGTGGGCGATGAGGGTGCGCAGGAGCGCGACGGCGCTGGCCGGGGTGTCCAGGCCGACCGCGTTGCCGATGCGGGAGTGCTTGGTGGGGTACGCGGACAGGACGAGCGCGATCCGCTTGTCGGCGGGCTCGATGTGGCGCAGCCGGGCGTGGCGCACGGCGATGCCGGCGACGCGGGCGGCCCGCTCGGGGTCGGCGACGTACGCGGGCAGGCCGTCCTCGTCGATCTCCTTGAAGGAGAACGGGACGGTGATCAGACGGCCGTCGAACTCGGGAACGGCGACCTGGGTGGCGGCGTCGAGCGGGGACAGGCCCTCGTCGTTCTCCTCCCAGTTGCCGCGCGAGCCGGTCAGGCACAGCGCCTGGAGGATCGGCACGCCGAGCCCGGCCAGCGCGCCCGCGTCCCAGGACTCGTCGTCCCCGCCGGCCGAGGCGGTGGCGGGCCGGGTGCCGCCGGCGGCGAGCACGGTGGTGATGACCGCGTCCACCGGCTCCAGCGTCCGCAGCAGCTCGGGCTCCGGGGAGCGCAGGGAGGAGACGTACAGGGGGACGGGCTGCCCGCCCTTGGCCTCGATGGCGTCGCAGAGGGCGTGTACGAAGGCGGTGTTGCCGCTCATCTGGTGGGCGCGGTAGTACAGCACCGCGACCCGGGGGCCGGTGGCCGTGCCGGCGGGCCGGTCCAGGGGCCCCCAGGTGGGGGAGGCGGCGGCGGGCTCGAAGCCGTGGCCGGTGAGCAGCACGGTGTCGGAGAGGAAGCGCGCCAGCTGGCCGAGGTTGGCCGGGCCGCCGTGCGCGAGGTAGCGGTGCGCCTCGGCGGCGATGCCGATCGGGACCGTGGAGGCCTCCATCAGCTGGGCGTCGGGGGCCTGTTCGCCGGTCAGCACGACCACCGGACGGGTCTGGCCGGGGGCGAGGAGCACGTCCAGGCCCTCCTGCCAGGCGCGCAGACCGCCCAGGAGGCGTACGACGACCAGCCCGACGCCGTCGAGCAGTCCGGGGAGGTCGTCGAGGGGAAGGCGGGAGGGGTTCGCGAACCGGTACGGCACGGGGCCGCCGGCGACGTTCGCGGCGCGGGCGCTGAGCAGATCGGTGTCGGACGTCGACAGCAGCAGGATCATGCGGCGGCAGGCCTTCCTCGGGGTTTCCGCGCCCCGGGCAGTGAGGACGGCGGGAGTTCCTGACTCACCCGGCCGATCGCTCCGCGGGGTTCACAGTGGCGGGACCGCGCCGGAATCGCACCGGGCTTCCTCCCATGTCGCCGTCCTCGGCGATGACGGGCCGAGCGGCCCGTCGGAAGGTCATCTTAGGCGGCCTTTCCCCTGGCCGGGAGTGGGGGTGGGATCGGGACCGCTCCGCTGCCGCGGCCACGTCCCCGGCGCCTCGTCCCGGACGCGGGCGGCGCCGCGTCCGGGCCGGGCGCGGCGGAACGCGGCCCGGGCCGGGGTGGCGACGGACACAGGCCGGGCCCGCGCAATCGTGGGTATGCTCGCGGCCATGCCCCAGCCCCCCTCCGCAGCGTCGCGGGACGAACCCGTCATACGCGACCGCGGCGACGCCTGCCCCGGCGCGCTGCGGCTGCACGCCGCTGACGACGGCCACCTGGCGCGCGTCCGGATCCCCGGGGGTCTGCTCACCGCCGCCCAGGCGTGCGTGCTCGGGGACGCCGCCGACCGGTTCGGCGACGGGCACCTGGAGCTCACCTCGCGCGGCAACGTCCAGCTGCGCGGCCTCATCGACGACTGCGGCGCCGGGCTCGCGCGGCTGCTGGACGGTGCCGGGCTGCTGCCCGCGCCGAGCCACGAGCGGGTGCGCAACATCGTGGCCTCCCCCCTGGGCGGTCCCCGCGTCGCGCACCGGGTCCGGGAACTGGACCGGCTGCTCTGCGCGAGCACCCGGGCGACGGCCCTGTCCGGGCGGTTCCTCTTCGCCGTGGACGACGGCCGCGGGGACGTCGCCGCCCTCGACCCCGACGTCACCGTGCTGGGCGGTGACGGCAGTGACGACGGCGGCGACGGCGACGACGGCGACGCCGGTGACGGCGGTAGCGGTGTCGATGGCGGCCGCCGTCCGGTGCTGGTGCGGCTCGGAGCCGCCGCCGACGCCGTCGCGGTCGCCCCGGCCGACGCGCCCCGCGCGGCGCTGCTGGCCGCCGAGTACTTCCTCGACGCCGCCGACGCCGCCGGCACCCGGGCCTGGCGGGTCGCCGAGCTGCCCGACGGACACGCCCTGGACGGCGGCGAGTTCGCCCTCCGGCTGGCCGCCGCCGGAATCGACGCGGACCGCGTCCCCGAGATGGCGTGGCCCTGCGCGGAACCGCCCCGGCCGCGGGGACCCGGGGGCGCGCTGTGCGTCCTGCCCCCGCTCGGCAGGCTGAGCTCCGGCCAATGGCGGGTCCTGGCCGAGGTCGCCGAAGCCGGCGGCGGAGAGCTGCGCGTCACCCCGTGGCGCAGCGTCGTCCTGCCCGGCGCGGGCACCCCCGTCCCCGCCGACGGCTACGCCCGGCTCGAGGCGGCCGGCCTGGTGGTCGGCCCCGACAGCCCCTGGCAGTCCGTCACCGCCTGTACCGGCAGGCCCGGTTGCGCCAAGTCCCTCGCGGACGTACGTGCCGACGCGCGTGCCGTCGTCAACGAAACGGGAACCGGAACGGGGACGGGAACGGGGACGGGAACGGCGCCCGCGCTGCCCGTGCACTGGTCCGGCTGCGCCCGCCGGTGCGGGCACCCCCGCGGCACCGCCTGGGTGGACCTGGTCGCCACCCCCGACGGCTACGCGCTCGACGGGCGGCCCACCCCGTACGCACACCTGGCGGCCGCCCTCACGGCCGCACGCACCACCACCACACCCGCATCGCAGTGAAGAAATGAGCGAGTACACCGTGTTTGAGTACGAGAAGGACGGCGCCGCGATCTACCGCCAGTCCTTTGCCACGATCCGCGCCGAGGCGGACCTCTCCGGGCTGCCCGCCTCGGTCGCCCAGGTCGCGGTGCGCATGATTCACGCCTGCGGCATGACCGACCTCCCCCAGGACCTCGGCTACACCGCCGACGTCGTCCTGCGCGCCCGCGCCGCGCTGCACGCCGGCGCTCCGGTCCTGTGCGACGTACAGATGGTCGCCAGCGGCGTCACCCGCAAGCGGCTGCCCGCCGGCAACGAGGTCATCTGCACCCTCTCCGACCCGGCCGTGCCCGCGCTCGCCGAGAAGATGGGCACCACGCGCAGCGCCGCCGCGCTCGAGGTCTGGCGCGACCGCGGCCTGCTGGAGAACTCCGTCATCGCCGTCGGCAACGCGCCGACCGCGCTCTTCCGGCTGCTGGAGATGATCGAGGAAGGCGCCCCCCGCCCGGCCGCCGTCATCGGCGTGCCGGTCGGCTTCATCGGCGCCGCCGAGTCCAAGGACGCCCTCGCCGCCCACCCCTCGGCCCTCGACCACCTCATCGTGCGCGGCCGGCGCGGCGGCAGCGCCATCGCGGCCGCCGCGGTCAACGCGATCGCGAGCGAGGAAGAATGAGCGGCCGTCAGAGCGCCGGGAAGGGTGGCGCGGACGTGACCAAGGGCAAGCTGTACGGTGTCGGCCTCGGCCCCGGCGACCCCTCCCTGATGACGCTGCGGGCCGTCGAGGTCATCGCGGAGGCGGACGTCGTCGCCTACCACAGCGCCCGCCACGGCCGTTCCATCGCCCGTTCCATCGCCGCGAAGCACCTGCGCTCCGACCACGTCGAGGAACCGCTGGTCTACCCGGTCACCACCGAGACCACCGACCACCCCGGCGGCTACCAGGGCGCGATGGAGGAGTTCTACGAGGCCTCCGCCGCCCGCCTCGCCGCGCACCTGGACGCGGGCCGCACCGTCGCCGTGCTCGCGGAGGGCGACCCCCTCTTCTACGGCTCGTACATGCACATGCACAAGCGCCTCGCGGACCGGTACGAGGCCGAGGTGATCCCGGGGGTCACCTCCGTCAGTGCCGCCGCCGCCCGCCTCGGCACCCCGCTCGTCGAGGGCGAGGAGGTGCTGACGATCCTGCCCGGCACCCTGCCCGAGGAGGAGCTCACCGCGCGCCTCGCCGCCACCGACTCGGCGGTCGTGATGAAGCTCGGCCGCACCTTCCCCGCCGTCCGGCGGGCGATGGAGACCGCCGGACGGCTCGCCGAGGCCCGCTACGTCGAGCGCGCCACGATGGAGGGCGAGCGGGTCGGGGTCCTGGCGGACACCGACCCGGACAGCGTCCCGTACTTCGCCGTCGCCGTCGTGCCCAGCCGGATCGGGAACCCGGGCAGTGTCCCCGAGGGCCCCGGCGAGGTCGCGGTCGTCGGCACCGGCCCCGCCGGGCCGCTGTGGCTGACCCCGCAGACCAGGCGGGCGCTGGCCGACGCGGAGGTGCTCGTCGGGTACACGACCTACCTGGACCGGGTGCCGGTCAGGCCGGGCCAGGTCCGGCACGGCTCCGACAACAAGGTGGAGTCCGAGCGGGCCGAGTTCGCCCTCGACCTCGCCCGGCGCGGCAAGCGCGTGGCCGTCGTCTCCGGCGGTGACCCCGGGGTCTTCGCCATGGCCACCGCCGTCCTGGAGGTGGCCGGGCAGCCCGCGTACGCGGACGTGCCCGTACGAGTGCTGCCGGGGGTGACCGCCGCGAACGCGGCCGCCGCGGCGGCCGGCGCCCCCCTCGGCCACGACTACGCCACCATCTCGCTCTCCGACCGGCTCAAGCCGTGGGAGGTCATCGCCGAGCGGCTGCGCGCGGCCGCCGCCGCCGACCTGGTCCTCGCCCTGTACAACCCGGGCTCGCGCAGCCGGACGTGGCAGGTGGCGCAGGCCCGTGAACTGCTGCTGGAACTGCGCTCGCCGCAGACCCCGGTGGTCGTCGCGCGGGACGTGGGCGGGCCGGAGCAGTCGGTGCGGGTGCTGACGCTGGCCGAACTGGAGCCGTCCGAGGTGGACATGCGCACGATCCTGCTCATCGGGTCCTCGCAGACGCAGGTCACGCAGCGGGCCGACGGCTCCCGGGTGACGTGGACGCCGCGCCGCTACCCGTGATCCGGTAGCCGGCGCGGGGCGGGCGGCCCGGGGAGCCCCGGGCCGCCCGCCGGTGCTCCGGTACGCGGCGCCGGGTCCGGCCTCCTGGTTGGGTCCGGCCCCGGCGGAACGGACGGCCCCGGCGGAACGGACGGCTCCGGCGGAACGGACGGCTCCGGCCCCGGCTGCCGGGTCCGGGCTCAGCCCTGGCGGAGCCAGTCCATGACGGCCTCCACCGAACCGGCCCGCTCCACCCGCTCCGGGACCGCGGGCCGGCGTACGACCAGCACCGGGATCCCCGCCTCGCGGGCGGCGGTGAGCTTGGGCGACGTCGCGTCGCCGCCGCTGTCCTTGGTGACCAGCACGTCGATCCGGTGCCGGGCCAGCAGCTCGCGCTCCTCGTCCAGCCCGAACGGGCCCCGCGCGAGCAGGACTTCCAGACGCGGCGGCACCGGGGCGGCCGGGGGATCCACCGAACGCACCAGGAACCAGGTGTCGGTGAGGTGGGCGAACGCGTGCAGCCCCATCCGGCCCGTGGTCAGGAACACCCGCTCACCGAGCGGGGGCAGCAGGGCCGCCGCGTCGGCGAGGGAGTCGGCGAACGTCCAGTCGTCCCCCGGCCCCGGCGTCCAGCCCGGACGGCGCAGCGCCAGCAGCGGGACACCCGTGAGCGCCTGCGCCCCGGCCGCGTGGAAGCTCATCCGCTCCGCGAACGGGTGCGTCGCGTCGACGACGTGCGTGACGCCGTGCCCGGCGATCCAGCCGGCCAGCCCCTCGACCCCGCCGAAGCCGCCGATCCGGGTCTCGCCCGGCGGCAGCACCGGCGAGGAGACCCGGCCCGCGAGCGAGGTCGTCACCCGGTACGAGGTCTCGCGCGCCAGCGCCTCCGCCAGCCGGCGGGCCTCCGTCGTACCGCCCAGGATCAGGACGTGCCGCGCCGCCGCCTCAGCAGACATGCCGGTCGCGCTCGGGCGAGTACAGGTGGCTGTCGCGGAACTGCTCGGCGCCCAGCGTCCGGCCCACCACGATCACGGCGGTGCGCACCAGCCCCGCCGCCTTCACCTGCGCCGCGATGTCGGACAGGGTGCCGCGCAGGATCAGCTCGTCGGGGCGGCTGGCCATCGCCACCACCGCCACCGGGCACTCGGCCCCGTAGTGCGGCAGCAGTTCGTCCACGACCCGGTCGACGTACCGGGTCGCCAGGTGCAGCACCAGCAGCGCACCGCTGCGGCCGAGCGTGGCCAGGTCCTCGCCGGGCGGCATCGGCGTGGCCTGCTGGGCGATCCGGGTCAGGATCACGGTCTGGCCGACGGTGGGGACGGTCAGCTCCCGCTTCAGGGCGGCCGCCGCCGCGGCGAAGGCCGGCACGCCCGGGACGACCTCGTACGGGATGCCGGCCGCGTCGAGGCGCCGCATCTGTTCGGCGACCGCGCTGAAGATGGACGGGTCGCCCGAGTGCAGGCGTGCCACGTCGAGGCCCGCCGCGTGGGCGCGTACGCACTCGGCGACGATCTCGTCCAGGTTCAGCTGCGAGGTGTCGACCAGCCGGGCGTCCGGCGGGCATTCGGCGAGCAGTTCGCGCGGCACCAGGCTGCCCGCGTAGAGGCAGACGGGCGCGGCGGCCAGGGTCCGGGCACCGCGCACCGTGATCAGGTCGGCGGCGCCGGGGCCCGCGCCGATGAAGTACACGGTCATTGCGGGTCTCCTTGTGTCTTCGCGGGGGAGGGGGCCGCCGTCGCGGGCGCGGTCCGGGGGGCGGGCGCGGTCCCGGCGCCGGGGCCGGTGGACGCGGTGTCGGCGGCGGTCTCGGCGGGTGCGGTCCCGGCGGTGGCGCCGGCGGGCGCGGTCCCGGCGGTGGCGCCGGCGGGTGCGGCCGGTTTGGTGACCGACCACTGGGTGACCGGCATCGCCTGCCGCCAGCCCGTGAAACCGCCGACCGGCACGGCGTGCGACACGGCCAGCTTCACCAGCTCGCCGCCGTGGCGCCGGTGGCGTTCGGCGAGGACCGCCTCCGACTCCAGGGTGACCGTGTTGACCACCAGCCGGCCGCCGGGCGCCAGCGCCGCCCAGGCCGCGTCCAGCAGGCCCGGAGCGGTCAGCCCGCCGCCGATGAACACCGCGTCGGGCTCCGGGAGTCCGTCCAGGGCCGCCGGGGCCGCGCCGACGACCACGCGCAGGGCGGGGACGCCGAGCGCGGCGGCGTTGCGGGCGATGCGCCCGGCCCGCTCCGGCACGCGCTCGACCGCCACCGCGCGGCAGGACGGGTGCGTACGCATCCACTCGATGCCGATCGACCCGGAGCCGCCGCCGATGTCCCACAGCAGCTCGCCGGGGGCGGGGGCCAGCGCGCACAGGGTCGCGGCGCGCACGTGGCGCTTGGTCAGCTGCCCGTCGTGCTCGTACGCGGCGTCCGGCAGTCCGGGGGTCGCGCCGAGCCGGGGCACCCGGCTGCCGGGGTCCCGGCGGCAGTCCACGGCGACCACGTTCAGGGGGTCGCCGGGCGCGTGGTCCCAGTCGTCCGCGGTGCCCTCGTACGCGTCCTCGCGCTCGGAGCCGAGCTGTTCGAGGACCCGCATCCGGCTCGGGCCGAAGCCCCGCTCCCGCAGCAGGGCGGCGATCTCGTCCGGGGTCGCCGCTCCGGCGCTGAGCACCAGTACCCGCCGGCCCTCGTGCAGCGCGGCCGCCAGCCGGGCCACCGGGCGGCCGACGACGGTCACCACCTCGGTGTCCTCCACCGGCCAGCCCAGGCGGGCACACGCGTACGACACGGACGAGGGGTGCGGGTGGACCCGCAGGGCGTCCGGGCCCAGCTCCTCGGACAGCGCGCGGCCGATCCCGTAGAACATCGGGTCCCCGCTGGCCAGTACGGCGATGCGGCGCCCCGCGTGCTCGGCCATCAGCTTCGGCACGGCCGGGCGCAGCGGGCTCGGCCAGGACACCCGCAGCCCGGCGCAGTCCGCCCGCGGCAGCAGGTCCAGCTGCCGCGGCCCGCCGATCAGCACCTCGGCCGAGGCCAGCGCGGACCGCGCGCCGGCGGTGAGCCCGGCCCAGCCGTCGGCGCCGACGCCGACGACCGTCACCGGTACGGGGGGTGCTGCGGAGCTCACTGCGCGGTACCTCGGGGAACGGGAGAAGGGGAATGCGGCGGACGGACCCGCAGCTTAGCGGGGCGCAGGCCCGGCTCCAGTGCCAGGGTGACCGCGACGGACGCGGCCGCCAGGACGGTGATGGCGACCGCCGGGGACGTGTACTGGGCGACCGCCCCGGCGAGCGCCGCGCAGACCCCCTGCATCGTGAGCATGCCCGCCGAGTGCAGCCCCAGGGCCTGCCCCTGGGTCCCCTCGGGCAGCAGCGGCACGAGGCGCTCCTGCATCAGCAGCCCGGCCGCGTAGCCGGTGGAGGCCAGGGCCACGGCGGCCGCCGCGACGAGGGGACCGGGCCCCAGGGCGAAGACCAGGTACGGGAGCGCGAGCAGCAGGCGCAGCGGCGCCGCCAGCCGTACCCGCAGCCGCTCCGGCAGCCACCGGCCGACGACGGTGTCGCCGAGGAGCATGCCGGCGGCGGCGCAGCCGAAGAGCAGTCCGGCGTGCCCGGGGTCGTACGGGACGAAGAGCGACTCGCAGCCCACGATGAGCCCGTTGGGCACCCAGAGGGCGAGGTACAGCGTCCGGCGGGCCGGATCGGACAGCAACAGCCCGTTCACGCGCCGGGTCTCGGCGGGGGACGGCCTGCCCCCGGCCCGGGGCGCGCGCCGGCGCAGCCCGAAGCGGACGGTGAGCGCGGCGGCCAGCCCGAGCGCCGCCGACACCAGCAGCACCCCGCGCGGGGACAGCGCGCCGAGCAGCACCCCGCCGGCGGCGAAGCCGGCGACCTGCGTGACACCGGCGGCGACGGCGAGGAGGGAGCGGCCGAGGAGGTAGTCACCGGGCAGCAGGATTTCGGTGAGCAGCCCGTAACGGACCCCGCCGGAGAGGGAATCCGCGAGCCCCTGCCCCAGCAGCACCGCGAACACCGCCCACAGCGGCAGGCCGGGGGCGGCGAGCAGCCCGGTCCCGGCGGCGGCGGAGGCGGCGAGCCCCGCGAGCGCGGCCCGCGGGGGCAGCCGGTCGGCGGCGGCCATGAGCAGCGTCGCGCCGAGCACCTGGGCGAGGGAGGGCCCGAACATGGCGAGGGCGGAGAGCAGCGGGCTGCGGGTGCGGCCGTAGACCAGCACCCCGAGGGCGAGCCCGCCGGTGGTGGAGGCCCCGACGCGCAGGGCGGCGGCGAGGAAGAAGGGGACGAACTCGGGCGTACGCACGACGAGGGAGCGGTAACTGCGTGGCATGCGGGGAGTCTGCGACCGGAACCCGGCATCACCCAGAGTTTCGCCCCGGCGCGAAAGCTCGCCGCGGCGGCCGCGGCCGCGGCTTCCGCTGCCTCTGATGTCCCCCGCCCGCCCGGATGACGTCAGATGCGTCTGCGTGCGGGTCGGATGTCCGAGCGGTGCGCTTCACTTTCCGCCATGGACCTCACGCAATCGACGCTCAGCGACCTGCTGGCCCGGCTCGCCGCCCCGGGCGGGTCTCTGCACCTGCCTCTGGACGTCGACCCGCACAGGCTGGTCGAGTTGATGGCCGATCGCCACGGGGCCCCGCGCACCCTTGTCCTGGACGGCTTCACGGACCCGACCGTGGACGAGTCCTGCGGTGCGGCTCTCCTCGCCCTGCTCGAAGGCCGGGCCGTGACGATACGCGCATGGGCGTACGGGGACCGGTGGATCGGCGCCGGGACCGCGCGGGACGCGGAAGGCGTCGTCCGGCCGGTGCTGGCGACCGCTCCGCGGCAGACGCAGACGCAGACGCAGGCGCCGCGGGCCAAGGCGCCTGTGGCGGCGCTCGACCAGGGCGAGGACTGGGTCGAGCGGCTCATCGGCATCACCGGCTGGACACTGCCGCCGCGACGGCCGGACATCGACTGGGCGCAGGCCGAGGCGCGCCTGGGCACGCGCCTTCCCGGGGACTACACACGCATGGTGGAGACGTTCGGGGAGGGCGCCTTCGACGCCTACCTGAACCTGAACCAGGAGCCGTGGTCCGACCTGAGGGAGGACGGCCTGCTCATCTGGGCGGGTACCGAGCACGAGGACCTGTACTGCTGGCGGACCGACGACGGCGACCCCGACCGCTGGCCCGTCGCGGTCCGGACATTCGACGGCCAGGTCGTCCCCTTCGACTGTTCGGCCGCGGAGTTCGTCTGTCGCATCCTCCTCGACCCGCACCACCCGTTCACGATGGCCCGCTACTTCGACACCCACTGGTTCATGAACTACCGGGAGAGCCAGTAGCCGAGGCCCCCCACCCCCGGCCAGGGGTGCGGCATGATCAGGTCAGTGCCGCCGGAGGGAGCCGCGGCCCGGCTGGGGCGGAAGGGGCGGGGCGGTATGGGGTGGTGGCGGATCGATGCCGACGCGCTCGCGCGGAGCCGGTTCCTGGTGTCCCCCCTCGCCGAGACCACCGCCGCCCTCATGGCCCTCGAGCGCCGCACCCCCGCCCACCCCGCCGAGCGGGCCTGGCTCGCGGACCGGCTGCCGCACTACCGGGCCCACCTGGCCGCCGAGCCCCTCACCGCCGCCCTGGTGCGCGCCGCCCTCGGCCGGCTGTGGATCGCCGGGTACCTCACCCCGCCGGCCCACCAGGACGGCCGTACCTTCGCCGAGGAGCTCGCTCCCGTCCGCGCCGCCCCGGACGCGGTCGTCCGTACCGACCTGCGCGCCGCCACCGGACGGCTCCCCGAGGGCCTCGACCGGGTGCGCGGCCTCGGCCCCAGGACGGCCGGACTGCTGGAGTGGGTCTGGGAGGAGGCCGTACGCCCGGACTGGGAGCGGCGCCGCCGGATCGCGGAGGCGGACGTCCTGGTGCGCACCGCGCAGCTCGGACAGGGCGGCTGGGCGGCCGCCCTGTCGGGGATGCGGCCCGGCATGGCGTGGCTGGGCGGGGGGCGGCTGCGCGTCAACCTCCAGCAGCGGCGGCCGCGCGAGCTGTCGGGGGCGGCCGGGCTGGTCTTCGTACCGGTGACCCATGCCCACGGCTGGGTCGCCTGGACCGGTGCGCACCGGCACGCGCTCGTGTACCCGTGCGCGGGCCAGCTCACCCAGCCGGGTCCCGGGCCCGCCGCGCCGCAGGCCCTCGTACGGCTGCTGGGCCCGGTACGGGCGCGGGTGCTGGTGCTGCTGGAGAGCCCGAAGTCCACGACGCAGCTGGTGGCGCTGACCGGGCTCAGCCTGGGCGCGGTGGCCGGGCAGCTGAAGGTGCTGCTGGCGGCGGGGCTGGTCCTGCGCCGGCGCACGGGCCGCACGGTGCTCTACAGCCGGGTCGCGGCCGGGGACGTACTCGTCTCGGCGGCGACGGCGACGTCCACGTCCACGGCCACGGCGACGGGCCGGGCGGACCCGGGCCGGGCGGACCCGGGCCCCGGCCGCGGGCCTGAGTAGGGTGGCCGGGAAGGGACGTGCGGGAACTGTCGAGGGAGTCGCCGTGACCGGCTGGGACGCTACGCGCATACCCGATCAGAGCGGCCGGAAGGCCGTCGTGACCGGGGCCAACAGCGGGATCGGGTACGTCACCGCCCGCGAACTCGCACGGCGCGGGGCGGCCGTGGTGCTGGCCTGCCGCAGTGCCGCGCGCGGGCGCGGAGCAGCGGCCCGGATCCGCGCGGAGGTCCCGGGAGCCGAGGTCGAGCCGGCGGACCTGGACCTCGCGGACCTGGGCTCGGTGAGGGAGTTCGCGCGGGAGTACGCCCGGCGCCACGGCACCCTCGACCTCCTGGTCAACAACGCCGGGGTGATGGCCCTGCCGTACGGGCGCACCGCCGACGGCTTCGAGACGCAGTTCGGCGTCAACCACCTCGGGCACTTCGCCCTGACCGGCCTGCTGCTGCCGAGGCTGCGGGCGGCCGCGCCCGGAGCCCGCGTCGTCAACGTCTCCAGCGGTTTCCACGCCCTGGCCGACATCGACCTCGACGACCTCGACCCCCTCCGGGAAGAGTCCTCGTACCGCCGCTGGACCGCCTACGGCCGCTCCAAGACCGCCAACCTGTTGTTCACCCACGAACTGGCCCGCCGCTTCACCGCCGCCGGCGCGACGGTCACCGCGGTCGCCGCGCACCCCGGATACGCCTCCACGAACCTCCACGCCGGAGCCTCCCGCCCGGGAGGCCGCCGCACCTTCGCCGCGAGCGTCATGGCCCTCGGCAACGCGGTCCTCGCGCAGCCCGCCTCCGCCGGCGCGCTGCCCACCCTCTACGCGGCCACCGCGCCCGGGGTGGAACAGGACGGGTTCTACGGGCCGAGGCTCGGCTGGCGCGGGGCGCCCGTACGCTCCTGGCGGGCCAAGTGGACCCTCGACGACGCCTCCGGCGCACGGCTGTGGGTGGTCTCCGAGAAGCTCACGGGGGTCTCGTACGCGTCCCTGCCGCGCTGACGGCACGCCGTGCGCGCGGTGCGCGCCGCGCTCCGGGCGTGCCCGGCGGCGCCCGCGCGGAGCCGTGAGCCGCGGCGTGCGCCCCTGCCCCGTGACCCCCGCCCCGCAGGCCAAGCCCGTCCCGCCGCGGCCGACGGGGTGACGTACCGGCCCGGGCGCGCTCCGGGCGCGCCCCCGGCCGCCCCGTCCGCGCCCCCGCCACGCCCCGGTACGCAACCGTCCGCCCCGGCCCGGGCCTGACCCCCGCCGCCCCGGCGGCCGGACACTCGTCCCATGGACGACACTCCGGACAACCACTCAGAATCCCCCGGGGACCACGCCGTGGTCCTCGGGGCCGGCCTGGCAGGGCTGCTGGCGGCACGGGTCCTGGCGGGGCGGTTCGCCCGCGTCACCGTCGTCGAGCGGGACGAACTGTCGCCGCACGGACCGGAGTTCCGCCCCGGCCTGCCGCAGTCCCGGCACGCGCACGTGCTGTGGGCGCGGGGCGTCGAGCTGATGGAGCAACTGCTGCCCGGCACCACCGCCGAGCTGATGGGGGCCGGCGCCGCCCTGCTGGAGTCGCCGCGCGACTTCCTGTGGCTGAGCCCCGCCGACTGGTTCCGGCCCGTGCCCGGGGCGGGCATGCTGATCGGCAGCCGCGAACTCCTCGACTGGACCCTGCGCCGCGCCGTGCTGCGCGACGGCCGGATCCGGATCCTGGGCGGCCGGCTCGCCACCGGACTGGTCGGCGGGGCGGACGGCCGCTCCGTGACCGGCGTGACCCTGCGCGACGGTGCCCGCCTCACCGCCGCGCTCGTGGTCGACGCCACCGGCCGCACCTCCAAGGCCCCCGCCTGGCTGGCCGCCCTCGGCTACCCCGCCCCGGCGGTCACCCGCTACGACTCCCACCTCGGCTACTCCAGCCGCCCGTACGCCATCCCCAAGGCCGCCCGGGACAGTACGGAACGCCGCTGGCACGGGATGTACGTACAGGGCCGCCCGGACAGCCCGCGCGGGGGAGTGCTGGTGCCGCTGGAAGGGGACCGCTGGCTGGTCACCCTGATCGGCAACGGCGAGCACGCCCCGCCCACGAAGGACCCCGAGTTCCTCGCCTTCGCCCGCAGCCTGCGCAGCCCCGCCCTCTACGACGCCATCCGCGACGCCGAGCCGCTGGGCCCGCCCGCCGGCTTCCGGGCCACCGCCAACGAATGGCGGCACTACGAACGCATGGACCGCTGGCCCGAGGGCCTCCTGGTCGTCGGCGACGCGGCCTGCCGCTTCAACCCGGTCTACGGGCACGGCATGACCGTCGCCGCCCTCACCGCCCAGGCCCTGGGCGACGCCGTCAAGGGCCTGACCACCGCCCAGATCCCGGCGCAGGCCCGGCGCGTCCAGCGGCACACCGTCACCGCCGCCAACGTCGCCTGGCAGATCGCCACCAGCGAGGACCTGCGCTACCCCGGCACCGAGGGCCCGCCGCCCGACCGGGCGACCCGCGTCCTCCAGGCGTACATGTCCCGCGTCATGGCGGGCGCGAACACCGACCCGGCGATCTCGGCGCCCTTCTTCGGCGTGCTCTCCCTCTCCGCCCCGCCGACCACCCTCCTCGCCCCGGGCACGGTGCTCCGCGTCCTGTCGAAGTGGCGCCTGCCCACCTCACCCCGCACCACGGCGGACTACCCGGCGCACCACGAGGAGGCTTAGGCCGTCTCTTTCGGATCTTGCCTGACCCGCGTCGCCCGGCACCGCACCTCGCCGCGTTGTCGAGGCACCCGAGGACGTCCGGTCATCGGGAGCCTCTCCGCCTTGCGGTGCACGGCACCGGACGACGCGGGCTTGACCGGCAAGATCCGGAAGAGACGGCCTAACCCCGCGCGGCCCGCTTGTACAGTTCCCGCACGCCGTCCCCGAAGTAACTGCTGTACGACGTCACCTCGTCCCCGCCTCCATCGCGGCCGCCGATCACCCCGATCAGGGTGTCCGCTCCGGTCAGGACGGGGCCGCCACTGGTGCCGTTGGGCACGTCCGCGCAGTCCAGCCGCAGCTGCGCGGACCCGGCGGCGACGGCCGTGTTGGCACACCCCAGCGGCTGCTCGGCGTCGTTGGGGTAGCCCACCAGCCGCGCGGGGGCGGGCAGCTGCTGCCCGAAGCGGATGGCGTGCGCCCCCGTGACGTCCTCCAGCCGCTGCCCGGGATGCCCGGGCCGGCGCACCCGGACGAACGCCACGTCGTAATCGGGGTCCGCGGACCGCACCCACCGCGGATCGACGTCGATCCGCGTCGGCACCCACACCCCGAACGGCGCCTTCCCCTCCGCGTACCCGGGCACGAAGGCCAGGTTGGTCCGGAACCCGCCGGCGTACACGCAGTGCGCGGCGGTGACGACGAGGTCCCCGCCGGGCGAGTGGACGACGCTCCCCGAACAGTGGTGCTCGTCGTCCCAGTCCAGGCCGGGGGAGAAGAGCGCCCCGATCGCCGGCTCCGGCTCGGCGGTCCGCGCCCGCAGCGGCTCGGACACCCGCCACACGGCCCCGGCCGGCGCCCGCCGCTCCCCGCCGCCCTCGACGAGCGTCTCCAGCACCTTCGCGGCCGCCTCGTCCGCCTGCCGCCGGTCCTGCGCGTAGCTCCCGCGGCCGGCGTCCCCGTCGGCGACGGTCCCGAACCGGCCGATCCCGAAGGCCACCCCGGCGGCGACCAGCGCACAGCCGACCCCGGCCAGCACGCACACCCGCACGACCCTGCCCGTCATACCCCGCTCCCACCCCTCGCCACCGCCACCCCACCCCCAACGCCGTTCCCCCGCCGCGCGTTCCCCGACACGACGTGTCCGCCCTCACAGAACCCCCGCCGGTGCCGGCC
Source organism: Streptomyces sp. NPDC034086 (assembly GCF_055575515.1). NCBI lineage: Bacteria > Bacillati > Actinomycetota > Actinomycetes > Kitasatosporales > Streptomycetaceae > Streptomyces > Streptomyces sp. NPDC034086. The sequence continues at coordinate 33,818 of NZ_JBVISM010000021.1, read as the reverse complement.
TTCACCAGGTGCCCCGTGCATCAAAACCGTGCCGCGCTGAAATGTGGCAAGACGGTCAAAGGGTAATAACGTGCCTCGGCGGGCCAGCGGCCGGCCGAGGGCGACATCGGCGAGCGCGACCCCAGGGTGCAGGCGCAGGTCGACGCGGAGGCTGTGTCGAAGATGGCGTCGGGGGTGGGGTAGGAGGTGAGGCCCGCGCCGGGCGAGCTCCGCCGCGACCCGCTCCAGGTCGGCGACGATGAAACTGTTGAGGAAATCCTGTTGGTCGGTCGTCGCCCGCGTGGTCCAACCGGACAGGGACGCTGCGGACGCGGACCCGGAGGGGGAGAGTGCGGCCAGAAACCAGTTCGGTGGTGAACTCCAGCAGGCGCTCGGCGCCGATCCGCCTGTCCCGATGGGGAAGTCCTCGTCATCGGCGTCGCCTTACGAGGGCTCGGGTCACCGCCGGAGTCGCTGAGCGCCCCGGCCAGCGCCACCCAGGCCTCCACCTCCTCGTCGAAACCGTCGGGTCAGCGGCGGCTGTTCGGGCCGGGGGCGAGGGTGCGCCCGGTGGCCCAGGCGGAGGAGGACAAGACGGGGGAGTCGAGCAGCAGTCGGCCCTCGTCGGTGACGGGCAACGCGAACAGCGCGGTCTTGCCACCAATGTGGCCGTCGTGGTCCTCGCCGCTCTCGCCGAAGACAGCGAGCAGGGTGTCGCGCACTGCGCTGAGCGCGAATGTGAGCCGTATACGACGTGCTGCCGTCCGTACCCGGGCTCCAGAGCTGCGGTCCGCAATGGATGCCCGGCCTTCCACGGCATCGGCGCGGCTTGGCGGCGTACACCCGCGCCCGCACGGACAGGAGGGGCACCTTCTGGACTGGACAGCCCGCCCGCCAGCACTCCATGATCCCGCTTCGGCGCTCCCGCTCGTCCCCCATGCGCGCCCGCCCCCGTCACCGGTGATCACTACGACGCACCTTACGAGGGGTCACGCGGACGGGACGGGCGGTCGCCGTGCGGGGATCGATTCCGCCGCCTCCGCGCGAGTCAGGGGAGGAACGCAGCCCGTCGGGAACGCGCTCGGGACAGGTGTGATCCTGCGGTGAAGCGACGGCCGATGTGACTCGAGGGAAAACTACCGCGCCGAGCCCGGGAGGGAGGGGGAGGGAGTGAAGCGAAGCTTCTGGAGGCCCTTGCCGTCGTCGACCCAGTCAAGGAAAAGGATCACGTCGGTGTGGAGGCGCTGACGGCTGGGCCAGCGTGAGGAGTAGGAGGCGGGAGTGATGGACCCGTCCTCTGCCTTGTTGAGTCGCCGGGCCAGATCGGTGCGCTTCGTCACCGCAAGGCTGCCGTTGGTGATCACCGCCGCCACTTCGACGTTCGTACCGCCGGCATGGAAGATGCGGCCCCGGCTGGTGGAGGCCCCAGGCAGGTCCCAGCTGATCGTCGCCCAGTGCCGGATCGTCCCCCCGGATTCGGTCACGCAGGCCTTGACGGTGAAGTCCCAATTATCTGGCCAAGGGCCGTGATAAGCAGGATCGTCGATGGTCTTGGACGACGCCTTGCAGCGCTCCGCCGCGTACGCGGGGCTGATCCCCGCGACAGCCACGGCGACGAAGACCGCCACCGGTACCGCCGACAACCGCCGGGCGGGAGAAGTCCTGAGCATGGGCGTACCTCCGTTGGTCCAGCTACCAGGTTGGCTGATGCCTGACAGCGGCCTGGGTGATCAACGCCGCGGCGCGGCTCGACCTCGGTGGTCGTGGAGTTGCGGCCGCCCCCGAGGCACAGGGTGCGGCGGCCTGGGTGCGGGTAAGACCGTGTAGCGACTGCCCGCATGCCTGTGTCACCTGGCGCCTGACATGCTCGGACTCCTGACGTCCCGTGCTGCCACGGCCGCTCGCAGGTCCGTACTGTACGGGTCTGCCCGAGTGGCCCCGTACCATCCGCTACCGGGACACCCGGAATCGCGTCCGCCAATCTCCGTCTCCAGAAAGGGACATCGTGCTCATGGCTCCTGTGGCTGGGGGCCAGTTGTCCCGAGACCTCGCTGTCGACATGAAGGACCGGGACCGGCGGCTGCGCGTCACCGCGGCCCGCGGCGGGTGAGCCGACCTGGCGGGCGACCACGAGCTCGGCGGCCCGGCTGGCCGTAAGACCCACGCGAGCACCGCGCGGCTTCGCTCAGCCGCCTTCGAGCTCGTCGAGGACCCCGCCGACGCCGACCCCCAGTACCTGGCCTTGCTGGCCCCGCTCACCGAAGCCCACCACCCTGGTACCAACTTGCCGACTACGCCCGCGCGGCCCTGAGGGCTCCGCCAGCTCGCCCTGGCAGGAGAGGTCCGACGATCCCGACCGATCCGGGCCAGGCCAAGAGCGGCGGGCACTGCGCGCCGACGCGATCCAGAGGACCCGTGCGGCCGCACGGACCGCACCTGGACCACCAAGCGGGTCGGCGGCTGCCCCGGCCGCCCGGAGCGGGCCGCGGTTTGCGTCAGCCGGTTGATGTCCGTGAACGCGTAGGAGTCACGGTGACGCCGAGGGCGTGGCGGCCGGAGTTGTGCCGAGCCGCATCCATGCTCGGGTGCACGGTGCTTCCCCCTGCTGCGGCTGCGACAGGGAGTTCCAGCGCGGCTTCTGCGGCTGTCAGGCTGGCGTCGGCAGAAACTAGCAGTTCAGGCCGTGCGGACTGCGGAGTCCCTCGTCAGGGCGGTGGTTTTGAGGCGTCGTTCAGTCGACGCATACCATCGTCACCGGCTTCGTCTGTCCGCGCCGTCCGAGTGCCGGGGGAAGCGGCTTTGCCTACACGGTGCTGTTCAGCAGAATTTCGGAGTCGGGTATCAGTTGTGCCAAGTGTGGAAGTGATGACGGCTCACCCCGACTGTAACGCCGAGGTGAGCCGAGGGGGCTGTCTACTTTAGGGCAATGAACTGGTGCTTCTCATAGCTCGTCTCACGCCAAAGCACCGGGTGGCCCTGCAACTCGCCGGTCCAGAGTGATCCAAAGCAATTTTCTTTAAATTTGAGCGAGACTCGTACGTTCCCCTGTCCGGTTTCGAGCGAACCCCAGGTGCCACTACCTGGGTTAGGTGCACCGTTGGGTTTACATTCAAGGGCTTCGAATTCGAGTCCCTCGGATTCAAACGTCCCGTCTTTGTTTAGGGTAATTCGGCTCTCGTCGGATGTCCATGAGCGCGCCAGCGCTGCTTGCTCGATTAGAATGTTCTTTGGATATCCAGCGCTCGGGTCCTCGAAAGTGGCGCACGCAACCACTCCGGGAGTAAATAGAGCGAGGTGCAGGAGAGTGATGCACAGCAACTTGCGAGATCTATTCACCCTACCCCCTTGTAGCTGTAGTTTCGAGGGATCACCGTTCTGAACACAATGGTCATGTCCTGGCCTCTCATCATTCCCATCACGCCAGATTTATCGATCCATCTCTGAATGAATTTGTCCGAGGGGGTTCCGTAGCCCGTGAAGGCGTGCGCAAACGAGGATAGCGTCATCGCATTCCTGATCGTAATCCTTGCCTGTACTCCATTCTGGCCGGCGCGAAGGATCTCGTAGCTGGCAGTATAGGACCCTAGGACCGCTGTGGAAACATTGGCGGGATCCTGTGTTGCCATAGCCGTGAGATCTTTCCGCAGCTGATCGGACTGTCCGGCGTTGTCTTTGCCTCCAATGGAATATGCCGTCAATGGCCCACTCATTTGACCGTGCTCGTAGTAGAGTGCTCCAATTTCGGCTCGATGCTTCGCGCTGAGATCGCTTTGCATCACCTCCCGAGCTACGAAACTGTCTTCTCCGTACGTCATAGAAGGCCCTAGTGTGCCAGCCAGCCAGCTGAACCCGATGAAGGTCAAGGGCCCCTCGTTTGCTCCTCCCAGGACTGCATCCTCAGGGTTGCAGCTCAGAAGTGGATCAATCTGGCATGCGTGTTCCTTGGAAGGGGGTGGAGTGGCCGCCATAGGGGTCAGGTAGGGAAGCGGCTTGATGACGTCCTGCCCGATGAACGGGGCACTCTTTTGGAGGGGTGTGGGACGCTGAGTTCCCTTATTTGCGACGCCCCATCGACTGCCGCTGCCGTTGTTGGTGCTGCCCCTTCCCGTTAGCCAGACTCGGCTTGAGTATGTCCTGTCCCCGCGGTTGTTGTTGACGTGTTGCGTTCTCGCGAGGTTGGCGCCGTCGTCGTTTCGGTACGTAATTTCCTGCGTATTGCTGAAAGTAATGGTTCCCTTGGAACCGCAGTTGTAGAGGGTTCCGCATTCTTCGCTGCGCAGACCGGTGGGGTCTGCGTTCATGAGGGGGTTGCCTGCGGAGTAGGTGTATCCGTTCATCTGGAGCGGGTCTGCGATGTCGATGACCGGGTCAACGGGATGAACCGGCCGGTGGTGGCCTCGTACTCGCGCGCGCCGATGTGGGTGAGGCCGGTGTTGGTGTCGTCGATGCCGGTCCCGAGGAAGCCGTGATTTCCGGGCCAGTTACCGGGCTGGGTACCCCGCGGGTTGCCGTACGGGTCGGACTTACGGCGGCTGATCGCCTGCGTAGTACTGGCTCGCCCAGGCCATCGACTGGGACGGGCAGTGGTCCGGCAGCGGCCCCATGGACTCCGGCGGTGGCGGCTGGTGCGCCTTCACCGTCGACCACACGCAGCCCACACCGCCCACCATCCGCTCCGAGGACTTCCCCGCTCCCGGCCCCGACGGCGCCGAGTGGAGCAAGAACACCCTCGGCCCCGGCAAGATCACCGTCATCGCGGGCGGAACCAGCCCCGGGGACATCACCGAGTTCCAGTGGTCCCTCAACCACCCGGTCTACGACAAGAAGGCCGTCCCCGCCGCCGGGTCGGACACGGTGACCGTCGACGTCAATCCGGACAACGCCGGACCCAACCTCTTCTACGTCCGCGTCGTCAACAAAGCCGGCAACCCCTCCAACCCCGTCACCTATACCTTCTACGTCCGCCCCCGCCCCGGCCTCGACGGTCTCGGCGACACCACCGGTGACGGCAAGGCCGACCTCCTGGCCATCGACGCGGCAGGCGACCTGCGCGTCTACCCCGCCGACCAGATCGGTGACCTCGACGCCTGGATGCCGGCAGCCACCGACAACGGCAAGCCCGTCCCGGCCGGCTACTGGAAGGACGCCGCCGGCAAGAGCGCACTGATCGCGCACTCCCACGACTGGTACCCCGGCGACGGCATCACCGACCTCATCGCCCGCATGCCCGACGGCAAGCTCTACGTCTACCAGGGCGACGGCAACGGCCGCTTCGACATCAGCCGCCGCACCGAAATCCTCCTCCCGCCCGGTGCACCCGACCCCGCCACGCTCTCCCAGATCGTCGTCGTCCCCGACATGAACGGCGACAAGATGGAGGACGTCTTCGCCACCGCCGGCGACGCCTTGTGGATCCTCACCGGCTACAGCGGCGCCACCGTCACCGAAACCCGCCAGCTGTCCGCCACCAGCTGGAGCAGGCGCGACATCATCGACATCCGCGACATCACCGGCGACAACGTCCCCGACCTCCTCTTCCGCGACGACACCACCCCCGACCGCGGCCTGGCCCTGCGCCGGGGCAAGCCCGGCACCGGCGGCGGCACCGACATCAACTCCCTCGCCCTCGCCGTCAACTCCGCCGACGGAAAGGACCTCACCTACGCCACCACCGGATGGGACAGCACCACCTGGCCCCTCCTGCGAGGCACCCCCGACGTCAACAACGACCAGATCCCCGACTTCTACGCCACCCGCAACGACGGCACCCTCCACCTCATCCACGGAGGCAGGGCCACCGCCACCACCAGCTGGCGCGTAGAAGAAGACGACTGGGCCACCGCCCGCGCTATCGGATAGCGAGTTCTACCGCAGACACAGCACGCCCGGTCGGCTTTCCGACCGGGCGTGCCGGGTGTTCGCGGCCCCGCCGCTTGTCGGGGCCGGGGAGGGCGGGGTCAGGGGGAGGAGGGGGTGAGCTGGAGGGTGGCGCGGGTGGGGGTTTCCTTGGTGATCTCGATGCGGGTGCCCGTGTCCGGGACCTTGACGCCGAGCTGGGGGAGGTCCGGGGTCCAGTAGGCGGTGTGGCGGTCGTCGAAGACGCGGACGCCCGGGCGGGAGGGGATGGTCAGGGGAGTGCCCGCCTTGTGGAGGGTGACGCGGTCGGTCGGGCGGGTCGAGAAGGGGGCGTCGAAGGTCTGGGCGCGGGCGTTGAGGAGGGCGCCGTCCTGGAAGCGCAGGGGGGCCGGGCGGGCGTCCACCGGAAGGAGGAGGCCGTTGCCCGGGTGGGCCTTGGTGGTGTTGTCGCTGTAGGCCGTGTCCCAGAGCCAGATCAGCACGCCCTGCTGGTACGGGTAGAACTCCACCTTGTCGCCGGTGAAGCCGAAGTTGTACGGCCCGGACTTCAGGAGGGAGCCGTAGCCCGTGTGCCGGCGGTTCTCCACGAGGTAGGCGCGGGGGTGGTCGGTGGTGCCGGTGCGGCCTTCCGTACGGGTCCACTTGACCGGGGTCCAGCCGTTGTCGCCCTGTTCCGCGCCGTCCCGCAGGAGGGCGTCCCCGCCGCCGGCCGGGGTGACGCGGATGTCGTCCAGGGTGACGCCGCGGCCGTGGGTGTTGCCGTCCGAGGTGGTGCGGAGGCGGAGGTGGACGTGGTGTCCGGCGAAGCGGTCCAGGGGGACCGAGAGTTCCGTCCAGCCGGCCGAGGTGCCCGAGACGCCCTTCGGCGGGACGGGGGTGCCGTTGACCGTGCCCGGCAGGGCGGTCCAGGTCCTGCCGCCGTCGGTGGAGGCCTCCGCCGTGAGGAAGTCGAAGTCCTGCTCCAGGTCGTACCAGAGGCGGGCCGTGAGGGCGGCCGGGCCCGAGGTGAGGTCCAGCGGGCGGGTCAGGGTGTTGTCCATGAAGTCGCCCGTGCCGCTCCACCACTGGCGGGTGCCCTCGTAGGGGTCGGTGAGTTCGGTGCGGGTGGTGGAGGGCGGCAGGTGCACCAGGAGGGCCTGCGGGTCCTCGGTCCGGTAGCCCGAGACGCCGAGCGTGGCGCGGGTCCTGCGGCCGGCGTCGGCCTCCGTGTAGTCGAGCCAGCCCAGCTGGAGCTTGCTCCACGGGTCCAGGTCGCCGGGGAACATGCCGGTGGTGTTGGGGCCCTTGCCCAGGTAGGAGGCCGAGGACATCAGCGACCAGAAGTTGACGCCGTTGTCGCCGTCCGAGCTGTAGAGGTCCGGCAGGCCGAGGTCGTGGCCGAACTCGTGGGAGAAGAGGCCGGCGCCGCTGTTCTCGCCGCCCGTGAGGTAGTCACCGGCCCAGATGCCGGTGTCCCCGACCGGTGTGCCCCCCGCCTTGTTGCCCTCCGGGCCCGCGCTGCCGGCCTGGTTCCAGTACGCGAACCAGCGGTGCGCCCAGATCGCGTCCTTGCCCTGGGCGCCGCCGCCCCAGGTCTGGTCCTTGCCGGCGTGGACGACGATCAGGTGGTCGAGGTAGCCGTCCGGTTCGTCGAAGTTCCCGTCGTGGTCGGCGTCGTAACGGTCCCACACGTCGTACGGGGCGAGCTCGGCCTTGATGTCGGCCGGTGTGCGCCCCTTCGCGCGCTCGGCGTCGTACCAGGCGGCCGTGGAGTCGCGCACCAGGTCCCAGTTGGTGCGGCACTGGCCCGGCTCGGTGCAGCTGTCCGTGCCGTAACGGGCTTCGTTGTAAGGGAGCTTGACCCAGTCCGTGACCGTGCCGTCGATGTCGTAGCGGCCGGAGGACTGGAGGTTGTAGTAGGCGCGCACCGACGCCGAGCCGGGCTGGTCCGAGAAGAACTGCCGCTGGTAGAAGGCCCGGTCGAAGTCCTTGCGCCAGAGGGTGTGGTTGTCGTCCGCGGCCGGCTCGCCGATGGTGTTGTGCAGGGGTCCGGGGGTGCCGCCGAAGCGGGGGTCGGTCCGGTCCCCGAACTCGGCCAGGATGACGAAGACCTTGTCCTGGCGCTGCCGGGCGAGTTCGACGTACTGGTTGCCTATCTTCACCGTACGGGGGAGGGGGCCGGCCGTCCGGGCGGCGGAGCCGCCGCCGGCCGCGACGGTCTCCAGAGCCTGCCGGCGCAGGGCCTGGCGCTGGAGTTCCAGCGGGGCGAGGGGCGGGGAGGCGGCCTGTTCCCCGCCGTGGACGGTCCGGGGCGGCGCGGGCGGGGGAGCGGTGGCCGCGAGGGCGGCGGGGACGGGCAGGAGGGCGAGGGCGGCGAGGGATATCGCCGCTCCCGCCGAGGCGAGTCTGCGCAACGGACGGGCCCTTTCGAGGGGTTGGGTGCGTGGAGTGCGGCTGTCGGGTGCCCCGGGGATCGAAGCGGGAGGTAATATTTCACATGTCACAGGTCATGGATAGAGGGCTCGAGCCGTGCGGGCTCCGGTGGTGCCGGCGCGGAAGGTGCCTCCCCGCCCGTGTCCCGCGCGGCGGCCCCGTCGTTGTGCCCCTGAGGGCTCCCCGTGTGCCGGCGGGCCCCCGGGCCGCGGCCGCTCCGCTCCGCCCGCACCGTTCCGGCACCCGAACGCACAGGGGGAGACGAGCGCATGGCCCTCGAACCGCCGTACCCCGCCCTGCCCCTCGACGCCCCCTGGGAGCGCCCCGGCATCGGCGCCGACGCCGCCGACGCGGTGCCCGGGCCGTGGCACCTGCCCTGGGACCGGCTGGCCCCCGGCGAAGCCGCCCGCGCCCGGGAGCGGCTCACCGGCCGGGACTACGCCTTCCTGGCGTCCGACGAAGCCACCGGCGACCCCGTGCGGCGGATCTTCTCCGGGGCCCGGCTGCGCGCCGACGCCGAGCAGACCGCCCGCCTGCTGGCCCCGTACGCGCCCGGGGCGATCGTCAGCTCCGCCCCGCCCCGGCACGCCTACGGGGCCTGCGCCACCGTGCTGCTGCCCGCCGTCACCGGACTGCCCGTGTGGTTCTGGCCCGCCGACTGCCCGCCGCCCGCCGTCACGGCCCGGCGGATCGCCGTCGTCGCCATCCCCGCCACCTTCCGGACCCTGGCCCGCTACCCCCGCTGGACCGCCTCCTTCGAGCAGCTCACCTTCCTGCACAGCTCCGCCGAACTCCCCCCGGAAGCCCACCGGTTCCGGGCCGACCCCCGCGCGGTCCTGATCGAGCTGCTCGGATCCACCGAGACCGGCTCCGTCGCCCACCGCACCGGCTGGGACCCGGCCGGCGCCTGGACCCTGCTCGACGACGTCGCCTTCGCCGCGCCCCGCACCGGCGAGGAGGGCCCGCTCACCGTGACCGGCCCGCGCCTGTCCGCCCTGCCCGACGGCAGCCGGCCCGGCCGGCACGAGATGGACGACCTCGTCCGCCGCCTCGGAGACCGGATGTTCCTGCGCCTCGGCCGCCGCGCCCAGCTCGTGCGGATCAACGGCATCCGGTACGACCTCGGCGCCGTCGCCGCCCGGCTGCGCGCGGCCCTCCCCGGGGCGGACGTGGCCTGCGTACGCGTCGCCGGACCGCCGCACGAGGAGGCGTACGACCTGCTCGTCGCCGGGGGCGGCCCCCTGACGGCCGAAGGCGTACGCGCCACCGCGCGCGGCCTCGGCGCCGAACCCCGCCTGGTGCGCCTCGTGGACCGCATCCCGCGCGGCCCGCTCGGCAAACCCCTCCCCGCCCAGATCGCCCCGCCCCCGTGACCGAGAGGACGTACGCCATGAACCGGCAGCCCGACGACGTGAAGACGGTCCCCCTCACCCCCGAGGTGTACGCCTACCTGCTCGCCCAGGCGGAGCCGCAGAGCGAGGTCCAGCGGCGGCTGGTCGAGCGCACGCGCGCCCTCGGCGACCGGGCCGTGATGCAGATCCCGCACGAGCAGGGCGTCCTGCTCACCCTCCTCGCCAAGCTCGTCGGTGCCCGCCGGATCGTCGAGGTCGGCACCTTCACCGGCTACTCCACCCTCGCGCTCGCCGCCGGCCTGGCCCCCGGCGGGAAGGTCCTCACCTGCGACGTCTCGCCGGAATGGACCGGGATCGCCCAGGAGGCCTGGAAGGAGGCCGGGCTCGCCGACCGGATCGAGCTGAGGCTCGCGCCCGCCCTGGACACCCTGCGCGCCCTGCCGGCCGAACCGGTCATCGACCTCGTCTTCCTGGACGCCGACAAGGGCGGCTACCGGGACTACTGGGAGGAACTGGTCCCCCGGGTACGGCCGGGCGGGCTGCTCCTCGCCGACAACGCGCTCTTCGGCGGTGACGCGGCGGACCCCGGGGCCCGGGGCAACGGCCTGGCCGTCCGCGAGTTCAACGCCCGCGTCCGCGCCGACGACCGGGTGGAGTCCGTCCTGCTCCCCGTCGCGGACGGGCTGCTCTTCGCACGCAAGCTCTGAGGCGAGCCGCTCCCCCGAGGGGCACGGCGGCTCAGCCGTCCTCCGACACGCCGAGGTCGCGGCGCATGGCGGTCCGCATCGTCCGCAGCAGGTCCCAGATCTCGTCCTGGGCGCGGGCCGCCGCCTCCAGCGTCTCGCCCGCTTCGGGGGCGCCGCGTTCGAGGCGCTTGACCTGGCCGTAGACCGTGGTCAGGGCCCGGTTGACGGCGGACGCCGTCGCGAGGACGTCATCGGGGGCGACCATCTGGGCCTCCGAGTAGCGGTCGCGGTGCGCGTCCTTCGCCTGGTCGAGCACCTCCCGGTCGGCGTCCTGCGCACCGCGTTCGCCCAGGACGTGCAGATGGCGGTTGAGCGCGGTGGTGAACTGCCGTGCGTCCCGGTTGAGTTCCGCGTAGCAGGTGCGCCGCAGCGAACGGCTGTCGCGGATCTCGTCCTGGGCGCGGACGAGTTCTATCTCCCGGCGCCTGGCCCGTTCGGAGCCCCGTTGGGTGAGCAGGGCGCCTCCCAGGGTTCCGGCGACGCCCGCCACCGCGATGACCACCGAGTTGAGATCCATCCACGCGCTCCGTGAAGTCCTTCGGCCCCGTGCCCGCCGCACACGGCCCAGACCTCCCAGTGTGCCGAACCGGCCGTTCCGCGGGCCGGCCCGGCCGCTCGGCGCTATCGTGCCCGGCGGGGGAGTGCGACGAGGGGCGGTGCGGTGCGGGGCATGCGGTTTCTGTTCGTTCACGGTACGGGGGTGCGGCGGGAGCGGCACGACGCGCTGTTCGGGCTGGTGCGGGAGCGGCTCGCGGAGCGGTTCCCCGGGGCCGAGGCCGAGTCCTGCTTCTGGGGCGAGCGGTTCGGCGCCGGGCCGCAAGCCGGGGGCCGGTCCCTGCCCGGGGCCGCCGTCGAGGCGGACGGGGGCGTGGAGACCGCCGAGTGGGGGCTGCTGCTGGCCGATCCGCTGTGCGAACTGCGGGTCCTGGCCGAGGCCGGCTGGGGCGGGGAGGAGGGGGCCGAGGAAGGGGGCGACCCCTTCGCGATGCCCGGCTTACGCCCCGCCGGGGAGCGGGTGCTGGAGCTGCTGCACCGGCTCACCGACGCCGCCCCCGGCCCGGACGCCGTCCCGGGCCCCGGCGCCGCCTCCGGCCCCGGGGCCCCCGACGAGCTGCGGTCCCTGCTCCACGGCACCGGCCTCGCCGCCGGGTTCCGTCCCGCGGTGGAGGCCACCGCCGGCTCCGCCGAAGCGGCCCGCGCCGCGGACCGCGCCACCACCGAACCGCGGGCCCGCGAGCTGGCCACCGCCCTCGCCCGGGCCGTCACCGCCACCGCCCTCGCCGCCGCCGGGGCCGACGCCGACTGCACCGCCGCCGAACGGGACCGGCTCGTCGAGCTCCTCACCACCCGCCTCGGCGGCGGTGCCCGCGTCCCCGGTGCCCGGGCCGCCGCCGTCCTCGGCCGGCTCGCGATGCGCGTCACCACCCAGCCGCTGCTCAACGCCTGGCGCGGCTCCCTCACCGCCGGCGCCGCCCCCGCGCTCGGCGACATCCTGCGCTACCAGGCCCGCGGCGCCGGGCTGCGCGCGTTCCTGCGCGAGCGGATCACCGCCCGGCCCGGCCCGGCCGTACTGATCGGACACAGCCTCGGCGGCATCGCCCTGGTGGACCTGCTCGCGCTGGCCGCCGCCGACGGCGTGCCCGTCCCCGGCGCCGAACTGCTGGTCACCGTCGGCTCGCAGGCCCCGTACCTCCACGAACTCGGCGCGCTCGCCTCCCTCGCCCCCGGGAGCGGGCTCCCGTACGGCTTCCCGCGCTGGCTCAACGTCTACGACCGCCAGGACGTGCTGTCCTACCTCGCCGGACCCGTGTTCCCCGGCGACCCCCGCGTCAGCGACCACGAGATCAGCAGCCGCCAGCCCTTCCCGGCCAGCCACAGCGCGTACTGGAAACAGGGGGCCCTCTACGAGCGCATCGAACGGGCGGTGGCCGAGGCGGGGATCGGGTGAGGGCGGCTCCCGGCCCGCTGCCCCCGGCCCTGGCACCCCGGCGCACGTTCGCGCTGGTCGCGGGGGTCGAGCGGTACGAGATCAGCCACCACTGGAACCTGCGCGGGCCCGCCCGCGACGCCCTGCGCTTCGCCCGGTGGCTGACCGGGCCCGGCGAGGTGCCCGCCGAAAACGTACGGCTGCTGCTGTCCCCGCTCGACGACCCCGACACCCTCGACTGGTCCGCGTCGGCGGGGCTGGCCGCGCTGAGGGACGCCTACCGGCCCGCCACCGAGGCCAACGCCCGGACGGTCCTGCTCGACGAACTCCCCGCCTGCGACGGCGACCTGCTGTGGATCTTCTGGGCCGGGCACGGCTACCTCGGGCGCGACCGGGAACTGATGCTGCCCTGCGCCGACGCCCGCCCCGGCCACATCCGCCACCTCAACCTCGACTCCGCGCTGCGCTGGTGGCGCACCGACCTGGTCACGCACCGCCGGTTCCCGCTCCAGGCCGCGCTGGTCGACGCCTGCCGGGTCGACGCGCCCCGCGACAGCCGCTGGAACTTCGGCAGGGCCGACTACGGCGGCGGCCGCACCGTCCCCGGACGGCGGCAGTTCCGGCTGTACGCCTCACGCGAGGGCGAGGCCGCGCAGAACGACGCCGAACGGGGCGCGGGCCGCTTCACCGAGGCCCTGCTCGGGGAGCTCGGGGACCGGTCCGTGCGGGAGGGCGCCGCCGCCCTGCCGGACGCCGCCCGGAGCATCCACCGCGCCTTCCGGGAACTGCGCGAACGCGGCGAGGGCTGGCAGCTGCCGCAGTTCCTCGTCGACCGGGACTGGGACGCCAACTCCTTCCTCGACGACGGCCCGTCCGGGCCGCCGCTGGCTGGCGCCCCCCGCCTCGACCAGACGGGATGGGACGGGCTCGGCGAGCTGTTCGAGGGCCGCGACCTGCCGCGCTGCGCGTACGAGGCCTACGCCTGGGCCTTCGCGGCGGCCGGCTGCACCACCCCCGTCGACGCCGGGCTGCCCGCCGACACCCTCCTCGACGTGGTGGCCGACCTCGACGAGCGGCAGGGCGGCCGGACCGGCATGCCGCTGGCGGTGCCCTTCGTGCACTTCCTCGCCGACCGGGCCGCCCGCCCCGGCGGCGGCCCCGGCGGCGGCCCGCCGGACCCCGCATGGGCGGCGGCCCTCGCGCGCTGGGTCCGCGCCACCCGGGAGCGGCTCGCCCTGCCCGCCCTGCGCCCGCCGCCGGCCCCCGCCCGCCGGACCACCCTGCACGTGCGCCTGGAGTCCCCGCCCGGCGGCGGGGACGGCCTGCTGGCCCGGATGTGGCTGCGCGGCGAACGCACCCGCCACGTCTGGGAGTCGGAGGGCAGCCCCGTCACCCTGGCCGCGGTCCGCGCCGCACTGGTACGCCGTCTCGCCGAGGGCGACGGCGGGCCCGGGCAGCCGTACGGGGGCATCGGGCGCGTCGAGTTCCACGTGCCGTACGAACTGCTGGAGACGGACTTCGACCAGTGGCCCGTCCCGCGCGGCCCGGGCGGCCGGACCCGCCCGCTCGGCATGGTCCACGAGGTGGTGGTGCGCTGCCCGCAGGAGCGCGAGGACACCCGTTCCGAATGGCGGGCCGCGTGGCGCTGGCTCCACGTCCACGACGGCCGCCACCCCGACTCCGTACGGCTGGTCGAGGACCCGGACGTCACCGACGCCCTCGGGCTGAGCCTGGGGGCGCGGCCGGCGCCCGCCTGCGTCCTCGGGCACGCCACGGGCAGCCGTACGGCGGCCCTGCTGGAGGCCCTGCTCGAAGGCGGGGTACCCGTCGCGGTGTGGCGGCGCGGCGGCGGGGCACCGGACGGCGGGCTGCCCGCGCTGCTGGCCCCGGAGGCGGGCCCCGGGGCGCCCGCGGTGTTCGGGCTGCCCGCCCGGGTGCGGGAGGTGCGCCGGGCGGCCGCCAGCCAGGACCCGGAAGGGGAAGACCAGTTGGTGTTGTTGTGGGACGATCCCGACGACACCGTCGACCTCCGCTCCCTGGCCTGACCCCGCCGCCCACGACCCCGCCCAAGGCCGGCCCGCGATCCGGCCCCGACCCAAGGCCGGCCCGCGATCCGGCCCCGACCCAAGGCCGGCCCGCGATCCGGCCCCGGCCCCGAACGCACGACCGGCGAAGAGACGAGGGAGGCACAGGCAGTGGCGAAGGACTGGTGGCTGTACCGGGGCGCGGGCTCCGGAGAGGAGCGCCGCGCCCGGCTGGAGGCGGGAACGCCGCCGCCCTGGCGGGACTTCACGGGCGTCCCCGACCGCTCCTACGGGCCGCCCGGCTGCTCCGGCGAGGCCTGGGAACGCACCCGGCGGCGCGGCGAGGGCTACGTCCCCGACGAACCGGAGAAGGACGTGGTCAACACCGCCCTGCACCTGCGCCGGCCCCTGCTGATCACCGGCAAGCCCGGTGTCGGCAAGTCCACCCTCGCCTACAGCATCGCCGCCGACCTGGCCCTGGGCCCCGTACTGCACTGGCCCATCACCAGCCGCACCGTGCTGCGCGACGGCCTCTACCTCTACGACGCCATCGGCCGGCTCCAGGAGGCCGGACTGGCACAGGTCCGCGTCCCCGGCGCCCGTGTCCCCGAGGCCCACGAGACCCCCTCCATCGCCCGCTACCTGCGCCTGGGCCCGCTCGGCACCGCCCTCCTGCCGCAGGGCCGCCCGCGCGTCCTGCTCATCGACGAGATCGACAAGAGCGACATCGACCTGCCCGGCGACCTCCTCACCGTCTTCGAGGACGGCGGCTTCGTCATCCCCGAACTGGCCCGGCTCGCCAAGGAGGAACCCACCGTCGCCATCGGCACGGACGACGACCCCGACGCCGGCGTGGCCGTCACCCAGGGCCGGGTGCAGTGCCGCTACTTCCCCGTCGTCATCCTCACCAGCAACGGCGAACGCGACTTCCCGCCCGCCTTCCTGCGCCGCTGCGTCCGCCTCCACCTGGAGGCACCCGGACCGGAGAAGCTCGCCCGCATCGTGCGCGGGCGGCTCGGCGTCGACATCACCGGTGCGGACGCGGCCGAGTACCAGGACCTCGTACGGAGCTTCCTCGAACGCGCCGAGGACGGCGACCTCGCCACCGACCAGCTCCTCAACGCCATCCAGCTGCGCCTGGCCGGGGCCTGGTCGGCGCCCGCCGACCGCGACCGCTTCCTCGACACCGTCATGCAGCACCTCACCGGGCCCACGGCGTGATCGAGAGGCTGCTCGCCGCCTTCGCCGACGGCGCCGAGGACGGCGCGGCGCCCCCCACCGGCCTGGGCCCCGAGGAGATCGCCGACATCCTCTGGCTGGCCGCCCGCGTCGACCCGGCCGCCGCCGCGTCCCGGGAGCCGGACGCGCGCCGGTCCGGCCCGCCGGAACCGGACTCGGCCCCGCGCACGCCCCGGCGTGCCGAGCCGGCGTCCGGCCCCGGCCGGTCCGGCCCGCCCGCCGCCGGTGTCCAGCTCTTCCCCGCCGCCCGCGTCCCGGCCGAGCCGCCCGCCCCGCCCGGCGTGCCCGGTGACGCCCCGCCGGGTGCGGGCGCCGGCGCGCGGCACGGCGTACCGCTGCGGCTGCCCCGTACCGCCTCCCTCGACGAGCCGCTCGCCCTGATGCGCGCGCTGCGCCCCGTCGGACGCCGCTCCATCGGCGGGCCGGGGGAGGAGCTCGACGAGCAGCTCACCGTGGAACGCAGCATCGAGGCGATGGTCCCCACCCCGGTGCTGCGCCCCGCCGAGAGCCGCTGGCTCGACCTGGCCCTCGTCGTCGACACCCACCCCTCGATGCTGCTCTGGGCCGACCTCGTGGCCGAACTGCGCGGGGTCCTCACCCGCAGCGGGGTCTTCCGCGACGTCCGCACCTGGCAGCTCAACGGCACCGGCCCCGGCGGCACCCCGACGCTCGCCCGGGGCCGCGGCGGCCCGCCCCGCAACCCGCTGGAACTGGCCGACCCCGCCGGCCGCCGGCTGATCCTCCTCGTCTCCGACACCGTCGCCGGAGGCTGGCAGGAGGCGCCGCTGATGCGCGTCCTGCGGCACTGGAGCGCCCACAACGCCGTGGCCGTGCTGAACGTACTGCCCGAACGGCTGTGGACCCGGGGCGCCGTACGGCCCGTGCCCTTCGCCGTCCGCTCCGACCGGCCGGCCGCCGCCACCCGCTCCTGGCAGCGGGTCCCCGCCGCCCGGCGGGCGCGCGGCGGCGGGCCCGTGGTGCCCGTCGTCGGGGCGGCCTCCGCCGGCCTGGCCCGGCTCGCGCGGACGGTGTCCGGGGACGGGCGCTGGCGCCGCCTGGCCTGCCTGCGCCTGGACGCCGTCCCCGGACCCGCCGCGGTCCCGGAGCGCCGGGACACCACCGCGCTGGAGGCGGTGGAACGGTTCCGGGCCGGCGCCTCCCCGACCGCCCAGCAGCTCGCCGCCCACCTGGCCGCCGTACCGCTGACGCTGCCCGTGATGACCCTCGTACGGCGCTCCCTGCTGCGGGACTCCGAGCACGGGCACCTCGCGGAGGTGGCCCTCGGGGGGCTCTTCGCCCCCTGGGAGGGGCAACAGCCGCCCGAGGAAGCCCAGTTCGACTTCCTGCCGGGGGTGCGGGAGGTGCTGCTCGGCTCCCAGCTGCGCGGGGACGTCGCCGCCGTACGGGAACTGGTGCGCCACCGGGTCTGGGAGTTCATGGACCGCCACCGGGGGACGGGCCCCGACTTCTCCGCGATCCGGGTCACCACGGGCACGGAGGGGCGCCGCCGGGTCCCGGAGGGGGCGCTGCCGTTCGCGGAACGGCCCGTGCCCGGCGAGGGGGTGACGGAGGGAGTGGTGCGCGTCCGCTTCGAGCCCCTGAACGAGCCGCGCGAGGTGGGCACCCTGCTGTCCCCCCGGCTCGTGCTCACCGCCGGGGACGTGGCGCGGCCCCGGGAGACGGTCGCCTGGGTCTCCCTGCCGGACGGCCGGGAGACCGCCTGCCGGCCCGTGTGGTGGGACGACGCGACCCCGCGCGTGCTGGTGCTGGAGAGCGGGGAGGACCTGGCGGACCCCGGGCTCTTCACGGCGCCGGCCTGGGAGGCGTCGCCCGCGCCGGAGGAACCGTTCGTCGTCGTCCACGGGTTCGCGGACCGCCGGGACTGGCTCACGGCCGCGGGCGACGTACGGGTGGAGGCCGGTGCGTACAACGGTGAGATCGTCGGGATATCACCGGAGGTGGAGGACTGGGCCCACTTCAGGGGCGCCCCGGTGTTCTCGGTGCCCGGGGGGCTGCGCGGGGTCGTGCACACGGTGCGGCCCGACCGGATGGTGTTCCTGACGGCCGGGGCCCTGCTGGCCGAGGACGGTTTCCGGGCCGTGCTGGGCGAGCGGGCGCCCGGGGAGGGGGTGACGCTGGCCGTGCGGGCAGCCGCGAGCGTCCACGGGCCCGGGCGCTCCGCGCGCCGGGAGCTGACCGCCCTCCTGGGACGGGCGATGGACGACGCGGGAGTCACCGGGCGGGTGGAAAGCGCGTCGATGGGGGTCAGCACCTCCCTGCCGGGGCCGGACGCCTTCGCCCGGGCCGGGCTGCTGCTGCTCGCGCTGCACCGGGCCGTGGGGCGGATCCCCGTCTCGGGCCCTCCGCTCGCCGTGGCCCTGGCGGTGCACGGTCCCGGGGGCGACGACGAGACCATCGACCGGCTCCTCGACAACGACGTGATCAACGCCTGGCTGAGGACCGGCGGGCCGGACGACACCCTGCGGCTCGTCCTCACCCTCTCCCCGTCGCTGTACGGGGAACTCCTCGAGCTCTTCGGCCCGTTGGCACTGCGCGCCCTCACACCGCTGGGGGGCGAGACGCGGGGGTGGTTCCTCGTCGGGGATCCCGGCCGGGTGGCGGAGCTGCTGGCGGACGCGGAGACGTACCGGCTGGAGGAGTCCGTCTGGCCCCACTGCGGCTCCGGCGCCTCCGAGGACAGCCCGTCGGGATGCGCCGGTATCCGGCTGCCCGGGCACCGTGCCTGCCTGGCCCACCTCCCGCGCGCCGAGCAGGACGCCTACCTGGGGGGCCTGGGGCCCGGTTCCGCCGTCGACTTCCGCGGTACCACCTTCGGGGACGGCCTGCTGGGGCGGCTGCTCGACGCGGTGCGGGACCCGGGGACGGGGCGGGTCCGGCTGGGCCCGGCGGCCTTCGCGCGGGCGTGCTTCAAGGACGGATGGGCGGAGCCGGCCCCCGCCTTCACCGGCGACGCCGACTTCGGCCGCGCCGTGTTCGAGGCGGCGGCGGACTTCTCCTCGGGCACCTTCCGGGGACGGGTGTCCTTCGGCCGGGCCGTCTTCGAGCGGGCGGCCGTCCTCGCGGGCGCCGCCTTCGAGGGGGAGGCCGTCTTCGACCGCGCCGTGTTCCTCGGGGCCGCCCGGTTCGCGGACACCGACTGGCTCGCCGGCGTTTCCTTCCGGCGTGCCGTGATGGAGGACGAAGCGGTGCTGGACGGGATGACGGTACGGGGACGGGCGGCGGATTTCGGCCGGGTGGTCTTCAAGGGCCGGACGTCCCTCGGGCAGTCCGCCTTCCGGGAAGGGGCCTCCTTCACGCGCGCGGTGTGCGAGGGGCCGCTGTCCGCGCTCGGCACCCGTTTCGGGCGCGCGTCGGACTTCGAGGCCCTGGTCTGCGAGGGCGAGGCGGTCTTCCGTGACGTCCGCTTCGACGGTGCGGCCGCCTTCGGCGGTGCCCGTTTCGAGGGCCTGGCGGTCTTCGACGCGGCCCGGTTCGGGGGCCGGGCGGGCTTCGGGGGCGCCCGCTTCCGGGGGCCGGTCCTGATCAGGAACAGCGTGTGCGCGGCAGGAGTGTCCTTCGACGGCGCCGCCTTCGAGGGGATGTTCCGGTGGGCCGATTCGAGGGCCGTGACGGCGGCGGCCGGTTTCGGGGGCGCCCGCTTCCGGGGGGCCGCGCGTTTCCAGCGCTCCGTGTTCGAGGGCGACACCGTCTTCGACGGGGCCGTCTTCGACGGTGCCGCCGCCTTCGAGGACTGCGACTTCCGGGCCGCCCTCTCCCTGGCCGGCACCACCTTCCACGGGCCGGTCTCCCTGACGGACGTCACCCTCGCCGCGCCCCCCGACCTCCCCGGCGGCTGGACCGCCGCCGAGGCGGACGGGGTGTGGGAGATCACCTCACCCGCCCGTGAGGAGCCCGGTGATCACTGAGGCATCCTGGCCTCACCAGGCCCACCACCCCACCCAGGAGCCCCAGTTGAACCGTGCGCCCGCCCACGAGGAACGCCGCCACGTCCCCTTCGAACGCCTCCACAACTTCCGCGACATGGGCGGCTACCGCTCGGCCGACGGCCGGACCGTCGCCTGGGGCCGCCTCTACCGGGCCGACTCCCTCGGCAAGCTCCACGGCGCCGACTGGGACCGGTTCCTCGGGCTCGGCGTCCGGACCGTCATCGACCTGCGCTACCCCTGGGAGATCGAGGCCAAGGGCCGGATACCGGAGCCGGAGCGGTTCACGTACGCCAACCTCAGCATCGAGCACCGCCCCTACGACCAGGCCGGGATCGACCCCGCCCTCGACCCCTGGCGCTACCTCGCCGACCGCTTCGCGGAGGTGGCCGAGGACGGCGTGGACGAGATCGGCCGCGCCATCCGTCTCATCGCCGACGGCCCCGGCCCCGCCGTCTTCCACTGCACCTCCGGCAAGGACCGCACCGGCCTGATCGCCGCCCTGGTCCTGACCCTGCTCGAGGTGCCCGAGGAACAGATCCTGGCCGACTTCGCCCTCACCGAACTCGCCACCGAGCGCCTCACCGCCGACTGGCACGCCGCCCACCCGGGCCGCACCCTGCGCTGGCCCTCGTACGGCAGGGCCCCCGCCACCGTCATGTCCCTGGTCCTCGCCGACCTCACCGCCCGGTACGGCTCCCCGTCCGCGTACCTCACCGACGCCGTCGGGATCACCCCGGACACCACGGCGCGGCTGCGCGCCCGCCTCCTGACCCGGGCCGGATAGCCCGCGGGAAAACCAGGTGCCCCGGCCGGTGCGCGCCGCCTACAGTCGCGGTGCGCGCCGCCGCCGGGGCGGTGTCCGCCGATGCCGGGCGAAGAGAAGGGGACCGGGCCATGCGTACGTACCGCACCGCCGCCGTCGTTCCCCCCTGCCGGTACGACGTGATCCCGGTGTCCCGCAGCGCGCGGTAACAGCCGCGCGGCTGTCACCGTACGCCCGTCGACGCATCCCCGATCCCCAGCACGGCCCCGCCCTCCCGGGCCCGGCCGTGCCCCGCGGCTCCGCCGCGCGGCGGACCGGCGTCCGGGAATCGCGCTGCCCCCTTCTCACCCCAGGCATCCGAAAGGCCCCGGGTCATGCGCACCAACCGTCACACCAGCACCAGCAACACCACTGCCGTCGCCGCCGTACGCAACCTCGGCATCCTCGCCCACGTCGACGCCGGCAAGACCACCGTCACCGAGCGGATCCTCTTCGCCACCGGCACCATCCACAAGCGGGGCGAGGTCCACGACGGGACGACCGTCACCGACTACGACCCCCAGGAACGGGACCGGGGCATCACCATCTTCGCCGCGGCCGTCAGCTGCGCCTGGGACGGGCACCGCGTCAACCTGATCGACACACCGGGACACGTGGACTTCTCCGACGAGGTCGAGCGCTCCCTGCGCGTCCTCGACGGGGCGGTCGCGGTGTTCGACGCCGTCGCCGGCGTCGAACCGCAGAGCGAGTCCGTGTGGCGGCGGGCGGACCGGCACGGCGTGCCGAGGATCGCGTTCGTCAACAAGCTGGACCGGGCGGGCGCCGACCTCGACACGGCCGTCGGCTCCATCCGGGAGCGGCTCGGCGCCGTCCCGCTGGTCGTCCAGCTGCCGGTCGGGCGCGAGGACGGTTTCACCGGCGTCGTCGACCTGGTGCGGATGCGCGCGCTGCTCTGGCGCGCCGGCGACGGCGGCCCGTACGAGACGGTGCCCGTGCCCGGAGCGCTGCTGGAGGAGGCCCGGCGCCGGCGCCGGCTCCTGGAGGAGACGGTGGCCGGACTCCACCCGGAGGCCCTGGAGGAGTTCTGCTCCGGCTCCGAGCTGAGCGAGGGGACGCTGGTGCGCGCCCTGCGCGAGCTGACGCTCGCCGGGGACGGCGTGGTCGTGCTGTGCGGTTCGGCGTACCGCAACCGGGGCATCGAACCGCTGCTCGACGCCGTCGTGGCGTACCTGCCCGCGCCCGCGGACATGCCGCCGGTGCGGGAGCGGGCCGCCGACCCGTCGGAGCCCCTCGCCGCGCTCGCCTTCAAGGTGACGGCGACGCCGACGGGGCGGCTGACGTACCTGCGGGTCTACGCGGGCACCCTGCGCAAGGGGGACGCCGTACTGGATCCGGCCACGGGCAGGACGGAACGCGTCGGGCGGATCCTGCGGGTGCAGGCCGACCGGCACGAGGAACGGGAGGAGGCGGTGGCCGGTGACATCGTCGCCGTCGTCGGGCTGAAGGCCGCGCGGGCCGGAACGAGCCTGTGCGCGCCGCAGGCGCCCCTGCTCCTGGAACCGCCCACGGTGGCCGACCCGGTGGTGTCGGTCGCGGTCGAGGCGCGCGGCAGCGCGCAGACCGGGCGGCTCGCCTCCGCGCTGGCCCGGCTCGCCGAGGAGGACCCCTCCCTGGTGGTGCGGACCGACCCGGAGACCGGGCAGACCGTGCTGTCGGGGCTGGGCGAGCTGCACCTGGAGGTCGCGGTGGAGAAGGTCCGCCGCTTCCACGGAGTGGAGGTCGCCGTCGGACGGCCGCAGGTCTCCTACCGGGAGACCGTCGTGCGCGGCGTGTCCGGCTTCGTGTACCGGCACGTCAAACAGGACGGCGGCGCGGGGCAGTTCGCGCACGTCGTGCTGGACGTCGAGCCGCTGGAGGAGCCCGGTTTCGAGTTCCGTACGGCGGTCGTGGGCGGCCGGGTGCCGCAGGAGTACGCGCGGGCCGTGGAGGCCGGCTGCCGGGACGCCCTCGCCGAGGGCCCCCTCGGCGGGCATCCGGTGACGGGCCTGCGGGTGGTCCTCACGGACGGGGCGACCCACTCCAAGGACTCCTCGGAGATGGCGTTCCGCGCGGCGGGCCGGTTCGCGCTGCGGGACGCCCTGCGCGCCTGCGCGCTGGAGCTGCTGGAGCCGGTCGCGGAGGTCACGGTGACCGTTCCGGACGACGGTGTCGGCGCGGTCCTCGGGGACCTCGCGGCCCGCCGCGGCCGGGTCACGGGCTCCGCCGGGCAGTCCGGGACTTCGGTGATCACGGCGACGGTGCCGCTGGCCGAACTGTTCGGGTACGCCTCCCGGCTGCGCGGCCGCACCCAGGGCCGGGGCAGCTTCACCAGCCGTCCGGCGGGCCTGGCGGCCGTCCCGGCAGCGGTCGCCGCGGTACTGACGGCGCGTTAGGTCGCGCGCGGCCCCGTCCCGGCTCCGGCCGGGGCGGGGCCGGAACGCGTCCGGGCGGGGATCCGTACGCGCTCTCACGCCTCTCTTACATACCCCCCATGGGTATGCTACGTTGCTACGCGAAGGTACCCCTCAGGGGTATGTGACAGAGAGAGGTCAGGGCATGTCAACCGTCAATCCCCGGCGCTGGTGGGCACTTGGCGTGCTCGCCGCCGCTCAGTTCATGGTCATCATGGACACCTCGATCATCGGGGTCGCGCTCCCCGAGATGCAGAAGGACCTCGGCTTCTCCCAGGGCGAGCTCCAGTGGGTCTTCAACGCCTACGTCATCGTCTTCGGCGGATTACTGCTGCTCGGCGGCCGGCTCTCCGACCTGTTCGGGGCGCGCAAGGTCTTCGCCGCCGGCTGGGTCGTCATGATCGTGGGATCGGTGCTCGCCGCCGCCGCGCAGAGCGCCTCGGTCGAGATCGCCGGCCGGGCCGTCCAGGGAGTCGGCGGCGCGCTGATCGCGCCCTCGGCCATGACCCTGCTGATGATGCTCTTCGGGCACGACCCCAAGGAACTCGGCAAGGCGATGGCCCTCTACGGCGCGGCGGCCCCCGCCGGCGGTACGGCCGGCGTGTTCCTCGGCGGCGTGTTCACCGAATGGGTGAGCTGGCCGTGGGTCTTCATCATCTACGTCCCGATCGGCGTCGCCACCCTCGCCGCGACCAAGCTGCTGCCCGCCGTCCAGGCCCGCCGCGGTTCCGTCGACGTCCTCGGCGCCGTCGCCGTCACCGCCGGGCTGGCGCTCGCCGTGTTCGCCGTCGTCCGGGCCCCGGAGGTCGGCTGGGGTGCCACCGCCACCGTGCTGGAGCTCGTCGGCGCGGCCGTCCTGCTCGTCCTCTTCCTCGTCGTCCAGAAGACCGTCCGCGAGCCGCTCATGCCGCTCAGCGTGTGGCGCGTCCCGCGCCTCGGCTCCGCCAACCTCGCGATGACGCTGCTCGGCGCCGCCTGGATCCCGATGTGGTACTTCCTCAACCTGTACCTCCAGCAGGTGCTGGACTACGGCGCCTTCGCCTCCGGTGCGGCACTGCTCCCCATGACGGTCCTGCTCATGATCTTCATGACGGCCATCACCGCCCGCCTCATGGGCCGCTTCGGCGCGAAGCCGCTGATCGTGACCGGTCTCCTCGCCCTCGCCGCCGGTCTGGTCTGGCTCTCCGCCGTCGAGCCGACCGGCACCTTCCTGGTCGACGTCCTGCCCGCCTCGCTCGTCGCCGCGCTCGGCATGGCGCTCGCCTACATCCCGGCGATGATGGCCGCGATGTCCGGTGCCCCGCAGGGACAGGCCGGCCTCGCCTCCGGCATCGTCAACACCACCTACAACGTGGGCTCCGCCCTCGGCCTGGCCGCGCTGACCGCGCTCGCCACCACCCAGGGCGCCGGTGAGCTGGGCGACCTGCCCGCCCTCACCGACGGGTTCAGCGCCGCCTTCATCGGCGCCGCCGGCATCGCCGCCGCGGGCGCGGTGATCACCCTGCTGGTGATGAAGGGCGACAAGTCCGCTGCCCCGGCCGCCGCTCCCGCCGCCGACGCCCCCGCGTCGCGCAGCGAGACGGCGGGGGTGTGACGTACGGGGTCGCCCCCGCTCGCCCAAGGGGTCGCCCGACGTCCTTCCCGGACGTCGGGCGACCCCTTTTCCGTACCCGAACGAAAGGCAGACCCCTCGATGAAGGACGCCGCGATGAAGGATCCCTCGACGAAAGGCGCCGCGATGAAGGATCCCTCGGTGAAGGACATCCGCACCAGGGCCGTGCACGTGGCCCACGAACTCGAACTCCCGGGCAGCCGGCCGCTGTCCGTGCCGCTCGTCCAGTCCTCGGCCTTCGCCTTCGACTCCGCCGACGAACTGGCGCGCGCCATGGAGGGGCCCGACGGGGCGTACGTCTACGGGCGGCGCGGCAACCCCACCGTGCGCGCCCTCGAACGCACCCTCGCCGGCCTGGAGGGCGGGGCCTCGGCCATCGCCTTCGCCTCCGGGATGGGCGCGATCAGCGGGGTCCTGCTCGCCCTGCTGCGCCCCGGCGACCACGTGATCGCGCAGCGCTGCCTGTACGGGGGGACGTACGCGGCGCTGAACGACCTGGCCGACCGCTACGGGGTGCGGGTCGACCACATCAGCGGGGACGACGTGGGGGAGTTCGAGGCGCTCGCCGGGCCCCGCACCCGGCTGCTCGTCCTGGAGACCATCGCCAACCCCACCGGGCAGGTCCCGGACCTGCCCGGTCTGCTGGCGGCGGCCCGCCGGCTCGGCGTGCTCGGCGCCGTGGACAACTCCCTGGCCTCGCCGGTCCTGTGCCGTCCCGTCGAGCACGGCGCGGACATCGTGTTCCACTCCACCACCAAGTACCTCGCCGGACACTCCGACGTCCTGGGCGGCGCGGCCGTCTTCGCGGACGACGCCCTGCGCCGGGAGGTCTGGCCCCGCACGGTCGAACTGGGCGCCACCCCGGACCCGTTCGCCGTCTGGCTGACCCTGCGCGGGATCGCCACCCTGCCGCTGCGGATGCGCGAGCACTGCGCCAACGCCGGCCTGCTCGCGGAGCGGCTGGCGGCCCATCCCGCCGTGGCGGCCGTCCACTGGCCCTGGCTGGGAACGCACCCTTCGTACGCGAGGGCCCGCGAGGTGCTCTCCGGCGGCGGCGGGCTGCTTTCCTTCGAGCTGCGCGGAGGCCGCGACGCGGGGCGCGCCTTCGTCGAGGGAGTGCGGCTGGCGCGGCTCGCGCTGTCGCTGGGCGGAGTGGAGACGCTGGTCACGCATCCCGCCGGCACCTCCCACCGGGAGCTGGACGAAGGGGCGTTGGCGCGCGCCGGGATCGGTCCGGGCCTCGTCCGGATGTCGGTCGGCATCGAGCATCCGGAGGACCTCTGGCAGGACATGGAACAGGCACTGCGGTCTTCTTTTGGGTTGACAAAATAATCGGCTGATTCGTAGATTGGTTCATGCCAGAGAAACCACTCCTCTCCGTCAAGGGGGTCGCGTGATGCGCTACTTCGAGGACTTCCGGACCGGTGACGTCCACGAACTGGGCACCGTCACCGTCACGACGGAGGAGGTGCTGGAGTTCGGCCGGCGCTTCGACCCGCAGCCCTTCCACACCGACCCCGGGCTCGCCGAGCGGTCCGCGTTCGGCGGCCTGATCGCCAGCGGCTGGCACAGCGCCTCGATGTTCATGCGCCGTTACGTGGACGGGCTGCTCGCCTACAGCGCCTGTACCGGTTCCCCCGGCGTCGACGAGATCCGCTACCTGCGGCCCGTCCGCCCCGGGGACGTGCTCACGGCGCGCGTCGAGATCCTGGGCTCGCGCCCCTCGCCGTTCAACCCGCGCACCGGCGTCGTCCAGCCCAAGTGCACGCTGGCCGACGCCGACGGGAACGTCGTGTTCAGCATGGTCCTGCACAGCATCTTCGAGCGGCGGCCCGCCGAGTGCGACGCGCCGCACCCCGCCGCCGCCGAGGACCCCGTCGTCCGCGCGGGCTCCCCGGCCTGATCCCCGCCCC
The DNA here is from genome assembly GCF_055575515.1 of Streptomyces sp. NPDC034086. NCBI lineage: Bacteria > Bacillati > Actinomycetota > Actinomycetes > Kitasatosporales > Streptomycetaceae > Streptomyces > Streptomyces sp. NPDC034086. Next base: position 7,598 of record NZ_JBVISM010000021.1, on the reverse strand, counting down.
CCCTGCCCGACGAAGCGAAGGGAGCCTCCCGTGGAGGCCGTATCCCGCACCGCCCAGTGGACCGCCGCCGCGCGGGCCCTGGAAACCGAGCGCGAGGACCGGCTGTTCGCCGATCCGTACGCGCGCACCGTCGCCGACACCATCGGCTTCGACCTGCTCGAGCGCTACGCCGGCGCCGGCACCGTGCCGTTCCTCGCCATCCGCACCACCTACCTGGACCGGGCCATCGTCCGGGCCGTCCGGGAACACGGCATCCGCCAGGTCGTGTTCCTCGCCGCCGGCATGGACACCCGCTTCTACCGCCTGCCGTGGCCCGACGGCGTCACCGTCTACGAACTCGACCGCCCCGCCCTGCTGGAGGCGAAGGCCGAGATGCTCGCCGGGGAGCCGGCCCCGGCCGGACGCACCCGCGTCACCGTCCCCGTCGACCTCACCCAGGACTGGACGGGCCCGCTGGAGGAAGCCGGCTGGCGCGCCGACCAGCCCGTGCTGTGGGTCGTCGAGGGCCTCCTCTTCTTCCTCCCCGAGCACGCCGTACGGGGACTGATCTCGGCCCTCGCCGGGCACTCCGCCCCCGGCTCCGTCCTGCTCGGCGACGTCATCAGCAAGGCGGCCCTGCAGAACCCGCTGTCGCGGCCCTTCCTCAACTGCCTCGAGGAGGACGGCAACCCGTGGCTCTTCGGCACCGAGACCCCCGAGGAACTGCTCGCCGAATGCGGCTGGGACGTACGCGAGGTACGCCAGCCCGGCGAGGACGGCGCCGACTTCGGCCGCTGGCCCTACCCGGTGCCCGCCCGCAGCGTCCCGCGCGTCCCGCGCTCCTTCCTGTTCACCTGTGACCTCCCCACCGCCGAGGTGAAAGCAGCATGACCGCCGTCGAGGACTTCCACCAGCGCGTCATCAGCGACGCCGGCGCCGCCGTACGCGGCCTGACCGTCGCCCTCGGCGAGCGGCTCGGCCTCTACCGCGCCCTCGCCGAGGCCGGCCCGCTCACCCCCGCCGCCCTCGCCGAGCGCACCGGGATCCACGCCCGCTACGCCGAGGAGTGGCTGCACGCCCAGCTGAGCGCCGGGTACGTCGAGCGCCATCCGGGCGCCGGCACGTACACCCTGCCCGCCGACCACGTCCCGGTGCTGGCCGACCCGAGCGCGGTCACCTTCGCCGCCGGGTTCTTCACCGCCCTCAAGGCCCTCTACGGCACCGAGGACCTGCTCGTCGACGCGTACCGCACCGGTGACGGCGTCGGCTGGGCGGAGCACGACCCCGCCCTCGACACCGGTATGGGCAGCTTCTTCCAGCCCGCCTACGAGCACCGCCTCGTCGCCGACTGGCTGCCCTCCCTCACCGGCGTCACCGGCAAGCTGGCCGCCGGAGGCACCGTCGCCGACGTCGGCTGCGGCGTCGGACACACCACCCTGCTGATCGCGAAGGCCTTCCCGCAGGCCACCGTCCACGGCTTCGACTACTCCGAAGAGGCCATCTCGATCGCCCGCCGGCTGGCCGGGGAGGCCGGACTCTCCGACCGCGTCGTCTTCGAGGTCGCCTCCGCCGACGACTACCCCGGCACCGGCTACGACCTGGTCACCTTCTTCAACGCCCTGCACGACATGGGCGACCCGGTCTCCGCCGCCCGGCACGTGCACAAGTCCCTGGACGCGGACGGCACCTGGATGCTGGTCGAGTCGAACGTCTCGCCCGACGACATCGACACCCAGACCCCGGCCGCCCGCATGTTCATGGCCCTCTCCGCCGTGATGTGCCTGCCCGTGGCCGTCGCCCAGCACGGCCCCCACGCGCTCGGCAACCACTCCGGCGAGAAGGCCTTCCGCGCCATCGCCGAGGAGGCCGGCTTCAGCCGCTGGCGCCGCGCGGCCGAGACCCCGGTCAACGCCGTCTACGAAGTCCGGCCGTAACCGGCCCGCCGGACCCGCCGCGCCGGCCGCGCCCGCCGCACCGGCCGGGGCACGGCCCCGGCCCCGGGCCCCACCCCACCACCCCCGAGGAGTCCCCATGGGCGTCAGCGCCCCCCTGCCGGTCAGCGACCGGTTCCTTGAAGTCCTCGAGCGGCTCAGCCACCGCTCCATCGAGGAGTACTACAACCCGTACCAGCAGTTCGACTGGCCCGAGAAGCTCGACGAGGGCCGCATGTGGATGACCCCCGAGCTGCTCACCGTCTACGGCACCCCCTTCTACGAGGAGCTCGGCGAGGAGACCCTCCAGCGCCTCTCCAAGTGGGAGAGCGTCAACTTCTACAGCCTCAACGTGCACGGCATCCGCGAACTGCTCATCGAGGTCGTCGGCCGCATCCACATGCCCGGCTTCGAGGTGCCCTCGGACTTCTTCCACCACTTCATCGGTGAGGAGAACGAGCACATGTGGTTCTTCGCCGAGTTCTGCCGCCGCTACGGCGACAAGATCTACGGCTCCACCGCCCTGCGCGCCGACTCCGCCTGGGAGCCGGAGGTGGAGAACTTCCTCGTCTTCGCCCGCATCCTGTTCTTCGAGGAGCTCGTCGACCACTACAACACGCGGATGGCACGGGACGAGGACCTCTGCCACACCATCCGCGAGGTCAACCGCATCCACCACCAGGACGAGTCCCGCCACATCGCCTTCGGCCGCGAGCTGGTCTCCCTGCTCTTCGACCGGATGCGCCAGGCCGTCCCCGCCGCCCGGGTCGCCGAGGTCGAGGCGTACCTCAAGCGGTACGTGGTCTACAGCCTCAACTCCCTCTACAACCCGCACGTCTACCGCGACGCCGGCATCGCCGACCCGGTGGGACTGCGCAACGCACTGGTCGCCGACGAGCGCCGCCGGCCCTTCGAGCGCAAGACCATCCGCAAGCCGCTCGGCTTCTTCCTCAAGACCGGGATCTTCACGGACGACGTCCTGCCCGTCGTCTGAAAGGCCCCACCGCCGCCCGAGAGGTGACTCCCCATGACCGCCATGACCACCGACAGTGCCAGAGACACCCGGGGCCTGCCGTCGCTCGGCCCCGAGGGCACCGCCCTGCTGCGGCTGCTCGACGACACCTTCGAGAGCTGGGGCGTCCAGGCGGGCGCCCGCTCGATGACCATGCCCCCGCTGCTGCCGGCCGCCGACCTGGCCCGGCTCGACTACTACGACAACTTCCCCCACCAGGCCGTCGTCGCCGCCCCCCTGAACCTGGACGTCCGGGAGACCAGCGAGTTCTGTACCGACACCGGCTGCTTCCCCTGTGACGCGCTGGAGCCGGCCGCCCTCGGCCTGCCCTCCGCGTCCTGCTACGCCGTCTACATCGACCACCAGGGCCGCCCGGCCGCCGACGACGAGCTCTTCACCGTGGTCGGCTGGTGCTTCCGCAAGGAGGCCCACTACGAGGGACTGCGCCGCCAGCTCGGATTCCGCATGCGGGAGATCGTCGCCATCGGCACCCGCGAGCACGCCGAACGGCACCTCGCGGCCTTCACCCGGCGCATCAACGCCTTCGCCGAGGCCCTGGACCTGCCGCTGAGCCGCGAGGCCGCCTGCGACCCGTTCTTCGACAAGGGCAGCTCCAAGGCCGTGCTCCAGCGCCTGACCCCGGTCAAGCACGAGTTCCTGTACGAGGACCTCGCGATCGCCTCCGTCAACACCCACCGCAACTTCTTCGGCGACCGGTGCGAGATCCCCCTCGCCTCCGGCGGCGGCCCCGCCTTCACCAGCTGTGTCGCCTTCGGCCTCGAGCGCTGGCTGTCCGCGCTCACCCGCCGCCACGGCAGCTGGGGTGCCGCGACCGCCGCCGTCCTGCGCGCGAACGCGGCCGGGCCGGCGATCTGAGGTGCCGACCCGACCCGTCGCCGCCCCGCCGGCGGGTGGCCTGGGCTGGGCGAACCTCGGCATGGACATCGTGTCCGTCACCCGTGTCCGCCGGCTGCTCGCCCTCTACGGCGAGGACTTCTTCCAGCGCGTGCTCACCCCCGGCGAACTCGCCGACTGCCGTACCTCCGCCAGGCTCGACGTCCTGAGCCTGTGCGGGCGGATCGCCGCCAAGGAGGCGGCGTTCAAGACCCTGCGCGTCCGCGCCGTGTTCCTGCCCTGGCGGGACATCATCGTGCGGCGTTCCGAGGGCGGCTGGCCGCTCGTCGAACTCCACCGGTCCGCCGCCGAGATGGCGGCGCGCTCCGGTATCGCCGGGATCACCGTGACCATCAGCCACGACGTGGACTACGCGGTGGCGGTCGCCGCCCCCGTACTGGACCCCCTCGCCGTCCCCGAGCCGCTGCCGCTCCCGGAGACCGCCCCCGCCGTGCCCGCACCTCCCCCCACCCCACCCGTACACAGCACTCCAAGGAGAAACACCATGTCCGAAGGCCTGCAGCTCGTGAAGAACTGGCTCCTCGCCCGCCACGAGGAGCTCGACGACATCGCCGGCGACCTCGACCTCATCGAGAACCGGCTGATCGACTCGCTGTCCTTCGTCGAGTTCGTGTTCCTGCTGGAGCAGCACAGCGGCCGCCCCGTCCAGCTGGAGACCCTGGAGGTCGACGAGATCCGCACCCTCGACGCCATCCGCACCCACTTCTTCACCGCCAAGGCGGTCCAGGCATGAGCAGGCGCCTGTTCACCTCGGAATCCGTGACCGAGGGCCACCCCGACAAGATCGCCGACCGGATCAGCGACACGATCCTCGACGCGCTCCTGCGCGAGGACCCGGCGTCCCGCGTCGCGGTCGAGACGCTGATCACCACCGGCCAGGTCCACATCGCCGGAGAGGTCACCACGACGGCGTACGCGCCGATCGCCGAACTGGTGCGCGGCGCCATTCTCGACATCGGCTACGACTCGTCCAAGAAGGGCTTCGACGGCGCCTCCTGCGGCGTCTCGGTGTCCATCGGCGCCCAGTCCCCGGACATCGCGCAGGGCGTGGACACGGCCTACGAGCAGCGCGTCGACGGCGAGGGCGAGGGCGACGAGCTCGACCGGCAGGGCGCCGGCGACCAGGGCCTGATGTTCGGCTACGCCACGGACGAGACGCCCGAGCTGATGCCGCTGCCGATCCACATCGCCCACCGCCTCTCGCGCCGGCTGACGCAGGTCCGCAAGGACGGGATCGTGCCCTACCTGCGCCCGGACGGAAAGACGCAGGTCACCATCGAGTACGACGGTGACAAGGCCGTCCGCCTGGACACGGTCGTCGTGTCCTCGCAGCACGCCGCCGACATCGACCTGGACTCGCTGCTGACCCCGGACATCCGGGAGTTCGTGGTCGAGCACGTGCTGGCGCGGCTGGCCGAGGACGGCATCAAGCTGGACACCGAGGGCTACCGCCTCCTGGTGAACCCGACGGGCCGCTTCGAGATCGGCGGTCCGATGGGTGACGCCGGCCTGACCGGCCGCAAGATCATCATCGACACGTACGGCGGCATGGCCCGCCACGGCGGCGGCGCGTTCTCCGGCAAGGACCCGTCGAAGGTCGACCGTTCCGCCGCGTACGCGATGCGCTGGGTGGCGAAGAACGTGGTCGCCGCCGGTCTGGCCGCGCGCTGCGAGGTCCAGGTCGCGTACGCCATCGGCAAGGCCGAGCCCGTCGGCCTCTTCGTCGAGACCTTCGGCACCGGCACCCTGCCCGACGCGCGCATCCAGGAAGCCGTCTCCGAGGTCTTCGACCTCCGCCCGGCCGCGATCGTCCGAGACCTCGACCTGCTGCGGCCGATCTACGCCCAGACCGCCGCCTACGGCCACTTCGGCCGCGAGCTCCCCGACTTCACCTGGGAACGCACCGACCGGGTGCACGCGCTGCGCAAGGCCGCCGGGGTCTGACATGCGCATCGCTGTCACCGGATCCATCGCGACCGATCATCTGATGACCTTCCCCGGCCGGTTCGCGGAGCAGCTGCTGGCGGACCGGCTGGACCGGGTCTCCCTGTCGTTCCTCGCCGACGACCTGGACGTGCGGCGGGGCGGGGTGGCGGCGAACATCGCGTTCGGCCTGGGCGTGCTGGGACTGCGCCCGCTGCTGGTGGGCGCGGTGGGAGCGGACTTCGAGCCGTACCGGGTGTGGCTCAAGGAGCACGGGGTGGACACCGACTCCGTACGCGTGAGCGACACCCGCCACACCGCCCGTTTCGTCTGCACCACCGACCGGGAGCAGAACCAGATCGCGACCTTCTACGCCGGCGCGATGGCCGAAGCCCGCGAGATCGACCTGCGGGAGGTCGTCGCCCGCAGCGGCAGGCCCGACCTGGTCCTGGTCTCCCCGGACGACCCGGGGGCCATGCTCCGCCACACCCGGGGCTGCCGCGAGCTCGGCATCCCCTTCGCCGCCGACCCCTCGCAGCAACTGGCCCGGCTCGGCCGCGACGAGGTACGGGAACTGGTCGACGGCGCACAGCGGCTGTTCACCAACGAGTACGAGGCCGCCCTGCTGTGCGAGCGGTCCGGGCTCACCGAGGAACAGATCCTCCGGCGGGTCGGCTCCTGGGTCACCACGCGCGGCGAGGCCGGCGTACGGATCCGCCGCGACGGCCGCGAGCCGCTGACCGTGCCCGCCCTGCGGGTCGAGGAGGTCGTGGACCCGACGGGCGTCGGCGACGCCTTCCGGGCCGGTTTCCTCGCCGGCACGGCCTGGGGCGTCCCCGAACGGCACGCGGCGCAGCTGGGCTGCGCGGTCGCGGCGACCGTGCTCGACCACGCCGGCACCCAGGAGTACCGCCTGGAGCGGGAACCCCTGCTGGCCCGGCTCCACGCCGCGTACGGCCCGGCCGCCGCGACGGATCTGTCCACACACCTGGGGGCCCTGGAATGAGCCGGACACGCCGGACACTGCGGGAGGAACTCGCGACCCGCGTGGTCGTCGCGGACGGAGCCATGGGAACCATGCTCCAGGCCGCCGACCCCACCCTGGACGACTTCCTGGGGCTGGAAGGCTGCAACGAGGTCCTCAACCTCACCCGTCCCGACATCGTCCGCTCCGTCCACGACGCCTACTTCGCGGTGGGCGTGGACTGCGTCGGGACCAACACCTTCGGCAGCAACCTGTCCGCGCTCGCCGAGTACGGCATCGAGGACAAGGTCTACGAACTGTCCGAGGCCGGCGCCCGCATCGCCCGCGCGTCCGCGGACGCCCACACCGCGAGGGACGGCCGGCCCCGCTGGGTGCTGGGCTCCATGGGCCCGGGCACCAAGCTGCCCACCCTCGGGCACGTGGGGTACGAGCCCCTGCGCGCGGCCTACCAGGAGAGCGCCGAGGGCCTCATCCGCGGCGGCGCGGACGCGCTGCTCGTCGAGACCACCCAGGACCTCCTCCAGACGCGGGCCGCCGTCATCGGCGCGCGGCGGGCGCTGGACTGGTGCGGCACGGCGGACCTCCCGCTGATCGTCCAGGTCACCGTCGAGGCGACCGGCACGATGCTGCTGGGTTCGGAGATCGGTGCGGCGCTGACGGCGCTGGAGCCGTTGGGGATCGACATGATCGGTCTGAACTGTGCGACGGGTCCGGCGGAGATGAGCGAGCACCTGCGGTATCTGGCGCGCCACGCGCGTATTCCGTTGTCGTGCATGCCGAACGCGGGTCTGCCGGTGCTGACCAAGGGCGGTGCGCACTATCCGCTGACCGCTCCGGAGCTGGCGGACGCGCA
>NZ_JBVISM010000020.1:2284-94439 GCF_055575515.1 Streptomyces sp. NPDC034086 | reverse complement strand
TGCAGGGGGGACCCTGTGGGAGAGTAGGACGCCGCCGAACAATCATTGTGGGAAAGCCCCGCACCTTCTGGTGCGGGGCTTTTCTGCGTTCAGGGGGCGTTCAGCCGTTTACCAGCACGCGGTTCCCGTCGACCCCGGCTCCCTGCTCGTATGGTGGCCTGATGGGCTACGAGCTGGTCATCTTCGACAACGACGGCGTCCTCGTGGACAGTGAGCCGCTCTCCGATACGATCCCGTCCGCACGCGAGCTACGGCCCGTGCCCGGGGTGACCGAGGTGCTGGCGGCGCTGTCCGCGCTCGGCATGCCCTACTGCGTGACCTCCTCCTCCGGGCACGAGCAGATCCGGGCCACCCACGAAGCGACCGGCATGGGCGAGTGGTTCGAAGAGGAGTGGATCTTCAGCGCGGAGGACGTCGGGCAGGACAAGCCGGCTCCGGACCTGTTCCTCCACGCCGCCGACATGATGGGCGTCGCCCCCGCCCGGTGCGTGGTGGTCGAGGCCGACGCGGCCGGGGTGCGGGCCGCCCGGGCCGCAGGAATGGACGTGTTCGGCTTCACCTCCCTGCTGCCCGCCGAGGAACTCGCCGGTGCCACGGCCTGCTTCGGGGAGATGAAGGAGTTGTCGTCCCTGCTCGGCCTGGGCGGCGGATTGGGTGTGTGATCTCTCTACCCACCAGTAGTGGCGGGGCCTACGCTGTGCCGCCATGACGGTTGACGCACGGCTCCGCCGTGGACGCGGCGCGCTCGGGTTCAGCTTCTTCGTGCAGGGAGTCGCCTTCGCCCTCCTGGTGACCCGGATCCCGGCCATCCAGGACCGGTACGGGATATCCGACGGGCTGCTGCCCGCCTTCCTCGCCGCCGTGCCCGTCCTCGCCGGGGTCTCCAGCGTCGCCACCGAGCACCTGGTGAAGCGGGTCGCGCCGAGCGCGGTGCTGCGGTGGGCGCAGCCCGTCGTCCTGCTGGCGCTGCTCGGGGTGGGCGCCGGCCGCGGGATGGGGCAGGTGGCGGTGGCGCTGGGGGTGTTCGGGCTGGCGGTGGGCGCGCTGGACGCCTCGATGAACATGCTGGGGGTCAGCCTCCAGCGGCAGTACGGCCGCAGCATCATGCTGGGCTTCCACGCCTCGTACAGCCTCGGCGGGATCCTCGGGGCCTCGGCGGCGTGGGCGGGGGCGCACTGGCGGCTGCCGCTGTTCGCGGGGTACCTGCCGGCGGTGGCGGTGCTGTTGCCGGCGGCGCTGCTGGCCAGCCGGTCGTACGTCGACGCGCGGGCCGGCGCCGCGAAGGCCGGGCAGGGGTGGCCGGCGGGCGGGGGGAAGCTGCTGCTGCCGCTGTGCCTGGTGATGGCGTGCGCGTACATCGGCGACTCGACCGTGGCGAACTGGAGTGCCAAGTACCTCCAGGACGTGCTGGGCGGCTCGGAGCAGCTGGCGACGGTCCCCTACAACGTGTACATGGTGACGACGCTGGCCGGGCGGGCCGTCGGGGACTTCGGGGTGCGCCGGTTCGGGGCGGTGGCCGTGGTGCGGGCCGGGACGGTGGTGGCGGCGGGCGGGTTCGCGGTGGTGGCGGCGGCGCCGGGGGCCTGGGTGGGGATGCTGGGCTTCACCCTGCTGGGGATCGGGCTGTGCGTGATCGTGCCGCAGACCTTCGCGGCGGCGGGGCGGCTCTTCCCCGGAGCGTCCGACACGGCGGTGGCGCGGCTGAACATCTTCAACTACGTGGGCTTCCTGGTCGGTTCGCCGCTGGTCGGCGGGATCGGGGACGCCTGGAGCTACCGGGGCGCGATGGTGGTGCCGATGGTGCTGGTGCTGGTGACCTTGTTCCACGCCCGCTCGTTCGGCGCGGACCGGGCCCGATACGGTGTCGGGCATGAGCGGCGAGCCGATGACCGGGCTGTTGATGTGGGACGAGGCGGTAACGCGGTATGACTTCGGACCGGGTCATCCGATGGACCCGGTGCGCCTGGCGCTGACCATGGGCCTGGTCCGGGCCTTCGGGCTGGACCGGGAGATGGAGGTGCGGGCGGCCCGGGCGGCCGGGGAGTCGACGCTGCGGCTGGTCCACCGGGAGGACTACGTGGCCGCGGTGCGGGCCGTGTCGGCGGATCCGGGGGCGGCGGACGGGGCGTACGGGCTGGGGACGGTCGACGATCCGGCCTTTCCGGGGATCCACGAGGCGTCCGCGCTGATCGCCGGGCAGTCGGTGGCGGCGGCGGAGGCGCTGTGGCGCGGGGAGGCCGGGCACGCGGTGAACTTCGCGGGCGGGCTGCACCACGCGATGCCGGGCGGGGCGGCCGGGTTCTGCGTGTACAACGACGCGGCCCTGGCCATCGCGCGGCTGCTGGAGCTGGGCGCGGAGCGGGTCGCGTACGTGGACGTGGACGTGCACCACGGGGACGGGGTGCAGGCGGCCTTCTGGGACGACCCCCGGGTGCTGACGGTGTCGCTGCACGAGCACCCGCGGACGCTGTTCCCGCAGACCGGATGGCCCGAGGAGACGGGCGGTCCGGGCGCCGAGGGGAGCGCGGTGAACGTGGCGCTGCCGGCGGGGACCGGGGACGAGGGGTGGCTGCGGGCCTTCCACGCGACGGTGCCGGAGCTGCTGGCGGACTTCCGGCCGCAGGTGCTGGTGACCCAGCACGGGGCCGACACGCACGTCGAGGACCCGCTCGCGCACCTGGCGGTGTCGCTGGACGCGCAGCGCGCGGTGCAGGAGGCCTGTCACACCCTGGCCCACGCGCACGCGGGCGGGCGGTGGCTGGCGCTGGGCGGTGGCGGGTACGCGGTGGTGGACGTCGTACCGCGGTCGTGGACGCACCTGGTGGGGATCGCGGCGCACCGGCCGGTGGATCCGCGGGCGGAGGTGCCGCAGTCGTGGCGGGACGAGGCGTACGCGCGGACGCGGCAGCCGGGGCCGGCCCGGATGACGGACGGGCGGACGCCGGGATGGCGGGACTGGGACGCCGGTTACGATCCGGCGGACCGTACGGATCAGGCCGTCCTGGCGACACGGAAGGCGGTGTTCCCGTTGCGCGGGATGCTGGTGTGACGGGGCGTCGGGCCGTGCCACGGTTACGCCGACTGTGGGGCCGTTCCGCGGAATTGACGAACCGGCGGACCCGGTGCGGCAGCATCGGAGCGTGTTGAGCACCGGCGCGTTACGTGCGCATCTGCTGGCCGCCCGGTTGGCCGGGCCCGTCGCCACGACGCGGGAGGAGAGCCTGCGCAGGTACCGGCTGTTCGCGGCCGGGGATCCGCGGGTGTTGCTGGGGCTGGAGCCGGAGCGGCGCTGGGGCGTGGGCGAGCTGCTGGGGCTGATGGCGGCCAAGTGCGGGGTGTCGGCGGATCCGTCGCACGTCAGGGGCCCGGACGTGATCGATCCGGAGCGGACGCTGGCGGCCCTGGAGGCCTTCGCGCGGCGTGTGGCGGTGGCGGCGTCGGCCCGGTCGCCCGTGCTGCTGGGGACGGGGCACCCGCACCGGCTCCTGCCCTTCTACGCCGCCTTGGCCGGGGCGTTGTCGGCGGCGGGATGTGTTGTCCTCACTCCGGCGCAGGGGGTGCGTGTCGACATGCCGACCCGGTTCGGGGTACGCCCGCACCGCATCGATTACGTACGGGGGGTCGCTCTGGTGCGGGAGCCCGGCGCGCGGGGGGCCGGGAGTGCCACCGGCGCACACTCCCATTCGCCGCTGCCGGTTCGGCTGGCGCTGGGCGCGCTGGCGGCGGCCGGGGGGCCGCTGCCGGGCCTGGTGGTGGGCGACCACGGGTGGGTCTGCGGCGCAGGTCAGCTCGGTGTGGAGGCGATCGGGCTGGGCGATACGGACGATCCGGCGCTGTTCGTCGGGGAGGCCGAGGGGCGGGTGGCGGTGGCCGTTCCGCTTGATGACGGCGTGCGCTCGGACTACTACGGGCCGCTGATCCGGCACGTGTTGCACCGTGCCGGGCTGTCGGGGCGTCAGGAGTGGCCGTAGCTCCTCTTCCCCACTCGTATCACCCGCCCCTACTCTGGGGAGTGAGCGTGCGACGACGAGGAGTAACCGGAGGGGAAGCCGGTGCCCGTCATGCGCGGAAGGTCAGGTGGGTGTCATGGCTGCTGGCGAGAGGCCTCTCAGCGAGGTTCAGTTCCTGACCGTGGCGGAGGTCGCCTCGGTGATGCGAGTGTCGAAGATGACCGTGTACCGGCTGGTGCACAACGGTCATCTGCCCGCGATCCGGGTGGGCCGGTCCTTCCGGGTCCCCGAGAACGCGGTCCACGAGTACCTCCGGGAGTCCTTCGTGGGGGTGGAGTCGGCGTGAGATTCGGCATCCTGCCGAGGCTCGGCCACACCTGCGGAGGGCTCGGATTACAAGCTCGGACCTCGGGCGGGTAGGCTAGGCCGACGTAGGTCGTGTGGGCCCAGACGCCCCGCACCAGTGAAGAGAAGTGAGCGAGGGTAGTCGTGGGCTCTGTTATCAAGAAGCGGCGCAAGCGGATGGCCAAGAAGAAGCACCGCAAGCTGCTCAAGCGCACCCGCGTCCAGCGCCGTAACAAGAAGTAAACGGCAGCTGTACGTGTTTTCCGCAGCCCCTCCACCATTCTGGTGGGGGGGCTGCGGTGCAGCCGGGGGTACTTCTTCGAGGGAGGCGCTGAGCTCGTGGGGAAGGTCGTGCTCGTCACCGGGGCAGCCCGGCAGCTGGGGGGCCGCTTCGTGCGCCGCGTCCAGCGCGACCCCGGGGTGGAACGGGTCATCGCGGTCGACGCGGTGAGCCCGCCGCACCGGCTCGGTTCGGCCGAGTTCGTGCGGACGGACATCAGGCAGTCGGGCATCGCCCGCGTGCTCGCGGAGCACGCCGTGGACACGGTGGTCCATCTCGCGGTCACCGGCGGCGCCGCCGCGGGGCTGCCGGGCGGGCGCAGCGCCGTCAAGGAAACGAACGTCATCGGGACCATGCAGCTGCTGGGGGCCTGCCAGAAGTCCCCGACGGTACGGCGGCTCGTCGTGAAGTCGAGCACCAGCGTGTACGGGGGCACGGCGCGGGACCCGGCCGTGTTCACGGAGACCACGCAGCCGAAGACGCTGCCGGCGGGAGGCTTCGCTAAGGACGCCGCCGAGGTCGAGGGCTACGTACGGGGATTCGCGCGCCGGCGGCCGGACGTGGCGGTGTGCGTGCTGCGCTTCGCGAACATCCTGGGGCCGTTCGCGGACTCGGCGCTCGCCGAGTACTTCTCCATGCCGGTGATGCCCACGGTGCTGGGGTACGACCCGAGACTCCAGTTCGTCCACGAGGACGACGTGATGGACGTGCTGCGGCTGGCGGCGGGGGAGCCCGAGCGGGGGACGCTGAACAGCGGGACCTTCAACATCGCGGGCGACGGGGTGCTGTTGCTGTCGCAGTGCGCGCGGCGGCTGGGGCGGCCGGCGGTGCCCTTCCCGCTGCCCGCGGTGACGTGGGTGGGGCAGGCGCTGCGGGCGGTGGGGGCGACGGACTTCTCGCCGGAGCAGGTCCGGCTGCTGACGTACGGGCGGGTCGTGGAGACCACGCAGATGCGGGAGACGCTGGGCTTCCGGCCGATGTACACGACCGCCGAGACCTTCGCGGACTTCGCGCGGAGCCGGGGCGGCGGGCTGCTGCCGCCGGAGCGGGTGGGGCGGGCCGTGGGGCGGATCGCGGAGCTGTTGGACGTTGACGAGGGAGTGGAGCGATAGTGGCCGACGCCAAGGTCATCCCGTTCGACGAGGACCGGCCGCGCCGGCGGTCCGGCGCGGCCCGGACGGTACGGGCGGTCCCGGACCCGCCGGAGGCGGTACGGCCGGCCGTGGAGCCCCTGGACGGGCCGCGGGCCGGCGCCGCGCGGGCGGGGGGTGACGGCAGCTGGGACCGGCGGATCGCGGGCGGGCTGGCGTTCCTGCGGCGGCGGATCACGGGCGAGTACGAGGTCGACGAGTTCGGCTACGACAAGGAGCTGACGGACCAGGTCCTGATGTCCTTGATGCGCCCGTTGTTCGACACGTACTTCCGGGTGGAGGTCAAGGGCGTCGAGAACATCCCGAAGGAGGGCGGCGCGCTGATCGTCGCCAACCACTCGGGGACGCTCCCGCTGGACGGGCTGATGCTCCAGGTCGCCGTCCACGACCACCACCCGGCCGAGCGGCACCTGCGGCTGCTGGCGGCGGACCTGGTGTTCATGCTGCCGGTGGTGAACGAACTCGCGCGGAAGGCCGGTCACACGCTGGCGTGCGCGGAGGACGCGCAGCGGCTGCTGGAGGGCGGCGAGCTGGTGGGGGTGATGCCGGAGGGCTTCAAGGGGATAGGGAAGCCGTTCGGTGAGCGGTACAAGCTCCAGCGGTTCGGGCGGGGCGGGTTCGTCTCGACGGCGCTGCGGGCGGGCACGCCGATCGTGCCGTGCTCGATCGTGGGGGCGGAGGAGATCTACCCGATGATCGGGAACGCGAAGACGCTGGCGCGCCTGCTGGGCCTCCCGTACTTCCCGGTGACGCCGACGTTCCCGTGGCTCGGGCCGTTGGGGGCGGTGCCGCTGCCGACGAAGTGGACCATCCAGTTCGGGGAGCCGATCCCGACGGACGGGTACGCGCCGGAGGCCGCCGAGGACCCGATGCTGATGTTCAACCTGACGGACCAGGTGCGGGAGCAGATCCAGCACACGCTGTACAAGCTGCTGGTGCAGCGGAGGTCCGTCTTCTTCTGAGGTCCGTGCTCCGGTACTCGTGCTTCGGGTACTCGTGCTGTTGGTGTCCGGGCTGCTGATGCCCGTGCGGGAACGCCAGGCGGGGTCGGGGTGCCGACCGCGCCTGGCGTTCCGCTCGTTACTCGGCGTCCTCCGCCTGGATGCCCAGGCCCGGGAGGAGGCCCGGGAGGAGCGGCGGGAGGGTGATGTCCGGCTGGGGCTGTGCCGGGTTCGCCGGGGGCGGGGCGGACTGGCCTTGCGCCGGCGGGTCGAGCAGGTTGCCCGTGCCGCCCAGGAGGCCGCTGCCGGGGGCCGGGGCGTGGCTTCCGGAGGGGCTGGGGGCGGCGGGGGACTGGGCCGTCGCGGGGCCGTCCGGTGCCGGCGCGGACCGCTGCTTGCCCGGAGCCGTGGCGCTCGGCCCGCCCGGGGCCCCGCCCGGGGCCGTGCGGTGCTGCTCCGGGGGCTTGGGCAGGAGGCCCTGGAGCGGCGCCACCTCATCGTCTATGGCCTGGAAGACCGAGGTGACCTGGTTCCCCACGTCCATGAGCTGCGGCGGCAGGCTGGAACGGATCCGGCCCCAGGCGTCGCGGTGCGAGTGGGAGAACGAGGACAGGGTCTGGATCGGGCCGAGCGAACCGTCCCGCTCGTAGGCGGCCTGGAGCAGCCGGTGGCCCTCCGCCGCGTCGTGCTGCATGCCTGCCAGCGCCCGCCGGATCGCGCCCAGGACCTCGTGGTCCAGGGGCCCGGAGCGACCGCGCTCCATCAGCCGGCGCGCTTCGGACATGCGGTTGGAGGCCCGGTCGAGGTAGACCTCGCCCCGGTCCGCGCCCTCGTCGGCCATGCCCAGCTTCAGGTCCTCCATACCCAGTTTGACCGGGTAGAGGGGATCACCGGGCAGGGCGTCGGTGCTGGCAGCGGCCACTCCGCTGAAGGCCCCTGCGGCCACACCCACGGTGAGGCCCCCCGCTGCGATGCCCTTGGACCAGCGGGAGCGGGGCCGCAATTTCCGGAGCGAGGTCGCCCGGTGGGCGCCGCGGCCGGTCCGCTGCTCGGGCACCAGAGGGTCCGCGGCGGCACCGCCCCCGGCCCTCTCCTCCATCACCATGGCCTCCATGGCGGCGACGAGCTGTGCTCGTTGCACCACTTTGACCTCGGGGTCCAGCACCGGGCGCGGCATTTCGCCGAGCACGCTCGCCAGGGCCAACAACCGTTCGTGGTCGGCGGATTCGGCAGGTGCCTCGGGCTGCTCGGCCGCCGGGTCCGGTTCTGAAAGACCGGACGCGGTCCGGTCCTCCAGGGCCTGGGCGAAGGCGTTCGCCCGCCGGTGCGGAGTCACGTTCGCGATCACTGGCGGCACCTCCTCTCGTCATGACGATCGACTCCCCCAGGTGTCCGGAAGGTTGCCTTCCTTGAGCACATCCACACTTTCGGGTGAGCGGCTTCGGGCAGGGCGTGTCCACAGGGAGCCTGCATTCCGCACAACGAGCGGCGCGGCACTTGGGTTACGGACGAAGGATGATCGGACCACAGCGTCATCGAGGGGTCACCGGGTGTGAGGTCGGGTCGTGCGGGAGGGGGTCAGCGGGCGTCGTCCGGCAGCAGGCGGGCCAGGGTGCGGACCGCCCGGTACTGGAGCGTCTTGATGGCTCCTTCGTTCTTGCCCATCACCCGGGCGGTCTCGGCGACCGAGAGGCCCTGGAGGAAGCGCAAGGTGACGCACTCCTGCTGCTGGGGGTTCAGCTTCCGTACGGCTTCGAGCAGGGCCGCGTTGGAGAGGGACTCCAGGACGGAGTCCTCGGGGCTGCGCTCCACCTCGTTGGCGTCGAGCATCTCGCCGGTGGTGACCTCCAGGCGGAAGCGGCTGGACTTGAAGTGGTCCGCCACCAGGTTCCGTGCGATGGTCACCAGCCAGGCGCCGAAGTCACGGCCCTGCCAGGTGAAGGTGGAGATGCGGCGCAGCGCCCGCAGGAAGGTCTCACTGGTGAGGTCCTCCGCGGTCGCCTTGCCGCCGACGCGGTAGTAGATGTAGCGGTACACCGTGTCGCTGTACTGGTCATAGAGGCGGCCGAAGGCGTCCGCCTCGCCGGCCTGGGCGCGTTCGACCAGGTCCATCATGCGGGCCTGGTCGCTGTCCGCGGTGGGGCGGCGGGCGGTGGGCGTGCTGGTTCCGCCGGCGGCGGCGGCCGGGCGGCCGCGTCTGCCCACGGTGGCTCCGCCGTCCGTCAGGGCGTAGCAGGGGCCGGCCGGGCCGAGGCCGGCAGGGACCGCGGCGGCGAGGGCGGGGACGGCGTACGCGGTGGGGACGAAGCCGCGCAGGTGGTCGAGGACCGTCGCGCGCAGCGTAGCCAGGCCCGAGGCGTCAACCCCGACAGGTGGGTACACGGGACTCCCAGAGGCAGAGCTTCCATCACGTGCAGTGCGGGACCGTTCACCCGTCGTGGCGACAGATGGGCGGCGGCATGCGTTTGAGGAGAATAACGCTTCGTACAGGCAGCGCTACACCCAGTTGCCTAAATCACCGGTTCCGACATTTCTGTTGCGTGTCGAGGGCATATTCAGGCCCGGTTGGTGATCGATTCCTGATCGCTTGGCGACGCGGAATGGACGCTTCCACGCTGGCTCACGACCGGGTCGGGCAGGCCGGAGTGCCGCGCCGACGGCGCGGGTAGAGGGGAGCGAATGACCGCCGGGCGGCCAGGGGGAAGGCCCCGGCCCGGCGTTGCTACCGGCGGCGCCGGTGCAGGGCGATGGCGGCGGCCGCGCCGCCCGCGATCGCGCCGACTCCCGCGGCGGCCGGGACGCCGACCTTCACGGCCTTGCGGCCGGTCCGATAGTCGCGCAGCCGCCAGTCGTGGGCGCGGGCATGCTTGCGCAGTTTTGTGTCGGGATTGATCGCGTACGGATGTCCGACCAGGGACAGCATCGGGATGTCGTTGTGCGAATCGCTGTACGCCGCGCAGCGTTCGAGGTCGAGGCCCTCGGCGGCGGCCAGCGCGCGCACCGCCTCCGCCTTCGCGGGGCCGTGCAGCGGCTCGCCGACCAGGCGTCCGGTGTAGATCCCGTCCACGGACTCGGCGACGGTGCCCAGGGCGCCGGTCAGGCCGAGGCGGCGGGCGATGATCGTGGCCGTCTCGACGGGGGCGGCGGTGACCAGCCACACCTTCTGGCCGGCGTCGAGGTGTGCCTGCGCCAGGGCGCGGGTGCCCGGCCAGATCCGCTCCGCCATGTACTCGTCGTAGATCTCCTCGCCGATGGCGGTGAGTTCGGAGACCTTGTGGCCCTTGACGATGGACAGGGCGCTGTCGCGGGCGTCCTGCATGTGCTCGGGGTCCTCGACCCCGGCGAGCCGGAACCAGGCCTGCTGCCAGGCGAAGCGGGCCAGTTCGCGGCGGCGGAAGAACTCGCGCTTGTAGAGGCCGCGGCCGAAGTGGAAGATCGCGGCGCCCTGCATGACGGTGTTGTCGAGGTCGAAGAAGGCGGCGGCGAGGTCGTCGCCGTGGACGGGGAACTCCGGCTCGGCCGCCTCGCGTACGGCTTCGGGCGCGGTTTCCGGTGGCGCCTCGGTCGGGGCCTCCGGCGCGAGGGCCCGCGCGGTCTTGCGGGCGGCCTCGGCCGAGGCCTCGCCAGCCAGCACGCTCCGCGCGGTCGCGGAGCGCTTACGGGGAGTGAGCCATCCGAGAGCGGCCATGACGCGAGCATAGCCATTGTGTTCGGGAGATCCCGAACCGCCGGGAGACGGGCCGGTTAACTCTTCGGACCCCCCGCTCCGGCGCGGGACAATGGCCGCATGAGTCCTCTGCTGCGCCGTAAGGAAAAGAAGCGTCCCGACGAGCGGACGGTGACGCTCGTGGGGAAGCCGGGGTGCCACCTCTGCGACGACGCCCAGGAGGTGATCGAGAAGGTGTGCGCCGAGACGGGCGCGCGGTGGGAGAAGAAGGACATCTCGCAGGACGAGGAGCTGTACCGGCTGTACTGGGAGCAGATCCCGGTGGTGCTCGTCGACGGCGAACAGCACACCTTCTGGAGGGTGAACCCCGACCGGCTGCGGCGGGCGTTGGGAGCCTGACCGTTTCGCCCGTTACCATCATGGGCGATTTATGGGGACTCGGGGGCGTATCGATGAGGAGTGTGTACCGTTTTGCCCCCCTCGGGA
The DNA here is from genome assembly GCF_055575515.1 of Streptomyces sp. NPDC034086. NCBI lineage: Bacteria > Bacillati > Actinomycetota > Actinomycetes > Kitasatosporales > Streptomycetaceae > Streptomyces > Streptomyces sp. NPDC034086. The sequence goes on along the minus strand of NZ_JBVISM010000020.1, from coordinate 83,619 downwards.
TTTGAACGGGTTCGGCCCGTTCGCGGTCCGGTCCCCCTCCGCCCAGCCCGCGTGACCCCGGTCACTTTGCTCGGACAAAGCGGACACAATCTTTGTGCACGCGTTCACAAAGACATAGCCTGCATTCGACGGGGCGGTCCTGGGACAAAAGGCCGCCTGCAGCCCCGCTCATCCCGCAGGAGCATCGTGGCAACTGGCCGAACTCACCGACCGGCGACCCGCAGCCGAGGTATTCCCGAGGCCACTGTCGCCCGGCTTCCGCTGTACTTGCGCGCCCTCACCGCGCTCTCCGAGCGATCGGTGCCCACGGTGTCCTCCGAGGAGCTCGCGGCCGCCGCCGGAGTCAACTCCGCGAAGCTGCGCAAGGACTTCTCGTACCTCGGTTCGTACGGGACGCGCGGCGTCGGCTACGACGTCGAGTACCTCGTCTACCAGATCTCCCGCGAGCTCGGCCTGACCCAGGACTGGCCGGTCGTCATCGTCGGCATCGGCAACCTCGGCGCGGCCCTCGCCAACTACGGCGGTTTCGCCTCGCGCGGCTTCCGCGTGGCGGCGCTGATCGACGCCGACCCGGCGATGGCCGGCAAGCCGGTGGCCGGCATGCCCGTGCAGCACACCGACGACCTCGAGAGGATCATCGAGGAGAACGGCGTCTCCATCGGCGTCATCGCCACGCCGGCGGGCGCGGCGCAGCAGGTCAGCGAGCGGCTGATCGCCGCCGGTGTCACCTCCATCCTGAACTTCGCGCCGACCGTGCTGTCCGTGCCGGACGGCGTGGACGTGCGCAAGGTCGACCTGTCCATCGAGCTCCAGATCCTGGCGTTCCACGAGCAGCGCAAGGCGGGCGAGTCCGGCACGGACGCGGACGCCGTCGCCGTGTCCGGCGCGGACGCGGTCGCCACACCCGGCGCCGCCACCGGCGCCGGCGCCGCGCCCGTCGCCGCCGTCGAGCCGCCGGCCGGGCGGGCCGCCGCGGCCGCGCGCAAGGGCGGCCCCGAGGGCGACGTGCCGGCGGTGATGCCGGCATGAGTCTGCTCGTCGTAGGCCTGAGCCACCGCAGCGCGCCGGTGAGCGTGCTGGAGCGGGCCTCGCTGTCCGCCGACGCCAAGGCCAAGCTGCTCCACGACACCCTGGCCGCCGAGCCGGCGGCCGAGGCCGCCGTCCTCGCCACCTGCAACCGCATCGAGCTGTACGCGGACGTGGACAAGTTCCACGCGGGTGTCGCCGAGCTGTCGACGCTGCTCGCGCAGCACAGCGGGGTCGCCCTGGAGGAGCTCACCCCCTACCTGTACGTGCACTACGAGGACCGGGCCGTGCACCACCTGTTCTCGGTGGCGTGCGGGCTGGACTCGATGGTCGTCGGCGAGGGCCAGATCCTCGGCCAGATCAAGGACGCGCTGGCCCTGGGGCAGGAGCTCCACACGGCCGGCCGGCTGATCAACGACCTCTTCCAGCAGGCGCTGCGCGTCGGCAAGCGGGCGCACTCGGAGACCGGGATCGACCGGGCCGGGCAGTCGCTGGTGACGTTCGGGCTGGAGCAGCTCGCGGTGAACCTGCCGGTGGGCGAGTGGGCCGCCGGCAAGCGGGCGCTGGTGATCGGCGCCGGTTCGATGTCCTCGCTGGCGGCGGCGACGCTGGCGCGGGTGGGTGTCGCCGAGGTGGTCGTGGCGAACCGGACCGCGGAGCGGGCGGAACGTCTCGCGGAGATTTTGGTTGCCTCGGGCACTGGTGTCGCGGCGCGGGCCGTTCCGATGTCCACCCTCACGGACGAGCTGGCGCGCGTCGACGTGGTCGTGTCCTGCACCGGGGCCACCGGACTGGTGCTGACCGGGGACGACGTCGCCCTCGCGCTGTCCGCCTCCGGGCACGCCCCCGGGTCCGCCGCGCCGCAGGCGCCGGCGGCGCCGGACGCGGGCGGCCGCGACGCGCACGCCGGCGGCGCGGCCGTCGACGCCGAGGTGGTGGCCCGGCTCGTGGCCGCCGCCGAGGGCGGACGGCGGCTCGCCGACGCGGGTGCCGCGCGCACCATCACGGCTGCCTCCGCCGCCGAGGCCGACGGCTGCCCCGTCGGGGCGGACGCCTCCGCCGGCGACGGGCGCTCCGCCCTGGCCGGGGTCGACGCGGGCTCCCTCGAACTGCACGGGACCTGGGCCGACCAGGGCGAGGCCGCCGCGCAGCGGCAGCCGCGCCGGGCGGCGCGGAGCCAGACGGACGGGGCCGTCCCCGTACGGCTGGCCCTGCTGGACCTGGCCATGCCCCGGGACATCGACGCCGCCGCGCACCGCGTCCCGGGCGTGCGGCTCGTCGACATCGAGAGCCTCGCCGAGGCCTCCGCCGACGCGCCCATGGCCGCCGACGTCGACGCCGTGCGCGGCATCGTCGCCGGTGAGGTGGCCGCCTTCGGCGCCGCGCAGCGGGCCGCGCACATCACGCCCACCGTCGTCGCCCTGCGGGCGATGGCCGCCGAGGTCGTCGCCATGGAGGTGGCACGGCTCGACGGGCGGGTACCCGATCTCGACGAGCGGCAGCGCGCGGAGGTCACCCAGACCGTGCGCCGCGTCGTCGACAAGCTCCTCCACGCGCCGACCGTGCGCGTCAAGCAGCTCGCGAGCGAGCCCGGCGGCGCCGGGTACGCGGAGGCGCTGCGCGAACTCTTCGACCTCGACCCTCAGACGGTGGCATCCGTCAGCCGGGCGGACGCGGCCGATCCGAAGAACGACGACCCAGGACGGGCATCATGAACACACGTCCCGACCAGCCCCTCCGGCTTGGCACGCGACGCAGCAAGCTGGCCATGTCCCAGTCCGGGCACGTCGCCGAGGCGGTACGGGCGATCACCGGCCGGCCCGTCGAGCTCGTGGAGATCACGACCTACGGTGACGTCTCCCGCGAGAACCTCGCGCAGATCGGCGGCACCGGCGTGTTCGTCACGGCCCTGCGCGAGGCGCTGGTCCGCGGCGAGGTCGACTTCGCCGTGCACTCGCTGAAGGACCTGCCGACCGCGCAGCCCGACGAGCTGGTCATCGCGGCCATGCCGGAGCGCGAGGACCCGCGCGACGCGCTCGTGGCCCGCGACGGCCTGACCTTCGAGCAGCTGCCGGACGGCGCCCGCGTGGGCACCGGTTCGCCGCGCCGGATGGCGCAGCTGAACGCGTACGCCCGCAGCCTGGGCAAGTCCGTCGAGACCGTCGCGATCCGCGGCAACGTCGACACCCGGATCGGCTACGTGCGCGCCGGCGAGCTCGACGCGGTCGTGCTGGCCGCGGCCGGCCTGAACCGGATCGGCCGCGTCGACGAGGCGACCGACCTGCTGGCGGTCGACAACGTGCTGCCCGCGCCCGGCCAGGGTGCCCTGGCCGTGGAGTGCCTCGCGTCCGACGCGGACCTCATCTCCGCGCTCGGCCGGCTCGACGACCCGCACACGCGGGCCGCCGTGACCGCGGAGCGCGCGCTCCTCGCAGCCCTGGAGGCCGGGTGCAGCGCACCCGTGGGCGCGCTCGCCGACCTGCTGGGCGACGGGCGGAATGTCAATGAAATGCGCCTGCGTGGTGTCGTCGGGACCCTCGACGGTTCGACGCTGGTGCAGCTGTCCACCACCGGTCCCGTGCCCCAGTCTTACGACGAGGCCATGGCGCTCGGCCGCGAACTCGCGGACGAGATGCTGGCGAAGGGCGCGGCCGGTCTGATGGGGGAGCGATCCCTTTGAACCCCTCAAGCCCCACCACCTCCCCCTTCGCGGGCGTAGCCGCCCCCGGGCTCGTCACCTTCCTCGGTGCGGGTCCGGGCGACCCGGGTCTGCTCACGCTGCGCGCCGTGGAGGCGCTCGCCGCCGCGGACGTACTGATCGCGGAGCCCGAGGTGCTCGAGGTCGTACGGACCCACGCGCGCGCGGGTGTCGACACGCCTCAGCTGACGGTCGCCGACGAGGCGTCAGCCGCCGCCGGTGTCCCGGCGATCCGTACTCCGTCGACCGCCGCGGACGTCGCCAATCTTGTCATGGAGGCCGCGCGCTCCGGCAGGCGGGTCGTCCGTGCGGTGACCGGCGACCCCGGGCTGGAGGGGAACGCGGCCGAGGAGATGCTCGCCTGCGCCCACCAGGGCATCCCCTTCGAGGTGGTGCCCGGTGTGGCGACCGCCGTCGGCGTGCCCGCGTACGCGGGTGTGCCGCTGCGCGGTGAGCAGGGCGCGGACGTGCGCTTCGTGGACGCGCGGCACGCCTCGGCGCGCTGCTGGAGCGAGGTCGGCGCGAGCGACTGCGGCGTGGTCGTCTCGGCGACGCTGGAGACGGTCGCGAGCGCGGCCGCCGAACTGGTGTCGGCGGGCCGCAAGCCGGAGACGCCGCTCACGGTGACCGTGGGCGGTACGACGACCCGGCAGCGGACCTGGAGCGCGACCCTGGGCACGATCGCCCAGGTGTTCAAGCAGGGCAAGGTGCTCCCCTCCCCGGAGGGTTCGCGCCCGGTCATAGCCGTGGTCGGCGAGCGGGGGGCCGCGGCGCGGCGCGAGGAGCTGGCCTGGTTCGAGTCGAAGCCGCTGTTCGGCTGGCGGGTCCTCGTACCGCGTACGAAGGAGCAGGCCGCCTCGCTCTCCGACCAGCTGCGTTCGTACGGCGCGGTGCCCCACGAGGTGCCGACCATCGCCGTGGAGCCGCCGCGCACCCCGCAGCAGATGGAGCGGGCGGTCAAGGGCCTGGTGACGGGCCGGTACGAGTGGATCGCCTTCACGTCGGTGAACGCCGTCAAGGCGGTGCGGGAGAAGTTCGAGGAGTACGGGCTCGACGCGCGCGCCTTCGCGGGCATCAAGGTCGCCGCGGTGGGCGAGCAGACCGCGGCGGCGCTGGTGGAGTTCGGCGTGAAGCCGGACCTGGTGCCGAGCGGTGAGCAGTCGGCGGCCGGGCTGCTGGAGGACTGGCCGCCGTACGACCCGGTCTTCGACCCGATCGACCGCGTCTTCCTGCCGCGCGCCGACATCGCCACCGAGACGCTGGTGGCCGGGCTGATAGAGCTGGGCTGGGAGGTCGACGACGTCACGGCCTACCGGACGGTGCGGGCCTCGCCGCCTCCGGCGGACACCCGTGAGGCGATCAAGGGCGGCGGTTTCGACGCCGTGCTGTTCACCTCGTCCTCGACGGTGCGCAACCTGGTCGGTATCGCCGGCAAGCCGCACAACGTGACCGTCATCGCCTGTATCGGGCCGGCGACGGCCAAGACGGCGGAGGAGCACGGGCTGCGCGTGGACGTGCTGTCGCCGGAGCCGAGCGTGGGCAAGCTGGCGGAGGCGCTGGCCGCGTACGGGGAGGCGCGCCGGGAGGCGGCCAAGGCGGCCGGTGAGACGGTGGCCCGCCCGAGCGAGCGCCGTCCGGGCGCGCGCCGGCGTCGCGCCACGTGAGGTGAGCGGCTGGAGGGGCCCGGGTGCGGTGCGCGCCCCGGGCCCCTTCGGCGTGTGCGGGGCGGGTACCCGGGGCGGCTGAGTAGCGGGCTGAGTAGCCGCGCGGATGCCGGCGGGGCCCGGCGGGCGGTTCAGTGGGCACATGACCGAGAACACCCCCGCCGCGGCCCCCGCCGAAGACGCCCGGGACCGGCGGGCCTTCGTGGCTCCGCTGCTCTCCACGCTGCTGACGCTGCCGATGGCCTTCGTGTCGCTGGTGTACGCGATGCTCTCGCCGATGGCGTGCGGCAACTGCAACGGGGAGCCCGCCCGCGCCTTCCACCGGAGTTTCGAGACGGCCTGGACGGTGTTCTGGCCGGGTCTGGTGCTCGTGCTGGTCCTGCTGGTGGTGTGCTGGGCCCTGCCGTGGAAGGTCCGCAACTCCGCCCGGCGCGTCAAGCTGGCGCTGGCCGCGCCGGGGCTGGTGCTGCTGGGCTGGCTCGTCTTCATGGCGATGGTCGACTGGCCGTAGGGGGTGGCCGGGGACGGGGCGGAGCCGGGCCTACCCTTGTCCCGACTGCTGTCGATGCTCGAAGAGGCGACGAGAAGATGAGCGCGTACGGATCCTTCCCCGGTTCGCGGCCCCGCCGGCTGCGCACCACCCCGGCGATGCGGCGGATGGTCGCGGAGTACCGGCTGCACCCCTCGGACCTGATCCTGCCGGCGTTCGTGCGGGAGGGCATCAGCGAGCCGCTGCCCATCTCGGCGATGCCCGGCGTGGTCCAGCACACCCGGGACACGCTGCGGAAGGCCGCCGTCGAGGCGGTCGAGGCGGGGGTCTCGGGGATCATGCTCTTCGGTGTCCCGGCGGACGAGAACAAGGACGCGCTGGGCACGGCGGGCACGGAGCCGGACGGCATCCTCCAGGTCGCGATCCGGGACGTGAGGGCCGAGGTCGGCGACGACCTGGTGATCATGTCGGACCTGTGCCTGGACGAGTACACCGACCACGGCCACTGCGGTGTCCTCGACGAGCACGGCCGCGTCGACAACGACGCGACGCTGGAGCGGTACGCGGAGATGGCGCAGGTCCAGGCCGACGCGGGCGTCCACGTGGTGGGCCCGAGCGGCATGATGGACGGCCAGGTCGGTGTCATCCGTGACGCGCTGGACGAGACGGGCCACGAGGACGTGGCGGTCCTGGCCTACACGGCGAAGTACTCCTCCGCCTTCTACGGTCCCTTCCGCGAGGCCGTCGCCTCCTCCCTCCAGGGCGACCGCAAGACCTACCAGCAGGACCCGGCGAACGCCCGCGAGTCGCTGCGGGAGCTGGCGCTGGACCTGGAGGAGGGCGCCGACATGGTCATGGTGAAGCCGGCCGGCCCCTACCTCGACATCCTGCACCGGGTCGCGGAGGCCGTGGACGTGCCGGTGGCCGCGTACCAGATCAGCGGCGAGTACGCGATGGTCGAGGCGGCCGCGGAGAAGGGCTGGATCGAGCGTGACCGGGCGATCATGGAGACGCTGCTCGGCATCAAGCGGGCGGGCGCGGACACGATCCTGACGTACTGGGCGACCGAGGTCGCGCTCCGCCTGCGCGCCGAGCGCTAGGCCGGGCCCTTTTCCCGGCTACGGGCCGGCCGGGCCCGTACCCCGGGGGCGCCGGGGACCGTTCGCGGAGGGGGCCGGCGGCCCGGGCCCGCCGCGCGGGCCCGGTGGGGCGGGCGCACCCTGGAGGGGTAGTCCGACTGTGGAGGTGATCCGGCATGGCCACGCTCGCCGGATGGCACGTGGAGCTGGAGTTCACCGAGGACGGCCACCGCACCGGTGCGGCGGCCCTGCTCAGACTCGGTGACGGCTGCGAACTGAGGGCGCGCGGCTACGCCATGCGCCATCCCTCCGATCCGGAGCAGCTGCGGGTCGGGGAGGAGATCGCGGGCGCGCGGGCGCTCATGGATCTCGCGTCCCAGCTGCTCCAGAAGGCGCACACGGAGATCGACGAGGTCTCGGGGAAGCACTCCTACCCGCTGACCCACTGACCCGCCGACCCCTTGACCGCCGGTCCGATCGAGGGCCCGCGCCGGACTCCGGCGCGGGCCCTGCGCCGCGCCCCCGTCCGGTGGGAGGGGCGGCCGGGGCACCGGTCCGGGCCGGCCGGGGCGGTCAGCGGGTCCGGTGGCGGAACAGGGCCGCCGCCAGCGTCAGCGCCAGGGCGGTGATCCCCGCGCACCAGGCGAGGGCCGTCCAGGGGGTGTTCCCGGCGGGCTGGTCCAGCAGCAGGGCCCGCAGCGATTCGATGACCGGGGTCAGCGGCTGGTGCCCGGCGAAGCCGTGCAGCCAGGAGGGCATGGTGTCGATGGGGACGAAGGCGCTGGAGGGGTAGGGCAGGAACATCATCAGGAAGGTGAACCCGCCGGCCGCCTCGGGGCTCCGGGCCAGCAGTCCGAGGGAGGCCGCGAGCCAGGAGATCGCCGTGATGTACGCGACGAGCAGCCCGGCGGCGGCGAGCAGGGCGAGCGGGCCGCCGGAGGGGCGGAAGCCGATGGCGAGGGCGACGGCCAGCACCAGGGTGGTGGAGAGCAGGTTCCGTACGACCGAGGCCGTGACGTGCCCGGCCAGGATCGGCAGGCCGCCGACGTCGAGGGAGCGGAAGCGGTCGATGACGCCGTTCTTCATGTCGTCGGCCACGCTCACGGCCGTGCTCGCCGCGCCGAAGCCCGCGCACAGCAGCATGGCCCCCGGGACCACGTACGTCACGTACTCCGTGCCGGTGTCGATGGCCCCGCCGAAGAAGTAGACGAAGATCAGCATCAGCATCACCGGCAGCATCAGGGCGGCGATCAGCGCGTCCGGGCTGCGGCGGCTGATGCGCAGGCTGCGTCCGGTCAGGGTGAGGGCGGTGGCGTTGTTCACCGGGCGGCTCCCGTCAGGGCGAGGAAGACGTCGTCGAGGGTGGCGGTGCGCACGGTGAAGCGGCCGACGACGGTGCGGTCGGGGTCGAGTTCGTCGAGCAGGGCCCGTACGTGGGCGGCGGAGCCGTCGGTGGCCAGGCCGAGCGTCAGTTCGTCGGGTGCGTGGTGCACGGCGCGGGCGGCGAGGGTCTCGTAGGCCTTGCGGCTGGTCAGGGTGAGGTCGAGGCGGTGTCCGGCGACCCGGGCCTTCAGCTCGGCCGGGGTGCCCTCGGCGGCGATCCGGCCGGCCTCCAGGACGGTGACCCGGTCGGCGAGCCGGTCGGCCTCCTCCAGGTACTGGGTGGTGAGCAGGACGGTGGTGCCGTCGGCGCGCATCTCCCGTACGACCTCCCACAGTTCGAGGCGGCTGCGCGGGTCGAGTCCGGTGGTGGGTTCGTCCAGGAAGAGCACCTCGGGTCTGCCGACGAGGCTCGCGGCGAGGTCCAGGCGCCGCCGCATCCCGCCCGAGTAGGTCCGGGCGAGGCGGTCGGCGGCCCCGGCGAGGCCGAAGCGGTCGAGGAGTTCGGCGGCGCGGGCGCGGGCGTCGCGTGCGGACAGTCCGTTGAGCCGGCCCGTCATGCGCAGTGTCTCGGCGCCGGTCTGGAGGTCGTCCAGGGCCGCGAACTGCCCGGTCAGGGCGATCTTCCGGCGTACGCGGGCCCGTGCCCCGGTGATGTCGTGCCCGGCCACGCGCGCGGTCCCGGAGTCCGGTGCGGTGAGGGTGGCGAGGATGCGGACGGAGGTGGTCTTGCCCGCACCGTTGGGGCCGAGGAGGGCGAGGACGGAGCCGCGGGGGACGGCGAGGTCGAGGCCGTCGAGGACGCGGGTGCCGCCGTAGGACTTGGTCAGGCCGCGGGCGTACAGGGCGGGGTCGTTCGTGGTCATGGACACACGGTCCCTTCTGCGTATGGGTTACGCGCTTCTGTGTAAGTAATACACAGAACTAGGATGTGGGTCAACGACTCGGGACGGGAGGGGGCGGCGATGGAGAAGGACCCGGCGGACGCGACCGGCCTCCCGGTCAGCCTGCAGATGGCCTGGGGCCTGCGCGAACGCCCCGGCAAGGGCCCGCGCCCCACCCTCACCCTGGCGAAGATCGTCGACGCGGCCGTGGCCCTGGCCGCCGGCGAGGGCATGGACGCCGTCTCCATGGGCCGCGTGGCCAAGGAACTGGGCGTCTCCACGATGTCCCTCTACCGCTACGTCACGGCGAAGGAAGAGCTGTACATCCTGATGTCGGAAGCGGGCGTCGGCACCCCGCCCCCGCTCCCGCCCGAGGCCGGAGGGTGGGGCTGGCGGGAACTGCTGACCGACTGGGCGTACGCCCAGCGCACCCTGCTCATGTCGAAGCCGTGGATCCTGCGCATCCCGCTCACGGCCCCGCCGGCCTCACCGAACCAGCTCGCCTGGATGGAACGCGGCCTCGCCTCCATGGCCGGCACGGCCCTGGAGGAGGGCGAGAAGCTCTCGGCGATCATCCTGATCGGCGGCCTCGTACGGAACGAGGCCACCATGGCCGCCGACATGATGGACGCCATCATCAAGGGCGGCGTCCCCCCGGACCAGGTCATGGGCCGGTACGTGACCACCCTGCGCCTGCTGACCGCCCCGGAAAGCCACCCGGCGCTGACGCGGCTGCTGGAATCGGACGCCTTCACGGGCTCCGGCGAGCCCGACTTCCAGTTCCGCTTCGGCCTGGACCGGATCCTCGACGGCCTGGCCCGCCTGATCGCGGAGCGAGAGGCTCCGCCGAGCGTGTAGGCGGACGCGGGTGCACCCTGGAAAGCAGCGGGCACGGAGGTGATCGCCATGAAGGATGCCGTCGGATGGCACGTCGACGTCAAGTTCCAGGAGGACGACGAACGCACCCGCGCCGCCGCCCTCGTCCGGCTCCCGGACGGGAGCGAGCTGCGCTCGCACGGCTACGCCAGCCGTCACCCCAGTGACGGCAACCAGCCCAGGGTGGGCGAGGAGCTCGCGGCGGCGCGCGCGCTCAACGATCTGAAGGAACAGTTGCTCACCAAGGCGCACGACGAGATCGACGCGGCGTCGGGACGCACGTCGTACCCGATCACACGCTGATCCCGCCCGGGCGGTGCTACCGGCCGACCCAGCCGGTCAGCGCCGCCCAGCTCGCGGGGGCGAGGGCCAGGACGGGCCCGTCGGTGACCTTGGAGTCCCGGACGTGGACGGCGGCGGGGGAGGTGGCGACCTCGACGCAGTTGCCGCCGTTGCTTCCGCTGTGGGTCGACTTGCGCCAAGCGACCGCTACTTCGAGGCACTGGCCGCCATCGCTGCCGCTGTAGCTGGACTTGAACCACTTCAGTGTGGTGCTCATACCTCTCCTAGCAGGCGCTCCAACAGGCCTCGCGTCTGCTCGGTGTTGAGGGCCTGTGTCCGCAGCATTGCATACCGGCGGGCCAGGATGCTGACCTCGCCTGGGTCTGAGATGAGCCGACTGCCTCGCTGGCCTTCGGAGTAGCCGAAGTGCTGGTGGTCGTGTGTTTCGAGCAGGGTGAAGGGGCCGTCGAGGGCCGAGTGCGCGCCCTGTTCGAGGGGCATTACTTGGATGGAGACGTCCGGAAGTTCCGCACAGGCGATCAAGTGCCGGAGCTGCTCCTCATAGGCCTCAGGGCCGCCGATGCGGTGCACGACCACCGGTTCCCAGATGATGAAGCTCAGGGTCGGCGGTGTCTTGCGGCGCAGTATCTCCTGGCGCGCCACGCGGTCGGCCGTGAGCGCCTCGATCTCCTCCTCCTGATAGGCGGGCACGCGGCACTTGAATACGGCCCGGGCGTACGCCTCCGTCTGGAGCAGGCCTGGTACGACTTGGTTGTCGTACCAGGAGAGGGTGACCGCCGTGTACTCGCGGTCCATGTACTCCTCGGCCCACGGGGGCGTCGTGTCGAAGGCCGGCATCTCATTGGCCGCGATGATCAGCGTGCCTGGCAGGCCCAGGTGTATGTCCATCAGTTCGGCAACGTGCGGCATGAGGGCGCGGCGGCCCTGCTCGATGGAGGCGATGGTCTCCTCGTCCACCGTGATCAGTGCGGCGAGTTCCTTCTGGGTCAGGCCCTTGGCGGCCCTGGCGGCGGCTACCTGGCGGCCGACCATCTTCATGGTCGTCGCGTTGGGGCGCGGGCGCTTCTTGGGTGGCATGGCGATGGACTCCCCGCCTTTGGACGTGGATTACCCCTCGCCGACCCGTACTCATGAAGGAGTACGGGTTGGCGCAGGGTCACAGGCTAGTCACACCACGCCACCATCGTCCCGTGAACCTAAATACTCAACCCGGCCTGATGCGCGAGCGGTTGTTCCCCCGGGCCTTCCAGACCGTCGCCACCGCGCGGGCCTTCACCCGCGAGACCCTCGCCGCCTGGGACGTCGCCGGCCGGCGGGACGACGTCGTGCTGTGCGTCAGCGAGCTGGCCACCAACGCCCTGCGGTACGGGGTCCCGCGCGGGCGCTCGTACCGGCTGCGGCTGCTGAACTTCGGCTGCTGCGTGCGCGTCGAGGTGCACGACAGCGGGCCCGGGCTCTCCCGGATCGCGGGCGGGCCGCCCGGGCGCGGGCTGCTGCTCGTGGCCGGGGTCGCGGACGCCTGGGGGGTGCTGCCGAGGCGGCCGGGAAAGGTGGTGTGGGCGGAGTTCGGCCCGGGCGGCTGCTAGCTTCGGCTGAGCGGAGGATCGGACCGGAGGGGGATCAATGGGGCGTCCGTGGCGGTGGGTTGGGGTGGTCGCGGCCACCGGGGCCGGGTTCCTGATCGCCTTCAGGACCGGGCTGTGGGACCCCTTCGGCTGGTTCCCCGAGAAGGAGTCCGACCGGGCCTCCGTCGCCGCGGGGTTCGGCGGGGCCATGGCCGCCGTCATCGCGCTGGTCGGCGGCTGGTGGGCCGGGAGCGGCGCCGGGGGCGACGGGAACTCCGTACGGCAGCGCGCCCGCGCCTCCGGCACCTCGCAGATCACCCAGGACGGCGGCCCCGCCGCCCCCGGCCGGGTCGACCAGTGGGCCCGCGCCGACGGGGACGCCAGGGTCCAGCAGCGCGGCGGCGGTGACGCACCCGGCGAGCCGTCCCCGTGACGGCCGGACAGTGGGCGCGGGCCGGGGGCAGCGCCCGGATCACCCAGGTCGCCGGTGACCACGTCACCTACGCCCCGGGGGCCGGACCCGCGCCGGGGGCCGGGCTCGGACTGCCCGAGGCGCCCGCCGTACTCGTCGGGCGCGACGGGCCGGCCGGGGAGCTGACGGCCCTCCTGGCCGAGGGCGGCCCCACGGTCGCCGTCGTGGCGGGCCTGGCGGGCGTCGGCAAGAGCGCGCTCGCCGTGGCGACGGCGCACCGGGCGGTGGAGCTGGGCTGGTTCGGGGACCGCGTCTTCTTCCTGCGCCTGCGCGGGTACGCCCCCGGCGGCGGGGTGAGCGGCCCCGAGGCGGTACGGGAGATGCTGCGCCGGTTCGGGATCCGCGACACCGACATGCCGGAGTCCCAGGACGGCCGGGCGGCGCTGTACCAGGCCAGGCTGGCGGAGTTCGCCCGGGCGGGGCGGCGGGTGCTGATCGTCGCCGACGACGCGGGCGAGGTGGGCCAGGTACGGGACCTCGTACCGGCCGGGACCGCGCACCGGCTGCTGGTGACCTCCCGGCACCGGCTCGTCCACCGGGACTTCTCCGCCCGCGTGGTCCCGCTCGACGAGCTGGCGCCGGACGCCGCCGCCGAGCTCCTCGCCGGGGCGGTGCTGCGCACCTGGCCGCAGGACCCCCGCCCGGCGGCGGAGGCGGACGCGCTGCGCGAGGTCGCGGAGCGGTGCGGGCGGCTGCCGCTGGCCCTGACGGTGGCGGGGGCGCTGCTGGCGGGCGATCCGGGACTCCGCGTGACGGAGCTGGCGGCCCAGCTGGCCGACGCGCGGACCCGGCTGGCGAAGCTGGACTCGGAGCTGGACGACGGGGTCCGGGCCGCGTTCGACCTCTCGTACGGGCGCCTCCCGGCCGACCAGGCCCGCGTCTTCCGGCTGCTGACGGTGAACCCGGGCCCGGACTGCGCCACGGAGTACGCCGCACTGCTCGCCGGGGTGCCGCCCGCCGAGCTGCGCCCGGCGCTGGCCGCGCTCGTACGGGCCTCCCTGCTGGCGGAGGAACCGGTCGGCTCGGGGCGCTGGCGGATGCACGACCTGGTGCGGCTGTACGCGCGGGAGCGGGGCGAGGAGCGCGCGGCGGAGGACGGGCGGCAGGAGGCGGTCGACGCCCTGCTGGAGTGCCTGATCGTCCAGGCCGGGGCGGCGCGGCACGTCCTCGGTCTGGACACGCCGAGGGAAGACGGGCCGGGGCTGCCCTCGATGGAGGAGGCCCTGCAGTGGCTCGGCGCCGAACGCGCCGGGCTGGTCGCCGCCGTGGGCTTCGCCGTCGACTCGGGGCGGCCGGGGAGGGCCGTGGAACTGGGCACGCGCCTGATGTCGTACCTCCAGATCTACCGGTACCGGCAGGACGCGCTGACGGTGGCGCGCCTGCTCCTCGCGGCCACGGAGGGCAGGGGGAGCGCCGAGGAGCTCGGCGGCCGGCTCTACGACCTCGGCCTGGCGTGGCTCGGCGCGGACCGGCTGGAGGAGGCGGAGGAGCTGCTCACGCGCGCGCTGACGGTGTTCAGGGAGAACGGGTCGCCCATGGGCGAGGGCAAGGCCCTGAACATGCTGGGCAGTGTGTACGTCGCGACGGACCGGTGGGCGGAGGCGGAGCAGGCGATGGAGGAGGCCCTCGGCATCCTCCGCGAGCGGGGCATCCGGCACGCCGAGGGCACCGTCCTGTCCGGCCTGGCACGGATCTACGAGCGGGCGGGCCGTATGGACGAGGCCGTCGCCGTGCTGCGGCAGTCGGTCTCCCTCATGACCGAGCTGAACGACTCCCACCGGGAAGCGTCCTCGCTGAACTCCCTCGCGGACGTGCTCTGGCGGGCCGGGCGGCCGGAGGAGGCCGTGGCCGCACGGGAACGGGCGCTCGCCACCCACAGGGAGTTCGGCAACGACAAGCAGGCGGTCCGGACGCTGACCGCCCTCGCCGGGTCGCTGGTGCGGCTGGGGCGGGACGAGGAGGCCGCCGCGCGGTACGAGGAGGCCCTCGGCATCGCCACGGAGGAGGGGGACCCCTACGACCGAGGGGAGGTCCTGGGCAACCTGGGGCTGCTCCACCGCCGTGCGGGGAGGCGGGAGCAGGCGCGGGAGATGCTGGAGCGGGCCTGCTCCCTCTTCGCGGAGGCCGGGGACCGGCGCGGCGAGGCCGCCTTCGCCAACGGGCTGGCGCTCACGCTGTACTCCCTCGACCGCCACGCGGAGGCCGCCGAGGTGTTCGAGCGGGCGGCCGGGCTCTTCGCGGTGGCCGGCGACACCGCGCAGGAGGACGCGATGCGGGCGGCGGCCGCCGAGCTGCGGGAAGGGGAAGCCGGTCGCCGCCGCCGGCGACGGCGCCGGTGATCCGGCAGCCGGAATCCCTTGCCCGTAGAGGTCACCTCCAGGGAGCACGGCGATGTCGTGATCATGTCCGCCGAGGACTTCCGGTCCTGGCAGGAGACCCGTCCACCTCCTGCGCTCGCCACGCAACGCGCAGGTCCTGATGGAGTCCATCGCGGAACCGCCGAGGCACGCGCGCCGCCCCGGGTGAGGAGGGCGGCGCGTTGTCCACAGGGTGGGGACGGGGGGTCAGGCGGGCTGTTCCGGGGCCGTCGCCGTGATGACCGAGAACCCGCCGCCCTGGGGGTCGGCGAGGACGGCCATGCGGCCGACCGCCATGTCGAAGGCCGGGGCGAGGACGGTGGCGCCGGCGCGGACGGCGGCGGCCTGGACCTCGTCCACGTCGTCCACGTGGAAGTACGGCTGCCAGTGCGGCGGGACGCCCGGCGGCAGCTTGCTCATGTCCATCATCCCGGCGACCGCGCGGCCGCCGACCTTGAACTCGACGTACCCGTCGGAGCCGGGCATCTCGGACCGGGCCGTGGTGACCGGCAGGACGGCGGAGTAGAAGGCGGCGGCGCCCTCGAGGTCGCTGGTGGTGAGCTCGTTCCAGATCAGCGCGCCGTGCTCGTTGACGATGCCCGCGCCGTCGAAGGTGCCCGGCTCCCACAGGCCGAAGACGGCGCCGGCGGGGTCGGCGACCACGGCCATCCGGCCGAGGTCCATGACGTTCACCGGCCCCATCATGACCGTGCCGCCGGCGTCGACGACGGACTTGAGGGTGGAGTCGAGGGAGTCCGTGGACAGGTACGTGGTCCACACCGTGGGCGGCAGCGGGTCGGGGACCGTGCCGTCCGGGTTCATCGCCTTCATGATCCCCGCGACCGGCTTGCCCTTGAGGGTGCAGACGGAGTAGCCGCCCTGCTCGGCCGGGCCGACCTCGCCCTGCCAGCCGAAGAGGTCGCAGTAGAAGTCGAGGGCCGCCTGCTGGTCGGGGACCATCAGGTCGATCCAGCAGGGGGTGCCGGGCTTGTAGGGGCCGTTCATGTCGGGCACGGATGCCTCCGTCGGGGTGCTGGGGAAGGACGGGCCAACCCCTACCCGGCCCCCGCCCGGCCGGAATCGGCCCGTACGGGTGACCCGCCGTCGAACCGCTCCGCGTACGACGCGACGTACGTCGCCCTCGCGGGGTGCGACCGGGAAACGCGACGACCCCCGGTGCACCCGCGCCGGGGGTCGTCGCGTGGGACGTCAGAGCTTCTCGGGGGTGCGGATGCCGAGGAGGGACATGCCCTTCGACAGGGTCCGGGCCGTCAGGTCGCACAGGAACAGGCGGTTCTCGACCTGCTCGGGGGTGTCCGCCTTGAGCACCGGGCACTCCGCGTAGAACGTCGTGTACAGCGAGGCCAGCTGGTACAGGTACGCGGCCAGCTTGTGCGGGGCGTACTCGGCCGCGGCCTCCGCGATCAGCGTGCCGAAGCCGTCCAGGTGCAGGCCCAGCGCGCGCTCCGAGGCCGTCAGCTCCAGCTCGGGGTGGGCGGCCGGGCGGGCCTCGCCCGCCTTGCGCAGGATCGACTGGATGCGCGCGTACGCGTACTGGAGGTACACGGACGTGTCACCGGTCAGCGAGACCATCTGGTCCAGGTCGAACTTGTAGTCGCGCGCCGCGGAGGTGGAGAGGTCCGCGTACTTCACCGCGCCGATGCCCACCTGGGCGCCGCGCTCGGCGATCTCCTCCTCCGTGAGGTCCTGGGCCTTCTCCCGCACGACGGCCGCCGCCCGCTCGACGGCCTCGTCCAGCAGGTCCACCAGACGGACCGTCTCGCCCTCGCGGGTCTTGAACGGCTTGCCGTCCTTGCCGAGGACCGTGCCGAAGGCCAGCTGGACGGCCTTGACGTCGTCGCCCAGCCAGCCGGCCCGGCGGGCCGTCTCGAAGACCATCTTGAAGTGCAGCGACTGCCGCGCGTCCACCACGTAGATCAGGGTCGTCGCGGACAGGCCGGTGACGCGGTCGCGGATCGCGGAGAGGTCGGTGGCGGCGTAGCCGAAGCCGCCGTCGGACTTCTGGACGATCAGCGGGGTCGGGTTGCCGTCGGGGCCCTTGACGTCGTCGAAGAACACGCACAGCGCGCCGTTGGAGCGGACGGCGACGCCCGACTCCTCCAGCAGCTTGCAGGTCTCGACCAGCATGTCGTTGTAGCCGGACTCGCCGACGACGTCGGCGTCCTGGATGTCCATGTCCAGCTTGTCGAAGACGGAGTAGAAGTAGATCTTCGACTCGTCCACGAAGCGCTGCCACAGCGCCAGGGTCTCGGGGTCGCCCGCCTGGAGGTCGACCACCCGGGCCCGGGCGCGCGTCTTGAACTCCTCGTCGGAGTCGAAGAGGGCGCGCGAGGCCTTGTAGAGGCGGTTGAGGTTGGACATGGCCTCCTCGCCGGAGACCTCCTCGTCCGACTCGTGGTCCAGCTCGTGCGGGTGCTCCAGCAGGTACTGGATCAGCATGCCGAACTGGGTGCCCCAGTCGCCGATGTGGTGGCGGCGGATCACGTTCTCGCCGGTGAACTCCAGGATCTCGACCATCGCGGCGCCGATCACGGCGGACCGCAGGTGGCCGACGTGCATCTCCTTCGCCACGTTCGGCTGCGCGTAGTCGATCACCGTGGTGCCGGCGGACGGGTTGAGCGGCACGCCGAGCCGGTCGTCGGCCGCGCGGGCGGCCAGCGTCCGGATGATCGCCTCGTCGGAGACGGTGATGTTGAGGAAGCCGGGGCCGGAGACCTCGACGTCCTTGATCACGCCGCCCTTGTCCAGGCCCTCGAGGACGGTGGCGGCGAGGTCGCGCGGGTTGGCCTTGGCCTTCTTCGCGAGCGCCAGGATGCCGTTGGCCTGGAAGTCGGCCCGGTCGCTTCGTCGCAGCAGCGGGTCGGCGGCACCGGCCTCCGGCAGGGCGGAGGCGAGGGCGTCCGAGACGCGCTGTTCGACGGAGGAAGCGAGGGAAGGGACCGAGGCCATGAGCTGCCGTTCCTGTGAGGTTGCGCGTGCGCGTGCGCTTGGGTGTTCCGACAAGTCCCGAGTATCCCACGCGGCGGGTGCCCGCTCCCCGGGATATCTCCGTGCGTACCGAGGCGTGGAAGCAACCCCGGAGCGGGCTGTTCCGTCTGGGAGAATGGCCGAAGCCAGCATTCGAGATAGAAGGACGTGTCGTGGCTCAGAGCGCTCAGAGCAGCACAGAGACCGACTGGGTCTCCCGTTTCGCGGACGAGGTCATCGCCGAGGCGGAGCGCCGAGCCCCGGGCAAAGCGATCGTCGTCGCGTCCGGACTGTCCCCGTCCGGGCCGATCCACCTGGGCAACCTGCGCGAGGTCATGACCCCCCACCTGGTCGCGGACGAGATCCGCCGCCGGGGCCACGAGGTCCGCCACCTCATCTCCTGGGACGACTACGACCGCTACCGCAAGGTCCCCAAGGGCATCCCGGGTGTCAGCGAGGAGTCCCACGCCCAGCACATCGGCCGCCCGCTGACCGCCGTGCCCGCGCCCGAGGGTTCCCCGTACCCGAACTGGGCCGAGCACTTCAAGGCCGCGATGGTCGCCTCCCTGGCCGAGCTGGGCGTCGAGTACGACCCGATCAGCCAGACCGAGCAGTACACCTCCGGCGCCTACCGCGAGCAGGTGCTGTTCGCGATGAAGCACCGCGGTGACATCGACGCCGTCCTCGCCCAGTACCGCACCAAGCAGAAGCCGGGCAAGAAGCCCCAGCAGAAGCAGGTCGACGAGGCCGAGCTGGAGGCCGCCGAGGGCTCGGGCGCGGCCGCCGAGGACGACGGCAGCGCCGAGGGCGCGGAGTACTTCCCGTACAAGCCGTACTGCGGGGCGTGCAACAAGGACTTCACCAAGGTCACGGCGTACGACGACGAGACCACCGAGCTGACCTACGTCTGCACGGAGGACGAGTTCACCGAGACCGTCAAGCTGTCGGAGTTCAACCGCGGCAAGCTGGTCTGGAAGGTCGACTGGCCGATGCGCTGGGCGTACGAGGGCGTCGTCTTCGAGCCCTCCGGCGTCGACCACTCCTCGCCCGGCTCCTCCTTCCAGGTCGGCGGGCAGATCGTCGGCCTGTTCGGCGGCGAGCAGCCCATCGGCCCGATGTACGCCTTCGTCGGCATCTCCGGCATGGCGAAGATGTCGTCCAGCAAGGGCGGCGTCCCGACCCCGGCCGACGCGCTGAAGATCATGGAGCCGCAGCTCCTGCGCTGGCTGTACGCGCGCCGCCGCCCGAACCAGTCCTTCAAGATCGCCTTCGACCAGGAGATCCAGCGCCTGTACGACGAGTGGGACAAGCTGGAGGCCAAGGTCGCCGACGGCAGCGTGCTGCCGGCCGACGCCGCCGCCCACTCCCGTGCCGTGCGCGTCGCCTCGCACGAACTGCCCCGCACCCCGCGTCCGATGCCGTACCGCACCCTCGCGTCGGTCGTCGACATCACCGCCGGGCACGACGAGCAGACGCTGCGGATCCTCTCCGACCTGGACCCGTCGCAGCCGCTGACCTCCCTCGACGAGGTACGGCCGCGCCTGGACCGCGCCGAGAACTGGATCACCACGCAGGTCCCGGCCGACCAGCGCACCCTGGTCCGCGAGGACGCCGACACCGAGCTGCTGTCCTCCCTGGACGAGGCCGGGCGCGCGTCCCTGCGGCTGCTGCTGGACGGCCTCGACTCGCACTGGTCGCTGGACGGGCTCACCACCCTCGTCTACGGCGTGCCGAAGGTCATGGCCGGGCTGGAGCCGGACGCCAAGCCGACGCCGGAGCTGAAGGTCGCGCAGCGCGAGTTCTTCGCCCTGCTGTACCGGCTGCTCGTGACCCGGGAGACCGGTCCGCGCCTGCCCACGCTGCTGCTGGCGGTCGGGGCGGAGCGGGTGCGCAAGCTGCTCGCGGTCTGACGCGGCGCCACGCCCGACGGGAAGGGCCCGTACCCCTGGTGCGCCGGGGGTACGGGCCCTTCTGCGTGGTCGTCCGGCCCGGGGGCGCGGCCGGGTGTGCCTAAGAGATGTGCTCGTCCATGAGGTCCCGCTGGTAGCGCTCCTTGAGGGCGGGGATCAGCCGCTTGAGCGCGGCCGCGCTGGGCGGGTCCGCGATCCCGAGGCGCTCGGAGAGGCGTTCCTCCAGCTGCGCGGGGCTCGGGACCTGGGCGTACTCGTCGATGTACGCCCGGAAGACCTCGTAGGCGGCCTCCCGGAACTTCTCCTCGTCGGCGTCGGCGTCGGTGTCGGGCGCGGCGGCCGTGTCCGCGGGGCCGGACCGTTCGCCGGGGCCGGCCGGAGCCATGACCGGGGTCGGCTCCAGGCCCTCGACGTACTGGGGGTCGTAGCCGCCCTCGTACGAGGCCTGCGGCGCGAGCGGCGCCGCGAACCAGGCGCTGTCGTGCGCGGCCGGCATGGCCGTCGGCTCGACCGCGAAGGGGGCGGGCGCCGGGGCGGGGACGGGGGGCTGGGGCTGGCGGGGCTGCGGGGGCCGCGGCAGCGGGTCCTGCGGCCGGGGCCCGGCGGGCTGGTCGCCGGCGTCACCGACGGCGCCGGCGGCATCGACGGCCCCCGCGTCACCCGCGGCTGCGGCGGGCTCGGCCCCTGCCGGTGCGGCCGGCAGGGCGGGCGCGGCCGGGACGCCGGGCTGGACGGCGGCCGGCGCGGCCGTGGCCGCGGCCGGTGCCGGGGCCGCCGGGGGCAGCAGGACCGGTTCGATGCCCGCCGCCGCCAGCCCCTCGGGGGCCGTCTGCGAGAGCGGCACGCCGATCCGGGCCAGCCGCAGCGGCATCAGCGCCTCCACGGGCGCCTTGCGGCGCCACGCCCGCCCGTACCGGGCCTGGAGCCGCGCCTGGTAGATCAGCCGGTCCTGCTCCATGCCGACGGCCTGCTCGTAGGAGCGCAGCTCCCACAGCTTCATCCGGCGCCACAGCTTGAAGGTGGGCACGGGGGAGAGGAGCCAGCGGGTGATCCGCACCCCCTCCATGTGCCGGTCCGCGGTGATGTCCGCGATCCGGCCCACGGCGTGCCGGGCCGCCTCCACGGTGACCACGAACAGCACCGGGATCACGGCGTGCATGCCCACGCCCAGCGGGTCCGGCCAGGCCGCCGCGCCGTTGAACGC
This sequence comes from Streptomyces sp. NPDC034086, assembly GCF_055575515.1. Lineage (NCBI taxonomy): Bacteria > Bacillati > Actinomycetota > Actinomycetes > Kitasatosporales > Streptomycetaceae > Streptomyces > Streptomyces sp. NPDC034086. Next base: position 62,723 of record NZ_JBVISM010000020.1, on the reverse strand, counting down.
GATCGTCGCCGCCGTCAGCAGCCACGCCGTCTGGCGCAGCAGGGGGAACGGGATGCGGATCCACGTCAGCAGCAGGTCCAGCGCCAGCAGCACGCAGATGCCCGCGTCGATGCCGATCGGGAACACCAGCGAGAAACTGCCGAAGCCTTTCTTCAGGGCCAGCGCGCGCACCGCGGAATACGAGCCCGCGAAACCGATCCCCGCGATGACCACGGCTCCGGCGACCACGACACCGATGAGTATCCGGTGCGTACGAGTCAGCTGCATCGCGGCCACCCGTGATCCCCTCCCCTTGTCGAGCTACGGCAGGCACAGCGTACGGGTGACTGCGCGTCACCCGTGCCGTAGGGCCCCTCCTGTCGGCGGGGTTACTGCCCGGACGGCCCAGACGCGGAAGCGGAAGGCGAAGCGGAACCGGACGGCGCGTCCGACGGGGCGGTGCCCCCGTCCTTGTTGGCGGACTCGACCGAGGCCACCGTCTCCTTGGCCGCGGCGATCGCGTCCTGGAGCAGCTTGCCCTGGTCGGGGGCGCCGGCGCCCTCGTAGGCCGCACCGTTGTAGTCGAGGGTGATCACGACGTTCTGCGTGCGGACGACGACCGAGTTGTTGGCGAAGTCGACGTCCTTCTTCACGCCGTAGACCACGGAGGTGGCCTGGTCGCCGATCCCGCCGGCCTGCTCGGCCTTGACGTCGTGCGCGCCCTCGGTGGCCTTCGCCAGCTCGATCTGCTTGTTGTACTGGTCCTCCGCGCGCTTGTTGCCGCTGCCGAGGGAGGCGTGCGAGTCGTAGCGGACCAGGGAGACGGAGAGCCAGCGGTACTGCGAGCCCTTCGTGCCGTCCGTCTTGAGGCCGTTCCAGGAGCAGCTGGCGCGGTTGGACAGGTCGTTCGACTTGGCCGCCGTACCGTTCTTGTCCTTCGCCTCGGGGACGAGCGAGTCGATGCTCTTGCCGGCCAGCGCCTTGCAGGGGTCCGGCAGCTTCGCGTAGGCCACCTTCTCCAGCGCGGCCGAGGGCTTGGCGTTCGGCTTGGCGGACGAGGAGGAATCGGACTTCTTGCCGGAGTCCTTGCCGCCCGAGGACTTGCCCGAGTCGGACGAGCAGCCGGCGACGGTGAGGATGACCGGGACGGCTGCGCAGGCGAGAACGCGGGTGAGGCGCGAGGCTGATCGGTGCATGGTTCCTTCAGACGTTGGGGTCTTCTGCGGGGCGCGTTACGGGCGCGGGACCCGAGCAACGGTAGCCCGAGCGGGCGCCCGCCTGCTGTGCGCGCCGTCACGCGGGGCGTGCGCGCCCCCTGGGGGCGGCGCCGTCACTCGCTGAAACGCTCGGCCAGGGCCTGCGCCAACTGGCGCGTCCGCTCCTGCGTCTCGGCGCTCGGGGGTACCGATCCGGGTCCGGAGGGCTGGACGCTGTACGCGACGGTGACGAGGACGTTCGAGGTGCGGAACACGATCCGTACCGTCCGCGCCTGCGCGGCGGTGGCGCCGGCCGCGCCGAGCTTGTCGTCGAGGAACGCCTCGCTGCCCAGCCCCTCCAGGACGCGCGAGCCGAGCTCGGGCGGGGCGCTCGGGGCGCCCGGTGCGCTCGGGGCGCCCGGGGCGGGCGGCGAAGCGGAACCCGGAGCGGAGGCCGCGGGGGAGGGTGCGGCGCTGCCGCCCGGGGGGTTCGCGGGGGGCGCGCCGGGGGCCGTACTCGTACTCGTACCGTTACCGGCGCCCGGGACGGGGCCGCCGGTCGGCCCCGGGAAGGGCAGCTTCGCGTCGGTCAGCCGGCGTACGTAGACCTGGCGGGCCTTGTCGTCGTCGCTGGTGGTGGCGCGGTCGTACGAGACGACGCGCTCGAAGGTGACGGACAGCAGCAGGTTCCCCTCGGGGCTCTGCGCGTTCCAGCGGCAGGCCACGTGCCGGTCGCCGTCGTAGGAGGGGTCGGCGGTCCCGGCGTAGAGCCGGTCGCGCTGTTCGGTGGTGAGCGAGTCGGCGGCCGGGAGCATCACCTTGAGCCGCTTGGGATCGGCGGCCCTGCAGGGCTGCGGCAGGCTGCGGTACTTGCCGGGCTGCGCGGGCGTGGCGGTGCTCCCGCCGCCCTTCTGGTCGCTGGTCGCGATGCCGCTGCCGTCGGTGCACCCGGTGAGCCCGGTCGCGCCGGCCACGAGGGCGGCGAGCATCGCGACGCCCGGCAGGACTCGGCGGCGTACCGGCATCCGGTGTGCCGGCATTCGGTCCACGTCCACTGGCTCCCCTGGCTCCCTCGGGAAAATCCGTTGCCGCGACTCGGGCACGGATGGACACAATGTCTATCGCACACGCACGTGCCGGCGCCGGTTCCCTGTCCGCTTCGGGGTGATGAGCGCGGCTTTTCGCGTATTCATACTTTTCTGTGGATTTCAGGGGATCGTTGTCTTATGTCGTACGTAGAGGTATCCGGGGCGAACGTCCCGATCCGGATGTGGACGGACCCGGCGTCCGTCGAGGACAGCGCGATGCGGCAGCTCCAGAACACGGCGGGGCTGCCCTGGATCAAGGGCCTGGCCGTGATGCCGGACGTCCACTACGGCAAGGGCGCCACGGTCGGCTCGGTGATCGCGATGAAGGACGCGGTCTGCCCGGCGGCGGTCGGCGTCGACATCGGCTGCGGCATGTCGGCGGTCAGGACCTCGCTGACGGCGAACGACCTCCCGGGGGACCTGTCGAAGCTGCGCTCGCGCATCGAGCAGGCGATTCCGGTGGGCGCGGGGATGCACCGGGACCCGGTGGACCCGGCGCGGCTGTACGGGTTCCCGGGGACGGGGTACTCCGACCTGTGGGAGCGCTTCGACTACCTCGCGGACGAGGTCAAGTTCCGTCACGACCGGGCCATGAAGCAGATAGGAACCCTCGGTTCCGGTAATCACTTCATCGAGTTCTGTCTCGACGAGTCGGGTGCGGTCTGGCTGATGCTGCACTCCGGCTCCCGCGGCATCGGCAACGAGCTCGCCGCGCACCACATCGGCGTGGCGCGGGACCTCGCGCACAACCAGAACCTGGTCGACCGCGACCTCGCGGTGTTCCTCGCCGGGACCCCGGAGATGGAGGCGTACCGCCGTGACCTCTTCTGGGCGCAGGAGTACGCGAAGTACAACCGCGCGGCGATGATGAGCCTCTTCAAGGAGGTCGTCCGCAAGGAGTTCCGGAAGGCGAAGGTCTCCTTCGAGCAGGAGATCAGCTGCCACCACAACTACGTGGCGGAGGAGCGGTACGACGGCATGGACCTGCTGGTCACCCGGAAGGGCGCGATCCGCGCCGGCAGCGGTGACTTCGGGATCATCCCGGGCTCGATGGGCACGGGGTCGTACATCGTGAAGGGGCTCGGCAACGAGAAGTCCTTCAACTCCGCCTCGCACGGTGCCGGACGGAAGATGAGCCGGACGGCGGCGAAGAAGCGGTTCTCCGCGCGGGACCTGGCGGAGCAGACGCGGGGCGTGGAGTGCCGCAAGGACTCCGGGGTGGTGGACGAGATCCCCGGGGCCTACAAGTCGATCGAGCAGGTCATCGACCAGCAGACGGACCTGGTGCGGGTCGTGGCGAAGCTGAAGCAGGTCATCTGCGTGAAGGGCTGAGGGCCGGGGCCGGGTGCCGCCGGACGCACGGCGCCGTGCCCGGATCGCTCCGGGCACGGCGTACGTGTCCGGTCCGCGGCGGGACCGGCGGCGGCGTCAGCCGGTCTTGGTGAGGCCCTTGTCGATGTCCGGGCCGACGTGGCTCGGCTTCAGCGGGGTCTTCCGGTTGAGCGGCGGCAGCGGCGCCCCCGGCTGGGGGTTCGCCGGGGTCCAGACGACCGGGCTCGGGCAGTTGAGCGTGTCCGGCTCGCCGCGGTTCACCGCGCATTCGGTTTCGAAGAGGGTGCCGGCCGTGGTGAGCACCTCGACGATGACGCGGTTGGCGGTCTCCGCGATCGTCACGCCACAGGGGTTGGCCGGGAAGGTCGGCGACCCCGCGGTGAGGTTGTACCAGGTGTAGGCGGGGCCCGTGCCGGGGACGGCCGGGTTCTCCGCGTTGAAGTCGTACACCCCGGCCCAGACGGTGCCGTTGGGGGCCAGTACGGCCTTGTACTTGACCTCTTCCTCGTCCCACGAGGTCGAGACGTCGACGCACGGTCCGGGAGGTCCGGGCGGCCCGGGGACGCCGGGCTGGCCCGGGAGGCCGTCGCGGCCGTCGCGGCCGTCACGGCCGGGAGGCCCGGGCGGGCCGGGCTTCCCCTCGCACTTGTCCTTGCCGGGGCTGGTGGCGGCGCCCTTGACGTCCGGGTCGTCGTAGTCCTCGTCGTCCGCGCACTTGTCGCCGGCCTGCGCCGCGGCCGCCGTCGCCGTCCGGGGCGCTTCGGTGTCCGCCTGTGCGGGGGTGGAGAGGCCGAGCATCGCGATGGCCATCGTGGCCACCGCGCCGCCGGCGAGCCACTTGCTCTGCCGGGGCAGCGGGCCCATGCGGGACGGTGTCCTTGTCTCAGGACTCATGTGTGGTGCTCCTCGTGGGAACCGGGGGTCTGACCTTGAGGCCTGAGCGGCCTCGACCGGCATCCTTCGGGCGGCACGCGCCGTACGACGGGAGGCGCGAGGTCTGATCATCACATCGGTGCCTCGTATGGAGCCGATCGGCCGAGCCGCCGCTCCGTGCGCCGGCCGGGTCCCGGAACGCGTGCGAGGGCCGCCGGACCGGAGCCGGCGGCCCGCGTGCGCGCCGCCGGAGAAGGGCGCGGAGCCGGTCCCCCGGGGGTTACGGCTCCCGGTGCACCTTCGTGTTCGAGGCCTGGGCGCGGGGGCGGACCACCAGCAGGTCGATGTTGACGTGGCTCGGGCGCGTCACCGCCCAGGTGATCGTGTCGGCGACGTCGTCGGCGGTGAGGGGCTCCGCGACGCCCTCGTAGACCTTCTCGGCCTTGGCGGAGTCGCCGCGGAAGCGGGTCTTCGCGAACTCCTCCGTCTTGACCATGCCGGGCGCGATCTCGATGACGCGGACGGGCTGCCCGACGATCTCCAGGCGGAGGGTCTCGGCGAGCACGCGGGCACCGTTCTTGGCCGCGACGTAACCCGCGCCGCCCTCGTACGTGGCGTGGCCCGCGGTGGAGGAGAGCACGACGACCGTGCCGTCACCGGAGGCCACGAGGGCGGGCAGCAGCGCCTGGGTGAGGTTGAGCGTGCCGATGACGTTGACCTCGTACATCGTGCGCCAGTCGGCCGGGTCGCCGGTGGCGACGGGCTCGGCGCCGATGGCGCCGCCGGCGTTGTTGACGAGTACGTCGACGGAGGGGCGGCTCGCCAGGGAGGCGGCGAAGGCGTCGACGGCGGGCCGGTCGGTGACGTCGAGGGCGTACGCGGTCGCCCGGTGGCCCGCACCGGTGATCTCGGCGGCGAGGGCCTCGATGCGGTCCTTGCGGCGGGCGGTGAGGACGACGTGGTAGCCGGCCGCGGCGAGCTGCCGGGCGGTGGCCGCGCCGATTCCGCTGCTCGCGCCGGTGACTACGGCGGTTCGGGTGGCCGGGCGCGTGCTCATGGGCGGGGCTCCTCGTGGGTCGCGGGGGTCGCGCGGTTCGCGGTTCGCGGGGTCGCGGGGGACGTCGCCCGGCGTTTCGGTCGTTCGTACGGGCGAACGCTGGCCAGCATAGGCCGGGTCAGCGGCGCGGCGCGTACATGATCACGGCCATCCCGGCGAGGCAGACGAGCGCGCCGGCCACGTCCCAGCGGTCGGGCCGGTAGCCGTCGGCGACCACGCCCCACAGCAGCGATCCGGCGACGAAGACCCCGCCGTAGGCGGCGAGGACGCGGGCGAAGTCGCCCTGGGGCTGGAGGGTGGCGACGAACCCGTACAGGCCGAGGGCGATGACGCCGGCACCGGCCCAGGCCCAGCCCCTGTGCTCCCGGACGCCCTGCCAGACCAGCCAGGCGCCGCCGATCTCGAGGAGGGCGGCGAGCGCGAAGAGGGCGGCGGAACGGGCGATCAGCATGCCCCGAAGCCTACGCAGCGGGCCGGGGCGCGGGGCCGGGGCGCGGGCCCGGGGGCGGCGGCGCACGGCGGACGGGGCGGCGGCGAACGGCGGACGGCGGACGGCTCGCCCTCATTCGTGTGATGGTCCGATCGGCGGTTGCGCGGGGTGGCTACCGTCCGCGCGAGGAGGTGGTGGCGGTGCGCCGTTGTGCCGTACGCAGTGTGGTGGTGGCGGGCTTGCTGGTGCTGTGCGGGGCCGGACCCGCGGATGCCCGGCCGGGCCCGGACGCGGAGGCCGACGTGGCCTACCACGGGCGGGTCCGGCTGGCGCACGGGCAGCTGAAGGTGTGGATGGTGCCGCAGAACGAGGGGCCGGCGGAGGTGCCGAACGCCACCGTGCGGATGAGGCTGTCCGCCGACCTCGCCGACGCCCACGAGCCGGCCGGCGGCTGCGCGCGGGTGGGGCGCCGCGAGGTCGTGTGCGAGACGGGCGCGCTGCCGCGGCACGGACGCGGACGGCACATCACGCTGCTGCTGGGCCTGCGGGAGCGGCCGGCGGAGGTCGCGCTGCGGATCGACACCCTGTGGGACGGGGGCGCGACCGACCGCAACCGCGCCAACAACGAGCACCTGGTGCTGGCGCTCGACACGGGCGACACGTACGCGTTCTGAGCCCCCGGCCCGTGGTGGCCCGGGGGCGCGGGCGCGTTCCGCCGGGCGGCGTCACGTCTTGGGGGCACGGCTTCCCGGGAGGATCCAGCGGGCGACGGCCGAGGCGGTCTCGGCGTCGCCCGCCCGGGGGGCGCTCCAGGCGACGTAGCCGTCGGGGCGTACGAGGACGCGGGCGGTACGCCCCTCCGCGGCCCAGTGGTGGTGCGCGAGGCCGGCTCCGGGCGGGGTGGCCGCGCCGGGCGGGGTGATGAGGACGAAGCCGCCGGCGCGCAGGGCCTCGTACAGCCGCGTCCCGTCGGCGAGGGGGACGTCGGGGGCGCGCCGGCCGGCGGGGCCGGGCCGGCGGGTGCCGGGCGGGGGCGGGTAGGCGATGCCGATGCCGGTGACCAGGCCGAGTGCCCGGTCCCGGGCGGGGCCGAGGCGGGAGAGGAGGCCGGCGCCGAGGCGGCGGGCGGTGCGCACGGCGGGGCTGCCGGTGATGACGGCCCGGACGAGGGTGCCGCTGATCCGCAGCACGAGGCGGCCGACGGGGTGGCGTTCGCGGTGGTAGCTGTCGAGGAGCGCTTCGGGGTCGGGGGCCCGGCCGTGGAGGACGGCGGCGAGCTTCCAGGAGAGGTTGGCGGCGTCCTGGAGCCCGGTGTTCATGCCGAGGCCGCCGGCGGGGGAGTGGACGTGGGCGGCGTCGCCGGCGAGGAAGACGCGGCCGACGCGGTAATGGGGGACCTGGCGTTCGTCGCTGTGGAAGCGGGACATCCAGCGCGGGTCGTGCATGCCGTGGTCGCTGCCGAGGGCGGCGCGGGTCAGGGCGCGCAGTTCGCCGAGGTCCACGGGGTCGGTGTCGGCGGCCCGGGCGGTGGGGCTCCAGGCGATGGCGCGGTGGTAGCCGTCGCCGAACGGGACGAGGAAGGCGAAGGCGTCGGCCGTGCCGTTGGCGGTGAGGGCGTCGGAGGGCGGGTCATCGAGGCGGACGTCGGCCAGCACCATGGAGCGGACGACGGCCCGGCCGGGGAAGGGGAGGCCGAGGAGGCCGCGGACGGTGGAGCGGACGCCGTCGGCGCCGACGACGTGGCGCGCGTGGATCAGGCGCGGGGTGCCGCCGGAGCGGGTGGCGTCGGGGCGGGTGCCGCCGGGGTGGGTGGCGTCGGAGCGGGTGGCGTCGGCCGTGTTGCCGGACCGGGCCGTCCCGTTGGCGTCGCGGACCTCGAGGGTGACGGTGTCGTGGTCCTGGCGGAGACCGACGACCTGACAGTCGTACTGGATGTCCACCCCTGTGGACAACGCGCGGCGCTCCAGCAGTTTCTCTGTCTCATATTGAGGGGTGATGAGGACGAAGGGGTAGCGGGAACGCAGCTGTTGGAGGGGGAGGGCCATGCCACCGAAGGGACGCAACTGGTCGATCCGCCGGCCGGTGGAGACGAGTTCGTCGGCGAGCCCGCGCGCGTCGAGCAGTTCGAGGGTGCGGGCGTGCACGGCGAAGGCGCGGGTGAGGTTGGCGGCCGTGCGGGGCCGTTTCTCGAGGAGGGCGACGGACAGTCCGGTGGCGGCGAGGTCGCCGGCGAGCAGGAGCCCGGTGGGTCCGGCGCCGACGACGGCCACGTCGAAGAGGTCGGTGGTGGTGTCGGGGGTGGTGCCGGTGGTGTGGTCAGCGGCAGTCATGCCACCGGAGTCTGCCAGCCGGGGGCCGCCTCCGGCAGCGCTACACGGAGGCTCCGTTGCCGAATTCGGCCAGGGCGTCGCCGACGATCCGTTCCAGGCGGGAGTGGTGGGCGCCGCGCCAGTAGACGCGCTCGCAGTCGGCGCACTGCGCGAACACGTCGTACGAGCGCTGCGTCCCGTGCTCCAGCCGGTCCCCCACGCTGTCCTTGTCCGCCTCGCGGAGCGGACCGTTGCAGGCGGTGCAGCGGGTCCAGGGTGCCAGCTCGGGCGCGAACCGGCCGAGGACGTCGCGGAGTTGGTCGTCCGGGTTGTCGCTGTAGACGTACGCTCCGGCGAAGATCTCGCGGCGGCGGAGCAGGCCGCGGTCGCGCGAGAGCAGGACGCGCCGCTCGGCGGCGGAGCGGGCGGCGAGTGCGGGATCGCCGATGTCCTCGTTCTCGTAGGCGGCGTCGACGCCGAGCAGGCGCAGGCGGCGGGCGAGGGTGCCGAGGTGGACGTCGAGGAGGAAGCGCAGCGGGGCGCCGGGCACCCGCTGGGGCCGGTCCACGCCGAACACCTCGACCGACTCGCCGGCTTGGGGCACGTACGAGACGGGGACCTCCCTGCCGTCCACGAGCAGCCGGCCGACCTCGGTGAGCGGGACACCGGCGGACTCGACCACGTGTCCGATGCTGGAGGCGCCGTCCGTGGCGGTCGGTACGCGGTCCGCGCGCCGGCTGGGCGGGACGAAGAGGCGCAGTTCGGGGGCGAGGGTGAGGTGGATACCGGGACCGTTCACGGTCCCAGCATGCCATCGGGTGACGCGGCGGCGCGGCCGAATTTGTGAGGGGGGTCAGGTGGTGGCGGTGGCCTGGTCGTAGGCCTCGCGGTGGGCGCTCACCTCGTCGAAGTGGTTCTCGGCCCACTGCTTGACGGAGGAGAGGAGGCAGCCGAGGCTGCCGCCGAGTTCGGTGAGGCGGTAGTCGACGCGGACGGGGACGGTCGCGGTGACGGTGCGGGTGACGATGCCGTCGCGCTCGAGGGAGCGGAGGGTCTGGGTCAGCATCTTCTGGCTGACGCCGGGGATCTTGCGGCCGAGTTCGCTGTAGCGCATGGAGCCCTGCTCAGCCTCGCCCAGGGCGCTGACGATGAGGCCGACCCACTTGTCGCTGATGCGGGCCAGGAGCTGCGTGGTGGGGCACTCCTTGACGAAGGCGTCGTAGGCGACGCGGGCTTCCTCGCGGAGGGCGGCGGCGGTGCGGGTGGCCATGGATCGCCCACTTCCGGGTCGGGTACGCACTCCCGAGTGCGTACTTACGAAAAGAGAGTACCTCTCCCTAAGTTAGTGGTCATCGGAACGGCCGAACGGGCCGGACGAGACCGATGTGACCGACGTGACGAACGGGGAGACAGTCATGAGCGAGCAGCAGAACCGGACCATGCGGGCAGTGGTGGTCAGCACCTTCGGCGGGCCGGAGCGGGTGGAGCTGGCCGAGGTGGCGGTGCCGCGGCCGGCGGCGGGGCAGGTCCGGATCCGGGTCCGCGCCGCCGGGCTGAACCCGGTCGACGGCGCCGTCCGCGCGGGCGTCTTCGGCGGGGCCGGACAGCGGCTCGGGCTCGGCTGGGACGTGGCGGGCGAGATCGACGAGGTCGGGCCCGGCGTGGACGGCTGGACGCGGGGGCGCCGGGTGGTCGGGCTGCACTACGGCCCGGTGAAGCCGCTCGGCACGCACGCGGAGTACGCGGTGCTCGACGCCTCGGCGGTGGCGGCCGCCCCGGAGTCGGTGGACGACGCGGCCGCGGCGGCACTGCCGCTGAGCGGGCTGACGGCCGCCCGCGCGGTGGACCTGCTGGGGCTCGCGCCGGGCGGCTCGGTCCTGGTCACCGGTGCGGCCGGAGTGGTCGGCGGCCTCGCGGTGCAGCTCGCCGCACGGGCCGGGCTGGTGGTGACGGCGCTGGCGGGCGCGGGGGACGAGGAGCTCGTACGCTCCCTGGGCGCGGCGGAGTTCGTGGCGCGCGGGTCGGCGCCGGCCGGGCCGGTGGACGGGGTCCTGGACGCGGCGGTGATGGGCGGGGAGGCGCTGGGCTTCGTCCGCGACGGCGGCGCGTACGTCGGCCTGATTCCGGGCGCGGCGCCGGCCGCGGAGCGGGGGATCCGGGTGGAGGAGCAGGAGGTCGCCCCGGACGGCGCCCTGCTGGGCCGCCTCTCCGCGCTGGTCGACGCGGGCGCGCTGACGCTCCGTGTGGCGCAGACCTTCCCCCTCGCGGAAGCCGCCACGGCCCACGCCGCCCTCGCCGCCCCGGGCACGCGCGGCCGCCTGGTCCTGACCGCCGCCTGAGGACCGGCCCCGCGCGGCGCGGCCTCGGGCGGCCCCGCCGGGCGGAGGGTGCCCGCCGGCCTGCGGGGGGCCCTCAGGCCGGGGGCGGGCGCAGGAGCCAGCGGCGGGTCAGGTCCATCATGTCGGCGTGGCTGCGGCCGCCGTGGTCGACGGCGATGAACCGGCCGCCGATCCGCAGCGAGAACACCATCAGGCAGCGGACCTCGACGTCGTCCGGGTCGGGGCAGAACGAGCCGAACAGGGCGCGCAGGTAGTCCATCCGCCGGTTGTCGACCCGGCGCAGCCGTGCCGCGACGGCCGGGTCGCGGCGGGCCCAGTCGCGGATGGCCAGGTCGACGGCCGTGCCCCGGACCGGGCCGTCGGCCGACTCCGCGACGAAGGTGAACAGCCGGTCCAGTCTGGCCCGCGCGTCACCGCCCCCGCTCTCGATGTGCTCGATCACCCCGTCCGCGACCTCGTGCTCCCAGGTGTCGAGCATCTCCTCCAGCAGCGCGTCCCGGTTGCGGAAGTACCCGTAGAAGCCGCCCTTGCTGACACCGAGCGCCTGGGCGAGCGCTTCGATCCGTACGGCGTCCGGTCCGCCGGCGGCGAGGGCGCGCAGGCCTTCCTCGATCCACGTGCCGCGGGGGGTGCGGGCGGTGGCCATGGTGTGTCTCCCGTCACGTGGCGTCGATCTATACGGCTCCGTATAAACGGGCCTAGCCTCCATCTGTACGGCATCGTATAGATGGAGGGGCACACGCATGAAACTCCCCAGGACCGCCCACACCTCCCGCCCCTGGCGGATCCACGAGATCGCGGGCGACTTCCAGCTCGAGGACGTGTGGGCGCTGCCGACACCGGGCGGACCCGACGACCTGGCGAAGCTGGTCGCCCAGTTCGCGAGCGGCGGGAGCGAGACCTCCGGCATCTCCTCCCCCCTCTACCGGGCCCTCTTCGCCATCCGCTGGAAGCTCGGGGCGCTGCTCGGCTGGGACGAGCCCGGCGACGGCGTCGGCGGCCGGGTGCGGTCACTGCGCGAGCGGCTGCCGGCGGACCTCGCCGAGGGCCCGCGCGGCCCGGACCTCTCCGCCCTCCCCTTCTCCTCCGTCTACCAGACGCACGACGAGTGGGTCGCCGAGATGGGCAACAAGACCGTGCACGGTCTGATGCACATCGGCTGGGTCCCGGACGGCCTCGGCGGGCACCGGGGGCAGATGGCCGTCCTGGTCAGGCCCAACGGCTTCTTGGGCGCCGCTTACATGGCCGCCATCAAGCCCTTCCGGTACGCGGGGGTCTACCCGGCGCTGATCAAGGCGATCGGCCGCAGGTGGCAGGAGGACACCGCCGCGCGCGACGCGGCCTGACCGCCCGCGCCCCGGCCCGGCGGGCGGACGCCGGGCCGGCGGGGCCGCGTCGGCGGGGCCGCGCCGGCGGGGACCCGTCCGGGGACCGTCAGGGGACGTGCCGGCGGGGGACCGTCAGGGGCAAGCGGAGGCCGCGGGCCGCTCAGGGGCGGAGCGGAGGCCGCGGGACGATCAGGGCCAGACGAGGCAGTACGCCTGGTGGCCGTTCTCGTGGAGGCGGTGGGAGAAGTCCTGCCACTCGTGCAGCAACTGGTAGACGTTGAAGGCGTCGCGCGGGCCGCCCCGGTCGGGAACCGTCGACCAGATGAAGGCGGCCGCGCCCACCGACTCCTCGCCCACCCCGCGCAGCGGGTCCACCACCGTCATGGGCAGCTTGACCACCGCGTAGTCGGGGTGCAGGACGACCAGTTCCAACGGGGGCACCTTGTGCAGGGGTATGCCCTCGATGCCGGTCAGGACCATCGCGGCCATCGTCTCCGGCTTGATCCTGGTGAACATGCCGCCCATGCCGAGCTCGTCGCCGCCCAGCTCCTCCGGCCGCATCGTCTGCGGCACCCGCGCGGCCGTGGCGCCGTCGGGGGCGCCGAAGTACTTGTACGTCACTCCCATGCCGCGGCCCTTGGGCAGGCCGCCGGTGTCGTCCAGGTCATCCGTGTCGTCCTCGCCGCCCGGCGCACGGGCCGGAACCGGCCCCGGTACGGGATCGGCCTCGGCCGCGCGACGCCGGTGCTTGCCGCGTCGGCGGGCTTCACGGGCGCGCTGCGGGTCCAGGCCGTCCGTACCCTCGCCCGGTCCACCACCGCGTTGCATATCTCCACCCGACACGTATTGCCTGCCCCGGCCCCGCGGCCCCCGCCACGCAGCCTGATCATCATGGCAGTGACCTCCCCCGAGGCGGCGCGGTGAAACGCCCCTCCGCAAGTCTGTCGCGGCCTCTGAGACCATGGCTGGTGTGAGCTACCCGTACCCGTATGAAGCCCCAGTTTCGCAGACGCTCTTCGAGCGCGCGTCCCTCGTGACCCCCGGCGGCGTGAACTCTCCCGTCCGCGCCTTCCGTGCCGTGGGCGGTACGCCCCGGTTCATGGTGTCCGGTACCGGTCCCTACCTGACCGACGCCGACGGGCGCGAGTACGTCGACCTGGTCTGCTCGTGGGGGCCGATGATCCTCGGCCACTCCCACCCCGAGGTGATCGAGGCGGTGCAGGCGGCGGTCGCCCGCGGCACCTCCTTCGGCACCCCGGGCGAGGGCGAGGTCGCCCTCGCCGAGGAGATCGTCGCCCGCGTCGAGCCCGTCGAGCAGGTGCGCCTGGTGTCCTCCGGCACCGAGGCGACCATGTCGGCGATCCGGCTGGCCCGCGGCTTCACCGGTCGCGCCAAGGTCGTCAAGTTCGCCGGCTGCTACCACGGACACGTCGACGCGCTGCTGGCCGCCGCCGGTTCCGGCCTGGCCACCTTCGCGCTGCCCGACACCCCCGGTGTCACGGGCGCGCAGGCCGGCGACACGATCGTGCTCCCCTACAACGACCTCGACGCGGTCCGGGCGGCCTTCGCCGCGCACCCGGGCGAGATCGCCTGCGTGATCACCGAGGCCGCGCCCGGCAACATGGGCGTCGTCACCCCGGGCGAGGGCTTCAACCAGGGCCTCGCCGACCTGTGCCGCGAGAACGGCGCGCTGTACGTCTCCGACGAGGTGATGACCGGATTCCGTACCTCCCGCGCCGGCTGGTACGGGGTGGACGGAGTCAAGCCCGACCTGATGACCTTCGGCAAGGTCATGGGCGGCGGCTTCCCGGCGGCGGCGTTCGGCGGCCGCGCCGACGTCATGGGCCACCTGGCCCCGGCCGGCCCGGTCTACCAGGCGGGCACCCTCTCCGGTAACCCGATCGCCACCGCCGCCGGCCTCGCGCAGCTGCGGCTGCTGGACGGGGCGGCGTACGACAAGGTCGACGCGGTCTCGAAGGAGATCCAGGGCCTGGTGACGGCGGCGCTGAGCAAGGAGGGCGTGGTGCACCGGCTGCAGACCGCGTCCAACATGTTCTCGGTGTTCTTCACCGCGGACCCGGTCCGCGACTACGACGACGCGAAGAAGCAGGAAGGGTTCCGCTTCAACGCGTTCTTCCACTCGATGCTGGCGCAGGGCGTCTACCTGCCGCCGTCGGCGTTCGAGTCCTGGTTCGTGTCCACGGCCCACGACGAGCGGGCGGTCGAGCGGATCGCGGCCGCGCTGCCGGCCGCCGCGCAGGCCGCCGCGGAGGCGACGGCATGAGCGACATCACCGTCGTCCACGTGGTGCGGCACGGCGAGGTGGAGAACCCGGAGGGCGTTCTGTACGGACGCCGGGCCGGCTACCACCTCTCCGAACTGGGCCGGCGGATGGCCGACCGGGTCGCCGAGCACCTCCAGGACCGGGACGTCACCTACGTGGTGGCCTCGCCGCTGGAGCGGGCGCAGGAGACGGCCGCGCCGATCGCGAAGGTGCACGGCCTGGAGCTGAGCACCGACGGCCGGCTGATCGAGGCGGGCAACGTCTTCGAGGGCAAGACCTTCGGCGTCGGCGACGGCGCGCTGCGCAGGCCGGCCAACTGGAAGCACCTCACGAACCCGTTCAAGCCGTCGTGGGGCGAGCCGTACGTCGAGCAGGTCGTACGGATGATGAGCGCGATCGAGGCGGCGAGGGACGCGGCGCGCGGGCACGAGGCGGTGGCGGTCAGCCACCAGCTGCCGATCTGGATCGTACGGAGCTTCGCGGAGCGGCGCCGGCTGTGGCACGACCCGCGGCGGCGGCAGTGCACGCTCGCCTCGCTGACGTCGTTCACGTACCAGGGCGACAAGCTGGTGTCGGTGGGCTACAGCGAACCGGCGCGGGACCTGGTCCCGGCGCATCTCCTCGCGGGGGCGAAGCCGGTGAAGGGCAAGTCGAAGGCCTTCGGCGCCTAACCCGGGCTGCGCCCGAACCCCCCGGGCTGCGCCCCTAACCCGCCCGGGGCCGCGCCGGACCCGTCTCAGGGCCCGAGCCCCCGCGCCCGGGGGCTCGGGCCGGGGCGCCGCTGCGCGGAGCGGTCCCCTACCCCCGCCCTTCGCCCGTTCCCCGGGGCTGCGCCCCGGACCCCCGGGCTGCGCCCGGACCCCTCAGGCGCGCCCGCCCCGAGGTCCGGGCCCGGCACCCTCGGGCTGCCTGCGAACCGGGGCTGCGTCCGAACCAGGGCTGCGCCTGGACCCCTCGGGCTGCGCCCGGACCCCTCAGGCTGCGCCCGCCCCGGGGTCTGGGGCCCGGCACCCTCGGGCTGCCTGCGAACCGGGGCTGCGTCCGAACCAGGGCTGCGCCTGGACCCCTCGGGTTGCGCCCGGACTCCTCAGGCTGCGCCCGCCCCGGCGTCTGGACCCGGACCCTCGGGCCGGGCCCGGCATCCCCGGGCTACCTGCGAATCGGGGCTGTGCCCGAACCCCGGGCTGCCTGGAACCGGGCTGCGCGCGAACCGGGGCCGGGCCCGACCCGGGACCGCCCGGACTCCCGGGCTGCGCCCGGACTCCCGGGCTGCGCCCGGACTCCCGGGCTGCGCCCGACCCCCCCGGGCTGCGCCCGGACTCCCGGGCTGCGCCCGACCCCCCCGGGCTGCGCCCGGACTCCCGGGCTGCGCCCGGACTCCCGGGCTGCGCCCGGCCCCCTCGGGCTGCGCCCGACCCGGGCGCCGGAAGGTTTGGGGTCGGGCCCTCGGGTTTCTGGCGGGGGCAGTGTCGCGGGGTTTCGTTTCCGTGCAGGCGCGGCCCCGTCACCGGTGGGGGCCGTTTCGGGAGAGTTCCGGTGTGGCCGTCGTGTCGGGGCCCGGGGGCATGGAATGTCCGTTTATATGACATTCCATGAGCGATGTACCCGACCCCGGCAGGCGGACCGCGCTCGGCCTCGGGCTCGGCGCCGTCGCCGCCACCGTCGCGGCCGCCGCCGCCTCCCCGTTCACCCTCGCCGGCTGCGGCGCCGGCCGCCGCCCCGCCGCGCGGGGTGCCGCGCCCTCCGGCGGAGCCCCCGGCGCCAGGCCCATCGGCGACGGCTCCACCGCCGACGCCGGTCCGCAGCCGCACCAGCCGCCCCCGCCCGTGCCGCTCCAGCCGGGCGAGACGCCGCCGCAGTTCGTCGTGTTCAGCTGGGACGGCGCGGGCGAGATCGGCAACGGCCTCTTCCCGCGCTTCCTCAAGCTCGCCAGGGACCACGGCGCGGCCATGACGTTCTTCCTCTCCGGGCTCTACCTCCTCCCCGAGTCGAAGCGGGACCTCTACCACCCCCCGAACAACCCCGTCGGCGCCTCCGACATCGGCTACCTCAAGGACGAGAACGTCCGCAACACCCTGCGCCACGTCCGTCAGGCCTGGCTCGACGGCCATGAGATCGGCACCCACTTCAACGGCCACTTCTGCTCCGGCCCCGGCTCCGTCGCCCACTGGACCCCCGAGGACTGGCGCAGCGAGATCGACCAGGCGGTCTCCTTCGTCACCCGCTGGCGGACCCACACCGGCTTCACCGACCTCGAACCGCTCCCCTTCGACTACCGCAAGGAACTCACCGGCGCCCGCACCCCCTGCCTCCTCGGCCAGGACGCGCTGCTCCCCGCCGCCCGGGACCTCGGCTGGCGCTACGACTCCAGTTCGCCTGGCGGCCTCCAGCGGTGGCCGGTGAAGAGGGGAGGCGTCTGGGACCTGCCGTTGCAGTCGCTGCCCTTCCCGGGCCACTCCTTCGAGGTGCTGTCCATGGACTACAACATCCTCGCCAACCAGTCGCGGAACAGTACGAGGGGGATGCCGGGCAACTACCCCAACTGGCGCGCCCAGGCCACCGCCACCTACCTCGGCGGTTTCCGGCGGGCGTACGAGACCAACCGCGCCCCCCTCTTCATCGGCAACCACTTCGAGGAGTGGAACGGCGGGATCTACATGGACGCCGTCGAGGAGGCCCTCAAGACCATGGCGGACAAAAAGGACGTACGCCTCGTATCCTTCCGGCAGTTCACCGACTGGCTGGACGTCCAGGACCCCACGGTGCTGGCCGCGCTGCGCACCCTCGGGCCGGGGCAGTCCCCCTCCGGCGGCTGGCGCGGCCTGTTCTCCCCCGCCTGAGCGGGCCTGACCAGGGCCTTAACACCCCGTCGGGGGGTGCGGAAGATCCGCAAATCGGTCATGCGAAACTTTTCACATGAGCCTTAGCCGCGCGCGTGTCCGTCGAAGCAACCGCCGCTCTGCCGGCGGCCGCGCCGTCCTGCTGACCGCGATCACCCTCGCGAGTGCCCTGACCCTGTCCGCGTGCGGCGATTCGGGCAGCGGCGGCAAGCCGGCCGGTTCGGCCGGAGGCAACTACGTGACCGGCCCCAGCGGCATCTCCACCGTCGCCAAGGCCGACCGCGTCGACGCCCCGAAGCTCGACGGGGAGACCGTCGACAGCAAGACGCTCGACACCACCACCCTCAAGGGCAAGGTCGTCGTCCTCAACGTCTGGGGCTCCTGGTGCCCGCCCTGCCGCGCCGAGGCCCCGTACTTCGCGAAGGTCTCCAAGGAGATGGCCGAGGGCGGCAAGGACGTCGCCTTCGTCGGCATCAACACCCGCGACAACACCAAGCAGAACGCCGCCGCCTTCGAGGAGAACTTCGGGATCACCTACCCGAGCCTCTACGACCCGGACGGCAAGCTGATGCTCCGCTTCCCCAAGGGCACGCTGAACGCGCAGTCCATCCCCTCCACGATCGTCCTCGACAAGCAGGGCAAGATCGCCGCCCGCACCCTCGTCGCGGTCAACGAGGAGCAGCTGCGCTCGATGATCGACCCGCTCCTCGCGGAGCAGTGACCTCGTGACCCCGCACCTCCTGCTGGCCGCCGGGGCGACCGGCGTGAACACCACGGTCCTCAACGGCGCGCTGCTGCTGGCCCTGCCGATCGCGCTGCTCGCCGGACTGGTCTCCTTCTTCTCCCCGTGCGTGCTCCCGCTGGTCCCCGGCTACCTCTCCTACGTGACCGGCGTCAGCGGTGCCGACCTCGCCGAGGCCCGGCGCGGCCGGATGCTGGCCGGCGCGAGCCTGTTCGTCCTCGGCTTCTCCGCCGTCTTCATCTCGACCGGCGCGCTCTTCGGCCAGTTCGGCGACGTCTTCCAGGGCGAGAACAAGGAGATCATCACCCGCGTCATGGGCGGGCTGGTGATCCTCCTCGGCCTCTTCTTCATGGGCGCGATCCCGGGCCTGACCATGCGGGAGTTCCGCTTCCACAAGAAGCCGACGGCCGGCCTGATCGGCGCGCCCGTGCTGGGCGTGCTCTTCGGCGTCGGCTGGACGCCGTGCATGGGTCCCACCCTCGCCGCCGTCCAGACGCTCTCCATCGACCAGGCCACCGCCGGGCGCGGCGCCCTCCTGACGGCCGTCTACTGCCTCGGGCTCGGCCTGCCCTTCATCCTCGCCGCGCTCGCCTTCCGCAAGGCGCTCGGTGCTTTCGGCTGGGTGAAGAAGCACTATGCATGGGTGATGCGGATCGGCGGGGCCATGCTGATCCTGACCGGTCTGCTGCTCGTCACGGGGATGTGGGCCGGCATCGTGAACGAGATGCAGAGCTGGACCGACGGCTTCACGGTGGGGATCTGAGGACTACACGGACATGAGTACGACCGACAAGGCGCCCGCCGAGGCGCCGCACGACCCCGCCGCCCGGGCGGGCGCCGAGCCCGCCGGAGCGGACTCCGACGCCGTCACCGACGCCGCCGCCGGGGCCCAGCTCTCCACCGCCCCCGTCGAGGACGCCGCCGCCGGCCCCGTCGGCATCGGGGTGACCGGCTGGGCCCGCTGGTTCTGGCGCCAGCTCACCTCCATGCGGGTGGCGCTGATCCTGCTGTTCCTGCTCTCCCTCGGCTCCATCCCCGGTTCGCTGGTCCCCCAGACGCAGGTCGACCCGATGAAGGTCGCCCAGTGGAAGAAGGACCACGCGTTCTGGGTGCCGGCCGCCGAGAAGCTCCAGCTCTTCGACGTCTACAGCTCGGTGTGGTTCTCCGCGATCTACATCCTGCTGTTCCTGTCGCTGATCGGCTGCATCATCCCGCGCACCTGGCAGTTCGTCGGCCAGCTCACCGGGCGTCCGCCGGGCGCCCCGCGCCGCCTGAAGCGGATGCCGGCGTACGCGACGTGGCGTACGGAGGCCTCCCCCGAGGAGGTGCTCGCCGGGGCGAGGAGCCTGCTCGGCAAGCGGCGCTTCCGCACGGAGGCGGCCGGTGACGCCGTCGCCGCCGAGAAGGGCTACCTGCGCGAGGCCGGGAACCTGGCCTTCCACATCGCCCTGATCGTGCTGCTGGTGGCCTTCGCGGCGGGCCAGCTCCTCAAGTCCGAGGGCGGCAAGCTCGTCCTGCGCGGCAAGGGCTTCGCGAACACGCTCACCCAGTACGACGACTTCAAGTCCGGCAGCCTCTTCTCCTCCGACGACCTGCCGCCGTTCTCGTTCACCCTGGACCGGTTCGACGCGACCTACGAGAAGACCGGCCCGCAGAAGGGCACCCCGCGCGACTTCAAGGCGTACGTCACCTACAGCGAGGGCGCGCACGGGGAGCCGAAGAAGGCCGAGATCGAGGTCAACAAGCCGCTGGAGATCGACGGTTCCAAGGTCTTCCTGCTGGGTCACGGCTACGCGCCGGTCATCTCGGTGGCCGATCCCACCGGCAAGGTGGTCTACAGGGACGCCGTGCCGATGCTGCCCTTCGACGCCAACCTGAGCTCCTCGGGCGCGGTCAAGGTCCCGGACGGCTACCGCGACAAGAACGGCAAGAAGGAGCAGCTCGGCTTCAACGCCATGTTCGTGCCGACCTTCGCCGGCGAGGGCAAGGGCACGATGCTCTCGCAGTTCCCGGCCCTGGACTTCCCCGTCCTCGCCCTCAGTGCCTACCACGGCAGCCTGGGCGTGGACGCGGGCCTGCCGCAGAACGTGTACCAGCTGAACACCTCCAAGATGCAGGAGTTCAAGAACCCCGAGGGCGAGCTCTTCAAGCAGCGGCTGCTGCCGGGCGAGACGATGACGCTGCCCGACGGCGCGGGCACCGTGAAGTTCGAGGGCATCGAGCGCTGGGCCACCTTCTCGGTCACCCAGCAGCCCGGCGACGGGCTGGCCCTCGCGGGCGCGGTCATCGCCATCGGCGGTCTCGCCGCGTCCCTGTTCATCCAGCGCCGCCGGATCTGGGTCCGCGCGGTCCGGGGCGAGGACGGCCTGACCGTCGTGGAGCTGGCGGGCCTGGGCCGCAGCGAGTCGGCGAAGCTGCCGGAGGAGCTGTCGGTGCTCTGCGCCGCCCTGTACGAACGGGCGCCGAGTCCGGCGCAAGCACAGACCACAGAGGAAGAAGAGGGGGAGCGCGCATGACGACGCTGCTCGCGGCGGCGGCGAACGAGAGCCTCGCCGATCTCAGCAACAAGCTGGTCTACGCGTCGATGGCGGTCTACACGCTCGCCTTCCTCGCGCACATCACCGAGTGGGTCTTCGGCAGCCGCAGCAAGGTGGGCCGTACGGCCGCCGCGCTGACGGCGCGGAAGACGGCGGCCGGTGCGGCTCCCGCCGTCCGGGTGCGCACCGAGGGCGGGGGCACGGCCGTCCTCGACAAGCCGGAGGTGGTGACCCGCTCCGCGTCGGGCACCCGGGACGTCCCGGACGGTCCCGGCGCGGCGGGCGGCACCGAGCAGGGCGACCTGTACGGGCGGATCGCGGTCTCGCTGACCGTGCTCGGCTTCCTCATCGAGGCGGCGGGCGTGGTCGCCCGCGCGCTGTCGGTGGAGCGGGCCCCCTGGGGCAACATGTACGAGTTCTCGGTGACCTTCTCCACGGTCGCGGTCGGCGCGTACCTGCTGCTGGCGCTGAAGAAGAACGTCCGCTGGCTCGGGCTGATCCTGGTCACGACGGTCCTGCTGGACCTGGGCATCGCCACCACCTGGCTCTACACCGAGAGCGACCAGCTGGTCCCGGCGCTGCACTCGTACTGGCTGTGGATCCACGTCTCCACCGCCATCTTCTGCGGCGCGGTCTTCTACATCGGCGCGGCGGGCGCGGTGCTCTACCTGTTCCGCGACAGCTACGAGAGCCACCTGGAGGCCGGCCGCACCCCGGGCCGGTTCCGCACCTCGGTGCTGGAGCGGCTGCCCTCGGCGGCCTCGCTCGACAAGTTCTCGTACCGGATCAACGCGGCGGTCTTCCCGCTGTGGACCTTCACCATCGTCGCGGGCGCCATCTGGGCGGGCGACGCGTGGGGCCGCTACTGGGGCTGGGACCCCAAGGAGGTCTGGTCGTTCGTCACCTGGGTGGCGTACGCCGCCTACCTGCACGCGCGGGCCACGGCGGGCTGGAAGGGCCGCAAGGCCGCCTACCTGGCGCTCTTCGCCTTCGCCTGCTGGATCTGGAACTACTACGGCGTGAACATCCTGCTCAGCGGCAAGCACTCGTACGCGGGCGTCTGACCCCGCGGAGTGGGACGCTGGTGGTATGTCTCCTGTGAGCCATGCCACCAGCGAGCCGCGCGGCCCCGGCCGCTGGATCATCCGCTTCGAGATGCACCTGCCGTACGGGTACGAGGCCCTGTGGCCCGCCCTGACCACGGCGGAGGGGCTGTTCGGCTGGCTGGCGGCGGCGGACGTGCTGGAACGCCGTCTCGGCGGCGCCGTCACGCTGCGCCGGCCCACCACCGGCACCACCGCAGCAGGGCAGGTCACCGCCTGGGACACGGAGCGGGTCGCCGAGTACACGCTCTCCGGGCACGGGCGGATCCGCTTCCACCTGGAGGCGGTGGGCACCGACTCGACGGTGATCCGCTTCCTGAACGAGCGCGGCGGCTCCGACGAGGAGCGCCTGGACTGCCTGGCCGGCTGGCACGACCACTTCGAGCGGCTGGAGGCCGCGATGGCCGGGCACCCGACCGACTGGGCGGCCTGGACGGACGCCCGCTGGTCGGAGCTGCGCGCCTCCTACGCGTCCTTCTCCCGGACGTAGGCGCGCTCGTTCCGCACGACGGCCCCCGCCCCTCCCTCACCACACCGGCCGCAGCGGCGGCAGGCCCTCGTCCCCGTGCAGGGCGCGGATGACGCGCGCCAGCTCCCCGCGCAGTACGCCGAGGTCGGCGCGCCCGGCCAGTTCCGCCTCCAGCGCGTGCAGGACGCGTCCGGCGGTGGCGAGGTGCTCGACGGCGGCCGGGGTCAGGACGACCAGCTTGCGGCGCCCGCCGCCGGGGTGCGGCTCGCGCCGGACGTAGCCGCGCTTCTCCAGGTCGTCGACGATCTGCCCGGCGGCCTGTTTGGTCACCCCGAGCCGCTCGGCCAGCTCGCTGGCGGTGGCGCCCGGCCCCTTGAGGGCCTGGAAGGCCATGCCGTGCAGGGGGCGCAGGTCGGCGTAGCCCGCCTCGGCGAGGCGCCGGGTGAACTCGCCGAGCATCAGCTGGAAGCCGATCCCGAGGAGGAAGGTCAGTTCGACGCCGGAAGTCTCTTCGTGGGAAGTCACGCGGACCATGGTGGCACAGGCGAGTAAAGCCCCTTGACTCACATGAGTAAAGGGACTTTACTCATGTCTGTCGCCGCCCGCCCCGTCATGAAAGAGGACCCGCCTTGCACGTGATCAGCGTTTCCCCCGAGAACGTCACCGTCTCGCCCAACGCCACCATGACGGGTCTCGCCGCCCCCAGCCGCGGCAGCTCCGAACTCTCCACCTGGCACGTGGACATGCCCGCCGGATCCACCGGCCCCGAGCACTCCGTCAGCCGGGAACAGGTCTGGCAGCTCACCGCCGGCTCCCTCGAGGTCACCTGCGGGGGCCGTACCGAGAAGGTGTCCGCCGGCCAGACCCTCGTCCTGCCGCCGGACGTCCCGCGCCGGATCCACGCCCCCGAGACCTTCCAGGCGTACGTGGTCATGCGGGCGGACGGGGTCGTCGCGGTGCCCGGCACCGAGGGCACCCGGGTCCTGCCCTGGGCGCGGTGACCCGTACGCGCTACTCCTTGCCGGGTCCGCCCTTGCCCGGCCCGCCCTGACCCTGGTCGCCCTCGCCCCGGCCGTCCCCGTCCGTCTTCCTGTTCCGCTCCTGCTCCTCGCGCAGGGACTTCAGGAACTCCGGGTTGTCGTCGGGCGCCACCCACTGCTGCCGGCGCGCCCGGCCGCCGCCACCGCCGGCGGCGGCGCGCTGACGGCCCGCGAAGAGCCACACCACCGGGCCGACGATCGAGAACAGCAGGATGATCAGCACCCAGATCGTCTTCGGCAGGTGCTTGACCTCCTCCTCCGGGGTGTTCAGGCAGTCGATGAAGGCGTAGATGGTCAGCGCGATGATCAGCAGGAACGGCAGATAGCGCAACACGGTGTGGGACCGACTCCCGGGCAGTGGCGGCGGGGCCCCGCGGGGCCCCGGTGACACTCCCAGCGTAGTTGGTGGCGGATACTGGGCCCCATGGCTTACGACGATCTCCGCTCGCTGCTCCGGGCCCTGGAGCGGGAGGGCGACCTCAAGCGCATCAAGGCCGAAGTCGACCCGTATCTGGAAATCGGGGAGATCGTCGACAGAGTGAACAAGGCGGGGGGCCCGGCGCTCCTCTTCGAGAACGTCAAGGGCTCGGCGATGCCGCTGGCCATGAACGTCTTCGGCACCGACCGCCGCCTGCTGAAGGCCCTCGGCCTGAAGTCCTACGGCGAGATCAGCGAGAAGATCGGCGGCCTGCTCAAGCCCGAACTGCCCCAGGGCTTCAGCGGCGTCCGCGAGGCCTTCGGCAAGCTCGGCTCGATGGTCCACGTGCCGCCGAAGAAGGTGAAGGGCGAGTCCGCGCCCGTCCAGGAGGTCGTCCTCACCGGCGACGACGTCGACCTCGACCGGCTCCCGGCCCTCTTCACCTGGCCCAAGGACGGCGGCTCGTTCTTCAACCTGGGCCTGACGCACACCAAGCACCCCGAGACGGGCGTGCGCAACCTCGGCCTCTACCGCCTCCAGCGCCACGACAAGCGCACCATCGGCATGCACTGGCAGATCCACAAGGACAGCCGCAACCACTACGCGGTCGCCGCCAAGCGCGGCGAGCGGCTGCCGGTCGCCATCGCCTTCGGCTGCCCGCCCGCCGTGACGTACGCGTCCACCGCGCCGCTGCCCGGCGACATCGACGAGTACCTCTTCGCCGGCTTCGTCGCGGGCAAGCGGATCGAGATGGTCGACTGCAAGACGGTCCCGCTCCAGGTCCCGGCCAACGCCGAGGTCGTCATCGAGGGCTGGCTGGAGCCGGGGGAGATGCTTCCGGAGGGCCCCTTCGGCGACCACACCGGTTTCTACACCCCGCAGGAGCCGTTCCCCGCGCTGAAGATCGACTGCGTGACGATGCGGAAGCGTCCGCTGCTCCAGTCGATCGTGGTCGGCCGGCCGCCGACGGAGGACGGCCCGCTCGGACGCGCGACGGAACGCTTCTTCCTGCCGCTGCTGAAGATCATCGTGCCGGACATCGTGGACTACCACCTCCCCGAGTCGGGCGGCTTCCACAACTGCGCGATCGTCTCGATCGACAAGAAGTACCCGAAGCACGCGCAGAAGGTCATGCACGCCATCTGGGGCGCGCACATGATGTCGCTGACCAAGCTGATCATCGTGGTCGACGCCGACTGCGACGTGCACGACCTGCACGAGGTCTCCTGGCGGGCGCTGGGCAACACCGACTACTCCCGCGACCTGACGGTGGTGGAGGGCCCGGTCGACCACCTCGACCACGCCTCGTACCAGCAGTTCTGGGGCGGCAAGGCGGGCATCGACGCGACGAAGAAGCTCCCCGAGGAGGGCTACACCCGCGACGGCGGCTGGCCCGACATGGTGGAGTCCGACCCGGCGACCGCCGCCCTCGTGGACCGGCGCTGGAAGGAGTACGGACTGTGAGCCCGATCGCAGTGGAAGGCCCGGAGCTCTTCCTCGGCACCGAGGCGGCCTACGTGGCCCTGGCGCGCCCCGAGATCGACCCGACGCAGCCCGGTGTGGTCACCGCCGCCCGGGAGGCGGGCGTGAGCCCCGAGGAGTTCGCGGGCGCCGGCGACACCTGGGCCGTCATGTTCGACGGGGCCTCCGACGGGGCCTCCGACGGTGACTCCGACGGCGACGACGAGGGCGACGACGAGGGCGGCGGCTTCGAGCTGCCCGGCGCGCGCGACGCCGAGGCGGACGGCTTCGCGGAGCAGCTCCAGCACGCCCTGGCGGCCGGCGAGCCGTTCACGGTGGAGGCCGGTAACTTCCTGCGCCTCGACGGTAGCCCGTCCGGCGGGGCCTGGGTGATCACCGCCCACGTCACCCCGCCGGAAGAGGGCGCCGCGACGCGGACCCTGGAACTGGGCGCGCTCCCGGCGGCGGAGCTGCTGGCCGCCGTCGAGACGTTCCGCGGGAGCCTCGCATGACCACCGCCGACGACGTCCTGGGACCCGGCTCGGGCTCCGGCCCCGCGCCGCGGGCCACCGGCAAGGTCAAGGCCTTCCTGCGGCTCGTGATGATCGAGCACTCGGTCTTCGCGCTGCCCTTCGCCTACATCGCCGCGCTGACGGCCATGTACCGGCTCGACGGGCGCGTGCACTGGACCGAACTGCTGCTCGTCACCGTCTGCATGGTGGGCCTGCGGACCTTCGCGATGGCCGCCAACCGGATCATCGACCGGGAGATCGACGCCCGCAACCCGCGCACCGCGGGGCGCGAGCTGGTCACGGGCGCGGTCTCGGTGCGTTCCGCCTGGACCGGCGCGGGGATCGCGCTGGTGGTCTTCCTGGGCGCCGCCGCCCTGCTGAACCCGCTGTGCCTGGTGCTGGCGCCGGTCGCCGTGGTCCCGATGGTGGTCTACCCGTACGGCAAGCGCTTCACGGACTTCCCGCACGCCATCCTGGGCCTGGCCCAGGCGATGGGCCCGGTCGGGGCCTGGCTGGCGGTCACGGGGGAGTGGTCCTGGGAGGCGGCCGTCCTGGGCCTGGCCGTCGGCGTGTGGATCGGCGGCTTCGACCTGATCTTCGCCTGCCAGGACGTGGCGGCCGACCGCGCGGAGGGCGTCCGCTCGGTCCCGGCCCGCTTCGGCGTCCCGGCGGCCCTGTGGGGGGCCCGCGGCGCGCACGTCGTCACCACGGCCCTGCTGGCCTGGTACGGGCTGCTGACGGAGGCGGGCGCGCTGTTCTGGTGCGGCCTGCTGGTGGTCGTGGCGGCGTTCCTCTACGAACACACCATCGTCAAGCCGCACGACCTGTCCCGCCTGAACCGGGCGTTCTTCACGGTCAACGGCTTCATCGGAATCGCCCTTTTCGTGTGCGCGCTGGCGGATCTGGTGGTGCGGGGTCTGACGGTCCGATGACCGTGCGGCCCACCACCGGGTTCGGCCGTCAGCTGAGCAGGGGCGCCCGCCGGGGCGCCGGACGGCGGAAGTACAGCGCCGTCAGGACCCCGCCCACCAGCCCGCACAGGTGGCCCTGCCAGCTGATGGTCGGGTCCAGCGGCAGCAGGCCGAGGAAGAACCCGCCGCCCCAGTACGCGGCGACGGCCACGCCGACCAGGGCGCCGAGCACCTTCCGCTCGACGAACCCGCGCACCACCACGTAGCCGAAGAGTCCGTAGACGACGCCCGAGGCACCCAGGGTCATGCCGTCCGACGGGGCGATCAGCCAGGTGCCGATGCCGTCCACCAGGACGATCAGCGCGCACACCGCCAGGAAGCGCCGGATCCCGGACAGGGCGGCCATGAAGCCGAGGACCAGCAGGGGGACGCTGTTGGAGGCCACGTGGCCGAAGCCGAAGTGCAGGAAGGACCCGGTGAGCACACCGGTGAGGCGGTCCGGGTCGCGGCCGACGATCCCGTACGCGTCCAGAGCGTGCCCCGTGGCGTGGTCGACGACCTCGATCAGCCACAGCAGGGCCAC
Source organism: Streptomyces sp. NPDC034086 (assembly GCF_055575515.1). Taxonomy (NCBI): domain Bacteria; kingdom Bacillati; phylum Actinomycetota; class Actinomycetes; order Kitasatosporales; family Streptomycetaceae; genus Streptomyces; species Streptomyces sp. NPDC034086. Next base: position 35,892 of record NZ_JBVISM010000020.1, on the reverse strand, counting down.
CCAGCCCAGCATCAGCTTGGCGGCGGCCTTCGCACGGTCCGTCCGGCTCCAGGCCGGCTCGGCCGTCGTCGTCGCGCTCATGGTGTTCCCCCTCGTGCCGTCCCACCCCCTGGGACGTGCGGACACCTTACCGAGTGCCGCCGCGTCGTGGCCGGATAGTCTCGGAGGTATGACTGACGGCAAGCGCACCCCGTGGGTGGTCGGGGTTTCCGGGGCGTCCGGGACGCCGTACGCGGCGGCGGTGGTCCGGGGGCTGCTGGCGGCCGGCGAGAGCGTGGACCTGGTGGTCAGCCGGGCCTCGCGGCTCACCCTGCTGGACGAGACCGGGATCGCGTTCCGGGACGCGCACTGGCGCGCGGACCTGGGGGAGTGGCTGGCGCGCGGCGCCGACGGCAAGCCGGGGACCTTCGCGGGGTCCGACCTCGACGGGGTGCGGTACTGGGGTGCCGGGGACCTGGCGGCCGGGCCGAGTTCGGGTTCGTACCCGGCCAAGGGGATGCTGATCGTGCCGGCGTCCACCGCCTGCGTGGCGGGCGTGGCGCTGGGGCTGTCGAAGGACCTGCTCCAACGCGTCGCGAGCGTGACGCTCAAGGAGCGGCGCAGGCTGGTGGTCGCGGTGCGGGAGACCCCGCTGAACGGGCAGACGCTGAGGCATCTGGTGGCGCTGGACGAAGCGGGCGCGGTCGTGCTGCCCGCCTCTCCGGCGTTCTACGCGGGCGCGACGCACATCCAGGACCTGGTGGACTTCGTCGCGGGGCGGGTGCTCGACGCGGCGGGCGTGCCGCACCGGCTGTACCGCCGTTGGGAGGGGGAGCTTGGCAGCGCCCGCCCCCGTGACTAGCGCTTCTTCTGGGTGCGCGGCTTGCGGGTGCGGTCGACGCGGTGGGCGGCGGCGGGCTGGTCGGTGCGGGATCGGTTGGCCAGCTCCTGGAGCTGTCGCATGTGCGCGTAGGCCGCCTCGATCGTGTACACGGTGAACCACTCCTGAAGATCGTCTTTGATCTGTTGAAAGATTCACAGGGTGTTGACCCTGTGTGCCTTTGATTCTATACCTAAACTTGCAGGATCGCCGAATAATGGAAGGCTCCACGTAATGGACACGGTGGACAGGCAGCTCATCCAGGCACTCCGTGAGAACGGTCGTGCCTCGTACGCGGAGCTGGGCCGTCTCGTGGGCCTCTCCGGCCCCAGCGTCACCGACCGCATCAACCGGCTGGAGACGGCCGGCGTCATCACCGGCTACCGCGCGACGGTGGCCGCCGCCGAGCTCGGTCTCGGCGTCACCGCGCTGATCGGCATCTCCCTCTCCGACGCCGCCGACCACGAGGACGTGGCGCGCCGGCTGCGCGACCTCGCGGAGATCGAGGACTGCTGGTTCATCGCCGGCGACGACTCCTTCATGCTCAAGGTCCGCGCCAGCGACGTCGACGGCCTGGAGAAGATCATCCGCAAGCTCTCCGGCACCAAGGGCGTCTCCCGCACCCGCACCACCATCGTGCTCTCCACCAAGTGGGAGAACCGGGTCGGCGAGCTGCCCGAGGACGCCTGAGAGTACGGTGGGTGGCGGTTGCAGACAGGTCTGGACAGGGACAGGTAGAGGAGACACCGGCATGGACGCGGGGCTCAAGCGCGAGCTGGAGGAAAAGGTCCGCTCCGGCGAGCGGCTGACGCGTGAGGACGGCATCGCCCTCTACGCCTCGGACGACCTGGCCTGGCTGGGCGGTCTCGCCCACGAGGTGCGCACGCGCAAGAACGGCGACGTGGTCCACTTCAACGTCAACCGCCACCTCAACATGACGAACGTGTGCACCGCCTCCTGCGCGTACTGCTCGTTCCAGCGCAAGCCGGGCGAGAAGGACGCGTACACGATGCGGATCGAGGAGGCCGTCCGCCTGGCCAAGGCCATGGAGAACGAGAACCTCACCGAGCTGCACATCGTCAACGGCCTGCACCCCACCCTGCCGTGGCGGTACTACCCGCGCTCCCTGTCCGCCCTCAAGGAGGCGCTGCCGAACGTCTCGCTGAAGGCGTTCACGGCCACCGAGATCCACCACTTCGAGAAGATCTCCGGCCTTCCGGCCTCCGAGATCCTCGACGAGCTGATCGAGGCCGGTCTGGAATCGCTCACCGGCGGCGGCGCGGAGATCTTCGACTGGGAGGTCCGCCAGCACATCGTCGACCACGACACCCACTGGGAGGACTGGTCGCGGATCCACCGCCTGGCGCACGAGAAGGGCCTCAAGACCCCGAGCACCATGCTCTACGGGCACATCGAGGAGCCGCGCCACCGGGTGGACCACGTGCTGCGGCTGCGCGAGCTCCAGGACGAGACCGGCGGCTTCCAGGTCTTCATCCCGCTGCGCTACCAGCACGACTTCGTGGACATGAAGGACGGCAAGGTCCGCAACCGGCTCCAGGCGCGGACGACGATGGCCACGGGCGCCGAGGCCCTGAAGACCTTCGCGGTCTCGCGCCTCCTCTTCGACAACGTGCCGCACGTGAAGGTCTTCTGGGTGATGCACGGCGTGCAGACCGCCCAGCTCGCGCTCCAGCACGGCGCGGACGACATGGACGGCTCGGTCGTCGAGTACAAGATCACGCACGACGCGGACAACTACGGCACCCCGAACAAGCTGGGCCGCGACGACCTCCTGGAGCTCATCCGCGAGGCGGGCTTCCGCCCGGTCGAGCGCAACACGCGCTACGAGATCATCCGCGAGTACCCCGGTCCGGACGCCTCCCTGCGCGAGTCCCCGCAGGCCATGCGCGTCTGACGGACCGACGCCCCGCGCCGACAGGAGCCCCGGTCCCCGGCGGACCGGGGCTCCCGTGTGTCCGGAGGGCTCCGGAGATCCGTTGCCCCCGCCATGAGTAATGGATACTCTTCGATAATGACCCTTACCGCCTCTCCCTCCTCTGCCTCCTCCGCCTCCCTCACCTTCACCTTCGATCCGGTCGTGGACCCCGCCCTGCGCGAAGGCATCGCGCAGCTGTGGGCCGAGGTCACCAATGCCGGCGGCGCGGTCGGCTTCGTCCCTCCCGTCACCCTCGACGACATCCGGCCCGCGCTGGTCAAGCACCTCGTCGCGCTGGCCGAGGGCCGTCACCGGCTGCTGGTCGGGCAGGACGCCGACGGGGCGGTCCAGGCCGTCGCGTTCCTCGCCTTCGAGCCGCACCCGTTGCGGAAGCACTGGGTCTGGGCGTACACGGTGATGGTCGCCCCCTCCCTCCAGGGCCGGGGTGCGGGACGGGAGCTGATGGCCGCCCTGGCCGACGCGGCGCGCTCGCTGGAGGGGATCGAGGCCATCCGCCTGGAGTGCCGCGGCGGGGTCGGTCTGGAGCGCTTCTACGCGGCCTGCGGCTACCAGGAGGTCGGCCGGGTGCCCGGCGCGATCCGCGTGGCCCCCGGCGACGACCGCGACGACATCACGATGCTGCTGCCCCTGCGCTGACCCCACCGGCCCGGGGGCGGGCCCCGGCGTGCTTCACTGGACGGGCACGTGCCGACGTAGAAGAGAGGGAGGGGTCACCGTGGCCCTCAAGCCGAGCGCGACGATCCGCTACACCGCGATGCGGCTGGGCATCTTCGTCGGGTGCCTCGTGATCGTGGCCGTCCTGGTCAACCTGGGCTGGGTGCCCGCCGGTCTGGGCGACGCCAACTTCGCCTGGGTCGTGCTGCTCGCCCTGGTGATCTCCGCCCCGCTCTCCTTCGTCCTGCTGCGCAAGCAGCGCGACGAGATGTCCGCGCAGATCTCCGGCCGCGTCGCGGTTGCGAAGGAGAAGCTCGCCGCGAACCGCAGCCAGGAGGACGCGGCCGACGACGCCGCGCGTGCGTGAGCCGAACGCGGCGGAGTCCGAGCCGAACCGGGCCGGCTGTCGCCGTGCCGGGCTGACGCCGGGCAGGCTGTCGCCGGGCTGACGCCTGACGTCCGGCCGGCGCGGAGCCGGTTGGCTTCGTCACAGCCGTCCCGCGGTCTTCCGTCCACCGATACGCCCCAGCGCCGGGAACTCCCCCCGCCACGCTGGGGCTTCGTCGTTCCCGGGGGCCGACGGGCCCGCCGGGCCCACTCCCGCGCGATCAGTTCTCAAAGCATCTCTTTGAGTTTCTCAAAGCAGGAGTGTTAGCGTGTTCACCATGTTGACCGCAGCCGCGCACCCGATGAGCCAGAGCGTCCTGCTCGTGGCGCGCCTGCACGTCGACTTCTGCCGCCGCGTGTCCGCGGCCTGTTGCTGTTGCCGCTGAGGCTCCGCCAGCAGCGGTCCCCGGCCGGCCCGGCCCCTTTTTCCGGCTGCCGCCGTACCGCACCCCTTGCAGAAACCTTCCGCCGTACGTCCGTGCGTCCCCCGGAGAGTGTCGTGTCCGCGTCCCCCCAGGCCCAGGCTCCCGCCAAGGCCCCCTCCACGTCCTTCAGGTTCCCCTTCTGGGCCCAGATCGTCACCGGCCTCGTGCTCGGCGTCCTCTTCGGCTGGCTCGCCCGCAGCCAGGACATCAGCTGGCTGAAGACCACGCTGGAGCAGGTCGGCGACATCTTCATCCAGCTCCTCAAGCTGGCCGTCGCCCCGCTCGTCTTCTTCGCCATCCTGGTGTCCATCACCAACCTCCGGAAGGTGAACAACGCCGCGCGGCTCGCCTCCCGCACCCTGCTCTGGTTCATGATCACCTCGCTGATCTCGGTCGGCATCGGCCTCGCGATAGGCCTGCTGACCGACCCGGGCGCCGGCACCGGCCTCACCCCGGCCGACGGCAAGGAGCCCAAGCGGCACGGCTCCTGGATCGACTTCCTGACCGGCATCGTGCCGAAGGACATCGTCACGCCCTTCACCGAGCTGAACGTCCTCCAGATCGTCTTCCTGGCCGCCGTCGCCGGTATCGCCGCCCTCCAGCTCGGCAGCAAGGCCCAGCCCGTGCTGAACCTCGCCGAGTCCGTCCTGGAACTCCTCCAGAAGGCCCTGTGGTGGGTCATCCGCCTCGCCCCCGTCGGCACCGTCGGCCTCATCGGCACCGCCATCGCCAGCTACGGCTGGGACCTCATCGGCAAGTACGCCACCTTCACCGCCGACGTCTACATCGGCTCGGCGCTCGTCATGTTCGGCGTGTACCCGCTGCTCCTCGCGACGGTCGCCAAGGTCAACCCGGTCCAGTTCTTCAAGGGCGCCTGGCCCGCGATCCAGCTGGCCTTCGTCTCCCGCTCCTCCGTCGGCACCATGCCGGTCACCCAGAAGGTCACCGAACGCCTCGGCGTGCCGAAGGAGTACGCCTCCTTCGCCGTCCCGTTCGGCGCGACCACCAAGATGGACGGCTGCGCCGCGATCTACCCGGCGCTCGCCGCGATCTTCATCGCGAACATCTTCGACGTGCAGCTCGGCATCAAGGAGTACCTGCTCATCGCCTTCGTCTCGGTGGTCGGCTCCGCCGCCACCGCCGGTCTGACCGGCGCGACCGTGATGCTGACGCTGACCCTCTCCACGCTCGGCCTGCCGCTGGCCGGCGTCGGCCTGCTGATGGCGATCGACCCGATCCTGGACATGATGCGCACCGCCACCAACGTGGCCGGCCAGGCCGTCGTCCCGGTCATCGTCTCCGCCCGTGAGGGGATCCTCGACAAGGAGGCCTACGCCTCCGCCTCGTCCTCCCCGCTGGACGAGCCGTCCTCCGCCGCCGCGGCCCCGGTGCCCGTCGCCGCCTGAGCCGGCGCGCGCGGCGCGCCGCGCGCCGAACGGACGGGGGCGCCCCGGATCACCGCGATCCGGGGCGCCCCCGCGCGTGCCGCGGCCGGGACCGTGCCGCCTTACGCTTCCCCGCCGCCCGGGCCGGTCGCGAAGGCCAGCGGAGGCGCTATCGCCTGCGCGTCCGCCCCCTCGCCCACCCACAGGCCGATGAACAGCGCGGCGGTCGCCTCCAGCAGCCCCGCCCGGTCGAGACCGCCGCCGGCCACCGGTTCACCGCCCACGTCCCGCACCAGCCCGTGCACGAGGGCGAGGGCCGTCCCGTCGTCCCCGCAGACCGGTACGGCCAGCGGCCGCGTGCCGAAGACGGGCGGCCGCATCCGCCACACGTCCTCGTGGCAGAGGTTGAAGGCCTTGACCACGTGGGCCCCCGGCGCCGCGGCGGCCAGACGCCGCGCGGCGGAGGGGCCTTCCCCGGTCAGCAGCCGGAAACCGGCCCCGATCGGGTTGGAGCAGTCCAGCAGCACCTTCCCCTCCAGGACCGCGCTCAGCTCCCCCACCACCTCGGCCCCCGCCCCGAAGGGCAGCGCGGCCAGCACCACCTGGCCCGATCCGGCCGCCGTACGCAGGTCCGCGGACCGCGCCCCGCCCCCGATGCTTGCCGCGAGCCGCTGCGCCTTGTGCGGGTCCCGTCCCCCGATGACCACCTCGTGCCCGGCCCGCACCCAGTGGGTGGCGAGCGCGTCGGCCATGTTGCCCGTGCCCAGTACGCCGATTCTCATCACGTGTTGCCCTTCGTGCCTGTTCGGACCGTTCGCATCGACGCTAGAAGGCCGTTCGGGCACCATTCGGTACGTGACGACCGACGCCTTCCTCGCCGACTGCCGGGCCCGCCTCGGCTTCGACCTGCTCTCCAACACGTGGAACTCCGTGGTGATCTGGGGACTGCGCGACGGCCCCAGCCGGCATGGCGACCTGCGGGAGCGGATCGGGGGCATCAGCTCCAAGGTCCTCACCGAGACCCTGCGGCGGCTGCAGTCCAACGGACTGGTCGACCGGCGGGTGCGCCCCGGCGCCGGCTCACGGGCCGAGTACCGGCTCACCGAGCTGGGCCGCACCCTGCTGGCGCCCATCGAAGCGGTCGGCGCCTGGGGGTTCGCGTACGGGGACCAGGTCATGGCCGCCCAGCAGTCCGCCACGGAGCCGGACTGACCGGCCCTGGGCCTCGCCCCGTCAGGCCAGTTTCCACACCCGGACGGTGGCGTCGTCGCTGCCGCTGGCGAGGGTCGCGCCGTTCGGGCTGAACCCGACCGAGCCCACGGCGGCCGTGTGCCCGTTGAGGGTCGCCCGGTGGGTGCGGGTGGCGACGTCCCACAGCCGGACGGTACGGCCGCCGCCGCTGGCCAGTGTCCTGCCGTCCGGACTGAACACCACCGAACGGACGGGGCTGTTGTGGCCGCTGAGGGTGCCGGCTGAGGCGCCGGTGCGGGCGACCGGGTCCCAGAGGCGGATCGTGCCGTCGGCGCTGCCGCTGGCCAGGAGCCCGCCGTCGGCGCTGAAGGCCACCGAGGCCACGGGCCCGGTGTGACCGGTGAAGGCGGCGGTGGCCTTGCGGCTGGGGAGGTTCCACACCCGGATGGTGCCGTCCTCGCCCCCGCTGGCGAGGGTCTTCGCGTCGGGGCTGCACACGACCGAGGTGACCGGCCGGGCGTGTCCGGTGAGGGTCACGGCCGGCTGCGAGCGGTCCGCGAAGTCCCAGAGGCGGATGGTGCCGTCCTCTCCCGCACTGGCCAGGGTGGTGCCGTCCACGCTGAACGCCACCGCCCGGACCGGGGCCGTGTGGCCGGTCAGGACCCCCGCTTCGGCGAGGCCGCCGACGTCGTAGAGGTGCAGGAGACGGTCGCTCCCGGCCACCAGGGTGGTGCCGTCGTTGCTGAAGGCCAGGCAGGCGACGGGCTTCTCGAAGCCGGGGAAGGGGTCGCTGCCCCGCCAGCTGAGGGCGTCCCACAACCGCAGGCTGCGGTCGCCGCCGCCACTGGCCAGGATCCTGTTGTCGGGGCTGAACGCCACCGCCCCCACGGGACCGGTGTGGCCGGTGAGGCTGCGCGCCAGCCGCACCCCGCCCGCGCCGGGCCCGCCCGCGTCCTCGCCGCCGCCGCTCAGCCGCAGCAGGGCGTACGTCCCGCCGCCCGCCCCCGCCAGCAGCCCGAGCCCGCCGAGCAGGACGCCCCGGCGGCCGGGCCGGGCGGCCGTGGGACGCGGGCCGGGGGCGGGGACGTCGGGCACCCCGGCGGGGACGGCCGTGCCCCTCAGCACCGCGCGCAGCCGTTCGGCGACGGCCGGGGCGTCCGGCCGGTCGGCGGGCTCCTTGGCCAGCAGCGCGGCCGCCAGCTCCGCGAGCGCGGGCGGCACGTCCGCCCGTACGGAGTCCAGGGGCGGGGGTTCCTCCTCCAGGTGCATCCGCATCAGCACCCAGGCGTGGTCGGTGCCGGCGAACGGCGGCGCGCCGGTCAGCAGCGCGTACAGCACGCACCCGAGGGCGTACACGTCACAGCGCCCGTCGGCCTGCTCGCCGCGCCATTGCTCCGGGGCCATGTAGGGCGGCGTCCCGAACACCTTGCCGGTCGTGGTCAGCCCGCTCGTGGCGTCGGCGGTGCGGGCGATGCCGAAATCGCAGATCTTGAGCCGGCCGTCGCCGAGGAGGAAGAGGTTCCCGGGCTTCAGGTCCCGGTGCACCACCTTTTGCGCGTGCGCGGCGGCCAGCGCCTCCGCCGTCTGGAGCGCCAGACCGAGCGCCTCGGCGAGGGGGAGGCCGTCGCCGGGCGAGGCGGCCAGGCGGTGGGCGAGGTCCTGGCCGTCGAGCAGCTCCATCACGAGGAAGAGCCGGTCGTCGTGGCGGCCGATGTCGTGCACGACGGTGATGCCGGGATGCTGGAGCCGCGCCCCGATGGCCGCCTCGCGGCGGAACCGGCCCAGCTGCTCCTCCGACGCGTCGAAGGCCAGCAGCACCTTGACCGCCACGGCCCGGCCCAGCTCGACGTCGAAGGCCCGCCAGACCTCGCCGAACCCGCCCTGCCCGAGCGGCACGTCCAGCCGGTACCGCCCGGCCAACTGCTCCCCCGGCTGCATCCCGCCCCCTGGGCCCCGTTCAACTACTGCGCGTGCGAGGGGTCATTGTGCCGCAAGGAACCCGGCCCAGGCGGTGGCACCGAAGGTGAGGTGGGGGAGGGCGGTGTCCTTGGAGTCGCGGACGTGGACGGCGGCGGGGGTGGCGGCCACCTCGACGCAGTCGTTGCCGTCACTGCTGTCGCTGTAGCTGCTCTTGAACCAGTTGTGGGCCACCTCGACGCAGGAGTCGCCCTCGCTGCCACTGCTGTAGCTGCTCTTGAACCAGACCAACCCGGAGTTGTGGATCATGTCTCTCCCAGCAGTTCTTCGACGAAGTCACGAGACTCCAGGGGTGTCAGCGCCTGGGCTCGGATCATGCCATAGCGGAGTTCGAGGATCCTGAGCTGCCTCGGATCCGCGACCGGCCGTCCCCCGAAGGCGCCTTCCGAGCGGCCAACCGCAGTGCCGTTCTCGAACTTCAGCACTTCGATTCCGCCGTCCATCCCGGCGTGTACCTCGCGGTTCGCCGGCATCACCTGGAACGACACATGTCGCAACCTGCTCAGCTCCAACAGGCGTTCGAGTTGCCGCCGCCACACCATTGTGCCTCCGATAGGGCGTCGCAGGGACGCCTCTTCCTGGACGAAGGTGAGCGACGGAGCCGGTTCCCGGTCGAAGACGGAACGGCGGGCCATCCGTGCGTTCACGTAGCGTTCGATCTCGTCCTGCACGTAGGCGGGCTGCCGCATCTCGAAGAGCGCCCGAGCGTGTTCCGGAGTCTGTAGCAGCCCGTGGACGAGATGAGTGCTGTACACCCCGATCTCCACGGCCTTGGCCTCCAGCTTGGCCAGATCCCGCACTTTCTTCGGGTAGCGGACCTGCTCCATGTCCGCCTTCATCGCGGCGATCTGGCCGCCCGCGCCCAAGACCTCGTCCGCCCTGTCCAGGTACTCCGAGCGCGGGATCCGCTTGCCCGACTCGACCTTGCGGACCAGGTCCTCCCCGTACCCGATCTCCACCCCGAACGCGGCGGCCTTCATGCCCGCCTTCTCCCGCCAGGTCCGCAGCTGGCGGCCCAGCGCCGCCAGGACCGCCGCTCCCTGTTCGTCCTCGGGGTCGACCTCCCAGCCCGCGTCTTCCGTACCGTCGTTGTCCACCGTCATGCGTGCCCCACCTCCGACGCACCGAATACCTCAACGCCCCCTGCCCAAGCGGCCGTCAGGACAGCCGGGACAGCGCCGGACAAGCGCGGGACAAACCCCGGACGCACCGGCGGTACCGCTTCTCACGGTAGTCACGGCAGCCCACGCTGGGTGATGTGACGACTCAAATCTGGTGCTCTGCACATCAGTTCGGTGTCCGGCTGCCCGCCACTCCCCGGGGGGCCCGGCAGGCGCGGCAGCTCGTGGTGGAGAGGCTGCACGGGTGGGGGCTGCCCACGGAGGATCCCGGGCTGATCGTGGCGGAGCTGGCGGCCAACGCCGTGACCCACGGGCGGGTGCCCGGGCGGGACTTCATGGTGGTGCTCAGCCTCGAGGGCGGGACCCTCCGGATCGCGGTGGCGGACACCTGCCGCGACCGGGTCCCGGTTCTCCGGGAGGCGGACGCGAGCGCCGAGGGCGGCCGGGGGCTGGCCGTGGTGGAGGCGCTGGCCGACCGGTGGGGGGTGGAGCAGGGGCCGCCGCCGCGCAAGGCGGTGTGGGCGGAGGTGGACCTGCCTACAGGCCGCTCGCCAGCAGGATCGTGACCGGAGCCGGGATCACCGCGATCCAGCCCGCCCAGCGTCCTGCGGCGGCCAGCGCGGGGCGTCGGCGGAGCAGCCGTCCGGCGAGGGCGAGCAGCGGGGCGGCCGTCCAGGAGGCCAGCCAGAACACCTTGACGACCGCCACGGTCCCGGGGTGGACCTGCTCGGCCATCCCGGCAAGGGCCCCGAAGAGGAACGCCACCGGGATGAGGGCCATGGCCAGGGCGGTGGCCCACGCCAGTGCGGTGCCGGACGCGGGGGACGCGGGGGAGCCGGGGGCGCGGGGGGTCTCGTGCATGGGTCCAGTCAAGCCGCCGCGGGGGCGGGCCGCCTGCGCCCGCGTACTCAGGATCCGTGGTCCGCGTACTCATCCGGGACGTGGGCCGCCGGGACCCGGCGACCCACGACATAACCACCTAAGTACCGGGGTAAAAACCACCCAACCCCCCCTCCGTCCCCCCGCTCACTCACTCGGGTGAACTCTGCCAACTCGGCTGGCTTTCGGGAGGGTTGGCGGGCATATGCTCGCCGCACAACATCAGACATGAGACGGCCCCCGCCGGGACGGGCATCCCGGGCGAGGGCCTGACCAAACAGGAAGTACCGCTTCCCAATGGCGTTCAAGAAGCCTAACGCGCGTGTGCGCGCCTCGTCCCGTGTTCGCGCCGGGACCGTCCCATCGGGTGTCATCCACGTCAACGTGCGGCACACCGAGAACTACCTCGTGGTCGGGAATCACCTCGCCCAGCACGAGGCCCTGTCGCTGGTGGCGATCGGGCTCGCGGTGTACATCCAGTCGCTGCCCGCCGGTACCAGGATCGGCATCAAGCAGCTCGCGGCGCGCTTCCCGGAGGGCGAGGTGCGGATCGCCGCCGCGCTGCGGGAGCTGGAGGCCGCCGGGTACCTGGAACGGACCGCCGTACGGACCCCCGAGGGCAGGCTCGTGACCCGGACGGTGTCCTACAACCACCCGCGCGGCGCCGTTCCGCCGCAGGACGACCCGCCGCCGCCCCCGCCGCCGGCCGGACGGGCTCCCGAGCCGGAGCCGGATCCGGAGTCGGAGGCCGTGGCGGCCGACGAACCGGAGCCGGAGCCCGCCCCCGTACCCCTGCCGCAGCCGGAGCCGGACCCCGCGCCCGCGCCCGCCCCGCCTCCGGCTGCGACGGCCCATCCGGACGCCGCCGGCCTGCTCGCCCGGCTGCGCGATGACGACCCCCGGCTGCTGCTCTCCGAGCGCGACGTACAGCGGCTCGCGCCCGACCTGTCGGCCTGGCTGGAACGGGGCGTCGAACCGCACGCCGTACGCCTCGCCCTGGCCGCCGACCTGCCCCCCGACCTGCGCAGCGCGGCCGCGCTCCTCGCGTACCGGCTCAAGGCGGGGATCCCGCCGCACCTGCCGGTGGCGCCGCCGCCCGCCTTCCGGGCCGTCCGGCGGCCCGACCCGATGCAGAACTGCGACGGCTGCGACCGGGGCTTCCGCGGCCCCGCCCCCGGCCGGTGCCGGGACTGCCCCCCGGAAGCGGCCCTCGCCGCATAGGGCGACGCTGCCGCCCGGGGCGCGGGCTCACAGGCCGGAGCCCCCGGTGGCGTCGATCACCTTGCCGGTGACCCAGCGCGCGTCGTCCGAGGCGAGGAAGACCACGACGTCGGCAACGTCTTCCGGGCGGCCGACCCGGCCCGGGGCGGCCCGGGAGGCCGCGTGGGCCTCGGCTTCCGGGTCACCGCGCAGCCACTGCGCGTTGACGTCCGTGTCGATGATCCCGGGCGCGACCGAGTTCGCCGTGATGCCCCGGGCCCCGGGCATGGCCAGGTGGGCCGCGCCGCTGGAGATGTTGATGATCCGGCCGCCGTCGCGCAGCCGCCCCAGCCCCGCCCGGACGATGAAGAACGGGGCGCGCACGTTCACGGCGAAGACCGTTTCCATCGGCGACCTGACCGAGGCGATGGGTGTCCGCCCCGGGAGCCTGTACGCGGCCTTCGGTGACAAGAAGTCCCTGTTCGAGGAGGTGGTCGACGCCTGCGGCAGGTCACCCGTCGGCGTCTTCACCGGGGTGGCGCTGCGCGAGGAGCCGACCGCGCGGGAGGCGTTCGCGCGCATCCTCCGGGAGGCCGCGGCGATCCACCCGGACCCCTCGCACCCGGCCGGCTGCCCGGCCATCAGCGCCGCGACCAACGTCACTTCCCAGGACGCGGAGGTGCGGGCGTTCCTGCGCGACCTGCGGAGGAGGAACGTGGACGCCTTCGAGGCACGGCTGCGGGAAGCACAGCGGGCGGGGGAGCTGCCCGCCGAGGCGGGCCCCGGGCCCTGGCCGACTACTTCGCCACCGTCCTCCAGGGCCTCTCGCAACGGGCGCAGGACGGCGCCCCCCCAGCTGGCCGCTGTGGCCGAACGGGCGCCGGCCGCCTGGCCGGCCGCGCGGAGCTGACCGCTCCGCCCGCCCCGGCCGGCGGAGCCCTCAACCGGCCTTCGGCGTCGGCCTGTTGAGGTGCGAGGATGGCGGCACGTGACGAACGGTGGGAGGCGGCATGGCCAAGGAATTCCAGGTGACGTACGACTGCGCCGACCCGGGCGCCCAGGCGGTGTTCTGGGCCGGGGCGCTGGGCTACCGCGTCCAGCCGCCGCCCGAGGGGTTCGCGGACTGGCCCGCGGCGCTGACGGCGTGGGGCGTGCCGCCCGAGCGGCACAACGACCGGTCCGCGATCACCGACCCGGAGGGCAAGGGGCCGCGGGTGTTCTTCCAGAAGGTGCCGGAGGGGAAGACGGCCAAGAACCGCCTGCACCTGGACGTCCGCGCCGCTCCCGGCCTGACCGGCGCCGAGCGGATGGACGTCCTGGAGGCGGAGGCCACCCGGCTGGAGGGGCTGGGGGCGAAGCGGCTGTACCGGCTCGAGCCCAACGGCGTGGACGAGGGGATGATCGCCATGGCCGACCCGGAGGGCAACGAGTTCTGCCTCGACTGAGGGGCCGGGCCGGCCCTCCGGGCGGGCCCGGCCCGCCGGGTCAGCCGTTCCCGCCCCCGGGCGGCGCGTAGTCGAGGGAGCGCCAGACCCGCTGGGCCCAGGCCAGGTCGGCGGCGTCCTCATGGGTGCAGAAGACCCCGACGGCGCTGCCGGAGGCGTGGACGGCGAAGCCGTAGAACTCGTGGCGCTCCCGCCCGTGGTCCTGCGGGGTCGTCCAGAACGCGTACCGGACGCCGTCGGCCGTCACCTCGCGGGCGCGCTGGGCGGGCCGGGTGTCGGGGGCGCCCGAGAGCAGGGCGGTCAGGAAGTCCTCCGGGGCGCGGCCGGGGACGTCGTCCCGCATCAGGTTGACGGCCGCGGTGCGGTGCGGGCCGGTGAAGCGGTCCGTGCCGTCGGCGAAGGAGGCGGTGAGCCCGGCGGTGCGCAGCACGGACCAGTGGTCGCCGAGGTCGGTGCGCACGTCGACGGGGAGCGGGTACGGGAAGCGGCTGAGGACCTCGTCCCGGTCCCAGACCTCCGTCAGCACGCGGGCGGCCACGGGGTGGTGTACGGCGGTGACGACGGGCAGTTCGCCGGGGTCGGCGACCTCGGCGGTGACCTCGGCGCCCATCAGGTCGTCACCCCACGGCTGGACCTGGTTGGCGTACCTGCCCCGGAAGGAGAAGTCCGCGTAGCCGGGCTCCTCCCACAGCTCGTGGGCGCGCCGCAGGGTGGCGTCCTCCACCTGCACCCAGGTCCCGAGGACCAGCTCGGTGTCGTGGGTCAGCCGCACGGGCAGCAGGCAGCGTATGAAGGAGCCGGCCCCGTCCACCCGCAGCAGGGCGCGCACGCCGAGCCGGTGGAGGGCCTCCTCGGGCAGGCCGAACGCGGCCTCGGGCAGGTGGTAGCCGAAGTCGAGGCGCCGCTCGTCGGAGAGGGCGTCACCGCAGCAGGAGCAGGCGGGAAGGTGCGTCGTCACCCGGGCACCCTACGGGGGGACGGCTGCCGGGCGCGCGGCGGCCCGGTGCGGGGTGGAGCAGCCCCGGGTGCGGGGGCCGGGCGCAGCGCTGAGGCTGGGGGCATGAGTACGCGCAGGGTGGTGGTGGAGGCGCCGGACGCGCGTGGTCTGCGCGCGGTCACCGTCGACGGCGAGCCGGCCGGGGGCGCCTGGTCCCCGGGCGATCTGCGCAGGCGGCTCCGCCGGGCGGGGGTGCCGCCCGGCCTGGACCTGTCGGACCGGGCCCACGTGACCTGGCGCGGGGCGGACGCCGCCACCTGGCCGGACCGCACGGGCCGCCGACGCGCCACCATGGCCCTGTTCGCCGCGGGGCTGCTGGTGTCGGCGCTGCTCCTGGCCCGGGTCGGGATGGTCGACGCGCTGGGGGCCCTGACCTTCTCGGGGCGGCTGGCGGGGATGCTGTTCGTGTGCGCGGGAGCCGTGCAAGCGCTCGCGGCGGCCGCGGTGTTCGACTTCTGGGGGAAGCGGGCGCTGACCTACTCGGGCGCCGTGGTGCTGGTGGGCGTACTCGTCACGGCGGCGACCGAGGCCCTGCTGCTGACGGTGTGGTTCCAGGAGCGGGAGTGGACTCCGTACCTGCCGGTGTTCCTCGCGCTGTCGGCGTGGGCGTCGTGGGCGCTGTGGGTGCTGTGGACGGTCCGGAGCGAGCGGGCCTGGGCGGGGATCCCGCATCCGAAGAGCTTCACCGCCGGTGTGGTGGCGACCGCGTTGCTCGCGTCGGCGAACTTCGTCTACTCGGCGGTGTACCAGCCCGCCGCGGCGCTCTTCCACTTCAAGGTGGAGGCGAGGTTCGGGACCCCGAGGAAGGATCCGGGGCGTGCCGTCGTCCACCTTCCGGTGAAGCTGCGCGTCGTGAACGACGGGGCCGTTCCGGGGTACGTCGTCAGCAGCATCTACTGGGTGTGGGGACGGGAGGCGGCCTTCGACGCGTCGAAGACCCGGCTGGACCGGGACCAGTGGCGGGTGGACATGGAGGCCGAAGGCGACACGCAGCTCTACCTGCGGCCGACGGCGTTCCCGCTCGTCAACACCGGCCCGGTCGTTCCGGGGCACGGCGCATGGATCGCGGCGGGAACGGACTACACCTCGGAGCGGGTGGTCCAGATCCCCACGGACAAGGGGTACGACGCCGTCATGACCCGCATGTCGGTCACCTTCATGCGGGGTGACCGGGGGGTCCTCGACAGTGGCTACTACCGCCCGATCGTCTCGTGGAAGGAGAAGCCGGGCAGGTACTTCGACTGCCCCGAGCCGTGCGGCGACCACGTCATCCACCACGGGCGGGTGCGCCACAACAACAACCTCGTCAACGTGACGCGCGGGCCCCGCTACCTCACGGCGGTGCGGTGGATGAACGGGACGGCGAGCTGGTCCGAGTCCGTGGTCTCCCCGCTGGGTGCCCGGGGCCGGCTGTCGGCCGACGCCGACAACGACAGGTACGGCATCACCCAGTACGACTCCGGCTTCATGACGCTCCCCTACGCCGAACTGCTGGCGGCCCGTTCCTGAAGTGCGGCGCGCGGATTGTCACGGTCCTGCCACAAGGGTGAGTTGAATGTGTTCAAAACCTCGTGGTGCGGGCCTACGCTGGCCGCTCCGCAACAGGGGAGGGACCGATGTCCGAGAACACCGAGAACGCCGGACAGGCGGGACCGGGAGGGCCCGCCCAGGCTCCGCAGACCGCGCAGACCCCGGTCCCGCCGTCGGGGGCGACCGCCGGGCCGCCGCCCGCCGGGCAGGCTCCGCCGGCCGCGCCGCTGCCGCCCGCCGCTCCCGGCCGGCCCGGGCACGACCCGGCCGCCTGGCACGCCTGGCAGACGCGGCAGTACCACCTGCACCGGCAGCAGGCCCGGGAGGCGGCCGCCGCGCGGGCGGCCCACTCGATGTGGCGGCGCGTCCGGCCCGCCGAGGCCGCCCCGATCGGCACGGCCACCCTGGTCGCCGTGCTCGTGGCCGGGCTCACCACCGCCGTCGCCCTCGGCGACGGCATGGGCCCCGGGCTGCTGCTCGCCGCGCTGCCCGCCATGGCGGCCGCGTACGCCTCCGCCCGCGCGGCCGGGCGCAAGGCCCGCCCCTGGAGCCTGCTGTGGGCCGCCGGCTGCGTGGCGCTGCTGGTGGTCCCGGCGCTGCGGGACTCCGCCTGGCCGTCCACGCTGGCGATCCTCGCCGCCGTACTGCTGGCCGCGCTGGCCCTGCACGGAACCACCCGGTGGCCCGGCGTGCTGCTCGCCCCGCTCGGGTTCCTCGACAGCGCCGTCACCGGCGTCGGCTGGGCCTGGGCGGGCGTACGGGCGCGCGGCGGCGGCGCGCGCCGCGGGCGCTGGCTGCCGGTGCTGAAGGCGGCCCTGGTCGCGGCGGCCCTGCTGCTCGTCTTCGGGACGCTGTTCGCCTCCGCCGACGCGGCCTTCGCGGACCTGCTCGGCGGGCTGGTCCCCGAGGTGTCGGTGGGGGACGGCCCGCTGCGGTTCCTGCTCTTCCTGACCGGCGCGGTCCTCGCGCTCGCCGCCGCCCGCACGGCGGCGGCCCCGCACCGCTGGGACCGGGTCGGGCCCCGCCGGGGCAAGGCCCGTTCGCGGGTGGAGTGGAGCCTGCCGCTGATCGTGCTGAACCTGCTCTTCGCCGGGTTCAACGCGGTACAGCTGGCCGTGCTGTTCGGCGGCTACGACAAGGTGCTGGAGAGCACGGGCCTCACGTACGCCGAGTACGCGCGCCAGGGCTTCTGGCAGCTGCTCTGGGCCACCGTGTTCGTGCTCGGGGTGATCGCGCTCGCGCTGCGCTGGGCACCGCGCGGCGGGGCGGGCGACCGGCGGCTGGTCCGCTCGGTGCTCGGGACGCTGTGCCTGCTGACGCTGGTGGTCGTCGCGTCGGCGGTGCGCCGGATGGACCTGTACGTGGACGCGTACGGGCTGACCCGGCTGCGGCTGTCCGTCGTCACCATGGAACTGTGGCTGGGCCTGGTGCTCGTGCTGCTGATGGCGGCCGGGGCGGCCGGCGGGCGGTGGCTGGCCCGCGCGGTGGTCGGCAGCGCGGCCGCGACCGTACTGGCCTTCGGGCTGCTCTCGCCGGACGGGATCATCGCGGAGAGCAACGTGGCCCGGTACGAGCAGGACGGCAAGCTCGACCTGAACTACCTCCGCGACCTGTCGGCGGACGCGGCCCCCGCCCTGGACCGACTGCCCGAACCCCAGCGCTCCTGCGCCCTCACCGCGATCCGCGACGAGCTGCGGCGCGCCGGCGACGTCCCCTGGTACGCCACGAGCCTCGGCGAGTACCGGGCCCGCGAGATCCTGCGCGAGCGGCCGGTGACGACCACCCGCCAGGAGTGCCGGGTGCTCGGGGTGTACAGCGGCCGCACCCCGTGACCGGATGACGGGAGTCCGGGGTGGGGTGGGCGTGAACATGCCATGATGACGGCCGGTTCGCCCCGCCCCGCCCCAGGAGTGCCCCGTCGTGCGGATATCCCGGTCCCTCGCCCCCGTCGCCGTCCTCGGCGTTCTCGTCCTCACCGGCTGCGGGGGTGGTGCCCCGGCCGGCGCGAAGGCGGCCCCGGCCGACGCCTCCCCGCCTCCGGCCGCCGTGACGCCCGCGCCGTCGGCGGCCACGGCCGCGCCGGATCCGGTCATGCCGGGTCTGACCGGCCGGACCGTGCGGGACGCGCGCCGCGAACTGGCGGCGCTGGACGCGGTGCGGGGGCGGATCACGGACGCCGCCCTGCACAAGGACGTCTCCCTCCCCCGGGACCACGACGGCTGGTACGTCTGCGAGACCGGCCCGGCGAGCGGCGCGCCGCTCGGGGCGGACGCCACCGTGACGCTCAGGCTGGCGGCGAAGTCCGGCGACTGCTCCGCCGGCTCCCACGGCTACCTGGACGAGAAGAACGACCCGGCGTACACCCCGCCCAGGACCGCCGCCCCCACGCCGGAGACGGAGCCGGCACCCGCGAGGACCAAGCCCGCGGCGGGCGGCAGCGGCGGCGGGTCGATGACCGCCTGCCCCGACGGCAAGAGCGGCTACGCCTGCACCTCCAACGGCCACCCGGTGGTGGACGGCCAGTTCTGCCCGAACGCCGACCGCGGCCGCACCGCCCGCGCCACCAACGGCACCACCGTCACCTGCTCCTACGACCCCGGCGTCAAGCCGTACCGCTGGCAGTAGGCGGCCGGAGGGCCCCGGCCGAGCCCGTCAGGCGCGGGAGTAGGAGCCGATGCCGACCAGGCAGTACACGTACTCGTTGATGACGCTGCCGTTGATCGTGTACTGGTACGAGAAGCCGTACTCCGTACGCGGGTTCTCGTCGCAGCGGCTCATGTCGCTGGTGCCGGGGAAGCGCTGGATGACCCGGTAGTGGGCGTCGGCGGCCGAGCAGGAGACCTCGTCCACGTCGACGGACTGGGCGACGGTGGAGTCCGGCAGCCGGCCGTTGAGGCAGGTGCCCGTCTCGAAGGGCCGGGGGGCCTGCGTGGTCGGGGTGGGGGCCGGCTCGGAGGTCTCGTCGTCGGCCGACGGGGTGGAGGCGGGCGGGCGGTACGTCGGCGGGCGGTAGGTCGGTGCCCTGTACGTCGGCCAGGGGGCCGGGGTGTCCGTGGGGGAGGCCGTCGGGGCCGTGGAGGCCGTGGAAGCCGCGCGGGCGGGGCCGTCGCCGTCGCCGCTCGCGAGGGCGACGCCGGCGATCAGCACCGCCGCGGCCCCCAGCAGCACCAGCCACCCGACCGCGCCGCCCTTCCGCGCCGGGGTGGCCGGGGCGGCCGGGGCCGCGGCCGTCGGCGGTACGGGCGGCCCGGACACCCGTATCCGCAGCAGTACTTCGGTCCCGCCGACGGCGGCACGGACGAGGTCGCCGTTGCGGGCCGGGGGTATGCGCAGCCGTTGCGGGCCGTCCGGCAGCGGGACGGAGACGAGGACGCCTTCGGCGGCCTGGGCGGGGGTGAGCGTCAACTCGATTTCCTGGGACGGCGGCACGGCTGCTCCTCGGGGTGGGGGCGGACCCTCCGCGATTGTGCCCCTTCGCCTCCCGGGGGCGCAGGCGTTCGGGGATGCGGGGCGGTCGCGGAGCCGGCGGCCCGGCGGCCGGCCGTGTGCGCGCCCCGGGGGCATCCCGTCGACGTGGTGTGGAGCCGGCGGGGAGATGGCGTACGGGGGGTGTCCGCGGGAGGCGGCCATGCGTAGATTACCGGCGGTAACCCGCGCCGACCGAGGAGAACGCCGTGGACACAGCCGCGCCGAAGCCCGTCGAGTCCGTCGAGCCCGTCAAGACGATCGTGGGCGGGGTGGTGCGGGAGGTGGCCGTGCCGGCGCTCGTCGGGCCGGCGACGAGCGGCTCCCTCGGGGACATACCGTTCCAGAACGCCCGCGAGGCCCCCCGCGAGGCCGTGCTCGCCCGCAAGGAGCCCGACGGCACCTGGCGCGACGTCACCGCCGCCGAGTTCGCGCGCGAGGTCCTCGCCGTCGCCAAGGGGCTGATCGCCGAGGGGCTCGCCGAGGGCGACCGGCTCGCCATCATGGCCCGGACCACCTACGAGTGGACCCTGCTCGACTTCGCCGGCTGGGCCGCCGGGCTGGTCACCGTCCCCATCTACCCCACCTCCTCCGCCCTCCAGGCCCGCTGGATCATCCACGACTCCGGGGCCGTGGCCTGCGCCGTCGAGGACACCGTCCAGGCGCGGCTCATCAGCGCCGAGCGCGCCCACCTCCCCGGACTCGCGCACCTGTGGGAGTTCGACACCGGCGCGCTGGCCCGGCTCGCCAAGGCCGGGGAGCACCTGCCCGACGCGATCGTGCACGCGCGCAGGGCCGCCCGTACCCCCGAATCCGTCGCCACCCTCGTCTACACCTCCGGCACCACCGGCCGGCCCAAGGGCTGCGTGCTGACCCACGGCAATTTCCACGCCGAGGTCGACAACGCCGTGGAACTGCTGCACCCCGTCTTCCGTTCCGTCAGCAAGGACCCGGCCTCCACGCTGCTCTTCCTGCCGCTCTCGCACGTGTTCGGGCGGATGGTCGCCGTCGGCTGCCTGCGCGCCCGGGTGAAGCTGGGACACGCGCCGAGCATCAGCACCGACGAACTCCTCGCCGACCTCGCCGGCTTCCGGCCGACCTTCCTGCTCGCCATCCCCTACGTCCTGGAGAAGGTCTACAACACCGCCCGCGCCACCGCCGAGCGGATGGGCCGCGCCTCCTCCTTCGACCGGGCCGCCCGCATCGCCCAGCGGTACGGGGAAGCCACGGAGGGCAACCCGCCCGGCATCGGCCTGCGGGCCGCCCGCGCCCTGTACGACCCGCTCGTCTACCGGCGGATCCGGGCCGCCCTCGGCGGCCGGGTGCGCTACGTCCTCAGCGGCGGCTCCCCCCTCGGGCGGCGCCTCGCCGCCTTCTACACCGGCGCGGGGATCGACGTCTTCGAGGGCTACGGCCTGACGGAGACGACCGCGGCCTCGACCGTCACCCCGCCCCAGCGCCCCCGGCTCGGCACCGTCGGCCACCCCCTGCCCGGGACGGCGGTGCGCATCGCCGACGACGGGGAGGTGCTGCTGCGCGGCCGGCACGTCTTCGCCGGGTACTGGAACGGGGCCGCCCACCAGCCCGGGCAGTGGCTGGCCACCGGGGACATCGGCGAACTCGACGCCGACGGGTACCTGACCATCACCGGCCGGAAGAAGGACCTCATCATCACCTCCGGCGGCAAGAACGTCGCCCCCGCCCCCCTCGAGGACTGGCTGCGCGCCCACCCCCTGGTCGGCCAGTGCCTGGTGATCGGCGACAACCGGCCCTACGTCGCCGCCCTCATCACCCTGGAACCCGACGGGCTCGCCCACTGGCGGCAGATGCGCAAGAAGCAGGGTGTGCCCCTGCGCGAACTGGTCACCGACCCGGAGCTGCTGGCGGAGCTCCAGCGGGCCGTCGACGAGGCGAACAAGCTGGTCTCGCGGGCCGAGTCCATCCGCCGCTTCACCGTCCTGCCGGGCGAGTTCACCGAGGAACGCGGCCACCTGACGCCCTCGCTGAAGCTCAGGCGCGCCGCCATCGCCCGCGACTACGAGCGCGAGATCGACGCCCTGTACCGGGCGCCCCGCACCGCCTGACGGGGGTGCCCGGCACCGCCTGACGGGGTGCCCGGCGGCGGGTGCTCCGGCGGGCCTTCCCGGGGGGCGGGGGCGGCGCGGCCCGCTTATGGTGGGCTGGGCCGACCGGTCCGGGGGGCGACCCGAGGAGGGCGCATGCCCCGACACCGCCTCCGCCCCCGTACCGCCGCCGGCGCGGCCTGCGCCCTGGTCCTGGCCGCCGCTCTCGCGGCCGCCCCCGGACCGCCCCCAGACCCGGCCCGCAGCCCCGAGCCCGCCGCCGGACCGCGCATACGGTGGGGGGACTGCCCCCTCGAACGCGTCCCCGCGGGGATGCGGTGCGCGGAGGTGACCGTCCCCCTCGACTACGCCGACCCCGCCAAGGGCACCACCCGGGTGGCGGTGGCCCGCATCCCCGCCACCGCGCCCGGCCGCAAGCCCCTCGGGTCCCTGCTGCTGAACTTCGGCGGCCCCGGCGGCTCCGGGATCGCCTCCCTGGCCGCCGACCCCGCGCTCTTCGCGCGACTGGGCCAGCGCTACGACCTCGTCACCTTCGACCCCCGCGGCGTCGGCCTGAGCTCGCCCGTCTCCTGCGGCGGCTCCCAGGAGACCGGCGACGAGGTGCCGGGCGACGCCGCCTCCCAGCTGGCCGCCCTGCGCGCCGTGGCCGAGCGGTGCGCGATGCACTCCGGGCCCGTGCTCCCGTACGTGGGCACCGTCAACGTCTCCCGCGACATGGACCGCGTCCGCCGGGCCCTCGGCGACAAGAAGCTCAACTACCTCGGCTTCTCCTACGGCACCCGGCTCGGCGCCGTCTACGCCGCGCAGTTCCCGGGGAAGACCGGCCGGATGGTCCTCGACGGGGTCGACACCCTCACCGAACCGCTCGCCGAGCAGGCCCTGGCCTCCGCGCGCGGCCGGCAGCGGGCGCTGGACCACTTCCTCGTCTGGTGCGCCCACCGGCGCGACTGCGTCTACGGCAGCAACACCCGCACCGCCCGGGAGAAGGTCGAGGCCCTGGTCGAACGGCTCGACCAGCACCCGCTGGTCGGGGACGACGGCTCGCACTTCACCGGACAGGACGCGGTCGACGCCATCGCGGCCGCCCTGTACTCCAAGAGCCGGTGGCCCGACCTCGCCGACGCCCTCGCCCGCGTGGAGCGCGACCGCGACCCCGTCCCCCTGATGGAACTGGGCGGCCCGGCCGGAACCCCGCCCGACGACGGCCCCACCCGGATCCCCGACGACAACGCCTCGGCCGCGCTCACCGCCGTGAACTGCGCCGACGACCCCGACCGGAGTCACGACAAGGCCACCCCCGAGGCCATCGCGAAGGAGATCGGCGACCTCCGGGCCGACTTCCACCGGACCTCGCCGATCTTCGGACCGGGCCAGCTGATGACCGTGCTGTCCTGCTACGGCCGCCCCGCCGGCACCGACTTCATCCGCCGGATCGACCGGCCCGGCGCGCCCCGGATGCTCCTCGTCGGCACGCGCGGGGACCCGGCGACCCCGTACGAGTGGACCGAGGAGACGGCCCGCAGGCTCGGTTCGGCGGTGGTGATCGACCACAGGGGAGACGGGCACACCGGCTACGCCGTCTCGCCCTGCGTCCGTGACTACGTCGACGGCTTCCTCACCGGCGGGAAGCTGCCGGGCGGTACGCGCTCCTGCCCCGCCGGCGAGTGAACCGGCGGGACGGGAACGGGCGGGAGGGGACGGCGGGACGGGACGGCGGGACGGAGGCGGCGGGGTGCGGTCCCGGCGCGGCGGGGCGGTTCAGCAGTCCGGGCGGGTGGCCCGGCCCGCGAAACGGTCCGCCAGCCAGTCCCCGACGGCCGGGGAGTGGGTGATGACCCCGCTGACGTGCTCACCGAGCACGATGGTGTCGAACTGGACGTCCGCGCCCCGCGCGCACCACTCGGAACGCAGCCGCCGCCCCACCGCGTACGGGATCAGCTCGTCGCCCAGCGCGTGGTACTGGAGCACGGGGGCGGCCGGGGCCGTCCCGCCCAGCCGGCTCTGGTTCAGCCGGGCCCGCCAGTCGGGCTGCGCGAGCGGGTCGCGTGTGGTCAGGTCGGAGATCCGCTTGAAGGAGCCGGCGACGGCGTCGACCGCCACGCAGTGCTCCTTCATCCCCGCCACCAGCGCCCGGCCCGCCGGGTTGAGGTACGAGTCGAGCCGCAGCTCCGGGAAGGCCGCGTCCTGGCCGGCGGCCGCCATGAAGATCAGCCCGGAGCCGAAGGAGCCGTCGTTGGAGGCGGCCACCTCCAGCAGGTCGGCGGGGACGCCGCCCGTCGCCGTTCCCTTGACCTTCAGCTCCGGCGCGTACGAACCGTGCAGCTCGGCGGCCCAGCTGCTGGCCTGGCCGCCCTGGGAGTAGCCCATGATGCCGACCGGGGTCTCCGCCGTCAGCCCGGTCCCGGGCAGCCGGATCGCGGCGCGCGCGGCGTCGAGCATGGCGTGGCCCGCCGAGGGGCCCACCGTGTAGGTGTGGACGCCGGGGGTGCCGAGGCCCTCGTAGTCGGTGACGACCACGGCCCAGCCGCGCCGGGTGTACTGCTGGATCAGGTTGGCCTCCATGGCGGTGCCGTGCGGGAGGTTGTTGCTCGGCGCGCAGGAGTCGCCCATGCCCACCGTCCCGACGGCGTACGTGATCAGGGGGCGCGGGCCGGTGCGGCCGTCCTGCGGGACGATGACGGTGCCCGAGACGACGTTCGGGGCGCCGTCGGCGGTGGTCGAGCGGTAGTGGACCTTCCAGGCCCGGGTGCCGGTCGGCTGGCCGGGCAGCGGGTGGAAGGCGGACGGGGCGCTGCTGACGATGTCGCCGGGGCGGCCTCCGGTCTCGCCGTCGGCGGCGGTGGCGGGGGTGGCGGCGGTGGCGGGGGTCACGGCCGGGAGGGCCAGGGCGGTCAGTGCGGCCGCGGCGGCCAGGGCGGTGCTGCGCAAACGCATGGGGGAACTCCCAACGTGCGTAAGGGTGGGGGCAGGTGAGGCGAAGGTAGTGACCGACCGGTCGGCATGTCGCTGACCGGACAGCTCACCTTTCCTGACCGCGCCTCCCACCCCGGCCCGCCGCACCGTCTCGTCACCCGCCCGGCGCGCCCCGCCGCACCGCCTCGTCACCCGCCCGGCGCGCCCCGCCGCACCGCCTCGTCACCCGCCCGGCGCGCCCCGCCGCACCGCCTCGTCACCCGCCCGAGGCGATCCGGTACGCCCCCGGCGTCGTCCCCGTCCAGCGGCGGAACGCGCGGTGGAAGGCGGTGTCCTCCGAGAAGCCCAGCCGGGCCGCGAGTTCCGCGATCGGCTCCCCGCCCTCGGCCAGCCCCGCGATCGCCGCGTCCCGCCGCACCTGGTCCTTGAGCTGCTGGAAGGACGTCCCCTCCTGCCGCAGCCGGCGCCGCAGCGTCGCCGGGGAGACCGCCAGGCACGCCGCCACGTCCCCGAGTTCCGGCAGCCGGGGCGAACCCCGCAGCCGCCGCGTCAGGGACCGGCGTACCTGCTCGGCGACCGTGGTCCCGTACTCCGGCCGCGACAGCAGGTCGAAGGGGGCCCGGCGCAGCATCGCGTCGAGCGCGGCCTCGTCCCGCACCAGCGGCGCGGCCAGCCACCGCGCGTCGAAGACGGCCTCCGTGCGCCCGGCCCCGAAACGCACCGGGCAGTCGAAGAGGGTGTCGTACTCGTCCCGGTGCGGCGGCGGGGGATAGGCGAAGGCGGCGTGGACCAGCGGGATCCGCCGCCCGACGAGCCAGCTGCTGAGCCGGTGCCAGATGGCGAGCACGCACTCCGTGAGGAACCGCTCCTCGTCCCCGTCGAAATCGTTGCGCACGCCGAACCGCGCCCGCCCGCCCGCCGTCTCCAGCACCAGCTCCGGCCCGCCGGGGAACAGCCCGTAGAACACGGCCGCCCGCTCCACGGCCGCACCCAGGTCACGGCAGCCCAGGCAGGCGTGGCACATCATCGCGAAGGTGCCCGGCCGGCTCGGGACCGCCGACAGCCCGAGGAACTCGTCCTGCGTGGTCCGGTACAGGGCCCGGAAGAGACGCGCGAACTGCGCGGGCGTGATCCGCGCCCGGTCGTCCCCCAGCAGCAGCGGCGGGATCTGCGCCTCCTGGAGCAACGGCACCAGGTCGCAGCCGGCGCGCCGCGCCCCCGCGAGCACGGCGCGCACGTGGTGCACGGTGACCGTCCGCCTCCCCATGGCTCCGAAGGTAGCCCCAATGAGCGCCGCGGTCAGCGGGGGTGACGCTTCCGGTCATGCCGGGCGGCCCCCGGGCCGGGCCACCATCGGGGGTCACCTACCCCCGGGAGGGCATGCGATGGACGGTCGGCCGAGCACGCTGGCGGTGTTCACCCAGTGGACCGGGGAACGGTACGGGCCGCACCCGGCGCTCCGCTTCCGCGCCCCGGACGGCACCTGGCGGACCCGCAGCCACGCGCAACTCGCCGCGACCGTACGGGACACCGGACGGGCCCTCCTCGGCCTCGGGGTCGCGGCCGGCGAGCGGGTGGCGGTACTCGCCGAGACCCGGCCCGAGTGGACGTACACCCACCTCGGCATCCTCGCGGCGGGCGCGGTCCTGGTACCCGTGTACCCGACGGCCGGGGAGGAGGAACTGGCCTGGGTGCTGTCCGACTCCGGAGCGGTGGTGGCCGTCTGCGAGGACGCCGCCCAGGCCGCCCGGGTGGAGGCGCTGCGGCCGGAACTCCCCGCGCTGCGGGCGGTCGTACGCATGGACGAGGAGATCCCGGTCCGGGCCCCCGGGGCCGGACTCGCCGCGCGCGCCG
This sequence comes from Streptomyces sp. NPDC034086, assembly GCF_055575515.1. Lineage (NCBI taxonomy): Bacteria > Bacillati > Actinomycetota > Actinomycetes > Kitasatosporales > Streptomycetaceae > Streptomyces > Streptomyces sp. NPDC034086. Next base: position 9,569 of record NZ_JBVISM010000020.1, on the reverse strand, counting down.
CCGCGGTCACCCCCGAAGCGGACGCCGCGATCGTCTACACCTCGGGCACCACGGGCCCGCCCAAGGGCTGCCGGCTCACGCACGGCAACCTCGGGGCCGTGCAGGACGCCACCCTCCCGCTGCTCCCCGGCGGGCCGGGCTCCTCGACGTACCTGTACCTGCCGCTGGCGCACCTGCTGGCACAGCTGATCCAGTTCACCACGCTGCTGGAGGGCGGGGAGCTGTGCTACTTCGGGGGCCGGATCGAGGACGTCGTCGCCGAGCTGGCCGAGGTGCGGCCGACGCACCTGCCGTCGGTGCCACGGCTGTTCGAGAAGGTGCACGCGATGGTGCTCGGGCTGGCGGAGGGGCGCGAGGGCGGCCGGGAACGCTTCGAGGAGGCGGTCCGGCTGGGCGTCCTGGCGGCGGACGGCGCCCTGCCGGAAGAACTGCGTCCGGCGTGGGAGGCGGCGCAGGAGTCCCTCTACGCCCCGGTCCGGGCGGCCTTCGGGGGCCGGCTCACCTGGGCCCTGACCGGCGGCGCCCCGATCGCCCCCGCCACCCTCGGTTTCCTGCGCGCCTGCGGCATCCGGGTGTTCGAGGGCTACGGGATGACCGAGTCCGCCGGGGTGATCAGCCTCAACCACCCGGACGCCGTCCGGTACGGCACGGTGGGCCGGCCGGTGGCGGGCTGCGAAGTGCGGATCGCCCCGGACGGGGAGGTGCTCGCCCGGGGCCCGATGGTCTTCCCCGGCTACCACGCGAACCCCCGAGCCACCGCCGAGGCCCTCGACGCGGACGGCTGGCTCCGCACCGGCGACCTGGGCGCCCTCGACGGCGACGGCTACCTGACCCTCACCGGCCGCAAGAAGGAGCTGATCATCACCTCGGCCGGCAAGAACATCACCCCGACCGAGGTGGAGTTCGCCGTGCGGGCCGCCTCCCGCCTCGTCTCCCGCGCGGTCCTGATCGGCGACCGGCGCCCCCACCCGGTGGCCCTGATCACCCTGGACACCGAGGAGGTCACCGCCTGGGCGGCCCGCGAGGACCTCGACCTCGGCCCGGTCCCCGCCGCCCACCCGGCGGTACGGGAACGGGTGGCCGCGGCCGTCGCCGCGGCCAACGCCACCGTCTCCCGCCCGGCCCGCATCCGCGCCTTCCACGTCCTCGACGAGGAACTCTCGGTCGGCGCCGGCACCCTCACCCCGACCCTGAAACCCCGCCGCGCCGAGGTGGCCCGCCGCTACGCCGCCGAGATCGAGGGGCTGTACGCCGCCCGGTGAGCGCGCGAGGCGGGACCTCCGCGGCAGGGCCTACGCCAGGGCGAGCCGCAGCCGGTCCAGGCCCTCGGTGATCTCGCGCGGGGTGTGCGTGGTGAACGACAGCCGCAGCGTGCGCGGATCCGGGGTGCCGGTGAAGAAGGGGGCGCCGGGGACGTACGCCACGTCGTGCCCGACCGCGGACTTCAGCAGGGCCCCCGCGTCCCGGCCCTCGGGCAGGCGGGCCCACACGAACATGCCGCCCTCGGGCCGGTTCCACTCCGAGCCCGCCGGGAGCGCCCCGCCGAGTCCCGCCAGCAGGGCGTCGCGCCGGGCCCGGTAGGCGTCCCGGACCCGGGCGACGTGCGCGTCCAGGTCGTGCGCGCCGAGGTAGTGGGCGGCGGCCAGCTGGTCCACCGTCGAGGTGTGCAGGTCCGCCGCCTGCTTGGCGACCACCGCCGCGCGGCGCAGGGCGGCGGGCGCCCGCAGCCAGCCCAGGCGCAGCCCCGGCGCCATCACCTTGGAGAAGCTGCCGAGCAGGGCGGTGCGGTCCTCGGCGCCCGGGTGGGCGGCGATCCAGGGCTCGTGGGCGCCCTCGTAGCGGAGCTCGCCGTACGGGTCGTCCTCCACCAGCCACAGCCCGAGCCGGGCCGCCGTCCGGGCCACTTCCGCCCGGCGGTCCCCGGGCAGGGTGCGCCCGGTCGGGTTCTGGAAGGTGGGGATGGTGTAGAGCAGCTTCGGCCGCTCCCGGGCGGTGATCTCGGCGAGGGCGTCGGGGAGCAGGCCCTGCCCGTCGCAGGGCACGGGTATGACCCGGGCACCGGCCAGGCCGAAGCACTGCAGGGCCGCCAGGTAGGTGGGGTTCTCGACGAGCACCGTGTCGCCGGGCTCCAGGAGGGTGGCGGCGAGCAGGGTCAGGCCCTGCTGGGAGCCGGTGGTGACCAGCACGTCCTGCGCCGAGGTGGGCAGGCCCCGGGCGGCGGCCCGGGCGGCGACGGCCGCGCGCAGTTCGGGGGCGCCCTCGGTGGTGGAGTACTGGAGGGCCCGGGCGGCTCCGGCGCCGGTCAGGACGGTGTCGTACGCCGCCCTGAGGCCCTCGGTGTCGAAGAGTTCGGGCGCGGGCAGGCCCCCGGCGAAGGAGATCACCCCGGGGCGTTCGGTGAGCGCGAGGATCTCCCGCACGGGCGAACCGCCCACGGCGGCCGCACGGGCGGCGAAGCCGGGCGGAGCGGCGGCGGGCAGGGCGGCGGGCAGGGCGTCGGGCGTTCCGGCGGCAGCGGTGCTCGGGCGCATGGGGGCGGCTCCTTCGGTGGCGGGTGGCGGCAGCCTAACGCCGGAAGGTGCAGGGAGCACCTACCTTTCCGAAGGGCGAACACCGGTTGCCCTCTCCCCAACTGACGTAGCATCAGATACACCGGTGGCATGACGAGAGACGAACGGGAACGAGAGGACACCCGGGCCGGGGACTACGCCGAGCTCGCGGCCGTCGGCCCGTACGGGGTCCGGCCCGGCCACGCCCTGATCACCATGGTGGAACCGCACCCGGGGCACGAGTACGCGTACAACCGCTGGTACGAGGACGACCACTACTACGCCGGCGCCATGGCCATGCCCTGGATGTATGCCGGCCGCCGCTGGGTGGCCACCCGCGAGCTCCAGGAGCTGCGGTACCCGGAGAAGTCGGCCGTCGCCCGGCCGGTGACCGCCGGCTGCTACCTCTCGACGTACTGGGTGACCGAGGGCCGCTACGACGAGCACATGAAGTGGACCGTCGGCATCAACAAGCGGCTGAACCGCGACGGGCGCGTCCACCAGGAACGCACCCACGTCTTCACGGCCTTCCAGGACCACGAGGCCACCGTCTACCGCGACGGCGCCGCCGGCCCCCGGGACTTCCACGCCCTCGACCACCCGTACGCCGGGCTCGTCCTCCAGGTCGTCGACACCGACGGTCCCGGACGGCGGGAGGAACTGCGGGAGTGGCTGTGTTCCCGGACCCTGCCGCGGCGGCTGCACGGCTCACCCGCGGCGATGGTCACCCTCTTCGGGCCGACACCGCTGCCCGGCGACCGGATGACGTACGTCAAGCAGGTCGAGGGGGTCGGCACCCGGCTCACGCTGCTCTGGTTCCTGGAGGCCGACCCGCGCACCTGCTGGGACCGCTTCCGGGGGCTGGACGCGGAGGTCGCGGAGTCGGGGCTGGGCCGGGTGGAGCTGGTGGCGCCGTTCGTCCCGACCGTGCCGGGGACCGACCGGTACGTCGACCAGCTGCGCTGAGACGCCCGGGCGGGGGCCTGCGGGGGGCGGGGGCGGGGGACCCGGGAGGGGAGGTGCCGGGCACGGCCGAGCCCCCTCGGCCAGGACGGCGGGCCGGTCGAGAGGGCTCCGTACGGGTGTGCGCTGTGCGGTGTGGGGGGTGGAGACGTTCAGGCGAGTCGCCCGGGGCCGCCGCCGACCACGCCGGTGACGAAGGAGGTCCAGGAACCCGGCGCGAAGGTGAGGGACGGACCGTCCTGCACCTTCGAGTCGCGGACGGCGACGGCGTTGCTGACGGGCGACTTGACCTCGACGCAGGCCCCGTTCCCGCCGGAGTAGGAGGACTTGGTCCAGTTTTCCGTACCGCCCTGACGAATAGCCATGTTTCTTCTCCGGTTCAGCGAGTAGTTCCGGTTGCGTGCCGGCCGGGGATTTCCCCGGCCGACGTGATCGACGCTACCGGCAGCTCTCGATGGCCGAAGGAGGCATTCACTCGACCGGGTGGCATATTCCATTCAGGCCTTCTGTGGCCGGGGACCGACGGTGTACCGTGCTGGCCCCCTCGCCGCTTCCGTCGACTTCCGCCCGCTTCCCGCCGCTTGCTGTCACTTCCTGACGCTTGCCATCGTTTTGCGGGGTTCGCGTTCAGTTCGTCTTGGCCGCGTACTCTTCGATGATCCCGGAGATGAACTGCCTGGTCTGGTCGACGTTCAGGGCCTGGGCCCGAAGGTGCTCGTACATCACGCTGTATTTCTGGACGTCGTTGGCCTTCTCCAGGTACAGATCGCTCGTGACGCCCTCGATGTAGACGACCGTCGAGTCCGAGGCGTCCGGGAATTCCAGAATCGCGTACTGACCGTTCACCCCGGGATGGGCGCCCATCGTGAAGGGCATCACCTGCACCGTGATGTACGGCTGCTGGGACTGCTCTATCAAGTACTCCAGCTGCCGGACCATCAACTGCGGATCGCCCACGTGCCGGCGCAGCGCCGCCTCGTCGATCACCGCCCACAGGCGCAGCGGGCCCACGTCGGGATTGTTGTTCTCCGTCTCGGACAACCGTTTCTGGCGGTGCATGCGCACCTGGACGCGCTTCTCCACATCGGCGGGGGCCGTCTCGGGCAGCGCGCCGCGGATCAGAGCCTGGGCGTACTCGGGCGTCTGGAGCAGGCCGGGGACCATCTGCGGCTCGTAGGTCCGCAGGCTGGCCGCGTCCGTCTCCAGGCCGATGTACACGCTGTACGGGATGTCGCCGAAGGCGTGCCACCAGCCCTGCTGGCGGGAGTCCTTGGCCATCTGCATGAGGGAGTCCACCAGGCGGGGGTCCTCGACCTCGTAGACCTCGCACAGGTCGCGGACGTCGCGCTGGCTGATGGAGCGGCGGCCGTTCTCCAGACGGCTGATCTTGGACTGGGAGACGAGGAGGCGCTCGGCGACCTGCTCGGCCGTCATGCCCTTGTCCTCGCGGAGCTTGCGCAACTCCATGCCCAGTCGGCGGCGTCGGACGGTGGGATTGACATTGGACGCCACGTGGACGGCACCTCCGCCTTCTTCTGTCGCTGTCTCGCTGAGTGTCTGGTGTTCAGCAGACTGCCACCGAAGGGTGCGACGGCGCTGGGGAACGCGGGAAAGCGGCACGCGGGGTGGCGAAGCCGTCTCGTCGGCCTCGCCACCCCGCGCGGGCGGCTCCGGGACCGGGTCTTGGGGGACCTCCGGCCGCGGTGTCGGTGGATCGGTGGATCGTTGAACCGGTGGATCTGAGCCCCGCTGGCGGATCAAGGGGTGTCGCGGGTGGTTCGGGTGGTGCGGGTGTGTCCGTCATGCGGGTGGTGCGGTGGTTCGGGTGGTTCGGTGGTGCGGGTGGTCCGGGTCCCGCCGGTGGCCGTGCTCAGTGCGCGGCCACGCGGGCCATCGCACCCGTCCGCCGCGGCTGCAGCGGAACACCGCCGGTCGCCGTGGCCCGGACGGCCGGCTGCGGCTGCGCCTGCGGCTGTACGGCGCGGTCACGGCGCGGCTGTGCGGCCACACCGTTCTGGACGTCCATCACCGCGTGCGCGACGAGACCGCCCATCGGGTCGTGCCGGATCAGGTCCCGCAGCCGGGACCTGGACGACCGCCCCTCGTTGCCGGGGTACAGGTGCTTGCCGAGTCCGACCGCGTGGGCCAGTGCGGCGAGCGCCGCGGTCCGCGGGTCCGGCGGTACGCCGGTGCGGATCGCACTGTCGAGCCGGTTGCGGATCTCCCGGCTGATCGCCGTGTCGGTCGCCTGGTAGCGAGTCGTCGGCAGCACCCCGCACATCTGTCCCGCGACGGCATGGACCATGCCGCAGCGCTCCAGGTGCGCGAGGTAAATCTGGCGGAGCCCCAGCCGGGGTCCGCCGATCCAGTGGACGGCCCGTACCGGGCTGCCGCGCCTGCGCAGCAGTTCCAGTGCGGAGTCCAGAGTCGGATCTCCTGTCGGCCGTGGCATCACCACGGCGATACGATCCCCGTCAGGGGCTATCCGTCCTGCCAGAGCCAGCTCCACTAGCTGTGCCCCGGCCAGGCCGAGGTCGAGCGACTGCGGCTGCGCCGTGGTACCCGTGGCCGGGTCCAAAGCGAGCAGCAGAAGCTCCTCCGGAATTGTTCTGCGGCTCCTGCCCATCCATGCCTCCCCGCGTGGATGAGTGACAGGGTGACGCCTCTCACATTCATCTGTCGAGAGCGCCTGGATGCTTTGGGCGGGAACCAGTAGCTATGTCGTTCTCGTCTAGCGGTTGGGCGATGCCCCCTAGACGGGACACTGTTAGACGGTTCGGACAGTGACCGGACAGCGATCGAGGAGGAACGGTGGCGGGCGAGTCCCCCGACAAGTCGGTAGATGAAGGAGCGTCCGGGGAGCAGGACCCGAGGCTGTCGGTCTTCCAGCCGCGAGACCCGCTGAAGAAGGCCGCGGCGGCCCGGGTCGCCGCGGCCGGGCCGGACGGGCGGGCGGAGGACGGCGACGCGGAGGACGAGGCCCCCGCCCCCTCGCGGCCGTCCCCGGGACGGGTGGACCCGAAGACCCCGGCGGCGGGCGTGGTCCGCCAGGCCGCGCCCCGTGAGCCCGGTTCCGCGCAGGCCGACGCGGACGACGACGCGGAGGCCGACGCGGACGCGGAGGCCGGGCAGCCGGCGGACGAATCCCGCCCGGCGCCCGTGAAGCCGCGTTCCGCTTCGGCTTCCGCTTCGACTTCCGCTTCCGCTCAGGCGGAGGGTGGCCCGCGTGCGGAGAAGCCGTCGGGTGAGGCCGGTTCCGGGTCCGGCGAGCCGGCCGGACCGGAGGCGCAGAAGCCGTCCCCGGACCCGCGTACGTCCGCCGACGACAGCGAGCGCACGGCCGTGTTCCGTGCGGTGAAGCCGGGTTCCGCTTCGGCGGACGCCGGGAAGGATGCGAAGCCGGGCGGGAAGCTGTCCGGGGAGGTGCGTACCACCGCGTTCGGTGTGGTGAAGCCGGCTGCCGACGCGGAGGACGCCGAGGGCGGCAAGGACGCGGATGGCGAGCGCACGGCCGTGTTCCGTGCGGTGAAGCCGGGTTCCGCTTCGGCGGACGCCGGGAAGGACGCGAAGCCGGGCGGGAAGCCGTCCGGGGACGTGCGTACCACCGCGTTCGGTGTGGTGAAGCCGGCCGCCGACGCGGAGGACGCCGAGGGCGGCAAGGACGCGGACAGCGAGCGTACGGCCGTGTTCCGTGCGGTGAAGCCGGGTTCCGCTTCGGCGGACGCCGGGAAGGACGCGAAGCCGGGCGGGAAGCCGTCCGGGGACGTGCGTAC